>NZ_CP034431.1:0-218234 GCF_009931255.1 Bradyrhizobium sp. LCT2 | reverse complement strand
CCGCGAACTTGTTCTCTGCGTTCATTTGCCAACGCCTTTAGCTCGCCGTCTAACGCTTCCTGTTCCTTCGGCTCTATGTGATCAAACCAAGAGCCCGGGGGAAATGCCGCGATACGCCTGGCAAGGGGGATTGCGGCTCCCAAGCTTCTCCCTCGCGCTTCTCGAAGGTGATGATTGCGCCACGGGTGAAATAAGGAGGCCCTGGAATATTGCAGTTCACCCAAAGCAGAACCCGCCACAAATCGCCCTTTCGTGGTCGGCTTCTCATCCACCTTCGGTAAGTAATCTGCTCCAACCGGGTCAATGATTGTACAACGACCACACCGCGGAAGATCGCCCAGCCTGCCTTGCGTGGTCGTGACGAAGTTGAAGTCAGCCGGATCATGCAGGAAGCGAAAGTTCACGGCCCGTTCGTCCTCTGTGATTTCACTGACAATCAACGAGAGCGCGAACGCCTGCCAACCCAACTCCATCGGCTTTTCATATGTCGACGCAATCTTGATTGCCCCGTCGGGCGCGACCTTCCAGGTGATCGCATGCCCGCCTAGTGTATCGTGCCGGTGCCTGGTCCACGAGAAGAAAACGCATTCGCCCCCGTCTATCTCTTGAGCGACTCCCCATGATCTTGGAACGAAGTGCGCTACTTTCGAGACCTCGGAGATGATTTGCTCTAAGGTCTCTCCATCCTGCGCTCGCCACGTCGACTTGACCTTGTCAACAAGGGTGTTGTCGTCCGCACGAACACCGTCGCTCGCGGCCAGCACACCCGAGCAGGTCAGCAATAGGCCGAGACAGAACCAAAGCACGCGTCTTCCAGTCATTTTCTTCATCATCGCTGGGCCAAACATCTGGTCTTAATCCACACGTCAATTCTGGCGACCGCCACCGCGCTATGGCCGACCGTAAGGAAGTTAGCGGCGACGTTACTCGGGCCTCTCGGTGTCCGCACGCGCAAGCGCCGCCCCCTGTCCCGTCACGCACCGCTAACTTCACTGGCCAGCCACCGCTTCAACTTGCGACGTGACCTGCCCGGGAGAAAGCATGCCCAAGCATGCTGAGGGTCTGCATTCTTCGTGCCACGCAGTAGTCGGCAGTTCACATCATCTCAGTGTCCGCTTTGTCTGCTTTCCGACTTGCGCACGTCTAGCATTACAGTTGCTTTTTGATTTGAAGTGGGCGCGTTGAGCGGCAGCCTGGTGAGCTCTGCGCCAGAAAGACCATGCGATGATGTGTGCGGGTTGAATCCGCTTTCGAGCAAGTCTGATGGCAATGCGGCGTATTTCCTGGATTGACCAACGGATCAGTGGTGGGGTGGTTATGCTTTGGCTTTTGCCGGGGGCGCCGTTTCGTTTTTCTGGGCGGTGGCGGATTAGCGCGATGTCGGATCGCGGCCATCATGGCGAAGGCGAGCATCACCAGGGACACATGACGGTGCCAGCCATGCCAGGACCTGCTTTCGTTGTGATCAAGCCCGAACTCGTTTTTCGCGGTTTCAAAGCTGTCCTCGATCGCCCATCGATGGCCTTCGACCGCGACCAGCGTTTCAATGGCTGTTCCCGCTGGGCACCAGGTGGTGAAGAAGGCGAGGTCATCATCGGCGATGCGACGACGGATCAGTAGACCGCGTGTCCACAAACCGTCATTTGCACTGTTGGACTGCTCGGCCTCGAGATCGGCCAATTCGAGATAACACCAATCGTGCAGCCGCGGCCCCTTGGTTCCGGCTCCCGCCGACAGGCGCTTCCAGTCGGATGAGCGCCGCGTCCGGGCGAGGTCTGCAGCCGTACCGGCGACCGGCGGTCGCTTGCCCCAGGATCGAAACACATGAGCGCTGCTGACCCCAAGCACGTAGCCTTTGCCTGCCCGACGTAGTTGCTGTTCGATGTTGCCAACACCGTAGACGGTATCACCGGCAATCCACTTGAATGGTATAGACGCGGCTATCGCGCGCGCGATCATTCTCGTCGCCAGCTTTGGTTTGGTCGCAAAGCCGACATCGGCAGGCACATATGTGGCTTCCAGACGATCTGGATCGTCGGGTCTCTGCCATGCTGGCCGGCGTCCTGGCCGATGCAACCAATCTCGGTCCGAAACGGATGGCTGGCGCATCCAAGGGCATCAGCGCTCATCAGATCGGCTGGATGCGCACCTTCCACGCACGATCGGAAACCTATCGCGCCGCTCAGGCCTGCATCACCGACGCACACACCCGTCACCCGCATTCCCGTCTGTGGGGCAACGGAACGACCGCGTCGTCCGACGGGCAGTTCTTCCGTGCGAGCGATCGAGCGGCAAAATGTGAATGCTGATCGAAAAATGCCCCCCATCGGCGTCTTCGGGACCCCTTCAAGTCATTGATTGCACTGAATCTGATTAGTCGGCCCCCCACGCCGATTAGGGTCGAGACCCCACGCCGAAACACATTGCAGGGTTTTGGGCTGTGAAGCCTCAATCCCCTGCGATCTCAAATGCCGCCGCAACCGGAAAACAGACTCCCAATCAAGTGCTTGGAGGCTTGTTCACGGACAACTACATATGGCACACGCGGCAGGCGAGGCGTCGTCCCTGCTTTGCGATGTCATGCAGTGAGTCAAGGACTTTAGCTCACATTGCAATAACCGCCCGTGAGCCGGCAAACCGACAGCCCTGGCAGCAATTTAGGATTGGATGAATTCTTCAAGCTCGTCGATCATCTGCTTACCGGGTTTGATTCCTCCGAAAGGATATCAATGGCCTCGAGCCTTGCGTCATACTCCTCGTATGTGCCGAGCAGGGCTTGGCCAACTGTCAAGTTGTGCACGGGATCGATAATCGAGGGGGAGTCGTAAGTTAGGGAGGTTGGTCCAGTAAATAGAACTTCTTCGCCACGCTCGTCGCGTCGCAACGTTCGGTCCGTACACCATTTGACGAGTTGCGTGACCTCTCCCTTCCCGGACTCAATAATGGGCGGCAGCTGCCGAACCGAGTAGAAATTCGTCCGCGCAGAATACATCTGTCGCGAATCCGAGCTCATGCGCTCGTCTGGTTGAGCGGTAAGGGTCAGCAGGCGCTTGCCTTTCGGACGCTCGAGCGTACCCTGAATTAGACCGCCTTCTCTGATCAGTCTAATGTGCGCCAGCTTTTTTGGAGCACCAAGAACCTCTCGTCCCGAGGCGAGAGCTGCATCATTTACCGTCACGTAAATGTAAGGGATGTAGTAGCCAGTCTCACCGTCGGGATCACGAACTTGAATTCCTGAATAGCACTCCAAGTATGGCCCGACAGTGCTTGAGCGATAGCTCGCGACCCCCACAATGGCGATTGCAGGGTTTGCTGCAGGTGCTAGCTCCTTCGGCAATAAACAATTCGCCTCGTGCCCCACGCTGAACATAAGGTTTAGGGCTTGGCAGCCGAGAAACGCACTGCCACGATTTTTGCCCCCATGGTAAAGAGGCGCATCAAGCGGAATGCCTTTGACGTCGGGCATCGCATCCTCCTCGATCTCAGAATAATTTCGCGCGGATGGAGATTGAGCTATTCATCTCACCGCGCCTCTCCGGTTGTTGAAGCGCCCCCTGAAGCGACTGTACTGCGCTGGCAGCGATGTGGATTCGGTAGTCCGTACGGCACATCGATCCGGTGACAGCGATCTTCGCTGCGCGAGGCCGCAGTGCCGTTTCTGCGCCTTGCACCTCAATCCGCCGGATTAAGCGATCCGAAAACATCCAATACGCTTGACCTT
Source organism: Bradyrhizobium sp. LCT2 (assembly GCF_009931255.1). Classification (NCBI taxonomy): domain Bacteria; kingdom Pseudomonadati; phylum Pseudomonadota; class Alphaproteobacteria; order Hyphomicrobiales; family Nitrobacteraceae; genus Bradyrhizobium; species Bradyrhizobium sp. LCT2. Next base: position 214,513 of record NZ_CP034431.1, on the reverse strand, counting down.
TTCCATTCTAGAAGCCGGCAGCTGTCCTGTGCTGCCGAATGCGCCTGATTGTGCATCCATTCCGGCGGAGCGTGCTCAAAGATGATGACATCAAGGCGAGTGGGTGATTCCTATTTGTCTATCAATCGTTATGCAACGTCGATGCCAGGCACCTCGTGCAGTTATACGGCTCACTGGCTGACGTCAAATTGGGCACGAGTGACCCGACAACTTTCGACTCTTGTTCTGTTGCCTTCCCTCGCTTGTCCGATTGACGACGCGATGTCGAAAGCCCGCCATAATCAAGTATCCGGACAGAAAGTCGATGAGGCTCTCTCACGAGTTTTCGCAACAGCATGGCTATCGCCATTGTGTCTTGATTAAACCAGATCGGCGTAACATTATCGCTGCGCATGGTCGAAAACGCAGGCCCTGACATCACCGTCTCGGTAGAGAGTCGGAAGACCTCCAGCGCCTGTGAAAGAGTCACGTGAGGCTGACTTCCCATCAGAGTCTCGGCGCGCCGATTGCACGGAATGGATACTCCAATTCGCAAGACTTAGGAGAACCTCATGCGTTCTGCGCCCCACTTTTTGATCCACAAGGAGCTCAGCACCGTTCGGCACCGGTATCGCTCCGCTCGCGGGTACCGATTCTATCTCCGAAACCGGAGGAAATTCGGTCGCAAATTGTCGGCGTCTAGAAGGTGGGGTAGTTCGGCAAAGCCAATGCAACAATCCGAAGGATGGCTAACGCCTGAGCGGCGGAAGCATGTTCGCGATGTGAAATCGTTATCGAAGTGCTTTAGCGCCAATTTACACGGGTACTGCGCACAGGCTTTGGGTATCAAAGATGATGCGTAGCAGAGGGCAGATCGGCAAGAGTCCGGGGCGTGGTGCAGACCGCAACTCTTGGCTTGCCCGACTTTCAACGCTCGTTCTCAACCATTTTGATCAACATGCCCGTCATCCTTTTTGATGGTGAAAAACCCTGCACCGCCACTGATCGAGGGAACCAAGAGTTATGGGACGTGTGAGCGAAAAAGTCATTTTGGTAACCGGCGGGGCTCGAGGGATGGGGGCCGCTCATGCGCGCCTGCTGGTAGCCGAGGGCGCGAAAGTCGTGATCACCGATATTCTTGACAATGAAGGAGCGACTTTCGCGGCCGAACTTGGCCCATCCGCGATTTATGTGCGTCAAGACGTCGCCCAGCCAGGGGAATGGTGCCAGGCGATCGCGGCTGCGGAGGGCAAGTTCGGCGCGCTGCACGGCCTCGTCAACAATGCAGGCATAGCGAGTATGGCTCCCATCGAGCGGTTCCCGCTCGAGCAGTGGGAGAAGACCCTGGCTGTCAATCTCACCGGTGTATTCTTGGGAATGCAGACTGCCCTACCTGCCATGCGCCGCGCGGGCGGAGGCTCGATCGTCAACATCTCGTCGGTTGAGGGGCTGAGGGGTAGTGCTGGGCTTCACGCCTATGTTGCTTCCAAGTTCGGCGTGCGGGGCATAACGAAGTCCGCTGCCTTGGAGGCCGCCGCGTCCGGCGTTCGCATAAACTCTATCCATCCGGGCTTCATCAACACTCGGATGACAGAGAACATCGATCTTTCCAGTTTTCCAATTCCGCTCGGGCGGCCGGCCGAGCCGCAGGAAGTTTCACAGGCAGTCTTGTTCCTGCTTAGCGACGAGTCCTCTTATTTTACCGGCTCCGAAATCGTCGTCGATGGCGGTCTGACGATCGGCGTCCCGCAAAAGTGTCAGGCGGTCGAAAACATCTTCTGACTATCAGCGGACGGATTGTCACATCAAACGAGATGGAATGTCGCGATGTATTACACCAGTGGAAATTACGAAGCTTTTGCTCGGCCCCGCAAACCCGCCGGCGTGGATAGCAAGACAGCTCGGTTCGTTGGTTCGGGGTTGGCTGCGCTCTCCGGTGCGGCCTTCTTGATCCGCGACGGGCAGATGCGTGGCGACCGTATCACCATCCTCGAACGACAGACGGTTCCGGGGGGCGCGTTGGACGGTAGTCAGGATCCGGAAAGGGGATTCGTGATTCGAGGTGGTAGAGAGATGGAGGATCATTTCGAGTGTCTCTGGGATCTGTTTCGTTCGATCCCATCGCTCGAACTTGAAGGCGCCAGAGAGCTGGCCCCGCAAATTCGGACAGTAGCTTGAGTGGATTTTCTGCCTGACAGCGGCGAGGATTCTTGCTGCGAATCAGGAGCGAAGATGACGAAGAAGAGCCGCCGGACGCATTCTCCGGCATTCAAGGCGAAGGTTGCTTTGGCTGCGGTCAAAGGCGACAAGACCCTGGCGGAGCTGGCGCAACTGTTTGATGTTCATCCGAACCAGATCACGATCTGGAAAAACCAGCTCCTGGAAGGCGCCGCCGGCGTGTTTGGGCATGACAAGACATCGGCCGAGACGCCGGTCGATTTGAAGGCGTTACATGCCAAGATCGGCGAGCTGGCGTTGGAAAACGATTTTTTGTCCGGCGCGCTCACCAAGGCGGGCCTGCTGAGCGCAAAGCGATGATCGACCGCGGTCATGATCTTTCTATCGTGCGCCAGGCGAAGGTCCTGAAGCTGGCTCGCAGCACGGTCTACTATGAACCTCGGCCAGTTTCGGCCGAGGACCTTGCCTTGATGCGTCGGCTCGATGAGCTGCATCTCGATTATCCCTTCGCGGAGCGCGTATGCTACGATCGTTGCTGCGGCGGGAGGGGTATACGCCGGTCGCCGCCACATCGCGACGCTATGAAGCGCATGGGGATCGAGGCGGTCTATCGTCGCCCGAACACGAGCAAGCCGGCTCCGGGTCACAAGATCTACCCGTACCTGTTGCGCGGATTGAAGATCGAGCGGCCCGACCATGCGTGGGCAATGGACATCACCTACATTCCGATGCGGCGTGGCTTCGTCTATCTCGCGGCGGTCGTCGATGTGTCCAGCCGACGGGTCCTGGCCCATCGCGTCTCGATCACAATGGAGGCGGCCTTCTGCGTCGAAGCGGTCCAGGAGGCGTTGGCGAAGCACGGCAGGCCCGAGATTTTCAACACGGATCAGGGCAGCCAGTTCACCAGCCTCGAGTTCACCGATGTGCTGCTGGACGCGAAGATCGCCATCAGCATGGACGGCAAGGGCGCCTGGCGCGACAACGTGTTTGTCGAGCGGCTCTGGCGCACGGTCAAATACGAAGAAGTTTATCTCCGCGCCTACGACAGCGTGTCCGAGGCGCGAGCGTCAATTGCCAAGTATCTGGCCTTCTACAATCAGGGACGCCCTCACTCGAGCCTTGACGGGCGCACGCCCGACGAGGCTTACTTCGGCACGCAAGCTATGGTGATGGCCGCATGACCGTCGCCGACGATTTTGTCGTCGCTCTGGTCGGGCTACGCCCTCCCGACGCAACGACAAAATCGTAAAGCCCCGCGTTCAGCATAACCCGGCAGGAATCCACTTAAATCCAGCGGGGCGCTGTCCAAACAACCGGGGCCAGCTCTATGTCCCGGGTTCTGTTGAATTTCTGAAGAGGTCGGCGTTGCCCACCTTGAGCCGGTAGGCTCGGGGTGCTGATTCCACAAAGGAGAGCAACGCCATGACGAGAGATATCACACCGGCTGGTTCGCCGGCGACCGGGGCTGTGGACGAAGCGTTTGCAGAAGTGCGGGCGAGCTTTGATCGGTTCTGCCTTGCGGCGGGGATCGAAGCGCTCGGCACGATGATGGAGGCGGATGTCACGGCGGCCTGCGGGCCACGCCACGGTCGCGACGCGGCACGGCGGGCGCACCGTTGGGGCCGAACGCGGGGACGGATCGGCTTCCACGGCGGCAAGATCGAGGTCGAGCGCCCGCGGGTCCGGGGCGTGGACGGCCGCGAGGTCACGATCCCGAGCTGGGAAACGGCGGCGGCGGAGGATTGGCTCGGTCGCTGGGCGATGAACCTGATGCTGATCAATGTGTCGACGCGCCGGTTCGGCCGCGCTGTCCGGCTGCCCGAAGGTGACGTGCCGGCACCGCCCGGATCGGGGATTTCGAAGTCGGCGGCCTCGCGGAGGTTCGTAGCGCTGTCGGCGGCGCGGCTGGCCGACTTCATGGCTGCCGATCTGTCCGCGCTCGACCTTCTGGTGGTCCAAATCGACGGGCTGCATCTCGGCGACGATCTCGTGCTGGTCGCCGCGATCGGGGTTGACGGCGAAGGCAACAAGCATCCGCTGGCTCTGGTGGAAGGGGCGACCGAGAATGCCACAACGGTTCAGGCCCTGCTGGATAACCTGGTCTCGCGCGGGCTCGACCCGACGGTGCCAAGACTGTTCATTGCCGACGGCGCGAAGGCGTTGTCGAAGGCGATCCGCCGCACCTTCGGTTCGGCCGCTGCGATCCAGCGCTGCCAGATCCACAAGGCGCGCAACATCATGGAACGCCTGCCGAAAGAGCATCATGCGGCCACCCGTCGGGTGCTGCGCCAGGCCTGGGAGCTCGATGACGCCGACAAGGCCGAAAAATTGATCCGCAATCTCGCGCGTCGACTCGACCAGCAATGGCCCGGCGTAGCGGCAAGCATCCTCGAAGGCCTCGACGAAATCCTGACTGTCGTCCGATTGAAGTTGCCGAAGGAGCTTCGTCGATCACTCGCCTGTACCAACATCGCCGAGAACATGATGGGCACCATTCGCCGCGTCACGCGCAACGTCAAACGCTGGCGGGATGCCAGTATGGCCTTGCGATGGGTCGCGGCCGGCATGATCGAGGCCAACAAGGGCTTCCGACGATTGAAGGCGTATAAGCAATTGTCGGTTCTGCGTGCGGCCCTTCAAGCTCACCACGATCGCATGACGATCAACCCCGTTGCCAACGTCACGAGGGCCGCGTAACATTCATTCCGGCAACGTAGGCCCGACCTAGTTCAACAACGATCGGGACATCCCCGCCAAGTGGAAGCTCAGATCACCAAGCTCAAGCTGGTCAAACGGCAGATGTACGGGCGCGCTAAGCTCGATCTCCTTCAGGCTAGGCTGATTGGCGCGCCATAAAAACAAACACGATCATCGAATATGCGTCAGAGCCCAATCGGGACCCCGGGTCAAGGGTCCACAGTGGCTTCCATTGGGTCATGGAAGCCGAGGTTGGGATGCTGGTGGTGGAGACGATTGCCAAGATCCGTCGCGCCTATTTTGTTGATGGTCGCCCGATCAAGGCGATCTGCAGAAAACTCGGCGTGTCGCGGAAGGTGGTCCGCAAGGTTAGGCGATGTCGTGCTGCGGACGGATACGGCCATAGATGGCGAGCAGCTGTCCCGGAGGGACCGAAGCAGGCGCTGAACGATCGAATGCTGCTTGTCGCGAAGCGCCTCCTTCAGCTCGCGGTCGATTAAGTTGACGATGCCCCGCTGCCTCCAGCAGCACGCCAGACGCGATGGAATTGCAACCCATGGTGATCCGGGTTTTCCTGTGCATCCGGGGAAACGCCCTTGGTCAGCTCCTCGTCAGCCAAGCCTGTCTATCCAAACAGGCTGCGCATTCTGGACGTGATTGGAGGTGGAAGATGACGGGCATTGGCGGACCGGGCAAATCGCACGTTGGGGCTTCAGGAGCCGACAGCACATGGGTATCGAGCAGTTCGAACATGGAACCCGACCCCGCCTTCGGGGAAGGCGGGCAACCTTTCGACAGCGTCGTAGAGCGGATGCGTTCCGGACCTCAAGATGGAACCGCGCTCATGAGTGAGCCACCCGCGTCCGGTGTGGCAGTCTGGATGCCCTCGAGTGGGGACGGAATCAAAGCGGCGGAGCAAAAAATGGGCAGCCTGCTTGAGGACCTTAATGCTTCTAAAAAAGCAGCCAATCAAGCCCGGACCCCGTCGGAGGCGCAAGAGCTGACCGATCAAGTCGTCAAGGCAGGCTCGGAAGTTCTGGACTATTACGCGAGCCTCCCCCCGGACATGGCGCGCAGACTTCTTTCCGACGATCAGGCTCGCCAAGTCCGCGACGAAACTATCATTGAGGGAGACCAAAGCAATATCGTGGCCAACTGGATTTTCAACGACCTGGAGGCGAACAGGATCAAAGCAGCAGTCGTGCTCGACCGGATGCGAGATGCCGGCGCTCCGCCCGGCCAGCTGGGCCGGGCGGTATCCAGCGTGGCGAAGCATTACGAAGCCTGCTTGGATTGGTGGGAAAAGAAGGTATTGCGCTCGGAGCGGATGCAGTCGGTCTATACGGCCACCGCCAACTTGCCAAGCACCACGTCCAAGATGCGGGAAGAGGAAGAGGCCGCGCTACGCCAGCATACCGGCTGGGCACTTTATACGAAATGCGTGTGTCTGCAATCGCAGATTGCTCTCGCGCGCCTCTTGATCGAGTCGAAGGCGGCCACGTTCGGCCCAGCCGTGAACGACGCCCTGATGGGTGAGGACGGGCGGGTGCGACTGCTTGGGACCTTTATCGCGGATTTTTTTCCGGCATTCAACTCGACTTCCGACGCCGTTCTGAAGGGAGCGGCGCTCGACGCAGACCACTGCACCGTTCTGGAAGGAGTCATGGAACGGCTTTCGGAATTTGCCTCAGGGGTGCACGGCATCGTCACCAGGCTAAGGGACGCCGGAACGGATGCCGACCTTCCGTTGGAACTGTTGGGCCAGATCGCGGATGGTGCATGGGTCACCGCGGACTACGTCACGCGTCTTTTGGACGTGCAGCCAAAGACGCCTGCCATGATTGAGCCGCCGGCCCGGACTGCCGTAGTGGTTAAGGGGGGCGCGGCGCGGAGGAAGGGGAAAGGCAAGCGCGCCCCGGCCGCAGGCGAGGGAAGTTCGGCGGCCAGGCTGCGCGAGCCGCAGCTCGCCACGCCCGACGTTGCCACGGCCCCAACAGGCAAGGTGATCGTACTCTCGGATTTGGGTACGAAGAAACTCGCGAGCGCGGAGGAGGCAGACGCGAGGGCGTCATCGTCGGCGACTGGGCACCTGGAGATATTGCAGGCTCCGCCCTCCAGGAAAGCACTGACCGCATTACTCGAGCGATTGGACGAACTTTTGCAGTTCGATCTGCCGGCTCAGCAAAGCGCCGTCTCGCAAGCGCGCCAGATGAAGCCCGAGGACGCCGATCACGTCGTGGATCTCGTCGTTAAGCGACTGCAGACGCAGGCCTCCGAGATTGAGGCCAGTGTAGCCGCGCTGGTGGAGCCTCGCCGACGTGGCCTACTCACGCCTGCGCAAGTGCCGGAAGTGCATGACAAAATAACCCGGCTCAAGGCGATGTTGTCCGAGGTGCAGGGACAGGCGAACTCTTTGGAGGCGCGAAAGGCGGCGATCACGATCGATTGCATGAAGACCTACGCGTTTCCGTCGCAGAAGTACCTTGAACAGTTGCGGGCGGGCGGGGAGTTGGCGTCTGTGGATCGACCGCGCGCCTTGAAGGGCGAGCCAGGGACGCTGTTCGAGATCAAGCTGCAGCCCAAGGCACTGCGCAATGGCGCGACGTCAAGCCCGATGTGGGTGCACATCCATACCAAGTGGCCGGTACATGCCTGGCAGTTGGCAACGCTGAGCGATGCCGAGTTCGCCGCTTGCCACGTGAAGTCCAATGACCAGCGCGGCTACAATCAGGACTGGCAGAGCGCTCGAGCTGCGACGGGGCGCGAGAACGTCGTGATCCACCGCGGCAAGCTCACGCCGGCGTTCTGTAGGTCCTTGTTGCGCACCGCAGCTGGCGGCCAGCCGTGGTATCCCCTTCCCGAGGCGGAGCACGCGTCGATGCAGTTCGCGCGCCTCGGGATGTAGTTAGTCGTCCGTTCTTTAATCGCGGGCACGGTGTCAACCCCGACAAACAAAACTGATCCACTGCCGGGTTCATGGTTCTTTCCGCGGTCGTCTCGATGCAGGAGCGCCGCATGATGACGTTCAAGAGGTGTGGCATCTCGATGTGAAGAGCGCGGTGCATGGAAGCCCGCAGGGACGACTTCGAGATTGCCCACACCTTCGTCCCGGCAGGGACGCTTGTTCCGCCGAAGGCGGATCTGGGTTGGTTTAAGACTTGTTCATGCGGTGCGCATCTCTGCCTGGAATTCGGTGCCATCGGTCCAGATGGCATGGAGGATCACAGCCATTTTGCAAGCGACGGCAACCTTGGCCTTTTTGGCGCCGATGCGTTTGGCCAGCTTGCTGCCCCAGCGCTTGAGCGCAGAACCTCGCCTGACAACGGTCAGCAGGACGTTCGCAGCCTCGAACAAATAAGTTCGCATCTGGTGGTTGCCACGCTTGGAGAGAGCTATGCGGGAACTGGGTGATGACGGAATGAGATAGGCGGCGTATCGAGGCGGGTGTCGAGCCTGCCAGAACCTCAAGGAGAGCGATACGCCATGAACGAGCATAGCAACATTGTCCCACTGCGTCAGCCCGATGAGATCGACGATCCACTGACGAATATTTTGCGATCTGGTGCTCGGCAGCTGCTTGCGCAGGCTGTCGAGATGGAAGCCGAGGCGTTTCTCGCCGCGATGAAGGGCTTGAAGCTTCCCGATGGCCGCGACCGCCTCGTGCGGCACGGCCATGGTCCAGTGCGGACGATCCAGACGGTGATCGGCGCCGTCGAAGTCGCCCGGGTAAAGATTCGCGATCGCGCGGTGACCAGCGATGGCGAGCGGATCCGCTTCACCTCGGCGATCCTGCCGTTGTGGGCACGGCGCACGAAGAGCTTGGATGCACTTTTGCCGGTTCTGTACCTGCGAGGCATCTCGACGGGCGACTTCCAGGAGGCGCTGGCGGCGCTCCTGGGCAAGGATGCGCCGAATCTTTCTCCGGCGGTGGTTTCCAGACTGACGACGGAATGGCAGCTCGAGTACGAGCGTTGGCAGAAGCGCGATCTGTCGGCGCGCCGGTACGTATACGTGTGGGCGGACGGCGTCTTCCTGCAGGCTCGCATGGAAGACCACAGCGAATGCATGCTGGTGCTGATCGGCGCGACGCCGGAAGGCAAGAAGGAACTCATCGGCTTCCAGGTCGGCGTGCGCGAGAGCACGCAGAGCTGGCACGAACTGCTCGTCGAGGCGAAAACCCGTGGGCTGAAGATCGCCCCGGAAATCGCCGTCGGTGACGGCGCGCTCGGCTTCTGGAAGGCGCTCGACGAGGTCTTTCCCGCCACGCGACATCAGCGGTGCTGGGTGCACAAAACCGCGAATATCTTGAACAAAGTCGCAGTGTCGGTACAGGCCAGCATGAAGAAGGATCTGCGCAAGGTCTATTTGGCGTCCAACCGAGCTTCGGCCGAAGTGGCGATCGATGTCTTTGCCGAGAAATACGGAGCGAAGTACGACAAGGCGGTCGAGTGCCTGACCAAAGATCGCGACGCAATGCTTGCGTTCTACGAATTCCCCGCCGAGCATTGGGACCACTTGCGGACGACGGATGAGATGGACAAGCGATTTTTTAATGACCGAGATGACGATTGCGGAAATCGCGTACGTCCATTCTTTTGTTCGGCGCCGCGGGCCATTCTTCCGTCCCGGCCACCGATCTCGCAGCCGCCGCGCGCAGGGACGGTCAAGGCTGGCCGCGTTTGCGGCCACCGCGAGGCTTGGCCTTGACCGGCCCGAGCACGGCGGCATGCTGGCGTGGAACGGGACTGCATTCCTGGCTGGCACTTGCCGTCAGCGGCGGTTATGGTTGTTGGGCGCGGGCGACCTCGTGGCGAAGCGTGACGCGTCGGCTGCAAGCGTCACCGGACTGCCTATTTTGTCCTGCCGAGCTGAGGCGCCCGCGCGCCGGGTTTTGGCCGCCGCGGTTTCCATTGCGACACCAATCGTTCGTAGCTTCGCTCCGCCTGGGCGGCAATCAACATCTCACGGTCGCGCAGCGCCTTGATGTTGTAGGCATAGGCTGGTCCACGCCGGCTGCCCTTCTGTTGCGGATGTCCAGCTTGAAGTTGCATCGCGCGGGTCTTGTTGGCGACCAGCGCCGGGCGCGCCCACAGGTAATCCTCGCCCTTCGTCAGCAAATGCCAGCAGAGCACCGTGAGCTTGCGAGCCACGGCCACCGCGGCGACCTGATGGCCACGCCGGGCGCGGATCCGCACGAAAAAAGCGTGCAGTGGACCGGGCGCCTTGGCCGCGGCCCAGGCCGCCTCGACCAACATGGCGCGCGCGTGACTGCGGCCGATCTTGCTGATGCGACCGTGATGGGCCGCTCCCAGTCCCGACTGCCGCACCCGCGGGTTCAGCCCGAAATAGCTCACCAGCTTCTGCGGGCTCTTGAACCGGCTGATGTCGCCGATCGCCGCCACGATCCCGGCGGCGACCGCCAAATTCACGCCGGTGATCGTCATCAATCTGTTCACCGCGGAATCCTCGATTGCGTCCCGCGCGATCTCGCGGTCGAGCAGGGCCAGGTCTTCCGCCAGCCGATCAAGCTCACGGACGTGCCGATCGATGGCCGCTCGCTCATCGTCCGGCAACTGTTGAGCGGCCAACCATGCCCGGCCGCGGGCGTTGAAAAGATCGGCATGTGGGCACTTCGGGATCAAGTGTGCGTGCAGGATCGAATGCACCTCGTTCTTGAGCCGCGTGCGATGCCGCACGACCTGGTAGCGCCGCGCCACCAGTCTGCGCTTGCGTTCGGTCTCCGCGTCAGGCGTCCAGATCTGCGGCAGGTACCCGGCCGCCTGCAGACTGGCGAGCGTGCCGGCATCGATCTTGTCGGTCTTAACGTGAGCCTGGGCGATCGCCTTCACCTGCAGCGGATTGGCGATAATCACCCGTGCCACGAACGGCGCCAGAACCCGCGACACCGCCATGCTGTTGGCGGTCGCTTCGACCACCACCTCATCACTGGCCAGCAGGGTCTTGCCAAATCCCTCCAGCGCAGTCCGCGTCATATCGATGCGGCCCGCATGTCGGAGCCTGCCGTGCTCCCAAAACACCACCTCGCCGAAAGTTCGGTGGACGTCGATGCCAATAACCCGTCGCATTCGCACCTCCTCTGCCAGACACATGACGGGAGCAGCGGGCGACACGACAACTACGGATTCGCGCTCGCGGCGCAACCGGGCGAGTCGCAGAGGCGGCCAGCTACTAACTCGAGCTCTCGGCTCATCGTGTGCATCGGCCTGCCCGCACTTCGTGCTCCCGGTGCCTCTGTCCCGATGGTCGCACCATACGCCACGATGTAGGCCACCGCAGCGGAACGTTGGCACCGAGCATCTCATACCGGTTACGAATCCCATCGAAAGCGTGTTCGCGACGGTCCGGCACAGAACGGTGCGCACGAAAGGTTCGTTATCGTCAACGACTGCCAAGTTGATGGTGTTCAAGCTGCTCTGCGCCGCATCAAAGACCTGGCGGCGGCTGAAAGGCACAAATCAGTTGCCGAAGGTCAGCGCAGGTGTCAGATTCGAAAACGGCATCGAGGTCATCCAAGTGCCGGAAAACCACGCCGCCTGATCGCCTCGTCACCAAAAACCCGCATAGCTCCTATAGCCATGGGCCAAGCTTGAACAGAGAGCCGTATGCGCTGAAAGGTGCACGTACGGTTCGGGGAGGAGAAGCGCGCTCGCGCTTCTTACTCCACTCCCGATGGCGCGAGGCTTCGTCTATCTGGCCGTGGTGCTGGACTGGGCGACCCGCCGGGTTCTGTCGTGGCGGCTGTCGATCACCATGGAGGCGGCATTCTGCGTCGCGACACTGGAAGATGCCCTGGCCCGTCACGGCAAGCCCGAGATCTTCAACACCGACCAAGGCTCGCAGTTTACCGGCGCGGCGTTCACCGGCGTGCTCACCGACAACGGCATCGCCATCAGTATGGACGGCCGGGGCGCCTGGCGGGACAACGTGTTCGTTGAGCGGCTGTGGCGCAGAGTCAAATACGAGGAGGTGTATCTGCGGGCCTACGACAGCGTCAGCGGCGCTCGCGCCTCGATTGGCCGCTATCTGGACTTCTACAACTGCGCATCAGAACACCCATCTGGCTATGTGATTGAAGAGAAGAGATTTTGTTGAGCGGGATGCGATCCCGCGGGGTATTTTGGGTTCTGTCGCGCTCGTTCGGCGATAGATTGAGCAGCAGTTGTTATCAGCCAGGTGTGGGCGAAGATCCAAGGACCATCCGGAAGAGGATGGATGGATTCGATCTCGCCGGCTTCAGCGGCCAGCCGGAGCGTCTTAGGCGCGATCTTCGGGAGCTTTGCGGCGTTGCCAAGCCCATGGCTCGATCCCGTCCTCAGCAGGCTTGAACACCGGGATGTGGTAGTTCGAGCGCATTGATGTGACCCGCTCGCGGGTCCAGCGATTGCCGTTACCGGTCTTGAGGCCGTTGCGATTGAGGAGGCCGGCAATCAGATCGTCGCTGGCAATCAGCACCAGTTGACGCACGGCCTGGACGATATCGGCAGAGGTGCTGTTGCGCTGTCCGCGCCGGCGCTTCGGCAAGCGCAACTCGCTGTGGGCGCCCCCCACCCAATGGACGATGAGAACGATCTCCGAGGCCGCGTCGTCGATATCGGCCACGACCTCATGGATGAGGGTGCGCACAATGCGCTTCTTGAGGCGAACATCCGTCGTCGGCGCATCCCAGACCGTTTTGAGGTTCGAGGCCAGAACGCCGAACGAGACTGGATCGGCAAGGGGTGCGGGCGTTGCCGCATCATGCATGGCGATCTTGGCCTCAACCTCCGCCGCGTGAGCGAGTGCCCTGTTCCAGCGGGCTTCCAGCTCACTGGCCACCAGCCGGTTCGCGGGATCAGCGGCATCGTATTGCCGGAAAGCCCTGTCGGCGGCATAGCGCGCCGCTTCGAGGTCGCGACTGAGAGCATCGCGCGCCTGATCGTGCCGTTCCCTGGCTCCCTTGGCGGCAGCGGTTGCGGCGGCGACAGCGCCCGGACCGACGACTCCAAGCAGCGATTCCTCGATGGCGTCATCGACGCGCAGTCCGCCGAAGGCGATGCAGTGGGCCCCGCCATTATCCATCCAGGCACGGTTGCAGCTGTAGCGCGGGATATGGTTTTCCATGCCGGAGTACCGGATTGTGAGCTTGCGACCGCAGCGCTTGCAGCGGATCAGACCGGCCAGCAACGCGTCACCATGCTTGGGCGCGCCGTGATGCCGACTGGTGGGAACATTGCTGCTGACCATGGTGCGAATCGCCTCGAACTTCTCCCAGCTGACATACCCTTCGTGAGTGTTGGGCTTCAGCGTCAGCCATTCGTTTCGCGCCTTGCGGCGGATCTTCACGCTCACGCCCGCGGTGCTGTATCCCGCCGCCACAGCTGTCTTACCATAGGCGTAGGCGCCACCGTAGACTGGGTTCTCAATGATCCGGTGGATGGCAGAGTAGTTTGGTCGCCGCCAGGCCGTGTCGCCGTTGGTCTGCTTCACCGGCAGATCGAGATTGTACTCGTGGAACCAGCAGAGCGCCTGTCGCGCGCTGCCAAGTTCCTCGACCTTGTCGAACACCAGCTTGATCGCTTCCTGGACACGCCGATCCGGGTCTTTCTCATAACGGTCGCCGGCCTTCACGAAGCCGACGGGCGCTGTCACAACCAACTCGCCCCGGCGCGCCTTCTCGTAGCGGGCCGAGAGCGAGCGCTGGCGCAACAGATCCAGCTCGTACTCGTTGAGGCTGCCCTTGAGCCCGAGCAGCAGGCGGTCGTTGCCGTGCCTTGGCGCATAGATGGTCTCTTGATCGACCAGAACGGTATCGACCACGCGGCACATCTCGATGAGTTGCTGCCAATCCCGGCTGTTGCGGGCGAAGCGCGAGACCTCGCGGGCGCAAACCGCCCCAACCTTGCCGAGACAGACTTCCGCCACCATTCGCTCGAATCCGGCGCGTTGTATGCTGCCGGCGGCTGAACGACCGAGATCATCATCGATCACTTCGATCTCAGACCACCCGAGTGCCGTCAGCCGGTCTCGCATGGCGTATTGCAGCGCGCTGCTCTCGCGATTGTGCAACACCTGATGGGCCGAGGATTGACGCACGTAAAGAATCGCCTTGCGCTCCAGATGATGAGGCCTGACCTTGTCAGAGATCATGATCGACCTCCTTCGCGCGCGGCGTCGCTGTCATCGCAGCATGGTCGAGGATCAACTGCGTCATCAGGCTCGTGAGCGCTGCCCGCGCTTCTGCTGGCAGATCCAGCCATGTGGGCGCGCCGATCGCGCCGTTCGACAGGCCACTCCCGAGCAGATCCATCTGCTGCTGCGGCCGCGGTTGTCGATTGTGTCGGTATCCGCTCCCCGGCACCGCCGTCTGCCGTGACATGAGTCTCTCCCCGATTCTGGTCGTGAGAGGCTCTGGATGCGCCAGAAAGCAGGGCAGCTGATGGCGTTCGATCCTTCAACGCCAGATCGAGAAGCGCAGAGAGCGCCGCAAGTGCGTCAATGCTGACAAACGGCTGAGCTGTCAAAGGCTCAGCGTCAGGGCATGCTGCCCGATCGAACATCCATGCTGGAGTCTCCAACCATCGATCCGCTTGCGATCCATCAAAAGAGCAGCGGAAAGCGACATCATCAGCCTTGTCGACCCTTCCATGAACGCAAACTCGGCGACCAAACCAGGGATGATGTCGATAAAGAACCTCGCGAAGAACGGTCCTGTGGGCGTTCTTGAGCCTTGTTGTACAACAACGCCAGACCGCACGGCGCTCTGGGCAGCCTCACTCCGACCGAATGCGCCAAACGCAACGCTCCCGGGCCGCAACCGGGCGGGACGCTGCGCTATGCCGAGGGCTCCGCGCCCCGCCGCGTTGCTTCACCGAGCCCCATGGGCTCATATTAAACCGGGACTCTTCCCATTGCTGCATTAAGGAAGGGGCTCAGACCAGAACCTGCATGCCGTTAGGTGGAGTGCCGGACTTCTTCCATACTTCACTTGATCTGCTTTCCGGTTTCGTCGGCCACTTTGAGCGACAGGTCGGCGATCCGACGGCTACCCTCCAGAGCAATTTCCACAGACTCCCGCACAATATCACTTTGTGCGGCTACAAATTCCTGAGGGGTCCGGCAGGTCCACAGCTCGCGGATGTAGTCCATGTTCTTCCCGACTTGATGCTGAACCATCTGGCTGTACTCTTGAGACATTCCATTCACCACTTTGGCAGCAGCATTACTGGTGTAAAGGATCGTTTGCGCGTTGCGCGCCGACCGTTCCGTTGCCTCTTTTGCCCGCTGCCCCCCTTCTCCTGAGACTCCGAGCGTGCGACCAAGTTGCTCGGTAGATCGTCCCACGGCTAAGGTCGTCGCCTCCAGGCCGATCCGCCATGCGTTCTGCACGGTCTCGAGGTTCTGCTTAAGAAAGTTGGAAGTTGATCGGGCCGTTTCTTCTCCGGGTTGAGCGGCACCTTGCCCGACATGCGCAGTCTGACCAGCTGCAGCTTGTCCGGTACGGCTCGTCTGCTCGCCGGCACGGCGAGCCGCATCATCTGTTCCTGGTGTAGACTTGTCGTCCTGGCGTAAGTTGGCCATGTTTGCTTTCCATTTTCTGCGAGTTACTGACTTGCTTAGCACTGTCAATTGCCCTTTTCAGGTGCTTACTCACTTAACTGAGAACTGAGAACAGCGAACCTACTAATTCTAGCACCTCGGTACAGTGATTGTGGCTCTTTGGAAGTGAGCGGATAGACGCGGCCCTAATCCCGATCGCGGCCACCAGCACGAGATCGTCACCGGGATGCAACCCATCGATTTGGACAACCAGACGAGCACGGACAGATCCGCCGCCATGAAGTCGGCCAGCCGCGCCGACACATTGATCAGCATCAGGTTCATCGCCCAGCGACCGAGCCGTTCCTCATGCGCGGCTGTTTCCAAGCTCAAGATATGACCTCGCATAGCGGCGGATCGCCGCGCTGCTCAAGCGCGAGCGGCGATCCGCCGGCCACGACCCGGTCAACGCCAAGCGCGTCTACCGGCTGATGATGAAGAGCGGCTTGTTGCTGGCCCGGCATACAGGGTGAACCGCCCCGGGTTTGCCGGAGGCCATTTGGTTTAAGTTATGCCACCATGGCGGGTTGTTCCAGCATGGCGTAGTAGCGTTGTTCGGCTTCGGCCGGCGGGATGTTGCAGATGGGCTCCAGGAGCCGTCGGTTGTTGAACCAATCCACCCATTCTAGGGTCGCGAACTCGACGGCCTCGAAGCTGCGCCATGGCCCGCGCCGATGGATCACCTCAGCCTTGTAGAGACCGTTGATGGTTTCGGCGAGAGCGTTGTCATAGGAATCTCCGACGCTGCCGACAGAAGGCTCGACACCAGCTTCAGCCAGGCGCTCGGTGTACTTAATGGATACATATTGGCTGCCCCTGTCGCTGTGGTGCACGAGCCCGCCACGATGGACCGGCCGTCGATCATGCAGTGCCTGCTCCAGCGCATCGAGCACGAAGCCTGCATGCGCCGTGCGCGAGGCTCGCCAGCCCACGATCCTGCGGGCATAGGCGTCGATCACAAAGGCGACGTAGACAAAGCCGGTCCAGGTCGCGACATAGGTGAAGTCGGAGAGCCAGAGAACGTTCGGCCTTGGCGCCTTGAACTGGCGGTTGACGTGATCCAGCGGGCATGGCGCGGCCTTGTCGCTGATCGTAGTCTTGACGGATTTGCCGCGGATGACCCCTTGCAAACCCATGTCACGCATCAGTCGCGACACCGTGCAACGGGCAACATCGAAGCCTTCGCGCTTGAGCTGGCGCCAGACCTTGCGCACGCCGTAGACGGAGAAGTTTTGATCGAAGACGCGCCGCACCTCGATCTTCAGCGCGGCGTCCTGCCTGGCGCGCACCGACAGCTTGGCGGGATCGCGCCGCTTGGTCACATGGGCGTGGTAGGTCGAGGGGGCGATCGGCAAGACCTTGCAGATCGGCTCGACCCCATGCGCCCCACGATGATCGTCGATGAAGGCGATCATGGCTTGAACCGGCGGTCGAGCTCCGCCATCGCAAAATAGGCGCTTGCCTTGCGCAGGATCTCGTTGGCCTGCCGAAGCTCGCGGTTCTCCCGTTCGAGCGCCTTCAGCTTCTCGGCCGTGTCGGTCGGAACGCCGGCCCGCTGCCCGCTACCGACCTCGGCCTTCTTGACCCAGTCATGCAGCGTCTGCGGCGTGCAGCCGATCTTGGCCGCGATTGACGTAACTGCCGCCCAGCGCGACGGGTGCTCGCCGGCGTGATCCAGAACCATCCGAACCGCTCGGGTCCGGACCTCGGGTGAAAACTTGTTCGTCGTCTTGCTCGTCATGGCTCCATCCTCTCAGGAGTTGGAGCCTCCGGCAAACCCGGGGCGGTTCACTACGTCAACTTTCACAGATGATGCGATCGAATCCGCCACGCGGAGTCATAAGATCGTGCTCATAGCGATGGACGATCTGGTCCGATGGCATGCTGAGCCGCCGCATTTCTAACGAACAATGCGGCTGGGCCTCTACGCTGACACCATGAGCGGCTATACTAGTCACCCGAGTTGCGGAGCGCGGATCAAAAACAACCCTGCAGTCTAGCTTCAACATCACCCCCTCGCCGGTCAGGAGTCTCCGAGATAGTCGCAGCGGGGTAGATTGAGTGGTTCGGGTTCTCGCTGAGAACCTCAAAGGCGGCGCTTGGCTGATGAGTTTCTGAATCCGAATCTCTGCACCATTAAAGGCTGCAGTAACCTGGCGGTTCTGAGTTGGTACCGAATGGCCTTAATCACAACAATATCGCCGATCTAGTCAGCTTTAGGTCTTTGGCAGCGAGGGGGCGCCAGATGCAGATCCAAACCGTGGTTGTCAATGGACCTTTGGCGCTGCGAATGCGACGACTCGATGCAGCTCGTGAAGGGGCTACGGGTAGGCAGATCCTGACGTTGCCGCTTCTCGCCGCACGGCTTGCTGGCGGCTTTATCACGCCAGCGTCCGCAGAAATCTTGTATCCGGCCATAAGAGAGGCGCTCGAAGCCGGTGGCTACGAGGACATCGACAAGGTTTCCCAACTGCCAGGGATGCCGGTGGCTGTGCTATCGGCGCTCCGAGACTGGTGGGACATGGAGATCCCGGCTTCTTTTCCCGACAATGCCCGTCTCAGGGATTTCACATTGCTCGAGCGCCGCGTCCGAGGCGCACTGCCGTCCGGAATGCTGTCGCCTCCCGATTTGGTCAAAACAGCCTTGGAGCGAGTTTCCTTCGCACCAAAGTTAGTCGGCGCCATCATCATTCAAGACATCCCCGATATCAAAGCCGTTTGGCGCCCACTCATTCAGGCGCTCTGCGACGTGGTGCCGGTGCGATGGATTGCATCACAACACAGCCGGCGCGCCTGGTTCGCTGGGGAGATCGAAACGCGCTCCCCCGGTGCAGCGTTGCTCGGTTCCGCCGATCTCTGTGCCGATCCGCGAAACGAAGTGAGGGAAGCATTGCGTTGGGCGCGTGGGCTTGTGGCGGGTGGAAAAGCCTCTCCCCACGAGATCGCCATTTCGGCCGCTTCGCCAGCGGCGTGGGACGATGCGTTTCTCGTTCTCTCGCGCGAGGCAGGGCTGGCTGTGCATTTCACGCACGGTATTCCGGCGCTGGCGACCCGTGAAGGGCAGGCCTGTGCGGCCCTGGCGGATATCCTGTTGCGCGGGCTGTCTCAGGAGCGCGTGAGGCTCCTGTTTGCCCGGCTGCCGCGTAGTCTGGCCAAAGAGAGCCTGCCCAGTGACTGGGCCAAAGGCTTGCGGCGGAGCGCTGCGCTGACGAGTCCGGGGCTTTGGCGGCATGCTCTCGAGCAGACACGAGGCGAGCGGGCGAATGGTGAGCTTGCGGAACGTGCAGTATTGCCGATTCTCGAAGACTTGGCCTGCGGAATTGCGTCGGCGGACGTAGTCGGACGCCGTCTTTTGAAGGGGCCGGCACTTACCTTGTGGCGGGATGCTTTGCGCATGGCGCCCCCACAAGCGATCGAACTCTCCTTGCAGGCCCTGCGCGTCGCCGACGGACGCGAGCCGGGGAATTCTATTGCGTGGGGGCCTGCCCGTCATGTGGCGGCGGCCCCGCGCGCGCATGTTCGCCTCATCGGGCTGGATGCGAACGCGTGGCCAAGACGGTCGAGCGAAAATCCATTGCTACCGCAGCACCTTCTTGGGCAGTTGCGACTTCCGTCTGCTGAAGCGGCCGAAGGTGACCAGATGATGCATGACATCATCCTCAGCCAGTCGACCAACTATACGCTGTCACGCGCTTACAGGAGTGCGACGGGATCCCTGCAGGCAGCCAGTACCTTGTGGCCGAAAGAAAGAGAGAGTGTGGTCGGGCGGAGCGCGATACCTGTGCACGCCTTCAGCGAAAGCGATCGACTGTATGCCCGCCCGGCCGACGCCGGCAAAGACCCCCAAGTGCGCGCAAGTCGTGCCTGCTGGCACGCATGGTGGGACGGCGAGCAGCACACTGCCCACGACGGGAGGGTCCGTCCCGACCACCCGCTCGTCGTCGATGCCCTAGCCGAAGTTCAATCCACGACGTCCCTCCATCGACTTCTCTGCGATCCCCTCGGGTTCATCTGGGAATACGCCCTTCACTGGCGCGAGCCGAATCTAGATCCTCAACCGCTCGCGCTCGACCATCGCGCGTTCGGCGAACTCGTTCACGCTCTCATTGGGGGCGTGTTACGGGACGGCACACCACAAAATGTCGACGAGATTGACATCGCCCTGGAACGAGAAGCGGTGCGCCTCACCGAAAGCTGGCCGATCACCAGGGCCGTTCCGCCGGGCCTTCTCTGGCGTCATACTGTGGAGATGGCTCGCGAGCGGGCACTGCGAGGACTCAGGGATGCACTCGGTGAACCGCGCGGCACGAGTTGGACAGAGCTTTCCTTTGGCGAGCCGAGAGATGGGCCTCATCCGTGGGCTACACTCTCGCCTGTCCCAATCGGGCAGACCGGAATTTGCTTCCGAGGGCGGATTGATCGCCTTGACGAAGATGCCGCGCGCGGCGCAGCGGTCATCACTGACTATAAGGTAGGGACGGCGCCTGACCGAAAGAAGCCGGTCGTGTTCGATCGCGGTGCTGAACTCCAGCGCGTCTTCTACGGCCTCGCGGCACAATCCCTTCTTCCTGATGTTCGGAGTGTGAGCTCGCAGCTGACCTACCTGAAGAACGACCCCGCGCGGACGCTGAGCCTTACAGACGAGGAGTTGGCGAAGGCCATTGACCAGGCGGTCGCATTCACGGCGGCCGGCGTTCACCTGCAACGCAAGGGCCAGATCGCACCCGGGCCAGCGCCTGCGTTCTTCGATTCGCTTTCGATTGCCCTACCGGCAGACCTCGAATCCTACCGTCGCGTAAAACGTCGTTTGTTCGCTCAGGTGAACAGCGCGCTAGACAAACTGTGGAGCAGCCCGTGAGTGTGCCTGACCTCGACGCGCGCAGGCGCGCACTCACCGATTTTGAGACCAACATGCTGGTCGAGGCTGCGGCTGGCACTGGCAAGACGTCGTTGATGGCCGCGCGCGTCGCTATGATGATCGCAAGCGGGATTGATCCCTCCAAGATTGCAGCGATCACCTTCACCGAGCCCGCGGCGAGCGAGCTTGAGGCGCGCATACGCTGGACCGTCGAGGAGCTTCGCCATGGACGGCTGCCACCCGCACTCGCTGGGATTCTCTCGCTACCGTTAGGTACAGCCGAGCGCGTGCACTTGGATGAGGCCGCGCCACGCATCGGAGAAATCACTGCCACAACGATCCACGGCTTTTGCCAAGGCATTCTTCGTTCGCACGGGATCGATGCGGGCCTTGACCCTGGCTCGCGTGTCGTCGACGCGACCATTGCCGACGCCCTCTTTGATGAGGTGCTTGAGACCTGGCTGAAGGAGATGCTGGCTGGTGGTGACGAACGGGAAGGTCCAATTGCTACTCTTGCAAAGGACGATCCGTTGGGGGTGGTCGAGCGTGTCCGCGAGCTTGCTATCCTCCGGCGAGAGCATCGCAGCGCGACCGTGCCGGCGCCGGATTTCTCGACGCGTCCGGACCGCACTTTCGCAGACGCCGTCTCTGCATTTTCTCGCTGGCATGCCGCGGGCCCCGGAGAGACGTGGACTGCGGATCTCATTGCCGATCTCGAGCGCCTTTCTGCGTTTTTCGCGGGCGATCACGCCAACGCTGGGTTCTCAGCGTTATGGCGCCTGACCCGGCCGCCGCGCATCAGCATGATGCGGCAGAGAAGTATCGACTTGCTGCCTTATGACAGGATGCGCGCTTGGAAGCAGGG
This sequence comes from Bradyrhizobium sp. LCT2, assembly GCF_009931255.1. Lineage (NCBI taxonomy): Bacteria > Pseudomonadati > Pseudomonadota > Alphaproteobacteria > Hyphomicrobiales > Nitrobacteraceae > Bradyrhizobium > Bradyrhizobium sp. LCT2. The sequence continues at coordinate 193,340 of NZ_CP034431.1, read as the reverse complement.
ACTCGGCGAGGCGGATGGGCATCGTCGCGCAGAGGAAGCGGCCGAACACTTCGAGAAGATTCGGAAAGCCTACCGAACGCTGATTGGCTGCATCGCACAAAGCCTGGCGCATGAACTGGCTGCACACCTAACCGGGGTAATCGAGGCTTATGACCGGCGCAAGCGCGAGGCGGCCGTCCTCGATTTCGACGACTTGCTACGGCAGGCGCGGGCGCTTGTCTGTGAGAACCCCGAGATTCGCGCTTGGCTCGCCGGTCGTTATGCGTACCTGTTGGTCGATGAATTCCAGGATACCGACCCTGTGCAGGCGGAAATCGTATTCTGCATAGCCGCGCATTCGCAGCCCGCGACTTGGAGCAGCGCAGTCTTGCGCCCCGGGGCGCTGTTCATCGTCGGCGACCCCAAACAGGCGATCTATCGCTTTCGTGGCGCTGACGTAGAGTCTTACGCGCTCGCGAAGTCCGTGATTGCAAAGGCCAAGAACGGCTGCGTGCTCGCTATTACCGCGAATTTCAGATCCCGCCCGGAGGTTATCGCGCACGTCAACCACGTGTTCCAGGACATTCTTGGAAAGGCGGGACAACCGGGTTTCGTACCGCTCGCTCCAACCCTTGCGCTGCCGCCTCTCCCGTTCGCCGCGGCAGCGAAGCTAACAATCGACGTCCCGCGGGACGCAAGCGCCGAGGAACAGCGCGAAGCGGAAGCGGCGGCCGTTGCCGCGCTGTGCGCCCGCCTCGTTGGCGCCCTGAAACTCTGTCGCCCGGATGGGACGGAGCGATACTTGCGCGCAGGCGACATTGCGTTGCTTGCGCCGACACACACCGATCTCTGGCGCTATGAACGGGCCTTAGAAGCACAACGCATCGCGGTGGCCTCCCAGGCAGGTCACGCGTTGTTCCGACGCCAGGAGCTTCAGGACATCCTGGTCCTGGTCCGCGCGCTTGCGGACCCGCTCGACACTCTGGCCTTCGGCGCCCTCATGCGAGGTCCCATTGTCGGGCTGCGCGACGAAGACCTTCTTGATATCACGGCGGCGCTATCTCCCGATCAGGACGGGCGCCGGCGCTTCCAGCTACGAACCGCAGCGGACGAGGTCATTAACCCCCTCGCTAAGGATGTTCTCTTGAAGCTCCAGGCGCTGCATCGCCTTGCCGCCGAACTCACGCCTATGCAGCTCGTCGCCTTCGCGATCGAGCGGCTGAACTTGAGAGTGATCATGGCGGCAAGGCACGGCCAGCGGAACGCGCGCGCTCTCGCGAACCTTGACGCCATCGTCGAACTCGCCAGGCCCTACAACGTTGCCGGGCTGCGCGCCTTTGCACTCGATCTCCAGCGCGGATGGCAGAGCAAGCACCGGCATCCGGAAGGAAGGGTAGACGCGTCCGAGGACTCCGTGGAGATTGTCACCATGCACAGCGCGAAGGGTCTAGAATGGCCCGTCGTTATCACGGTGAATTCGTCGACGCGCTTCAAGCCCCAGGATCAGTTTGTCTATCGGCAATCCGACGATACAATCCACTGGATCGTTGGAGGTATCGAGCCGCCCGCGCTGGCGGCCGCCCGCGAAGAGGAGGAGTTTCGCGAGGCGCGGCAGCGCGAACGGCTTTGGTATGTCGCGACGACGCGAGCCCGTTACCTCTTGGTGATCCCCGATCTGCCCGGCGCTCCCTCACGGTCGTGGTCGAGGGTGATGGATCTGGGGCAAAAGCTACTCTCAGAGATCCGAGCTGACTTGTTGCCTGAGCCCGTCCAGAGCGCTTCGCAGTCCGTCGGCAACAATCAGACCACGACAGTTTTTGCCGCGGAAGGCGAGAGACTGGCCGACGCCTCGCCGCCGATCGTATGGGACCGCCCGAGCGAACGTGATGCGGACCGCGGCGCCGACCTTGTCGATATGTTCGTAGTCGATGCGGCGTCCGACGTGACGGCGCGGATTGTTGGGGCGGGCGCCTTCCGTGGCACAATCCTGCACAAACTCATGGAGGAACTTCTCACAGGTGAGCTTGTATGCCTCATTGACGCGGCCACCCGGCGCGCGGCCGAACTGCTCACTCAGCTGCAATCCACTGACGGGACAGATGCGGAAAGTCCCGATCCCATCGAGATGGCGCAGACGGCGCTGCGCACATTGGCTCTGCCGGAGCTCACACCCTTCCTCGCGCAACTGGTGCCCGAAGTGTCGCTCTGGGCGGCAAACCCGCCGCGTTTTCTTGCGGGTCGTGCAGACGCCGCGGCAATTGAGGGAGAGCGCATTGTGCTCGTCATCGACTGGAAGTCAGACGTAAACCCCGCGGCAGCGGCCCACAGTGCGCATGTGGCCCAGCTGCGCGACTATCTGCGCGTCACAGGCGCCGAGCGAGGCGCAATCGTCTACATGTCCGCAGCGCAAGTGTCCTGGGTAGAGCCTCCGTAGCGCGACTTACCAAGGCGGATTGAGAATGGGCGAGGGTGAGCAAACCAAGACCCGGGACGACCAATGGGTCATCGCGACGTAGACCCGGCGCGGGATCATGGAAGCATGGACGGACTTCATCGCACCTCTTGCCGCGCCGTTGCGACCTAAACGGGTTTGACTTATACACTCGCGCTTGCGTATTGCGCTGGGTATCCGACCAAGCCGCACGGTCGGACCGGAATTTCCGCTCTCTAAAACAAAAGCCGCCGCTACCGGGTTGAGAACGGTGCGACGGCTTTAGGCTGGATACGCTGCCCAAGGGCAAAGTGTTGCCGACTCCCCCTAAAGAAACCGTGAACAATCGCCTTTCTCCGCCGCTTGCAAATATTGGGCAGGTAGTACATTGCCGACAGCTTGAGCGCGAGATGGAAAAGGCATCAGGATGGCCAAAGCGCCGGCTACCACTTCCGGCGTCTCCTCTGCTGGCCCAGCCTGGTGTTTCGGCAAACTTTGGCCAGCCTCTTCGACCCGCCCTTGCCGAAGTCAGGCGCTTCCGACGCACGACTAACAAGGCCGTGGAAATCGGTGGCAAGCGTTCTTTCCACTATTTCATCCTGCCGTACCGAACCCTTGCGCCGGTCGGGACGCTGGGACTTCATACGGAGCGGGATGCATCTGCTGAGTATTGCGCGTTCGATCTGGACGCCAATATCGGTTGATTCACTCAGGCGGCCAAAGTCGTTGTCGGTTGCGGGCAGACGAGGAGATTGACAGAGGTGGCCCATGCGATCCGCGGGGCAGGATAATCTATCTGCCAGAGCGATGAATGAGAGAACGAACTGCTAATTCGAGGGACGCCGACAGCAGCTCCTACAGCTTACATCTTTCGCATGATCCAGCGGTGCTCGGCGCAGGCCCTCATGTTGCCATGTACCGATGCAACTGGTGCTTGAGTCACCTGGAGAGATGATTATGGCAAAGCCCCCTGGAATCGTCCTCACGCCGTTCTTCCGCCCTGGCGATGAAGACGCTGAGGACCAAGAGATGTACGTGGCGGGATTCGTCGATGAGGACGGCGTGGCGTGGGGTACAATCCAATTGGAGGCGGAGATGGTCGAGCAAGCCGTTATGGGACATCGGACATTCGAGGTCTGGTGCGACTCGGACGGCTGCATGCAGCCGCAGCCCGCTATCGAGGAGCCATTTGAATTCGGGGAAGGGCAGTTGAAGAAGACGCCCCTCGACGAACTCGTCGCCAACACTATCGAACTGGACAAGAATGAACCCAATGATGAGATTCTCGACATGTTCGAGACTTTGCATGAACGGCTGCTACGCGCCACGAGCGCAGTCGCTGACGAGATCGCGCGGCGGAGACGATGAATGAAATCTCGGTGCGAGTGTGCGCGGGATGATCAACTCGCGCGGCAGCGACACGCCTCCGCACTCTAGTTGTCCGTGAACAAGCCTCCAAGCACTTGATTGGGAGTCTGTTTTCCGGTTGCGACGGCATTTGAGATTGCAGGGGATTGAGGCTTCACAGCCCAAAACCCTGCAATTTCGATTTTGGATTTCCCTGCCGCTGCGAACCGTGATTCTGTGCTGCATCGGAGGCACCGATGCGACCAAAGAAGCACAGGACGACAGGCTCGAACGATCTGTTCCGGTCCCGGCTGGACCAGATCATCAACATGCGACACGAGCTGGTTCTGCTCGCCGGCAGGGTCGATTGGAACTGGATCGACGGCGAGATCGCGCCGCTCTACAGCGACAACGGCAGGCCGGGTATCGCGACCCGATTCATGATCGGATTGCTGCTGCTCAAGCACATCTACGGCCTGTCCGATGAGGGGGTGTGCGAGCGCTGGGTCCACGATCCGTACTTCCAGTTCTTCACAGGCGAAGAGTTTTTCCAGCACGTTTTCCCGCATGAGCGCTCAGACCTGAGCCACTGGCGCAAGCGGCTCGGCGACAAGCTGGAGCGGTTGTTGGCCGAGAGCCTTCGGGTGGCGCACGCGAGCGGTGCGTTGCGCAGCCAGGACCTCAAGCGGGTCACGGTCGACACGACCGTCCAACCGAAGGCCATCAGCTTTCCGACCGACGCCAAGCTGCTGCATGCAGCGATCCGCGGGTTGAACCGCCTGGCGAGGAAGCACGGGGTCAGGCTCCGGCAATCCTATATTCGCGTGGCCAAAAGCGCGGCAATGATGGCGGGCCGCTACGCTCATGCCAAACAATTCAACCGGCATCAGCGACAGCTGCGCCTTCTGCGCAGCCGGCTGGGCCGGATCATCCGCGACATTCGCCGCAAGACCGAGGGCCAGCCCGCACTGGAGGAGGCATTCGCCCTGCCGCTGAGCCGAGCCACCCAGATCCGCTCGCAGCAGCAGCGCCAGCGCGGCTTCAAGCTGTATTCCTTCCATGCTCCGGAGGTCGAGTGCATCGGCAAGGGCAAGGCCGCCGCGCCCTATGAGTTCGGCGTGAAGGCATCCATCGTCACCAACAACCAAAGAGCTCCCGGCGGCTTGTTCGTGCTCCACGCCTGCGCGCTGCCGGACAACCCCTACGACGGTCACACCCTTCGCGACGTCATCGAGCGCACCGAGAGCCTCACCGGCTGCCCGATCGAACGGGCCTATGTCGACAAGGGATATCGCGGCCACGACACACAAAATCCCCGCCGAGTCTTCATCTCGGGCCAGAAGCGCGGCGTCTTCGGCGTCATCAAGCGCGAGCTACGCCGCCGTTCAGCCATCGAGCCCATCATCGGACACATGAAGAACGAAGGTCACCTTGGCCGCTGCTATCTCAAAGGCCGCGCCGGAGATGCCGCTAACGTTCTCCTCTCGGCCGTTGGCCACAACCTCCGCCGTGTCCTGGCTTGGCTCAGAGACCTTTTGTCCCTCTTCCTGCTCTCACTCTGGCCAACGCTCAACTGTCCAGTTCAGCCCAATTCGGCTTATTAACGATCGACACTCTACGAAGCGCTCAAAACCGAGAAATCACCCGCCTCTACTGTCAAACCAGCATAATTCCGCGTCCGCTCTCAAAAGTCTGCCAGAATGGGCGTTTGCGGAAGCGGAATTCTATAAGGCCAACCTAAATTGATAGGAAAGCAGTCATATACATAGGGAAAGTATGAATGGCTGAGAATAATTACGATGCATTTGCCGCCGCCTATCAAGCAGACAATGAGAACAACGCTTGGAATGCCTATTACGAGCGGCCAGCAATTCTCTCGATGGTTGGCGATGCAAACGGACATCGGGTGCTCGATGCGGGATGCGGTGGTGGAGCGCATGCCGCAGCTCTCCTTGATCGAGGGGCAATACTGACGGGTATCGATTCGAGTGCGGGCTTATTGGAGATCGCGCAACGTCGCCTTGGAGGGCGCGCGCGATTGTTGTTAGCTGACCTCAATGAGGTGTTGCCCTTTGAAGGTGGCGCTTTCGATCTGATCCTAGCTTCGCTTGTCATGCATTATCTGCCCGACTGGTCTCTGCCTCTCTCAGAGTTCAACCGTCTGCTGTCCGACGGCGGCCGTCTGGTGTTCTCCACACACCACCCCTTCATGGATCATCAGTCAGCCGGTCGCGACAATTACTTCGAAACTTATACTTTCAATGAGACGTGGAAGCGCGACGGAAGGGATATCGAAATGCGCTTCTGGCATCGACCACTCCACGCCATGTTTGACGCTCTCAAGTCGACCGGTTTTCAGATCGATCTACTGAGCGAACCGCAACCCGATCCGCGCGCCCAGTCTCTCTTCCCAGATGTATACAATAGCCTGAGAACCAAACCACGATTCATCTTTTTCTCAGCCGTGAAATTGTGAACCCGGTACGATTGGTCAAGATACAGTGATTCCCCGCAGCTCAAAGCTGGGCGAGATGATCAGCCACCCTGACCGGCTCGGGCAGAACCTTGCGGGCGACGAGCCAGTCGGCGGCCTTTTGCAGCGCGCTGACGAACTGCTCGTCATCGACCGCGAAATAGCGATACTGGCGCTTCAGCGCGATGAACTGGTCGCGGAGCTCATCGCTGTACTTGCCGGCCTTCTGCGCGATGTACTCGGCGTCCTTGGCGTTCTCCGAGGCCCATTTCCCTTCGGCGCGGAACGCATCGTTCACAGCCCGCACCAGCGCGGGATTGTCCGTCGCGACTTTGCGGGTGGTCAGGTAGGAGGTGTAGTCAATCTGGAATTCGAGATCGCGGCCTTCCAGGAAGATGTCGTGCGCCTTGTATTCGAGCCGGGCGATGTCGACGCCGGGGCTCCACATCGACCAGGCGTCGACCTTGCCTGAGGCGAGTGCCGGCGCGGCGTCCGGCGGATTGAGATAGACGAACTTCACCGCGGCGCGGTCGACCTTGTGCTTCTCCAGCGCGGCGACCAGCAGGAATTCGCCGAGGCCGGAGCGGTTGACTGCGACTGACTTGCCGACGAGATCCTCGATCCTGTCGATGCCGGTGCCGTCCTTGGCGATGATCGCCGTGGTGCGGGGCTCATAGACCACGAACTGCGTGAACACCAATGGTGAGCCGGCGATGATGGCGGCGAGAGCCGGCGTGGTGCTGCCGCCGAAGCTGAAGTCGGCGCTGCCGCCGGTGACCGCCTGCAATGTCGGGGCATGGTTCGGGAAGGGGCCGAGCCATTCGACCTTGATTCCGTCCTTGGCCAGCACTTTCTCGAACTCGCCGCGCTCCTTGGCGATCAGATTGAGGCCGCCAAGGCCCCACGTCAGGCGGACCGTGTCGGTGGTGCGCCCGGCCGCGGCCTGCGCAAATTCGCTGATATTCACCCCGGCGAGCGCGCCAATGCCGAAGGCTGCGGAGCCGAGGAAGCTGCGCCGGGATGGTTTGGCGATTGGGTAGTCGGACATATTGGCCTTCCGGATAACCTAGTGGTTCATCACAGTGATTATGACTCTTTGGCGGTGGCTGGATAGGCGCGGCCGAGTTTGGTGCGGGCTTTTTCTGTTGTGAACATCCATTTGATGCGGGCTCGGGTTTTATTCCGCCTCTTTTGCCATGCTGCGATCTCGTTTCGGAGCCTTTTGGGATCGTCGATGCGGCGGCCGAGACACTGACGCTGTAGCACGCTGATCTCGCACTCGACCATATTGAGCCAACTGGCGTGCTTCGGGGTGAAGTGGAATTCGAGGCGGCGCAGGATGCGCCGGGCCTCGGCGGGCGCGAAGGCCTCATACAGCGCCCCAGGCTTGTGGATCGACAAATTGTCCTGCACGACACGGATGCAGGCGGCGTCGGGATAATGGACGTCGACGAGCTCACGCATGCAGTGGGCGTAGTCCACGGCGGCGCGGCGATCGGTGACCTTGACGTTGCGCCAGCCCCGATGTGGATCGAAGGTGACGAAGAGATTGGCGGTGCCGTTGCGGCGATACTCGTAATCGTAGCGCTCGCGCTGTCCCGGTTGGGCCGGGACCGGCTGGCGCACCTCGCCGATCAGCTGGATGGGGTCTCGTCGAAGCAGACCAGCGGCCGGGCGGGATTCTGCGTCTCGGCGTAGAGGTCGAGCACGTCCTCCATGCGGGCAACGTATTCGCCGTCGACATGGGGAATGCACCACATGTCCCTGCGCCACGGCTTGAGGTCGTTCTCGGCCAGCCGGCGACGCACGGTCTCGCCCGACAGGCTGTTGTGATCGGTGAGCTTGACCATCGTGTCGGCCAGCAGCGTCAGCGTCCAGCGTTTGCAGCCAGCGGGCGGCTTGGCGCATGCGGTCGCCACCAGCAGGGCTTCCTCCTTGCCGGTCAGCTTGCGCTCAGCGCCCGGACGCGGCTCCTCGCTCAGGGCCCGCTCCATATTGCCTTCCACGAAGCGGCGCCTGGTCCGGCCGACGGTGGAGAGGCTGACACTCACGGTCCGGGCAATCTCCTCGTCGCGGCAGCCTCCATCGGCCGCCAGCAAAATCTGCGCCCGCTTAAGCTTGCGGGCGGCGTGCTTGCCGCCGCCGAGCATCGCCGTCAGTTCGTCGCGCTCGGCTTGGCTCAATTCGACCCGATAACGTACATTCATGCTTTGCCTCCTTGTCGGAGGCCGGGACGAATCCAACGATGAGTCAAAAATCAGGCACGCGCTTCACCGAGAAGCAGGGTTATTACCTGGCCTTCATCCATACCTACGCCCACATGTTCGGACGTCCACCCTCCGAAGCCGACATCCAGCGCCACTTCCGCGTCAGCCCGCCTTCGGTCCACCAGATGATCGTCACCCTCGAACGAAACGGCTTCATCCAACGTCAACCTGGCGTCCCCAGAAGCATCGAAATCCTCGTGCCGCCGGAAAGCTTGCCGATCCTCGAATGGCTCGGTATCAAAACGTCGAAATCACTGTGATGAACCACTACTAGTTGGGAGATTGAGAGATCACGCCAAGCTCGCCGAGGAGCTCGGCGCGCGAGATGGATGTCGAGCTGCCACGCTCGGCGCGATGCTCGAAGGCGATCAGGCCGTTGCGCATCACGAGGATGCGATCGGCGAGGGCGATTGCTTCGTCGACGTCGTGGGTGACGAGCAGGACGCCGGGCTGATGATTGGCAACCAGCTCGCGGACCAACTCGTGCATCCGGATACGGGTCAGCGCATCGAGCGCGGCAAACGGCTCGTCGAGCACCAGAAGCTCGGGCTGCTGCACGAGCGCGCGGGCGAGGGCGACGCGCTGGGCCTGTCCGCCGGAAAGATTGCGCGGCCAGTCGTCGAGCCTGTCACCGAGGCCGACCTCGGTAAGCGCTTCGGCGGCGCGCTCGCGCGCGTCCTGTGCCTGCAAGCCGAGCGAGACGTTACGCCAGAGGTTGTCCCAAGGCAGCAGGCGATGCTCCTGGAACACCACGGCCGGCCGCCGGGGCGCGACGATGCGGCCACCCTGGATGGCATCAAGACCGGCGAGGGCTCGCAGCAGCGTGGTCTTGCCGCAGCCGCTCTCGCCCAGCAAGGCGACGAACTCGCCGCGCTCGATGCGCAGGTTCAGCTTTTCGATGACGACCCGGCTGCCATAGCTGCGGACGAGATTGCTGACAACGACGGCCGGTCCGGATTCGGATGGCGCGGCGTAACGCGGAGCGACGTGAACGTTCATCGCGCCGCTCCGTAATTCGGATGCCATGCGAGCAGGCGCCTTTCGAGCAAGCGGGCAATGGCGTCGGCCGCGATGCCGATCAGCGCATAGATCACGATCGTCAGGATGATCACGTCTGTGCGCAGGAATTCGCGCGCATCCATCGCGAGGAAGCCGATTCCCGATTGAGCACCGATGGTTTCAGCCACCACCAGCGCGAGCCACGCCGTGGCGAGAGCATAACGAACCCCGGTCAGGATCGACGGCAGTGCGCCCGGAAGGATGATCCGGCGGATTAGTTGGAGCGAGCTCAGGCCCTGGACGCGCCCCAGTTCGAGCAGCTTGGGATCTACCTGGCGGATACCAAGCACGGCATTGATGTAGATCGGGAAAGTGACGCCGAGTGCGACAAGGAAGATCTTTTCCGCTTCGCCGACGCCCAGCCAGACGATGACGAGGGGGAGTGCGGCGAGAAAGGGGATGGCCCTGATCATCTGCACGCTGCGGTCGATCGCGGCTTCCGCGATTGGCGAGAAGCCGACGAGGACGCCGAGCCCGGCGCCGACCGCTGCACCGAGCGCGAAGCCCGCGGCGGCGCGCAGCAAGCTCACGCCCAGATCGTTCAGCAAGGTTCCGGTGGTCGCAAGCTTGTACGCCGTCCGGATCACCTTGCTCGGCGCCGGCAGCACCTGTGGCGAGAGCGATCCCGCTTGCGCGAGCGATTCCCAGATGATGACCAGCAGCACAGGTGCAAGCCAGGAGAGGAGCTGAAGGCCGCGAGTGCCAAGCCTGCTTGCCGATGCGAGCGATTTGTCGCTGCTTTGCGACGGCAGGCTGCCATCCGCACCGATCGCTGTGCGGCCGATTTGGCTCAGTTCGATATTGCTCAAGACGCGAAACCTCGTTCCACGCACCGCATCCGATGCAGGAGGTGTGACGCCAAAGACTTGGCGCCCGCGTAAAATGTCCCACGAAATCGCGCCGACAGAAATAGAGCGCTATTTCAATTGTCGTTCGCTCAGGAGTGATCTGCTGCCGTCACGGCACCGGTGCGCGACAAAGAAAATCGTTTGAGGTGGATGTGCTTGATCTTTCGTCAGCCCGCGGCGAGAACGCGTACCGATGCGATGGCATAGTGAGAGAAAGTTGCGGGAGAGCACGATGGCGACTGCACCCATTCGTTTCGGCATCTGGGCCCTGGTTCACGGGCCGCGTGCGGCGCATCAGGATCCGGAAGAGCCCTATGATGCGTCCTGGGAGCGCAATCGCGCTCTCATCCTTGCAGCCGAAGAGCTCGGTTATGATTCCACGCTGATCGCGCAACACACGATCAATCCACATCAGGAAGACCTCGATCAGCTCGAGGCGTGGAGCGCTGCTGCAGCGATCGCCGCGTTGACCAAGCGCATCGAGATCATCGCTGCGATCAAGCCTTACCTCTATCACCCCGTGGTGCTGGCAAAGCTGGCGCTGGGGATCGAGAACATCAGCCGCGGCCGGTTTGCGATCAATCTCGTCAATGCTTGGAACCGTCCGGAATTGGAGAAGGCGGGGATAGGCTTTCCCGAGCATGACGCGCGCTATGCTTATGGCCGCGAGTGGGTATCGGTCGTCTCGCGCCTCATGGAAGGCGAACGCCTCACCTATGCAGGCGAACATTTCAACGTCACCGACTATGCGCTGCGCCCGACCAGCGTCTACCGCAAGCGTCCGGCGATCTACGTCGGCGGCGAGTCCGAGCCGGCGCGCGACCTCGTGGCGGGTCACGGCGATGTCTGGTTCATCAACGGGCAGCCTCTCGAAGATGTGGCCGGCCTGATCGCCGATGTCGCGGCGCGGCCGCGCGGGGCGGCGCCGCCGCTGCGTTTCGGTCTGTCGGCCTTCGTCGTCGCGCGCGAAACCCGGGAGCAGGCGCAGGCGGCCTATGAGCGGCTGCTTAGCCTTGCTGCAAAGGATTCACCGATGAGGGCCATCCAGAAGCAGAATACCGACCCCAAGGTCGTGATGATGCAGACGATGCAGAAGACGCCGCGCGTCGGCAGCAATGGCGGCACGGCAGCGGGACTGGTCGGGAGCTATGACGAGGTCGCAGCGCGCATCGAGGCCTTCCATGCAGCCGGCATTGAGCTCTTCATGCTGCAATTCCAGCCGTTCGAGGCCGAGATGCGCCGATTTGCACTCGAGGTGATCCCGCGCGTGCGGGCGAAGCAACCCACCGGGCCCGCCGAGCGGCTGGCCCGGTCCCTTGGATAGATCCCTGCGGCGGCTGGGTCGACGCGACTTCCGGCGCCTGTTTCGCGTAGCGACTAAACAAAGTGTTCGCGGAGCAGCGAGCCGGTATATTCCGTCCAGAACAGCTCGCGCTTCTGAAGAATGAGGGTACGCGCCGTCGACGTAGGTTTCAGGTCCTGAGAACGTATTGGCGATCGACCACTTCGTGCCCATCCAGGTTTGATGTCAGAGCTCGGGCTCCTGTCATCTTAACCGCTTGCGGCTTTCCGGCGCCTTCCGGCACTCTCGGTCATCTGGTCAGCCGGAGCGGCTGACTGCCTGCGTCCCGTGCCGCTTGCGATCTCCGGCGGCATTTCGGCGGCCGCGTGGTCGGGCGTATCATCCTTCCAGCGGACCGAGCCGAACGGCCTCTCCAGCATGCGTCGAACGCGCACCGGGGCGGGGCCGATGTGGAGGCGGATCGCCTGCTGCTCCAGTGCGCGCTCCGACTGGGTCGAGCGGTTGCGCCAGCGCAAATAATCGAACCAGGTCGGGCAATGGTAGCGCTCGGTCCACAATTCGGGATCGGCAATATCGCGCGCGATCGACCAGCCATAGGCGCCGTTGCGCTGGCGGGACAGTTGCACGTCCTGCATGATGTCATGGAATGGCCGCGCATTCTCCTGTGCAACCCGGTATTCGATCTCGACGACGAGCGGCCCGCTGCGTCCGGTCAAGGCGAGCCGTACCTCGGGATCGGCGAGCGGCTCGGTCTCCTCGCCGCGTGCACCAACGCGAGGCATGGGCAGCCAGAGGCCGATGAGTGGTGAGACGACCATTAGGGCGGCCGACACCAGCAGCGCGGTTTCTACTCCGGCTGCGTCGGTCAGCTGGCCCCAGCCCCAGCTGCCGACAGCAATCCCACCTGAGCTTGCCGCCTGATAGGCTGCAAGCGAGCGTCCAGCCACCCAGCGCGGCGCCGACAACTGCACGCCGATATTGAACACCGCCCAGGCCATCATCCACACGGCTCCTGCCAGCGCCAGTGCCGCCGCGGTCAACACTGGTTGGCGGCTGAGGGCAATCGCGACGGTCGCCGCGCCCATGGACAGCGCGCAGGTGCGGATTGCGGCCTCGCCGGTCAACCGCTTGCGGAGTTCGGTGATGTTCAGCGCGCCGACCACCGCACCGAGGCCAAAGGCGCCGAGCATGATCCCATAGGTCTGGGCATCGCCATGCAAAAGATCGCGCACCACCAGCGGCATCAGCGCAGTGATCGCGCCGCCAACGACGCCCATCACCAGGGTGCGGGCCAGCACGATCTTGATCGGTGGCGAATTGGTGATGTAGCGCACACCAGACACCATGGCTCGGTTCAGTCTCTCAGGCGGCAGGCGCGAGGGTGCGCTGATGCGTTTCCAAAAGAACAACGCGATCATCAACGGCAGATAGAGCAATGTGTTGAGGGCGAATGCGGCCACTGCGCCCGCGGTCGCCACCACGACCCCGCCGATCGCCGGCCCTACGCTGCGCGCGATATTGTAGCTGATGCCGTTGAGCGCGACGGCCGCAGGCAGCAGCACTTCCGACGGCACCTGTTCGCTGACCGACGATTGCCAGGCCGGTCCCATCAGCGCCATGCCGCTGCCGACGACGAAGCAGAGCACGAGCAGCAGGTTCGGTGTAACCAGGCCAAGCCAGGCGACCACCGTCAAGGCGGCTGCGCCGGCGAACGCGATGCCAAGTGCAACCAGCGCCACGACGCGGCGGTCATACATGTCAGCGATCGCGCCCGCCGGCATCGAAATCAGCATCACTGGCAGCAGCAGCGCAGTCTGCACCAGCGCGACCTTGTCGGCGGAGGACGTCATCTGCGTCATCGCCCAGGCAGCGCCGACGCCTTGAATCAGGATACCGAGATTGGAGAGAAGGCTCGCAAGCCAGATCCGCCGGAAGGTGGCGTACCGCAGCGGGGCGGTGATGCCGTCGGCGCTGCGCGTCTGGACTTTGGCTGGATCAGTCATAACGGTATTGAGTGATCTAGCATGATTCGATTCTGGAACGAATCACAAGGACGTTCCCGGCGCGATATCAACGTCCAAACACCAACGTGATCGTCAAATGCAACGCTTCGATCGCTCTAGATATGGACAATGATTCGACTGCGTGCAGCAAGCGGCGCATAGCAACCGCGACGCAGCGCAGGTGAATGACCAAGCAACGGTCTTCTCCCGGCCTGGAGTAGTCCTCGCGCAGAGCATGCTCCGGCATGCCACATACCAATTCCGCTATGTTCGGCCGGCTGGACGAGGGCCTGGCGATTTCGATTTCGGCGGCACGGCGAGCGCGTGACCGCACCAAAGCCTGGCGAAAACGGAAACGGCGGCAGCTGCCGCGAATTTGAAAAAATCCGTAGCACAAGCTGGCGCTCGACTGAATCTTCGCTATGGCACGTTCACCGGCGGCAGGGGCGCGGTCGGAGGCGGCACAAAGTTAGATTGTGTGCTGGCCGCGTCCTGCTAACACAAGAACAATAGTTACAAAGAAAATGAGGAGTCCACGCATTCAAAAGATCACCTCTAAAAATGTTTTGCAGTTTCGAAACGGATCGCGTCTCTGAGTATACCCTAGCCATCGGCGGTGCCGTGTGCGGCAAGACCAACCTGGCACGCCTACAAGATACGAAAAGCCAAGACCCCAAGCGTTCGCGGACGATTTCGTTTCCGCGAGCCAGCGTTACCACTAAGTGACAGGCCAAAAAAATGCGCCGTTTCCAAGAAACTGCAGGAATAGTGCACTGGATTTCGAATAATAACTAGATCCACCAGCTCAACGCACGGATTGTCGGCCATTACCTGCGTCGCGGCCACGAACTCGGTGCATATCTCGATCAGTGATGATCATCGTCGACACCGAGTTCCTGTTCTCTCCAAACAGTCATCGCGACAGGCCCATTCTACAGAGCGGTGCGTTTGGAGGAATTTTAGTCCGAACGACAGATTTGAAATCAAGGAATTGCGATTTGGCAAAGCAATTTGGTCCGCGGACAGACGTCGCAAGTAGTGGCGCCTACTTCTCGGAATCGGCGAAATGGCGCCCCTGGCGGCTCGCCGCAACTTTCCTGTCTTGGCTACGCCGTGCCATCATGAACAGATGCAGACGGATCGAAGGATTTCCCTTACGCAACAGCTTGAGAACCGATATCGGGCTGCCCAAAGATGATGCGAAGTTGGCTTCTGATCGAATTGAGGAAATGAGGCGCAAGCACATCATGTGGCCGTAGTCGCGCAGATGCTCCGCCCTGACGCGATTTCCGTTTGCCATCGAGCAGTTCGGAAATGGCACGGGTGAGCGGGGATCTATTCGAAGCCTGCCGAAGTAGATTGTGGTCGATCCGTTTGTTCAACTTCCCTTTTCATAGTGCGATTTTGAGAGGGCCCCGTGCGCGATTGCGAAATGTCCGAGGATCTTGTTGAGGTTTTGCGCAAGGCGCATCTTCGTCGTTCGGCTGACCTGGGATCCTGGTGATCTGAGGCCGACAAACTGGACCATTTTTGGCTAGAGTCTGCGCTGCGTAAATCCCCTCGGCTGGGAGGAGCGGATGACATGAAGGCCTCGAAATTTTCGGACGCCCAGAAGGCGTTTATCCTGAAGCAAGGCAACGACGGGGTCCCGGTTGCGGACATCTGCCGCAAGGCCGGGATCAGTCAGGCAACCTATTTCAACTGGAAGAAGAAGTACGACGGATTGCTGCCGACCGAGATGCGCCGGTTGAAGCAGCTTGAGGACGAGAATGCCAAGCTGAAGAAGCTGGTGGCAGATCTGTCGCTCGACAAGGAGATGCTGCAGGACGTGATCCGCCGAAAGTTGTGAAGCCTGGTCGGAAGCGCAAGCTCGTCGATGAGGTTTGTGGTGAGTGGCAGGTGTCGATCCGTAAGGCCTGTGCGGCCCTCGAGTTCGACCGCTCGACCTACCACTACAAATCCCGTCGCTCCGGCCAGGCGGCCCTCGAAGCTCGGATCAAGGAGATCTGCCATGTTCGCGTTCGCTATGGCTATCGCCGCGTCCACGTCCTGCTGCGCCGCGAAGGATGGCGCCACGGCCAGAACAAGACGCGCCGCGTCTATCGCGAATTGGGTCTGCAATTGCGTAACAAATCGCCCAAGCGCCGGGTCAAGGCCAAGCTGCGCGATGACCGCAGGCCAGCAACGCGGGCCAACGAGATCTGGGCGATGGACTTTGTCCATGACCAGTTGGCCACCGGCGGCAAGCTCCGGGTCCTCACGATCATCGACATCTTCTCCCGCTTCTCGCCGGCGTTGGCGCCGCGGCTCACCTTCCGCGGCACCGATGTCGTGGATGTTCTGGAAAGGCTTTGCAATGAAGTGGGGCTCCCGGCGACGATCCGTGTCGATCAAGGCAGCGAGTTCGTGTCGCGCGAGCTCGATCTGTGGGCCTATCAGCGCGGTGTTACGCTGGACTTCTCAAGGCCGGGCAAGCCAACCGACAACGCCTTTATCGAGGCGTTCAACGGCCGCTTCCGGGCCGAATGCCTCAACGCCCATTGGTTCCTGTCCCTTGCAGACGCCCAGGAAAAAGTGGAGACTTGGCGCAGATACTATAACGAGGAACGGCCCCACGGGGCGATCGGCAATCGGCCGCCGATTTTGCTGCAGAATCACGCCGGCGCCACCAGCCCGCCAACGTGATGAGAGGCGCAAAACTCTAGTTCTGGCTGGTCCAAAGTTCGGTCTCGCTACACAAAACCCGAGACTCTAACCGCCGCTGGAAGAAAGTTCGGTGGCAGGTCACTGGCTCAATCGATGCTTGGAGAAGTGTGGTCAAGCCGAAAGGAAGCGCGCCTGGCATTTTCGCCGTAGGTAGCATCGCCCGTTGCACCACGGCAGCGCCGCGCGCTCTAACATTCGACTTCCTTTATCCCGTGCTGGAGACCCATTGGATGAACGATAATTTTGCCGCCCTTACAAGATGCGCCTCTCTGCGGTGCAGCGAGGCCAAAACTGATATCGAAAGCCTAAAGATGATCGCGATCTTTTCCGGGTCGGGATTACTGCTGTCGCTGGCCGCGATAATCTACTGGCCAGAGCTGAGCGCCGAAATAGCTCAGTCTCTCTGAATGCTGAATTAGTGTTTTGGGCACCAATCTCCGCTCGCGGAGCGTGAGAGCGAGCCTGTCCTTGCGACGTAGTCATCGGCGGCCTTTTTCAAGGAGAAGCGGATGAGGGTCGGGCTGCCCTATATCGCGATCGGCGTCAGCGCCATGGTCGCAGCCTGGCTTGTGATGAAGTGGCTCGTCTAGCGAGGCGGGGTTTTGGGGGGCGCGTCAATGCATGATTGGAAGAGCGAGCTCGATGCGCTCGTCGCTGAAACGATGGCGTTCGCTAAATCATTGAAGGTGGAGATCGAGCCGCCCCGGCCTCCGCCAAAAGAAGCTGTCGATCAGGGTAGTCGCAGCGTGGCCGACTATGGCGGCAGCGAACGCGATGAGATCAGGAAGCGGGTCGAGAGCTTCAAAGCGCATCAAGAGCGCTTTACGCGCGAGCGCGAGCAATATGCCGATTCACTGCTGCGCCGGATCAGGCCGATCACCAAGAAGAGCTCGCTGAGCGGTTCATGAGCTCCGCCAGGTCTCTTAAGTCGTGCAGCTCAAGCAAAATTTGCTCGACGGCAAACCTGAGGGTGGTGAGGTTTCCGCCGTTTCGGTCATTGATAAGCTGGCCGCAGACTTACGGCCGATCCGAACCGGCTCATTCCGGAGCGCGAGAGTTCTCAAGCTTGATCCAATGTTTGCCCTCGCTTTTGCGCCGCACCTACACCTCATCACGCTGGAAAGATGCGTTCCTTTCGACAAGCAGCAGGATTGCTGCTCTGAACTCGGAGCTCCGTCACACCCGAGCTTCTTTCGAAGGCGATCGGCCCACGGACGGAGACCCGCCATTTGCCATTGACTAAGATCAAGACATCAAATCCGGATCCTCTATCCTTCTGCAAGACTTAACGGAGGCTAGAGGTCTCATGCGCAACCTTCTGTTCATCGGTGTGCTTGCACTTCCCATCGTCATCGGCTTTGGATCGCCCTCGACCGCCGCTCCGCGGGGTCGTTCGTATATCCCCCCGGCTCGGCAGGACGTTTATTGCCTGCAGGGACGTACCTGGGGATATCCGGGCAATTGCCAGTTCTCGACCTATGATCAGTGCATGGCCACTGCATCCGGCACCTACGCCTATTGCGGCATCAATCCGGTCTATGCGTTCGCGCGACAGAGAGCGCAATCGCGCTGATGTCCAATGGTCATGCGTGATGGAGACATTAGTCTCTAGTCCTGCTCATACAAATGGACCTGCGGTGCAGGGTTGAGAGACGTTGGACTTCCGCCCGATCGGACGAGCCCCCGTTCGAGCACGCCGCGCGATGCAGTCACCTCAGGTGCGTCGGACGAGACGCAGGAACGATCGGATGCGGCGGCCTTATCTGCGTAACGCGCAGTCGCGCGTTGCTCTTTAATTCAATTCAATTCAAAACAGCGGGATTGCGTCAAACAGACAGCTGCTTGTTGCGTTTTTGTCGGCTTCTTCTACCATGGTGACCTCTCGAGTTGTCTACTTTGGGTAGTTTCTACGTGGCGCTCGTCACGCGAAATCTACATTGCGTTATCTGCTAGAGAACGAGGGAGATCTTCCAAATGTTAGATGCCCCCACCACTGCGCTCCTACGGGTGGTCCTCGACGACGTCTGCAAGAAGCGTTCCCGGTACGATACCGGTGCTCGCACCCATGTTGCCTCGACAATTCTGGCAGCTGCGAGCACAGGAGAAATAAGACCTGACCGCCTCACTCAGATCGCTCGCGCTGCTCTTTCCAAAGCCCCGATAACGTGGCGTTAGGTTGACTGATGCGTCCTGCCGCGGCCGCTGTCTTCCTAGAACCCATACGACCGTTCGGCCCAACGCAGAAGCACGCGCGCATCCCGACCGGGTAAGACCACGCGCTGATTACGCAGGCCCTTGGCAATCGCTTGACCAACCTCTGACTCGACCCGATTGCCATGGGTCATCAAGAAGAACCAACCAAATGGGACGCCGACCTCACGGTCGATGGCTTCAACGCGATCCATCATGATGTGAACCGAGGCGTCGCCGGCGCTGAGCTTCTCTTCCGGCAGATGCAGCGGGCGCGGCACGAATCCGATCTCGCGCGTGCCTTTATCGTCGTAGTCGTAAACGTCGAGCGCCCAGTGCGCGTAGACCTGCTCGGCCGAAGCACTTGATTCTTCCCAATCCTGGAAGAAGCGATTCTCCCGTGGCACGAACTCGAACCAGTCCGGTACCAATTCAAGAAACGGCGTCTCGGTCGTTCCCTCGCGTGTTACTTCACGCACCACACGGCGTTCCATCTCTGGCCGCTGCGCCTCGCGTTTCTCGCGCTCGAGGCGGGCAAGCCGTGTCAGGAAGCTCCGGACATGGATGACGCTGCTGCCCGCGCGACCGACCAGCCGGTAGAGTGGACCGGCGATTACCTTGTCGTCGGACATATCTTCGTGCGTAATCCATGACGGATCGAGTAGTTCGTCCTTGCCCCAAGGGCGGCAGGTCGGGTTGACGATCGGTCCCGCACGCCATTCGACTTCCCGGCCGAGACGAATTTGCACATAGTCCGCTGCGCCCGGTCCGGTCGGCGCGAAGGCGTACACGGTGTTGCCGTGCCATTCCGAGATCTGAAGGTCGCTCTCGCGCAATCGCGTCCAAACGGCGCCAATGTCGCCGTTGTCCTTGGCAAGCTCGGCTTCGATCCAGGGCCGATATTCTGCGATCCGTGTCCCGTCGGCAGCGATCACCGAGCGCGTGTCGCGCCAATATTGGTCGTCGACGTTTGCCGTCGAAAACGGAAATCCCGGAAACGCCTCTGTGAGCCCGGCCGCCAGCGCCGCTTCGTCAGCCCCGGTCGGAAGACGTGCAAGAACCGTCTCGATCGAGGCGGGATCGGGCAGTCGAACTGGGATGTTCTCTGGAGCTTCACCCATGCCTTGATCCTATCATTGTGGCCCGCCGAGTTCTGTGCGTTTTTCTCGGCACAGGCCCCCTTCTATGCATTGGAGGACCGCCTAGCGCAACGTTCAGATGCAGCTCGAGGGCCTCGATGCTCGCCATGACGTCCGCAAAGGTGGGCGGCGTGCCGAAGATCATCGCCGACATCCGCTCATAGTCGGCGGCTAGCTTGGCCCGCATGTCCGCGGTCGGGACGAGGCGATAGCTGCCCGGCACGGCGCGATCGTAGCGGTGATCCGGCGCGCGAAACATAAGCTCTTTGTGCTGCCGGCAGGCTTCCGCAAGATCGCGCATCGACGCCGTGGCGACGCCATAGTCCGGATGGGTCCAGATTTGATGGACGTCGTAATAGTGGCGCGAGTAGCGATTGAGATCGGGCACCGGACGGTCGGGCTTCGCGTCCGCGCTTCGCTTCTCGGTCATTTCGGTCATCGCGTGCAGGATCAGCACCTTCTCCCAGAAGGTTCGCTCGGGCTTGACTGTTGTCACGTTGCGTACCGTGAGGTCCACTCCCTCTTTCATTTCCGAAGCGATGTAGGGAACGATCTCGCAGGGCTCGGCCGGCTCAGGATCTGGACGCGCGCCGCCTTCGATGCGGACCGCCGCCTGCACATAGGCGCCGGCATCGAAGACGCTCTTGTAGCCGACCACTAGAATGTCGAGCGCTTCTTTGTTACGATAGGTATCGAAGCCGAAGCCGAGCGAGAAATGTTGCGGCTGTTCAGCGGCAGCTTCGACGACTGCTATCTCCTTCGTCAGTTCCTCCTTGAGCGGCCCCGAGATATATTGCCGTGCGGCCTCGTCGACTTTCTCAGCGAGCGCGCGCTGCTGCTGATTCACGGAGGGCAGCGCGGCAATCTCAGCTTCCAGCGGGACGTGCAAATCGGCCTTGTAGATGCCGATGTCTATATCCTCGGAGAAGCGGCGGATCAGTCCGTACGCCTTGCTGAGGCTTGTACGCCCTTGAAATAAAGACCAATGGGATCACCACCCCGCCGATTGAACAGGAAGTCGAGCACCCAGCAGACATAGAGGTCCTTCTCGATATTCTGAGCCTGTGTCTCCAGATAGGCGGCAACCGTCGAGAAGAGTGCGCGGCGATCGTCGACGCTGGAGCGCAGGATTTCAATGAATGCCTTCTGCATGGGTGCCCTTTGCGCTTTCCTCGCCGCTGTGATCCTCCGCGCTAAGCTTGCGCGTGATTGTCTCGATCAGCGCATACATCCACGCTGGCACCGCATGGATGTTGTCGCGTAGATCCTGCGCGATTTTTTCCCGGTTCGGATCGCGCGACAGATGCCGGACGATTCCGTTCACGGCCGCATCGAGGCTCGATCGCTCATCTCGAAACCATGTCAGTGCCTGGACCACGCGCATGGCGGGACGGCCAGCCCAGAATGCCGTCTTGGCCGAAATGCGCTTGAAGTCGAGCGTGTAGATGACCGGCTTGGTCGCCTTTGGATCACCGGCGCTCGCCTCGATCTCGATCGTTCGCGGATAAGTATCGGCATAGATCGTCGACCGCGCCGGAACGGCCGTTGTCAGGCCGAGGTCGTTCGCTGCCGTCATGCCGTCGACCAGCACGCGCAGCTTGTCGCGCCGCGCGATGGCGTCGATGAACGAGGCCCGCGGCGGAAACACCATCTTTCCGGTCAGCTTGCTGAGGCCCGGCTTGTCATAGAGACCGCGATGAGGCCGGCGGATGTCGCCCCGCCGGGTCAGCCGCTGCAGAGCCTTCTCAACAGCGTTCGGCGTCCCTATGTCGAGAAAATCGGCGCGCGACCACACACCGGCTGGCGCTGCCTGGGCGATCCGGTCATGAATGCGATCGAGGGTGTCTGACGTGGGGTCAGGCATCGGCCACCATAGATTGTCCGAAGATTGTATATAAAAATTGGTCAGTAGCAAACGGAACTGACCGCTGACCAGAATTTATATTTAAATATTGGTCAGTAAGCCCAAAAAAGGGCCTTTGTCCTTCAGGGGGGCTTGCGGCGCGCGCGACGGTTATTTTGGATCCGGCGGAAACCGGTCGAGCCAGTCGAGCACACTCCGCACGACTAGCTCGGCCGTCTGCTTGGCATCGCGTGCCTCTTCCGGTCGAAGATCGGGCACGCCCGCAGGATGATCGGACAACATCCGCCCGGCGTGTATGCGTTGGCGCGTTTGAATTAGGCTGTCTGCCCGGCTTCTCGTGGTCTGATCCAGGATGCTCGATCGTCCTCCGGACGCCGCGCTCGAGACAAGATCGTCGATCCGCCAGGTACACGGATCCCGTTCGAAGTTGTTGGATCCGAATGGGCCTACCTGCATGGATCGCGCGTGCTTGACCACGAACGTTAGCGCACCTTCCACGAGAGCCGCCGCCAGCACGCATACGGAGACGGATGCCGACTGGACATCCGAGCGTTTCAACTCCGAAACGATCTGCACCCACCACGTATGAAACCCAGCGTAGCCGAGCGAGCTCAGCCTCGCAGCGAATGCATCGAATGGCTCCGCGTGTCGGGGCCTCCCATCAGTTCTTCTCGAGATCACATCCTTCACGATCGGCATCAGTTGGGAACGAGTATCGCGGGGCATGGCGACACGTTGCGCTTTCATCTGTTCGCTTGGGAGGGGGCCATTCCCATTGACCGGCATCGCGAAGCGGAGCACGCCGTCCTTTTCCGCCATGTACTCGGCGAATATCAGGATCGTTATTGCGGCTTCGATGCCGGTCTCGGAAATTCCTCGTGAGACGGCCCGCGAAACCAAAGTGTCCCGCTCCATCTGAGCTTTCGCGTGTCCCAGATTCCGCGCAAGTTCGCCGAACTCGGTATAAACGAAGTCGAAAGCCTCGAGATCGCGGTACTCCGGCGTTTCGGGCAGAAAGAACTTCCAAGTGATGAGCGTCTGCTGTTCGGGACCGAGAAGCTTCGATCCCCGTCCCATCGAGTGCAGACCCATGGTCACAAACGCGTCCCCGATCTCGCCCTCTCGGTATCCTCCGCGATCGCCGATTTCTTTGATTTCCGCGAAGGTCAATCCCGGTTCGCGCGGACGTACGAAGACGCTGCATTCGAGAGCCTCCGCGATGAACTTTTTCACCTTCTGCAGATGCATCATTTTCGCGATACTCCAGGGAGGGCCTGTTGCCCGGAACCTCAGTTTGTCACTGTTCGATCGGCGAATCGTCTCGGCCCGATTGTGGGAGCAAAACGCTAAGCCGTCAGGATCTTCAAATTCCGTAGCACGACGGCCGCACTTTCCGCGCTCGACAGGCCTCTCGCCGTCGCTAGGTGCCTCACCGTCTGCCCGACATCACGCGGCCGGGCAGGGCCGTCGCCCTGGGATGTGAAGGGGCCGTCGGTTTCTGTGAGGAGACGATCGATCGGCAAGGAGGAGACCAGCGCCCGCCCACGGTCCGTCTGTAGCATCTGACTGTTGATCGAGAAGTAGCAGCCGAGGTTTGCTGCTCGCCTTGCGTCCGCGGCAGACCCCGTGAACCAATGGAAGACGAATTTCGCGCGGCCGTCCGGGACCTCTTCCTCAATCAAGTCGAGCACCTTGGTTGCCGCCCGCACGCTGTGGATCGACAGAATCTTGCCGCCCGCTTGGGCGCAGCAGCGCAGGATGCGGCGAAAAACCTCCGTCTGACGGTCCAACGAGGTGAAGTAGCGAGGACCCGCGTCGAGGCCGACTTCACCGACATACCTCGTTTCGCCGAGGAGTCTTTCCCAGAGATCAATTTCCCTCCAACGCTCCGCGACCAACTGCGGATGCATTCCGAGTGCAGAGAGCTGGCCCCGCAAATTCGGACAGTAGCTTGAGTGGATTTTCTGCCTGACAGCGGCGAGGATTCTTGCTGCGAATCAGGAGCGAAGATGACGAAGAAGAGCCGCCGGACGCATTCTCCGGCATTCAAGGCGAAGGTTGCTTTGGCTGCGGTCAAAGGCGACAAGACCCTGGCGGAGCTGGCGCAACTGTTTGATGTTCATCCGAACCAGATCACGATCTGGAAAAACCAGCTCCTGGAAGGCGCCGCCGGCGTGTTTGGGCATGACAAGACATCGGCCGAGACGCCGGTCGATTTGAAGGCGTTACATGCCAAGATCGGCGAGCTGGCGTTGGAAAACGATTTTTTGTCCGGCGCGCTCACCAAGGCGGGCCTGCTGAGCGCAAAGCGATGATCGACCGCGGTCATGATCTTTCTATCGTGCGCCAGGCGAAGGTCCTGAAGCTGGCTCGCAGCACGGTCTACTATGAACCTCGGCCAGTTTCGGCCGAGGACCTTGCCTTGATGCGTCGGCTCGATGAGCTGCATCTCGATTATCCCTTCGCGGGAGCGCGTATGCTACGATCGTTGCTGCGGCGGGAGGGGGTATACGCCGGTCGCCGCCACATCGCGACGCTGATGAAGCGCATGGGGATCGAGGCGGTCTATCGTCGCCCGAACACGAGCAAGCCGGCTCCGGGTCACAAGATCTACCCGTACCTGTTGCGCGGATTGAAGATCGAGCGGCCCGACCATGCGTGGGCAATGGACATCACCTACATTCCGATGCGGCGTGGCTTCGTCTATCTCGCGGCGGTCGTCGATGTGTTCAGCCGACGGGTCCTGGCCCATCGCGTCTCGATCACAATGGAGGCGGCCTTCTGCGTCGAAGCGGTCCAGGAGGCGTTGGCGAAGCACGGCAGGCCCGAGATTTTCAACACGGATCAGGGCAGCCAGTTCACCAGCCTCGAGTTCACCGATGTGCTGCTGGACGCGAAGATCGCCATCAGCATGGACGGCAAGGGCGCCTGGCGCGACAACGTGTTTGTCGAGCGGCTCTGGCGCACGGTCAAATACGAAGAAGTTTATCTCCGCGCCTACGACAGCGTGTCCGAGGCGCGAGCGTCAATTGCCAAGTATCTGGCCTTCTACAATCAGGGACGCCCTCACTCGAGCCTTGACGGGCGCACGCCCGACGAGGCTTACTTCGGCACGCAAGCTATGGTGATGGCCGCATGACCGTCGCCGACGATTTTGTCGTCGCTCTGGTCGGGCTACGCCCTCCCGACGCAACGACAAAATCGTAAAGCCCCGCGTTCAGCATAACCCGGCAGGAATCCACTTAAATCCAGCGGGGCGCTGTCCAAACAACCGGGGCCAGCTCTCCTTCGAACAAGATCTGACCCACTTCGTCGACCACACATACTGACGTTTCTTTTTGCGAGACATCCAGCCCAACATATTGCTTCATGGCCCCCTCCGATTCGTGAGATTGCGGGAAGGCTTGAAGATAGCGGACCTTTTTGAGTCGCGGGCGCCGACCGCAATTACGTCATCGTTTGCAATATTGACCCCCTAAGCCGGGGGATCGGCGTCCAAAAAAGCCGCGCCGATCCACAGTACTCTGCCGCCATGTTGTCGGGCAAGGCGTCACCGCACGAACGTCGAACCCGTTCGGACCATTTCTGGTCGTTGGTCTACTCGTCATGCTTGCTGTGCAGAGAAACGTTGCAGGTATCCTTTTCTAGACTAGCTCGGCGGCACCTGCGATTGCCGCCGACGGTCTGGTGAATTGGTCAAGGCCATCGAAAGGCATCGAGCCAGAACTCGGCGGTTTTCTGGGATGTTCATCATCGTCGTGTGGTCACCCGGAACGGACACGGCGTGAATGGCCTCGGGACGCAAAACCCTGTCCCACCCCCGCGACGACGAACTTGCTTCCTGACCTATTGGACGTCGTGCACGACGGCTGCGGACAGGCGCGTTGACATAAAACTGGTTGATCTCGATTCCAAGAGGTGGAACTTCATACAATTCCAGTGCCCTTTGGAACTGCGCGGCCTTTTCATACGTCAGAAGAAGGCTTTCTAGATCACGATCCAGGGGTATCGCCCCAATTTGCTGTGCCTTTTGAATCAGTTGGCCAATCGAGCTGTTTGCAGCAAATCGTTCTAAGAATCGGAAGCTCTCATCTTCCAAGAATTCCATAGAATCCAGTAGCACTTCCCGTGCCATTTGGGTCAGCGATAAGCTTCGTCGATTTGCAGGTAACGCAGCATCCATAAAGGCCATGAATGACACAGGTTCATTCAGATTCAGCAACTGCTGCGCAATTGCGTAAGCCAAGATTGCCCCTGATGAGTATCCAGCAAAGCGATACGGTCCATGTGGCTGGATCTCTCTAACTGCTAGCATTACTTCCGCAGCTATTGCCTCAAGAGTTGGTGGATGTACGTCGTCGAAATGCGGCCATGGCAAAGCATAGACCGGACAGTCTAGGTCCATTTCCTTCACGAGGGGGAGGACATAGGAACAATCGCCCAACCCTGTGGGAACAAAGAAGAGCGGTGGCTGTGATCCCGTTTCCAGAATGGAAATCACTTGCGGGCTGCTGAGCTGTCGCTTCAAATGAATCTTCGATGCAAGCTCCCTCAGAACAGGGGCTTGGAAGAGGTCGGCAGCGCTAAACGTCAGTCCAGCTTCTAGTGCTCGACTGAGCAGCTGCACCGCCAAGAGCGAGTGGCCGCCCAGTTCGAAGAAGTGGTCGTGGCGTCCGACCCGCTCCACACCGAGAAGCTCGGCCCAAATCTGTGCCAGCGCCGCCTCGATCTCGCCTTGGGGCGGCTCATAGGCGCGATGCGCATACGCCTCATCGTCCGGCGCCGGCAGCGCCTTGCGATCGAGCTTGCCATTCACCGTCAGCGGCAGGGCCGCCAGCCGCACAAACGCCGCCGGCATCATGTAGTCTGGCAGATGCGCGCCCACATGCGCCCGCAACGTGGCGGCCAGCTCAGCTCCAGCGACATCCAGCTCATCCGATCGAGCTTCAGGCGCACACACCACATAGGCCACCAGCCGCTTCTCGCCAGTGCCATCCTGTTGCGCCACCACCACCGCATCGCGCACCCAGGCATGCTCGATGAGCCGCGCCGCAATCTCGCCCGGCTCAATCCGGAAGCCGCGGATCTTCACCTGATCGTCGTTGCGGCACAAAAACTCAAGATTGCCGTCCGGCAGATAGCGCGCCAGATCGCCAGTGCGGTACAGCCGGTCGCCGTCCACAAACGGGCTGGCGATGAACCGCTCCGCCGTCAGCTCCGGCCGGTTCAGATAGCCGCGCGCAACACCCGCCCCGCCAATGTAAAGCTCACCCGCCGCCCCAAACGGAACCGGCGCACCGTGTCCGTCCAGCAGGTACACCCGCGTGTTCGCAATCGGACGGCCAATCGTCTCGACGACAGTCTCTCCCCGTCGCATGCAAATCCAGGTCGAGTACGTCGTGGTTTCCGAAGGCGCGTACAGATTGCAGATCTTCTCGACCCGACTGCTCTCGAAAGCCTTCTCTATGAGGCCTGCCTTCAGCCGCTCGCCCGCCAAATTGATGACCCTTGTCGAGGGCGGCACGGCTTTGTTATCGACCAGAGAGGCGATCGCCGAGGGGA
Source organism: Bradyrhizobium sp. LCT2 (assembly GCF_009931255.1). Taxonomy (NCBI): domain Bacteria; kingdom Pseudomonadati; phylum Pseudomonadota; class Alphaproteobacteria; order Hyphomicrobiales; family Nitrobacteraceae; genus Bradyrhizobium; species Bradyrhizobium sp. LCT2. The sequence continues at coordinate 166,169 of NZ_CP034431.1, read as the reverse complement.
CTGTGTTGATCAAGGAGACATCCAAGGACGTGTGCGCCAGCGTCAACGCACTCTCGACAAGATAAAGCGTGCTTCCTTGTGACAGCGGAACGAAGCACTCATAGACCGACAGATCAAAACTGATCGAGGTGGAGAACAGCATGCGGCTGGTCTCCTCCGCAAACACGCCGCTGCTCCAATGCAGCAGGTTCACCGTGCTCGCATGCTCGATCATGACGCCCTTGGGGGTGCCGGTTGAGCCGGAGGTGTAGATCACATAGGCGAGATGGCGCGAGGTCAGCCCAAGCGCGCGCGGGTCCGGATCCGACGCTGGCAGATTTGCCCATTCCGGCGTCGCCGCCGCCAGATCGACCACCGTCAGATCGGCCAGCGCCTTAGCGCCCAGCGCGGCGCGGCCGGCCGCATCGGCCAGCAGCAACTGCGGAGCGGCATCGTCGAGAACCTGCCGCAGCCGCGCCGGCGGATAGGCCGGGTCCAGCGGCAGGTACGCCCCGCCCGCCTTGAGGATCGCCAAAAGCCCGACCACCATCGCCACGCTGCGCGCAACGCAGATCGCCACCGGCTGGTCCGGCCTGACCCCGAGCCCGATCAGATGATGCGCCAGGCGGTTGGCCCGCGCATTGAGCTCGCGATAGCTTAGCCGCTCCTCCTCGCAGACCACCGCCACCGCGTCCGGCGCACGGCGAACCTGTGCCTCGAACAGCTCGTGGATGCACACGTCCGACGGATAGGCCGCCGCCGTCCGGTTCAGCTCCTCCAGCAGATAGGCGCGCTCGGCGGCTGGCAAGATGTCCAGCTCGCGCACTGGCGTGCTCGGCGCATGCTCCAGCGCCTCCGCCAGCTGCGCGAGCGTGTGCTGCATGTAGCCGCAGACCCGATCCGCTGAGACGCCCTCCGTCACCTGCGCCGTCAGACCGAGCGCCTCGCCAAAATCCTCCACCGACAAGGTCAGCGGATAGTTGGTGCGCTCCTCCTCGCCCAGCCATTCCACGCCGGACAGCACATCATCGGCTGCGGAGGCGGAGATCGCCGCCGGCGTGTTGTGGCGGTAGTTCAACAGCGCGCTGAACAGCGGCGCCGGCGCCGCAACGCCGCTGCAGCGCTGCGCCAGCGCCAGCGAGGCATGCTCGTGCGCCAAAAGCTCGCCCAGCCGGGCATGCGTGGTTCGCACGCTCGCCTCGACCGCGGTCCCATCAAGATCAAGCCGCAGCGGCAGGGTGTTGATGAACAGGCCCATCGCGCGGTCGCCACCCGCACCCCCATGCATGCGGCCGAACAGCACCGTGCCGAACACCACCTGCTCGCGCCCGCTGCTGCGCGCCACCACCTGACCCCAGGCCAGATGGCACAGGCTCGCCAGGCTCACCCCCAGCCGTCGCGCCTGGCTGCGCAGCCGCGCGTTCAGCTGCTGCGGCAGCATCCGCTGCGCCTCTCGAACCCCGCTGCCGTCGCCGCGCACCTCGCGCAAGCCGAACGGCGTGCTCGGCTCGTCGATGTCTGCCAGCCACCCCCGGAAGAACGCTTCATGCGCCTTTGCATCAACGCCCAGGCGCGCCTGCGCCACCAGGTTGCGGAACGGCTGTGGCGCGCTCAGCTCGTGCTCGCGTCCCTCCAGCACAGCCTGGACCTCGGCACGCATCACCTCCAGCGTCGTGTGATCCCCGATCAGATGATGCTGCAGCTCCAACAGCAGCCAGCGCCCATGGCCGGGCTCGCGCACAATCACAAACCGCAACAAGGGCGCTCGGCCAAGATCGATGCGGTGCTGGCGCGGATCAAACCGATCCTTAAGCTGCGCGGCGCCAGGACCAGCAGACCCGTCCAGCTCGACCTCGCTCACCTCCAGCGGTGCGTGGCGCCACACCACCTGCGCCGGGCGCGACAGCCCCTCCCACACGAACGAGGTGCGCAGAATGTCGTGCCGGTCCACCACCCGCTGAACCGCGGCAAGATAGCGCTCCAACAGGTCACGATCGGCAAACGCCATCTGCGAGACCAGCAGGTACGGATCGCCCATTGTCGCCAACAGATGATGGAACAGGATGCCGTCCTGCAGCGGCGACAAGCTATAAATGTCCTGGATGTTGCCGACGCCGCCGGGCACTGTGGCGAGGATCCGGTCGATCTCGCCCTGCGCCAGCTCAATGAGCGGCAACATCTCTGGCGTGATCGCCGTACTCTGTTCGGTGATCCGATTGGCCGGGACCGCCACCTCCTGATGACTGCCCAGGCTTGCGGCCTGATCGGCCAGCACCGGCCTGGCGAACAGCGTGCGCACCTCAACCCCCAGCGACCGCCGCCGCAAACGCTCGATCAGTTGCACCGCCAGCAGCGAGTGCCCGCCGAGCGCAAAGAAGTGGTCGTGGCGTCCGACCCGCTCAACACCCAGAAGCTCGGCCCAGATCTGTGCCAGCGTGATCTCGATCTCGCCTTGCGGCGGCTCATAGGCGCGATGCGCATACGCCTCATCGTCCGGCGCAGCCAGCGCCTTGCGGTCCAGCTTGCCATTCACCGTCAGCGGCAGCGCCGCCAGCCGCACGAACGCCGATGGCACCATGTACTCCGGCAGGTGTGCACTTATGTGGGCGCGCAAGGCGCCGGCAAGCTCGCTTCCCTCCAGCCCGTTCGAAGCTGCTTCCGGCGCGCACACCACATAGGCGACAAGACGCTGCTCGCCGCCGGGGCCCTCGTGCGCCACCACCACCGCCTCGCGCACGAACGGGTGCTCGCAAAGCCGCGCCGCGATCTCGCCCGGCTCGATCCGGAAGCCGCGGATCTTCACCTGGTCGTCGTTGCGGCCCAAAAACTCCAGATTGCCGTCCGGCAGATAGCGCGCCAGATCGCCGGTGCGGTACAGCCGGTCGCCGTCCACAAAGGGACTGGCGATGAACCGCTCCGCGGTCAGCTCGGGCCGGTTCAGATAACCGCGCGCCACCCCGCCCCGCCAATGCAGAGCTCTCCCACCGCACCGAACGGCACCAGCCCGCCATGATCATCCAGCAGATAGACCACCGAATTCCGGATTGGTCGTCCCAGTGGCACCCGTTGCTGGCCATCGAAGCGAGCAGGCACCGGGTAGCAGAGACTGAAGGTGGTGTTCTCGGTCGGGCCGTAGCCATTTGAGATTCGCAGCGTCGGATGTCGCTTCTGACACGCTCTGATGGAACTGGCTGAGACCTCTTCGCCCCCGACCAGCAGTTGCTGCAGCCCACTGGTGCTCCGCCCCTCCCCGACATAGACGTCGAACAACCGCGCAGTCATCCAAGCGATAGTGATGCCTTGGTCTCGGATGATCCGGGCCAGCGTTGCCGTCGAGAGATAGCGTTCAGGATAGAGCACAACACTGGCGCCGTTCGCCAAGGCTCCCCAGACTTCGAACGTGGTCGCATCGAATGTCGGCGAGGAAGCGTTGAGAAAAACGTCCTGCGGCGAGATCTCGACGAAATCGTTCTCCGCCACCAGACGCACCACTCCGCGATGCTCGACCATGACCCCCTTAGGGGTGCCTGTTGATCCGGAGGTGTAGATCACATAGGCGAGATGGCGTGAGGTGAGGCCAAGCGCGCGCGGGTCCGGATCCGACGCCGGCAGGTTTGCCCACGCCGGCATGGCCGTCTCCAGATCCACCACGCTCACATCGGCCAGCGCATCGGCGCCCAGCGCGGATCGGCCGGCCGCATCGGCCAGCAGCACTCGCGGCGCCGCATCGTCGAGAACCTGCCGTAGCCGCGCCGGCGGATAGGCCGGGTCCAGCGGCAGGTACGCCGCGCCCGCCTTGAGGATCGCCAAAAGCCCGACCACCATCGCCACGTTGCGCGCAACGGACATCACCACCGGCTGGTCCGGCCTGACCCCGAGCCCGATCAGATGATGCGCCAGGCGGTTGGCCCGCGCATTCAGCTCGCCATAGCTTAGCCGTTCCTCCTCATGGACCACCGCCACCGCGTCCGGCGCACGGCGAACCTGCGCCTCGAACAGCTCGTGGATGCACACGTCCGACGGACAGGCCGATGCCGTCCGGTTCAGCTCCTCCAGCAGATACGCGCGCTCGTCAGGTGGCAGGATGTCCAGCTCCCGCACCGGCCTGTCGGGAGCCTGCTCCAATGCATCTGCCAGCTGCGCGAGCGCCCGCTGCATGTAGCCGCAGACCCGATCCGCAGAGATTGGCTCCGCCACCTGCGCCGTCAGGCCGAGCGCCTCGCCAAAATCCTCCACCGACAAGGTTAGCGGATAGTTGGTGCGCTCTTCCCCGCCCAGCCATTCCACGCCGGACAGCACATTATCGGCTGCGGAGGCGGAGATCGCCGCCGGCGTGTTGTGATGGTAGTTCAACAGCGCGCTGAACAGCGGCGCCGGCGCCGCAACGCCGCTGCAGCGTTGCGCCAGCGCCAGCGAGGCATGCTCGTGCGCCAGCAGCTCGGCCAGCCGCGTATGGGTGGTCCGCACGCTCGCCTCGACCCGGGTCCCGTCCAGGTCAAGCCGCAGCGGCAGCGTGTTGATGAACAGACCCATCGCACGGTCGGCACCCGCCCCGCCATGCATGCGGCCGAACAGCAGCGTGCCGAACACCACCTGCTCTCGGCCGCTGCTCAGCGCCACCACCTGCCCCCAGGCCAGATGGCACAGGCTCGCAAGGCTCACCCTGAGCCGCCGCGCCTGAGCGCGCAGCCGATCGTTGAGCGCCTGCGGAAGCATCCGATGCGCCTCGCCGATCCCGCTGCCGTCGCCATGCACCTGGCGAAGCCCGAACGGCAGCGTCGGCTCGTCGATGTCGCCCAGCATCTCCTGGAAGAACGCTTCATGCGCCTTGGCATCGATGCCAAGCCGCGCCTGCGCCACCAGATTGCGGAACGGCTGCGGGGCTGCCAGCTCATGCTCGCGTCCCGCCAGCACGGCCCGGACCTCGGCGTGCATTACCTCCAGCGTGGTGTGATCCCCGATCAGGTGATGCTGCAGCTCCAGCAGCAGCCAGCGCGCACTGCCGGGCTCGCGCGCGATCACAAACCGCAACAGCGGCGCCCGGCCAAGCTCAATGCGCAGCCGGCGCGGATCAAACCGATCCCTGAGCTGCTCGGCTCCACCGCCATGAGCGGCATCCAGCTGGACCTCGATCACCTCCAGTCGCGCCTCCCGCCACACCACCTGGGCCGGGCGCGACAGCCCTTCCCAGACAAATGACGTCCTCAGGATATCGTGCCGATCCACCACCCGCTGAACCGCGACAAGATAGCGCTCCAACAGGTCACGATCGGCAAACGCCATCTGCGAGACCAGCAGGTACGGATCGCCCTTTGTCGCCAACAGATGATGGAACAGGATGCCGTCCTGCAGCGGCGACAAGCCATAAATGTCCTGGATGTTGCCGACGCCGCCGGGCACTGTGGCGACGATCCGCTCGATCTCGCCCTGCGTCAGCTCAATCAGCGGCAGCATCTCTGGCGTGATCGCCGGACTCTGTTCGCTGATCAGGTTGGCCGGGACCGCCACCTCGTGATGACTGCCGAGGCTCGCGGCAAGATCCGCCAGCACGGGCTTTGCAAACAAGGTCCGCACCTCGACCCCCAGCGACCGCCCCCGCAGCCGCTCCATCAGCTGCACCGCCAAGAGCGAGTGGCCGCCCAGTTCGAAGAAGTGGTCGTGGCGTCCGACCCGCTCCACACCGAGAAGCTCGGCCCAAATCTGTGCCAGCGCCGCCTCGATCTCGCCTTGGGGCGGCTCATAGGCGCGATGCGCATACGCCTCATCGTCCGGCGCCGGCAGCGCCTTGCGATCGAGCTTGCCATTCACCGTCAGCGGCAGGGCCGCCAGCCGCACAAACGCCGCCGGCATCATGTAGTCTGGCAGATGCGCGCCCACATGCGCCCGCAACGTGGCGGCCAGCTCAGCTCCAGCGACATCCAGCTCATCCGATCGAGCTTCAGGCGCACACACCACATAGGCCACCAGCCGCTTCTCGCCAGTGCCATCCTGTTGCGCCACCACCACCGCATCGCGCACCCAGGCATGCTCGATGAGCCGCGCCGCAATCTCGCCCGGCTCAATCCGGAAGCCGCGGATCTTCACCTGATCGTCGTTGCGGCACAAAAACTCAAGATTGCCGTCCGGCAGATAGCGCGCCAGATCGCCAGTGCGGTACAGCCGGTCGCCGTCCACAAACGGGCTGGCGATGAACCGCTCCGCCGTCAGCTCCGGCCGGTTCAGATAGCCGCGCGCAACACCCGCCCGCCAATGTAAAGCTCACCCGCCGCCCCAAACGGAACCGGCGCACCGTGTCCGTCCAGCAGGTACACCCGCGTGTTCGCAATCGGACGGCCAATCGGAGGCAATTGCGGCCAGCATGATGGATCAGCCGCGAGATGGTGCTCAGTAACAACGTGGGTTTCCGTGGGCCCATACTGATTTATCAACCTTGCTCTCGGGTGCGTTTCGAAGAACGACCTGATCTCGGGGGTGGCTCGTAATTGCTCACCCGCTGTATAGACTTCCCTCAAAGAAGGCAGCAGCGTCCCCCGAGCGCAGCAAACTTCGGCAAAATGATTCAAGGCCACGAATGGGAGGAAAAGCCTTTCAATCTCTTCTCTCCACACAAAGTCCAACAACTCGGAGAAATCGGCACGGATCTCTTCCCGCACCAGCACGAGCAGCCCGCCGTCCCTCCAGCAACTGAACAATTCCTGGAACGAGACGTCGAAATTCAAAGTCGTGAACTGAAGTGTACGTCGTTTTGGCGCGTCACACTCCGGCGAGGACCAGAGCAAATTCATAAGCGACCTGTGGGGCATTTCCACGCCCTTAGGCATGCCTGACGACCCCGAGGTGTAGATCACATAGGCGAGATGGCGCGAGGTCAGGCCGAGCGCGCGCGGGTCCGGATCCGACGCTGGCAGATTTGCCCATTCCGGCGTCGCCGCCGCCAGATCGACCACCGTCAGATCGGCCAGCGCCTTAGCGCCCAGCGCCGCGCGGCCGGCCGCATCGGCCAGCAGCAACTGCGGAGTGGCATCCTCGATCACCTGGTGCAGCCGCGCACTCGGATAGGCCGGGTCCAGCGGCACATAGGCCCCACCCGCCTTGAGGATCGCCAGCAGCCCCACCACCATCATCGGACTGCGCTGCAGGCAGATCGCCACCGGCTGGTCCGGCTTCACTCCAATTGCGATCAGATGATGCGCCAGGCGGTTGGCCCGCGCATTGAGCTCGCCATAGCTTACGCGCTGGTCCCGATAGACCACCGCCACCGCATCCGGCACCTGGCGCACCCGGGCCTCGAACAGCTCATGGATGCACCGGTCCGACGGATAGGCCGCAGCGGTCCGGTTCAGCTCCTCCAACAGATACGCCCGCTCAGAGGATGACAACAGTTCAACCCGCGACACTGGCTGCTGCGCATCGGCCTTCACAGCAAACAACAAATTCTGCAAATGCTGTGTCATACGCTCGATCTGATTCGGCTCCAGGCGACTTGCATCAAAGTGCCATCGGAAGTTCCCATCCAGAGCGCAAATCTCGAGCGTTAGCAACTCACCGGAGCGAGCTATCTCAGAACTGGAGCTCGAAGCCGACTCTTCAGCAGCAGAACAGCTCTCTCCGGTAAGCGTAACGCCAATCGGCCAGGGCCGGCGCAATCGTAGCGCCTCCACCCCGCGCAACGTCGGGCATCGCGCAATAAGATCCCGCGCAAAGGTATCCTGCTCGTTCAGCTGAGCGAATTCGGCCGCGACCGCCGTGCGCGCCTCTGCGAAATCATTATCGAGGTCGATAGTAATTGCCATCGGCACGACAGACGCGACAAGCACCTCGAGCGCTTTCACGCCGGCTCGCGATCCACTCGGCACGGGAGTCCATCCCAATTGAAGCTCTGATTCCCCCGTGATGCGGGCGAGATAGCCCAGCCAAGCAGTTAGCAAGAATTCCGTGCGATCACTGGGAGATAGCTCAGCCAACGCACTCGGCACGAGCCAAACGCTCGACTGCCATGTCGCCGGAGCCTTGCCTTCTAGCGAAGAAAACGGAAGCTGAACTATGTTGAACTGCTCTAGTCGCTGTCGCCAGAACTCTTCACGAGATGTTAACAATTCGTGGGCAGCTGCTGTGCTTCTCGCCTCAGCTTCGCTTAAGGTCGGGAGGCGGTGGCCTAGATCCATGCCGGAATTCCTCGCGAGTGCCCGCGCATCCACGGGCCGACCATCTGAGCCGCCGAAACAAACATCAACATCCTCCGTACCTGTCGCCACCCGCCAATGGTCGGGGTGATTTCAACGAGAGAGAGCCCGCCCATAAGCCCGAGCGGTTAGACGACACCTCCAAGCACCTGATTGCGACAACGCCATCGCTTCTACATTTGGACCGATTTGAGAACGTCTAATCCGAACCGAAACGAGATGATCGTCACAGAGTTCTACGCATCTTAAGCAACCGACGTGCCAACGATGTTGCGCGAGAGTTCCTCAAAGAACGACGCGCCTATAGCCGTGATAGAGGAGTTTTACTGTTCGACTTGAGGCATCGATGTGGTGAACCAGACACAGCTCAAACAACAACACCGACGACAAGGCGACGATCACCGAAACAAGCAACTGCGTGCGCGAAGATCGGTAAGCATCCATAGGTGTTGACAATAGATGTTGCAGGCCGGCGTCGGATGAGTTCAGCCTTCGGCAGCTCTCCAGCAAGAATGAGAGCCTGCGATTCCAAACCTTCCAGCTTTTCCTGAAACCAAGGCTTGAGGCAGCGTAGCATGGGTGATGGCTTCGCTTCGCGGATAATCCGACAGCTTGTTACCTGCTTGACGGAGCACATCCGCAACCGACTAGCCACGCGGCAATGCGCGGGGGGCGGGGGGGCGAAAAAGCAAGGGTGGTGCGGGCCGGACTAACTCCATCCAGGTCACTGCCGGTTTGATGGACACCGAGATTAAGGGCATCGTCAACTTAATCGCCCGCCGAGCCGAAGGAGGCGATTCTCAGAGGTCGAGAGTCGGCGATAGCGCTTGTCATGGAGATCTCGCGCCAAGTCGCAAAGGCCCGCTCGCGCGAAGCACGACGGAAGTCGGCGGTGGCGGCTCCGGGATAGGGGATGTGGAAAAGGTTCGCGACCTGATCGTGAACAGAGCTGGCCCCGGTTGTTTGGACAGCGCCCCGCTGGATTTAAGTGGATTCCTGCCGGGTTATGCTGAACGCGGGGCTTTACGATTTTGTCGTTGCGTCGGGAGGGCGTAGCCCGACCAGAGCGACGACAAAATCGTCGGCGACGGTCATGCGGCCATCACCATAGCTTGCGTGCCGAAGTAAGCCTCGTCGGGCGTGCGCCCGTCAAGGCTCGAGTGAGGGCGTCCCTGATTGTAGAAGGCCAGATACTTGGCAATTGACGCTCGCGCCTCGGACACGCTGTCGTAGGCGCGGAGATAAACTTCTTCGTATTTGACCGTGCGCCAGAGCCGCTCGACAAACACGTTGTCGCGCCAGGCGCCCTTGCCGTCCATGCTGATGGCGATCTTCGCGTCCAGCAGCACATCGGTGAACTCGAGGCTGGTGAACTGGCTGCCCTGATCCGTGTTGAAAATCTCGGGCCTGCCGTGCTTCGCCAACGCCTCCTGGACCGCTTCGACGCAGAAGGCCGCCTCCATTGTGATCGAGACGCGATGGGCCAGGACCCGTCGGCTGAACACATCGACGACCGCCGCGAGATAGACGAAGCCACGCCGCATCGGAATGTAGGTGATGTCCATTGCCCACGCATGGTCGGGCCGCTCGATCTTCAATCCGCGCAACAGGTACGGGTAGATCTTGTGACCCGGAGCCGGCTTGCTCGTGTTCGGGCGACGATAGACCGCCTCGATCCCCATGCGCTTCATCAGCGTCGCGATGTGGCGGCGACCGGCGTATACCCCTCCCGCCGCAGCAACGATCGTAGCATACGCGCTCCCGCGAAGGGATAATCGAGATGCAGCTCATCGAGCCGACGCATCAAGGCAAGGTCCTCGGCCGAAACTGGCCGAGGTTCATAGTAGACCGTGCTGCGAGCCAGCTTCAGGACCTTCGCCTGGCGCACGATAGAAAGATCATGACCGCGGTCGATCATCGCTTTGCGCTCAGCAGGCCCGCCTTGGTGAGCGCGCCGGACAAAAAATCGTTTTCCAACGCCAGCTCGCCGATCTTGGCATGTAACGCCTTCAAATCGACCGGCGTCTCGGCCGATGTCTTGTCATGCCCAAACACGCCGGCGGCGCCTTCCAGGAGCTGGTTTTTCCAGATCGTGATCTGGTTCGGATGAACATCAAACAGTTGCGCCAGCTCCGCCAGGGTCTTGTCGCCTTTGACCGCAGCCAAAGCAACCTTCGCCTTGAATGCCGGAGAATGCGTCCGGCGGCTCTTCTTCGTCATCTTCGCTCCTGATTCGCAGCAAGAATCCTCGCCGCTGTCAGGCAGAAAATCCACTCAAGCTACTGTCCGAATTTGCGGGGCCAGCTCTCTTCGCCGGTGAAGAACTGGAAGTACGGATCGTGGACCCAGCGCTCGCACACCCCCTCATCGGACAGGCCGTAGATGTGCTTGAGCAGCAGCAATCCGATCACGAATCGGGTCGCGATACCCGGCCTGCCGTTGTCGCTGTAGAGCGGCGCGATCTCGCCGTCGATCCAGTCCCAATCGACCCTGCCGGCGAGCAGAACCAGCTCGTGTCGCATGTTGATGATCTGCTCCAGCCGGGACCGGAACAGATCGTTCGAGCCTGTCGTCCTATGCTTCTTTGGTCGCATCGGTGCCTCCAATGCAGCACAGAATCACGGTTCGCAGCGGCAGGGAAATCCAAAATCGAAATTGCAGGGTTTTGGGCTGTGAAGCCTCAATCCCTTGCAATCTCAAATGCCGTCGCAACCGGAAAACAGACTCCCAATCAAGTGCTTGGAGGCTTGTTCACGGACAACGATGGATGTCCAGACAATCGGACTTGCGGCGCACTAAGCGGATTTGAGTGAACGCTAGTGAGGCTCGCGACAATTAACTACAGTCGCCTTAAGATCGTGGAGCATGCCCGTGATCCCGTCGATGAGCTCGTCGATTTGATCCTTGTTGACGATCAGAGGTGGGCATATCGACAATGCATCGTCTACATTCCGCACGATGATCCCTCGCTCGTGCAGCAACCGGCTCGCAATGCTGCCAACATCGCCCGGTGTAGTAGCGGCGACTTTCCGTTTCTTGTCCAGCACCAGCTCGATTGCCGCAATAAGGCCAACGCCACGGACCTCCCCAACGAGTGGATGGTCAACGAGCGTGCGCAGCCGTTCCTGCATGTAGGCCCCGATGCGGCCAACGTTCGCAATCAGACCCCGCTCCTCGATGAGTTTGAGGTTTTCGAGCGCTACGGCGGCTCCGACCGGGTGACCACCGCCCGTGAAGCCATGAGCCAGCAGTCCAACTTTATTGCTCTCGTCCGCGATTGGTTCGAACATGTAGTCATTCATTATGATCGCAGATAACGGAAAATAACTGGACGTGAGCTGCTTCGACACCACGATTACATCGGGCGCGATGTTGTAGGTTTCGCAACCGAACATTTTTCCGGTCCGGCCAAAGCCGCAAATCACCTCATCAGCGACCAAAAGGATGCTATGCGTTTTTAGTACCCTTTGAATTTTGTCCCAGTAAGTCGGCGGCGGAACGATGACGCCGCCCGCGCCCATTACAGGCTCACCGAAGAATGCTGCAATGGTATCGGCACCTTCGCGCTGAATCAGCGACTCGAGCTCCTCGGCCCGACGCGTTGCAAAGGCCTCCTCCGATTCGCCCGCACGGCTGTCTTTGTAGAAATGGGGGGAGCCCGTGTGCATAATGTTGGGGAGCGGCAGATCGAAAGAGCGGTGGTTGTCTGAAAATCCGGTCAGGCTTGCCGCACCGATCGTGACGCCGTGATAGCCGCGCAGCCGGCTGATGACCTTCTTACGCTGAGGTTGGCCCGCTGCATTCGATCGATAGGCGATCAGCTTCAACACCGTATCGTTCGCTTCCGAGCCGGAATTTGTGAAGAACACCTTACTCATTGGCACCGGAGACATCTTCACCAGCTTCTCGGCAAGCGTGATGGAAGGCCCATTCGATCGTGATGCGAAGGTATGATAGAATGGCAGGATTTGCATCTGGCGATGCGCGGCTTCGATAAGCCGCTTTTCGCTGAAGCCAAGACCCGCACTCCAGAGACCGGCCATCGCATCGAGGTAGCGTTTTCCTGCCGTGTCGAAGACGTAGGGGCCCTCGCCGCGTTCAATTATGAGCGGCCCGGCCCGTTGGTGCGACCGCGCGTTGGTATAGGCGTGAAGCTGATAGGCCACATCTCGGGCCTGTTGAGAACTGGGCAGCATGGTCGGCGTCATCATCGGTTCAGAATTGGATAGGGACCGGAGCATCATGTGCGGAAGCGCCGGTCCGTTTCCGGCTTCTCTGGGCCTTGCGACAGTCGTGGTTGACGATCGCTTTAAAGGGATTCGCGTGTGCCTATGCCTGACGACAGGCTTAAACGCACTGTCTAAGGTGACGATGTCCAAGCACGACAAAGCGTCGGATTTCCGGGACGCGTTAGTCGCCGACGGGAGCTTCCATCAAACTGCCGGCGGCGTTCAGGCCGTAGAGAGTCGGTGGTCGTAGCGCCGAGGACCGCGGTTACGTATTCGAGCCCACCACGTTCAGGCCGTCCGCTCCTCTGAAGGCCAGCGTGTCATGTGTGTTTAGCACGTATCCCAGCTGCTGCCGCGCATCGTCACGGGCTGGTTGGGCTCCGAGCCAACACGCGTGATGAGTAACACTGCAAGCAACAACCCGCTCTGATTGACCAGTTTCTTGTGGGCCATCAGTGATCTCCTTGATCTCGTCGGTGTCCCGGCTTGGCGCGGTGATCCGCGAGACCGAGTTTCCCCAGAATACCTTAACTCGTTGAGTTGGTCGCCTGCCAAAGCTTGTAGGCTCACTCCCAACCGGCACCCGCGCCTTCCACCACCACCACCACCCCGGCGCAACCGACAGCATAGCGACAAATGGCGGCGACGGGGAGCGGAAACCCGAAAGGATCTCCGCTCACCGGCCAACGATTTGCAGCACCCGCTCGTCATTGGAAAGGGATCGAAATCATGGATGACGGCGGCCGGATCGCTGTTGTATTCAGCGGCCGGCTTGACCTGTATCCGCTCATGCCGGAACAGAAGATAACGACGCAGACCATGGGGGTGGTGGCAGGCGAGGTTCCATGCGTCGGTTCATCACAGTGATTTTGACGTTTTGATACCGAGCCATTCGAGGATCGGCAAGCTTTCCGGCGGCACGAGGATTTCGATGCGTCTGGGGACGCCGGGTTGACGTCGGATGAAGCCGTTTCGTTCGAGGGTGACAATCATCTGGTGGACCGAAGGCGGGCTGGCGCGGAAGTGGCGCTGGATGTCGGCTTCGGCGGGTGGGCGTCCGAACATGTAGGCGTAGGTATGGATGAAGGCCAGGTAATGTCCCTGCTTCTCGGTGAAGTGCGCGCCTGATTTTTGACTCATCACTGGATTCGTCCCGGCCTCCGACAAGGAGGCAAAGCATGAATGTACGTTATCGGGTCGAATTGATCCAAGCCGAGCGCGATGAACTGACGGCGATGCTCGGTGGCGGCAAGCACGCCGCCCGCAAGCTGAAGCGGGCGCAGAGCGGCCGATAGGGGCGGCCGCGACGAGGAGATTGCCCGGACCGTGAGTGTCAGCCTCTCCACCGTCGGCCGGACCAGGCGCCGCTTCGTGGAAGGCAATCTGGAGCGGGCCCTGAGCGAGGAGCCGCGTCCGGGCGCTGAGCGCAAGCTGACCGGCAAGGAGGAAGCCCTGCTGGTGGCGACCGCATGCGCCAAGCCGCCCGCTGGCTGCAAACGCTGGACGCTGACGCTGCTGGCCGACACGATGGTCAAGCTCACCGATCACAACAGCCTGTCGGGCGAGACCGTGCGTCGCCGGCTGGCCGAGAACGACCTCAAGCCGTGGCGCAGGGACATGTGGTGCATTCCCCATGTCGACGGCGAATACGTTGCCCGCATGGAGGACGTGCTCGACCTCTACGCCGAGACGCAGAATCCCGCCCGGCCGCTGGTCTGCTTCGACGAGACCCCCATCCAGCTGATCGGCGAGGTGCGCCAGCCGGTCCCGGCCCAACCGGGACAGCGCGAGCGCTACGATTACGAGTATCGCCGCAACGGCACCGCCAATCTCTTCGTCACCTTCGATCCACATCGGGGCTGGCGCAACGTCAAGGTCACCGACCGCCGCGCCGCCGTGGACTACGCCCACTGCATGCGTGATCTCGTCGACGTCCATTATCCCGACGCCGCCTGCATCCGTGTCGTGCAGGACAATTTGTCGATCCATAAGCCTGGGGCGCTGTATGAGGCCTTCGCGCCCGCCGAGGCCCGGCGCATCCTGCGCCGCCTCGAATTCCACTTCACCCCGAAGCACGCCAGTTGGCTCAATATGGTCGAGTGCGAGATCAGCGTGCTACAGCGCCAGTGTCTCGGCCGCCGCATCGCAGATCCCAAAAGGCTCCGAAACGAGATCGCAGCATGGCAAAAGAGGCGGAATAAAACCCGAGCCCGCATCAAATGGATGTTCACAACAGAAAAAGCCCGCACCAAACTCGGCCGCGCCTATCCAGCCACCGCCAAAGAGTCATAATCACTGTGATGAACCTTGCCCGCCACCGCCGCCGCAACTTGGCGTCGCCACACCGTAAGCAGCCCCCGCGAAACGCCATTGCGCCGCGCAACCTCGGAGATGTTCGCACTCTCCCAAAAGCTCTCCGCCACGGATCCGGGCCTTCTCCTCGCCCGTCCACCGACGCCGTCGGCGCTCCCCAGTGATCACCTCGACGCGACGATAGGAGTCATCTTCCTGCCTGGCATCAAGCATGGCATTTGCCATCGTTCCACCTCCACCGATCAGCTCATGCCAGGCTGTATCGCGCGCAAGCCGAGGGGTGGCTAGGTGGGGGCCTCATGCCGGTTACTGCCAATCGCGTTCCTCAACGCACTCAGCTTGGCTTCCTCGCGGCGCAGCAGCCCGCATGATCCACCGAACCGCCGGATACGGACCGTGTGTCCGGTGGTGTGGGAGGGGCGGAGTCGCGAGACTCCCCGTATCCCGATTTCGTGATTTGGGAGCTGCGTGGCTTCACGGGCGAGTGCCTCGTCAGCTTCTCGAAAGCTTGCCCGGGTAGGCTTCTCAGTTGATCTGTAGACGAGAGGCTAGCGTGGACCCGCACAATTTTGACCCCTCCAATGTAGCGGCCTCCTCAGAGGTGCAGCACGCACTGATGGATGATCAGCAGGCAGACCGGGCGGAGCAAGAAGCCTTTGAGCAGCAAATGGCAGCGGCGCGCCTGGCCGATTGGGCGATGCCCGATTGGGGGTCGCGCGGTAGCCTGCGCCCCAATGTGTCTAGCGACGGCCAGCAGTCCCGCGATGAGCTGATGGATGCACTTGCCAGGAGCAACCTCCTGTCAAGCGAGGAGGTCGTAATCAACGATGAGCATGGCACAGTGAACCGCCCCGGGTTTGCCGGAGGCTCCAACTCCTGAGAGGATGGAGCCATGACGAGCAAGACGACGAACAAGTTTTCACCCGAGGTCCGGACCCGAGCGGTTCGGATGGTTCTGGATCACGCCGGCGAGCACCCGTCGCGCTGGGCGGCAGTTACGTCAATCGCGGCCAAGATCGGCTGCACGCCGCAGACGCTGCATGACTGGGTCAAGAAGGCCGAGGTCGGTAGCGGGCAGCGGGCCGGCGTTCCGACCGACACGGCCGAGAAGCTGAAGGCGCTCGAACGGGAGAACCGCGAGCTTCGGCAGGCCAACGAGATCCTGCGCAAGGCAAGCGCCTATTTTGCGATGGCGGAGCTCGACCGCCGGTTCAAGCCATGATCGCCTTCATCGACGATCATCGTGGGGCGCATGGGGTCGAGCCGATCTGCAAGGTCTTGCCGATCGCCCCCTCGACCTACCACGCCCATGTGACCAAGCGGCGCGATCCCGCCAAGCTGTCGGTGCGCGCCAGGCAGGACGCCGCGCTGAAGATCGAGGTGCGGCGCGTCTTCGATCAAAACTTCTCCGTCTACGGCGTGCGCAAGGTCTGGCGCCAGCTCAAGCGCGAAGGCTTCGATGTTGCCCGTTGCACGGTGTCGCGACTGATGCGTGACATGGGTTTGCAAGGGGTCATCCGCGGCAAATCCGTCAAGACTACGATCAGCGACAAGGCCGCGCCATGCCCGCTGGATCACGTCAACCGCCAGTTCAAGGCGCCAAGGCCGAACGTTCTCTGGCTCTCCGACTTCACCTATGTCGCGACCTGGACCGGCTTTGTCTACGTCGCCTTTGTGATCGACGCCTATGCCCGCAGGATCGTGGGCTGGCGAGCCTCGCGCACGGCGCATGCAGGCTTCGTGCTCGATGCGCTGGAGCAGGCACTGCATGATCGACGGCCGGTCCATCGTGGCGGGCTCGTGCACCACAGCGACAGGGGCAGCCAATATGTATCCATTAAGTACACCGAGCGCCTGGCTGAAGCTGGTGTCGAGCCTTCTGTCGGCAGCGTCGGAGATTCCTATGACAACGCTCTCGCCGAAACCATCAACGGTCTCTACAAGGCTGAGGTGATCCATCGGCGCGGGCCATGGCGCAGCTTCGAGGCCGTCGAGTTCGCGACCCTAGAATGGGTGGATTGGTTCAACAACCGACGGCTCCTGGAGCCCATCGGCAACATCCCGCCGGCCGAAGCCGAACAACGCTACTACGCCATGCTGGAACAACCCGCCATGGTGGCATAACTTAAACCAAATGGCCTCCGGCAAACCCGGGGCGGTTCAGATATTTTGGTGCATACGATCCACATGAGGCAGGACGCCAAGTGTTCTCGACGGTCGCTCAGACTCCTTCAGGCCGCCCCGCAAGCTTCGCATAGCGGCGTCCTCTAGACGCCTCGCTTGCCCCGCGCTAGGTGCAGCTTCCGTGCGCGCTGATCCTGTTCCGGCAGTTTTGAGATAAGTTCATAATCACCTCCGGTAACATTGCCATCAGAGGCATTCTTCGACGAAGGTGGGCGTTGTCCACCCTGAAGCGGTAGGGTCCCATGAGCCCCAGGATGGATGCCGTCTTGGTGATGCAACAAAGAAGGTCTTTTTGTCACAAACGGCGCATGTCTCTCGCGTTTGAGGTCCGGTTCGAAACTGTATCAAGCCACAGTCGGTTTCGGAAGCCGCGGCGAACGGGACCTAGCTGGAACGCAGATACTCCGATATTCCTAGGCTGGAATTCCAACCAAGCGCTGTCTAACCTGTAGGCTTCGTGACGACTTTGGCCACAACGCGTCGTCCCTGCATCGCGACATCGAGCGTTATTGCACTAAGACGCTTCCACTCGTCCATCGATAATTGGCACGATGTTTGATTTAGCCGAGTGTGCGTGACGAGCACGGAGCAGCGCGTGTAGACCGCGGCGGGAGCTGACTCTCGCTCACGCCAATTTGCCAATGATTCATCAAGAACACACGAGGCGACACGGAGATCTAGCATGCTACTTGCTAACGGGTTGAAAAATGGCTCTTGGGATGATTGGCGTTGGCAGCTTGCTAATAGCATTGCTACGCCTGACGCCTTGAGAGATCACCTGAATCTCTCGCCGGAGGAGGAAGAAGCGCTACAAAAAGTGGGTCACCGATATGTGTTCCAAGTAAGTCCATACTACTTGTCGCTGATGGACCGGGACGATCCTAACGATCCGATTCGCCTCCAGGCTGTCCCAAATATCAAAGAGCTCGCTGATATCTATCATATCGATCAGCTTCCATCGTTTCACAAATCAAGTGTGGAGTCCGAGAATCCTCTATGGAAGGAGGGGAAGACCGGGGTGAGCTGCATCGTTCATAGGTACCCTGATCGCGTGCTTTTTCACCTGACCAACTTGTGCCCGACGTATTGCAGGCACTGCTCGCGCAAAGTCCACGCGAGTCACGATTCGATCGTTAGCGATCGGGCCTTGATTGACAGTGGAATTGCCTACATTGAAGCACGCCGCGAAATTCGGGACGTCTTGTTGAGCGGCGGTGACCCTCTTACGATCGGCGACAACAAGATAGAGTACGTCTTGTCGCGTCTCAGGCAGATTCCACATGTAGAAATTATTCGAATTGGCACGCGGGCTCCTGTGACGCTCCCCCAGCGGATTACACCCGAGTTCTGTCAGATGATCAGGAAGTATCATCCGATCTGGATAAATACTCAATTCAATCACCCTAAAGAGGTGACATCTGAGGCTAAACTAGCAATCCAACGGCTGCTCGAAGCAGGGGTTCCGGTGGGAAACCAATCCGTGCTGCTGAAAGGAATCAACGACACTGTCGATGTTATGAAACGGTTGGTCCACGCGCTCGTTATGGCGCGCGTACGACCGTACTATTTATATCATGCTGATTTAGTGCGAGGCGCTGAACATTTTAGGACCTCAATAGCCCAGGGGCTGCACATAATTGAAAATCTCCGCGGACATACATCCGGGTTTGCGGTGCCGCAATATGTCATCTGTACGCCTCTCGGTAAGACGCCGCTCAATCCGAATTATCTAATCGGCTCGGGGCCCGGACATGTCATCCTACGCAATTACGAGTGGAGAACTTGGAAGGATCCGGACTCTTGAGCACTGGGCCGAAAAAGCGTTTGCTGCGAGGACTTCGTTGCAATCCCAGTCGAGACGATCTGAAGCCCAGGCAAACGCTAGGAATGCCGAATGTTTCTTAAGGCGGACGGAACCAAAGTTTGGCTGCGCAGCTCGCCACGCTTACCGTATCTATCGTTCGCGGGCGTGATCGAGACACCTGAGGACTATCCAGTGATTCGATCGAGGCTGCTTGAGGTATACAAGCAATATCACGGGACGTCATCTGACGATGCGTTCGTTGTATGGGACGAGGATGGCAGCGCGTTGATTTTCTGCGCCACATCCGACAAGAATTGTGCTCTATTACTGCTTGGAGAATTTGGCCGCAGTGGCAAAGAAAAGCCGATCGCTGTTCTTGATGACCTGGTCAATGTAGTCAACAGTAGCCTGACCAGAATTGCTCGGCATACTCACGCCACCATTCGTCTTCAGACCGTGAAGCCAGAACTTGCAATCGGTGCAGGCTGAGGGAGCATGAAAAGTGCATCCGTCGATTCGATGGGCACTGCAGGAGGTTGTGGCATTTCGACGAGATCGTTAGCCGGCTGTACCTTTTTCTGAATCGGGGCGCATGTTGCCATTTTCCGGCGCTGGCGGGTCCTGTCGGTAACGCTGTCATCTTTGCTAAATTGTCATCCGCCAACGATCGTCAAACTGACTTTGATGTCGGAGTTGCAACGTGGAATCATCGAGCCTGCGCTACATGTCTTCCGATGCTGGCGCAAAGATGTCGATCGCAGGATCTAAACGATCAAGTCAGATCTACATGTGCCTCGACGAAATGAGTTCGCGTGAGCACAGCTTGATGCTTATATCAGAACGTCAAAGGGATGTAGTCGAATGAAAGTTGCTGTTCTTGGTGCTGGCGTAGTGGGATGCGCAACGGCTTACATGCTGGCGACGAAGGGACACGAGGTCACGGTTATTGATCGTCGCGACAAGCCAGGAATGGAGACAAGTTTTGCAAATGGAGGTTTGATGACGCCTAGCGATGCTAGTCCGTGGAACTCGCCAAGCACGTTGAGGCAGATTGGGAGGTCCCTATTCGGCAAGAGCTCCACGTTGAAGATCAACCCAAGCGCCATACCATCAATCGTCGGATGGGGCCTCAAGTTTCTAGCGAACTCGACTTGCGAGCGGCACAAGGCGAGCATGATCTCGAACATCAGGACTGCAAAAGTGAGCTTGGAGGTGTTGCGCAGTATCCGCGAAGTTGCATCGTTAAACTACGACCAAAGGACTTGCGGTACGATGCGGGTCTTTCCTCGCGGCGGGCGGATGTCTGAGTTCGCGCAAATGTGCCGCGAGATGCAGCAATGGGGCGTCCAGTATGAGTTGCTCGATCAAGATCGAATCCTTGAGAAAGAGCCCTGCCTCGCTGCTGTAATTGACCGTTACGTCGGCGCAGTATTCTTTCCGGATGACGAGAGCGGCGATGCCCACAAGTTCACCATTGAGATCGCGAGGCTGGCTACTGAACTAGGTACACACTTCTTGATGAACACCAACATTTTAAAGATCGTCAAGGCGTCTCGCTCGCGGATTTCGCATATATCAACATCACGAGGCGATGTATCTGCAGATGTGTATGTTCTCTCGCTTGGCAGTTACAGCCCCATATTGGCTCGGCCTTTGAACCTCTTATTGCCGATCATTCCCGTGAAGGGTTATTCAGTCACGGTGACACTCAATGGCTGGAAGGGCGGACCTACACGCCCCGTTATGGATGACGGATATCATGCGATGATGGTGCCCATGGGCGATCGACTGCGCATGGGTGGTCGAGCCGAATTCGCCGGATACGACACAAGCGTCAACGAAGAGGAAGGAAAGCGCGTCCTGAGCGACATTCTGAAAATCGTGCCAGCTTTGAGCTCCCACATTAACGCAGATGCAGCGCTGAATTGGTCCGGCTTGCGCCCAATGACACCTAGCGGGCCCCCTCTCGTCGGACCCACGCGTTATGCGAACCTCTTTCTGAACACAGGTCACGGTCCGCTGGGCTGGACGATGGCATGCGGCTCTGCAAAGCAGATTTCCGACCTCATTGCTCAAGCGCAAGCTTGAGCTACGTTCGCGACAACTATGGGATGGGCGTAACCCGCGAGAATCGCCGAACTGCAGATATTGTCGTGGGATGCCCACTAACAGTCCTGCTTTGAAGTTGATCTTTCAAAATTTATGCCTCAATGAAACGTAGCTCATCTTCGCCAGTGCTGGGAAACGACGTTGGACATCTGACGGGCGATCTCAACTACAATCGGGCTGAGTTTTGCTTCCACTCTCTCGGGTGTCCAATTGGCCGTTGAAGCGGCTATGTTGACCGCAGCTACAACGTTTTTGCCATAGCCGAAAACGGGCGCGGCGGTCGAAATGTCTCCAGGCACCGCCTCCTGATTAGCTATGGCGAAGCCCTTTTGACGCACTCTGTGCAAGTGTTTCAGAGTTTTTTGCGGATTGGTAGTGATCGTGCGCAGAAGCTCATTTATTGTTGCGGGCTCAAGGTTCGCCAAAATTGCGCGCCCTGGCGCCGTGGCCAAAGCGGGAAGGCGCGTGCCGATCGTTATGTAGGAGCTCATCACGTTTCGGCTGGGAACACGAGAGATAAATATGATATCGGAACCATCGAGCTCCGTCAGGTTGACCGTCTCCTGCGATCGTCTGTTGGCCTCCAGCAGGTATGGAAAAGTTGCTTCGACTATGGGATTGCTCCGAAGATAGGCATTACCGATATCCAAGGCCTTTGCTGAGAGGGAATATTGGCGCGTTGTTTCGCTCTGGTTTAAATATCTGAGCGCCCGCAATGTGTAGAGCACCCGCTGGGTTGCACTCTTGTTCAACCCAGATGCTTGCGAGACTTCGGCGAGTGTCATTGGTCGAGGATTGGCACAGAAGGTACCAAGCACAAGCAGGCTCTTCTCAATGGTTCCAAGATAGAGTCTTTCGTCAACCGCAGTCTTCGCGAATAAAGCAGGCGAGTTAAGCCCGGTCCTGCCCTGATTTTTATTGGCTCGCATCTTTACTATCCATCCTTGCGGCGGGGCGGTCCTGGGCATTGCTATTCAATGCGAATACACAGTCCAGCTCCCGATATAGGTAGGTTGTACGTCGGTTAATCGAGAGCTGGCCCCGGTTGTTTGGACAGCGCCCCGCTGGATTTAAGTGGATTCCTGCCGGGTTATGCTGAACGCGGGGCTTTACGATTTTGTCGTTGCGTCGGGAGGGCGTAGCCCGACCAGAGCGACGACAAAATCGTCGGCGACGGTCATGCGGCCATCACCATAGCTTGCGTGCCGAAGTAAGCCTCGTCGGGCGTGCGCCCGTCAAGGCTCGAGTGAGGGCGTCCCTGATTGTAGAAGGCCAGATACTTGGCAATTGACGCTCGCGCCTCGGACACGCTGTCGTAGGCGCGGAGATAAACTTCTTCGTATTTGACCGTGCGCCAGAGCCGCTCGACAAACACGTTGTCGCGCCAGGCGCCCTTGCCGTCCATGCTGATGGCGATCTTCGCGTCCAGCAGCACATCGGTGAACTCGAGGCTGGTGAACTGGCTGCCCTGATCCGTGTTGAAAATCTCGGGCCTGCCGTGCTTCGCCAACGCCTCCTGGACCGCTTCGACGCAGAAGGCCGCCTCCATTGTGATCGAGACGCGATGGGCCAGGACCCGTCGGCTGGACACATCGACGACCGCCGCGAGATAGACGAAGCCACGCCGCATCGGAATGTAGGTGATGTCCATTGCCCACGCATGGTCGGGCCGCTCGATCTTCAATCCGCGCAACAGGTACGGGTAGATCTTGTGACCCGGAGCCGGCTTGCTCGTGTTCGGGCGACGATAGACCGCCTCGATCCCCATGCGCTTCATAGCGTCGCGATGTGGCGGCGACCGGCGTATACCCCTCCCGCCGCAGCAACGATCGTAGCATACGCGCTCCCGCGAAGGGATAATCGAGATGCAGCTCATCGAGCCGACGCATCAAGGCAAGGTCCTCGGCCGAAACTGGCCGAGGTTCATAGTAGACCGTGCTGCGAGCCAGCTTCAGGACCTTCGCCTGGCGCACGATAGAAAGATCATGACCGCGGTCGATCATCGCTTTGCGCTCAGCAGGCCCGCCTTGGTGAGCGCGCCGGACAAAAAATCGTTTTCCAACGCCAGCTCGCCGATCTTGGCATGTAACGCCTTCAAATCGACCGGCGTCTCGGCCGATGTCTTGTCATGCCCAAACACGCCGGCGGCGCCTTCCAGGAGCTGGTTTTTCCAGATCGTGATCTGGTTCGGATGAACATCAAACAGTTGCGCCAGCTCCGCCAGGGTCTTGTCGCCTTTGACCGCAGCCAAAGCAACCTTCGCCTTGAATGCCGGAGAATGCGTCCGGCGGCTCTTCTTCGTCATCTTCGCTCCTGATTCGCAGCAAGAATCCTCGCCGCTGTCAGGCAGAAAATCCACTCAAGCTACTGTCCGAATTTGCGGGGCCAGCTCTTCGTAAGCGTAGTGCCGAGGCCCTTTGGATTGTTTGTGCGGAGTCTTGAGAGCGCCGTTTCGTCGTCCAAAGCCTTATCCGCGGTAAGCGCTGGGAAACACCATGTCCTGGTCGACGAGGACGTTGAAGACATAGCCTGGTCGAATTTCGAGGGTGGGCTGCACGTTCAGGTTCTTGCTGACCGTCTGCTCGGCGACGCGGCCGAACGACTCAGCGAAACTGTTGCGCGCGGCATCCGTCGGCGTTTGCTGATACCCGTAAGGTGAACTTGCGGGCATCGACATATCGAAGCCGGCGCCAATCGCGGCAATCAGGATCGCCGAGCCGAACACCTGGAAATAGTGATCGTCGACCTGGTCAGTGAAGCCGCCATAGCCTTCCGCGTCCGTGCCCGCCATGCCTCCGATCTGCAGGGTCGAACCATTCGGGAAGATGATGTCGGTCCAGACGACAAGGACGCGGCTTTGCCCGAATGAAATCTTGGAATCGTATCGTCCCAAAAGTTTGGCGCCCTGCGGGATCAGCAACTGATGGCCTGTGGCGCTGTCGTAGACGTTCTGGCTGACCTGGGCGGTGATGCGTCCGGGAAGGTCGGAATTGATGCCGGTGATCAGCGTCGCTGGAATGACGGAGCCGCGTTTCAACTCGTAGGCGGATGTTGGCGCGACCACTTTGTTCGGAAGGTAGCCGAGCTTCTTGAGGTCCGCGTTGAAGAAACCCTCTTTCGCCATTTGCCCGTTCGGATCGATGTTCTGCGTTCCAAAGCCGGCGCGAAGCGCCGCCGCATAAAGGTCCGACGCACCGCGTGCGGGACCAGGCGTCGTCGTCGTGCTCGACGGTGCTGCATTGCTCAGGGGTGCGCTCGATGTTTGCAGCTTGCTGAGATTGATGCCGAGCGGTGAATCATAGGCGGCACCGTTCGCCTGCACCCGGGCCATGCGCTCGCGCTGCTGCTCCCGCAAATATTGTTCATGTGCCTCCCGCTCGAGGCGGGCCCGCCACAGCACTTCCGGCTCGAGCTGCGAGCCGGCCGGCTCAGCCTGATATCGGCCGGCGAAGGGATTGTTTGCCGGCTTTGGCGATTCGGGTTGCTGCGGAGCGGGTTGGAATGTCTCGGCGTCCTTTTGGTCGCCGATGATGCCGTTCGAGATGCCCTTCTTCAGTTGATCGGCATAGGTCGACGCCGGGTTCGATGAGGCAGTGTCGATGCCGGCCTCACGGCGGAAGTACAGGCCCCGAGAGGTCAAGCCATAGAAAATGACGGCGAAGAACACGACCACCAGCACGATGGCGACGATGATCGGCAGCCGGTTCAGGCGACGGATTCCTGTCGAACCCGCTTCCTCCGGAGCGCCGCCAAGCTTCAGGGATTGCGCCATGATGACCCCCTTTAGCCGCGCTGCATGACGGAGAGCGGGCTGGCCGGCGATGCGCCAGCGGCGGTTGCGCTATAGGCGCGGCCGAGCTCGACGCTGCCGGTCGACAAGCGTGCCAGGACCTGACCGTTGTAGGACTCGATCACATAGGCGAGTGGAATGGTCTTCTCGCCCTTGGTCTTCTGATCGGTCGCAACCGCATACCCCCAGCTCTTGAGCGACGTCTCCAGCGCCTGGCCGAAGGGCGTGCCGTCGGGCTTCAGGATGATCGTGCCAGAGCCGGGCCCGACCTGCTCGGCGAGTTTCGTCACCATGTCGCCGGCGATCGCCGAGGCCGCGGGACCAGACAGATCTGATGGCGCCGAGCTCGCCACCAGGGCGCCGCCGCCTAACGACGCGCAGCCGGCGAGCGGCAGGCCGAGCACGGAGAGAAGGACGAGCCGAGGCATCGAGGAGACCTGGCGCATGATCAGCCTCCCCTCCGAATCGTCACCTTGTCCTGGTTCCAAAAGCCAACGCCGGAGACCAGAATGGCGGTGTCGATCTGATAATCCACCACCATCATGTCGCCCTTCAGCCGGTAGTTGACGATGCGGTTCTGGCCGCCCGACACCACGAACAGGACCGGTGCATCCTGTCCGGAGAGCGATGACGGAAACTGGATGTAGGTCTTCACGCCATCGCTGTAGACGCGCGTCGGCCGCCAGGACGCGCTGCCGCTCACGCTGTAGGCGAAGCTCAACTGCTCGGCGGGAACGCCAGCGCCTGGAATTGCGTCCGAGCCAATGCGCGCGTTGACGTCCGCGAGCCGGCTGGCGACATCCTCCGGATATTCGAAGCCGATGCGCGCCATGTATTGGGTGGCATTCGACTTGAGCTGGATGTGATAGGTCCGCCGCGAGGTCGTCACCACCATCGAGGTGACGAGCCCTGGCTCCGACGGTTTGACGATCAGGTGGATGGCTTGTCCGCCGACCGCTCCAGACGTCGCCGGTTCGACCTTCCAGCGTACGGTGTCGCCAACCAGCACATCCCGCACGACCTCGCCGGCCTCGAGCTCGATGTCGCAGACCTCGAGCGGCGAGCAGACGACGGAGGGCTGGACCTCGCCGAACAGAAAGACAACCTTGCCGTCCGTTCCGCGCGTCACAAGACCAGTCGATCCGCGCCACTGGCTCGAGATGCTCGTGCCCTTGCGCTCCTTGGCGGTCATTCCCTGCGCGTGCGCGCTGACATCGGCAAACAGCAAGCCTATGGCGGATGCCGTGAGAACAGTGCATGCATGAAGTCTGATCGTGTTTGGGTGCATCGGCGTCCCCGCCCCTTTCATAGTTGCGCCGTCCAGTCGAAATCACGGAGGTAAAGGCCGATCGGATTGAGCCGGATGGTCTGCTCGTCCTGGGGTGGAGTCAGCGTGACGGTGGCGATGCCGCGATAGCGGTGCTCGCCGGTTTCCTTTCCCTTCCTGTCCCGTTCGAATTCGGTCCAGTCGATCTGATAGGACTGGTTGGACAGGGCGACGATGTTGTTGACCTCGACGGCGACCGTCGCCGTCTTGGCTTTATCGAACGGCGAGTTGCCGCGAAACCAGTCATTGATTTTTTGCGTGGCGGGATCGGACGTTCGCAGCAACGCATAGGTCCGATCGATATATTGCTTCTGCACGACTGCATCGGGCGTCACCGATCGAAAGTTCGACACGAAACTGCCGAGCGTCGCGCGCACCACCCGCGCATCCGCATATTCGATCTGCTGCGGATAGCCGGCGCTCGCTGCGGTCCCAAGCTTGTCCACCTCGACGATGTAGGGGACAAGCTTGACCTGCGTGCTCTGGAACAGCGCATAGGCGAAGCCGATCACCGCCATCACCATGGCGACAATGCCGATGGTGCGCCACGTCGCGGCCGCCTTCACATAGGAGCCGTAGCGCTCGTTCCATTCCTGGCGCGCGGCGAGATAGGGGTTGTCGGGCGGATTCGCCGGCATTCGAGAAAGGCTTTCCATGTTTCATCTGTCGGGTTGAATCGGCTCAAGTCTTTCCGGTCGATTTGTTCTGGGCGACCCTCTGATCGAGCTTGGCGTTGGCAAGGCCGAGCGTCGACGTGCCGAACGAGCCCGGCGCGCCGATCGCCTGATCGCGCGCGGCGGAGGCGAGCGCGCCGCCCGCCGTGCCGATGCCTTGCGTCATGGCCTTGAGGGCGGCTGCGCCAAACGAGGCGCCGTCGGCACGCGCGGCACTGAACCCGGCTGCCCCTGCCCTTGCGCCGCCCATGGCAAGCGTGGCGCCGCCGGCCGCGAAGCTCGCCGCCTGTCCCGCATGCTTCACCACTTCCATGCCGCTGCCGACGGAGACGCCCTGCACGACGCCTTGGACGATGCTCGGCACGTACATCGAGATGATGAAGACGACGACCGAGATGCCGCCGATCGCCAGTGTCCCGACAAAGGCGTCGTTGCCGGTGCCGGTCTGGTTGGCGAGGTTCAGCAAGGCGTCGGAGCCGATCTTGGCGATCATCACCAGCGCCATCAGCTTCATGCCGACCGAGAAGGCGTAGACGAGATAGCGGATCGCAAAATCCTTGGTGAAGGACGAGCCGCCGAGACCGAGCATGATCATGCCGGCGAGCAGACCGACATACATCTCGACCATCACCGCCACGAAGATCGCCGCGACCAGTGAGAAGGCGATCACCACGATCACCATGGCGAACACCGAGGCAATCGCGAGCGCATTGTCCTGGAACAGGCCGAACTGCGCGTTCTGCGACATCGCGGAGGCAACCTTGAGACCCGCGTTGAACACATCCGCCGGCGACGCCGAGCCGCCGCCAGCACCGATCTGATACAGACTGTCGACGACCGCTTTTGCGAAGTTCGGTCCTTGGTCGAGCACGAATGCGAAGAAGCCGATAAACATGATCCGCCGCACCATCTCGGCGAACCACGCGTCGAGGGTTGCGGTCTGAATGGCGAGCCAGACCGCGGCAAGTCCGACTTCGATGCCAGCGAGGATCCAGAACAACGACTTGGCCGCCCGCATGACGGTCGTCTGCCAGCCCTTGGCGGCCGTCGTCACCGAATTTTCCAGCGTCGTGAGAACGCTGCCGTCCTGCTGCGCCAGTGCCGGATGCGCAGCAACGACGATGCCGATCGCAATGATCAGAACAAACCCCGGTTT
The DNA here is from genome assembly GCF_009931255.1 of Bradyrhizobium sp. LCT2. Classification (NCBI taxonomy): domain Bacteria; kingdom Pseudomonadati; phylum Pseudomonadota; class Alphaproteobacteria; order Hyphomicrobiales; family Nitrobacteraceae; genus Bradyrhizobium; species Bradyrhizobium sp. LCT2. Next base: position 138,421 of record NZ_CP034431.1, on the reverse strand, counting down.
AATCCCACGCACCCCCTGCCCCCTTTATCCTACCAACGCGGTTTCATCTGCTGGCCGCCGGACGTCTTGTAGTCCTGCGGAGATTTGAAGAAGTCGCTGGAACGCGATGCAGCCGGCTGCCCCGGCCCGTACGCGCGCAGCGCGAAGACGAGCCAGGCTCCTGCAGCGCCGGCGCCGATCACGAGGACGACGATGATGATCGTGGACGGTCTCACCAGCGCGGCTCCATGGTCTGGCCGCCGGAGGTCGCGGGCGAGGTCGCGTTGAAGAACTGCTCCCGGCGCGCCTGCGACAGGTCCTTGCTCGCCTGCGAAGACTGAAACCAGGTCGCCATCATCGTCGTCTGCTGCGCGATCAGACCGCGCAGCTTCTGCATCTGGGCGACTTCCTGCGCGGCGATCTCATGGCCGACCTGCAGGGCTTTCATCTGGCCGTCGGCGCTCTCCGAAGCGGTCTTGAGTTGCGTCATCGTCGAGTTCTCGGTCGCGAACTGTTGCGAGGTGAGACCCGCCGCCTGCAGCGTGCCCGAGATCGTGTCGCGGTTGGTCGCCGACCAGGTCTGGTAGGTCGAGGCGAAGCTCGCGCCGTTCGGCAGATTGGTCTTGAACTGCGCGTAGCTCTGGAAGCGCTGCTTGAGCACGTCATCGATGTTGCCCATCGAGAACGCCATGCCCTGGCCTTGGTTGACGATGTTCTGCAGCTGCTTGAGGTCGTTCTCGGCCTGCCCCCAGACATGTGAGGGCAACTGCGCTGTGTTCTGCAGCATGTTCTGGTAGATCCTCAGCTGGTTCTGAATCTGCTGGGCGAGCTGCGCGATCTGCTGAATCTGGTTGTTGATCTGCGTCGTCGACTGACCGACGAGGCTGACCAGTTCGCCGTTGTTGAGAATTTGCGTGAACTCGGTCGCGCCGCCGGCCGCGGCGCCGGCGAAGGCTGGACCGGCCGCCGGCGATCCGATGATCGTGGCGACGATGAACGTCCTACAAATCGGCGAGAAGCGTCTCGGCATGGCCGATCCCCCTTTCCTTGAGCCAGTGAACGGGCCAATTGGCCTCGGCCTTCTGCAGCGCCAGGATGCGCTTCAGGTCGTCCTTGCCGGACGCACCGACGAAGGAGAGCGCGACGGGTCCGAGCGCCATGTTGAAGAGGCGACGGCCTTCTGGCGAGGCGACGTAGTATTCCCGCTTGGGGACCGCGGTGGCCACGATCTCGATCTGCCGCTCATTGAAGCCGATACGCTCGTAGAACTCGCGTGTGCCGGGCTCGCGGGCGCCGCCATTCGGCAGGCAGATCTTTGTCGGGCAACTTTCCTTCAGCACATCGATAATGCCGGAGCGCTCGGCATCCGAGATCGACTGCGTCGCGAGCAGCACCGCGCAATTGGCCTTGCGCAGCACCTTCAGCCATTCGCGGATCTTGTCGCGGAAGACAGGATGGCCGAGCATCAACCAGGCCTCGTCAAGAATGATCAGACTTGGGCTGCCGGTCAGCCTTTTCTCGATTCGCCGGAACAGGTAGGTCAGAACCGGGACCAGGTTGCGCTCGCCCATATTCATCAGCTGCTCGATCTCGAAGGTTTGGAACGATCCGAGCAGCAAGCCGTCCCTCTCGGCATCGAGCAGTTGGCCCATCGGGCCGTCGACCGTGTAATGGTGCAGCGCGTCCTTGATTTCGCGCATCTGCACGCCCGACACGAAGTCCGAGAGCGATCGTCCACGGGCCTCGGCCATCAGGCCGATCTGCCGCGAGATGGCGTTGCGATGGTCGGGCGTGATCAGGACGCCTTGCACGGCGACGAGCGTCTCCACCCATTCGGCCGCCCAGGCGCGATCGGTGTCCGTGGACAAGTCCGACAATGGGCAGAAGGCGAGCGGCGCCGCGCCGTCGGCATCGTCGCCGATCTCGTAGTGGTCGCCGCCGGCGGCCAGCGTCAGCGGCAGCATGGAACGGCCCTTGTCGAAGGCGAAGATCTGCGCGCCGGCATAACGGCGAAATTGCGCTGCGATCAGCGCGAGCAGCGTCGACTTGCCGGAGCCAGTCGGCCCGAACACCAAGGTATGACCGACGTCGTCGACATGCAGGTTCAGCCGGAAGGGTGTGGAGCCGGATGCGACCTGCATCAACGGCGGGGAGGCGGGAGGATAGAACGGGCATGGCGCGGTCGGATTGCCCGACCACACCGAATTGAGCGGGATCAGGTCGGCGAGGTTACGCGTATTGATGAGCGGCTCGCGGATATTGGCGTACCAATTGCCCGGCAGGCTGCCGAGAAAGGCTTCCGTCGCGTTCAGCGTTTCGATGCGCGCGCCAAAACCTTCGGCCTGGATCAGGCGACGGACCGCCTCGGCCTTCTCCTGCAGGCGCGCGCTGCTCTCGTCGAACAGCACGATGACCGGCGTGTAATAGCCATAGGCGACGAGTTGCGAAGAGGCTTCCGCGATCGCGTCCTCGGTCTCGGCCACCATGGCGGCCGCATCCTGGTCGATCGAGCGGCTTTGCGTTTGGAAGAGCTGGTCGATGAAGGGGCGGACCTTCTGCTGCCACTTCTTTCGGGTGCGCTCGAGCTTCTGCCGCGCGTCCTGGTCGTCGAGGAACATGAAACGCGACGACCAGCGATAGGTCAGCGGCATCAGATCGAGGGAATTGAGGATTCCCGGCCAGCTCTCGGCCGGAAAGCCGTCGATTGCGACCACGCCGAGAAAGCGGTTCTCTACCGTCGGCGACAGGCCGTGCTGGAGCTCGGCCGTTGCCAGCCAGTCGAGATACATTGGAATATCCGGCAAGCGGATCGGATGATTCTCGCCGGTGATGCAGAAGCGGATGAACTGGAACAGTTCGTCGTAGCGCGCCATGCGCGTGCCATCGCGCTCCTCCACCTCGCGCGTTTCCATGCGGCGGATGGACAGGACGCTCGCGAGATACTGCTCGACTTCGCGGATCGAAGTGCGGAAGCTCTCAATCGCCGTATCAGCATAGGAGGCTGATCGGCTCTCGACGTCGGAATAGATGTAGCGCGCAAGACCCGCGCGCCGCCGCTCCGGCGGCCGCCAGGACAGGATGATCGCGTGGCGGCTCTCGAAATGTCCCCTTTCCTGCTCGAACCGGCTGCGACGCTCATCGTCGATCGCCCGCGTCACCGGATCTGGGAAGTAGCAGTCTTGCCGCGCCGGATAGTCCGTGGTCGGCACCCGCACCGCCTCGACCTGGATCATCCAGCCGGAGCCAAGGCGCGCCAGGATCGTGTTGATCTGGCGTGAGACCTCGTTGCGTTCGGCATCCGTCGAGCTCTCGGAGTCTGGCCCGGCAAAATACCAGCCCGCCATCAGCGAGCCGTCCTTCAACAGCACGATGCCGTTCGCAACGAGCCCTGCGTACGGCACGAGATCGGCGAAGGACGGGCCGGAGTGACGGAAGGAGCGCAGCGCGACCATGAGCGGACCTCAGTAGCGACGCCAGGGCGTCGCGGTCGCCCGGTAGTGAGGCCGATAGGAGATGTGACGGGCATAGACCCGCCGCATCATCGGGTCCGCCTTGGCCATCATCCGCAGCGCCGCGACGACCACGATCCAGATCGCTGCGCCAAGGATCGCGGCGTACCAGGTGAGCACGACGAAGATCAGGATGACGGCGGCAAGGCCGGTCAGCAGCACGAGCTCGCGATCGGCGCCGAACAGCAGGTTCGGCCGCGACAGCGCGCGATGGATACGATTGCGTCGAAGATTGGCGCCGACCTCAGCCATGGCCGAGGTCCCCTGCCGCTGAGCGTGTGACATCACCGATCGACGCGCCGCTCGCACCGAATAGAGCCACGATCTGTGTGGCGCCGAGGAGAATGCCGGCGACAAGCACGACATACATGAGGCGTCGCGCAAAGTCGTTGAGTTCGCCGCCGAAGATCAACATGCCGCCTGCAACGGCCACAGCTGCAAGCGCGATGAAGCCGGCCACTGGACCGGTGATGGATTGCTGGATCTGCTGAAGCGGGCTCTCCCAAGGCAGATTGCCGCCGCCGCTGGTCGACGCAAAAACCGGATCCAACATCACGAGTACAAGCAGCACGCCGCCGGCACCTACAATCATCATGCGGTTAAGCGACATGGCGTTCCTCCTTCGGGGTATAGGATTGGGTTTGGTATTGGCCCGCTGAGAAGCTCTCGACATGGAGCACGTCACGGACCTGGCGGCCGCGATCCGTTCGTTCGATCGAGACGATCAGATCGACCGCCTCGCCGATGACCTCGCGCATGGGCTGTTGGCTGGCTTCGGTTGTGAGCTGCTCGAGACGGCGCAGCGCCGAAGAAGCGCTGTTGGCGTGAATGGTTGTGATGCCGCCGGGATGGCCGGTATTCCACGCCTTGAGCAGCGTGAGCGCAGCGCCGTCGCGTACCTCTCCGACGATGATGCGATCGGGCCGCAGACGCATCGTGCTCTTGAGCAAGCGGGCCATATCGACCGTGTCGCTCGTGTGAAGCGAGACGGCGTTGTCGGCCGCGCACTGGATCTCGGCCGTGTCTTCCAGAATGACCAGGCGGTGTTCCGGTGCGTGCGCCACGATCGCCGCGATCACGGCATTGGCGAGTGTTGTCTTACCTGAGCCCGTGCCGCCCGACACGACGATGTTCAGGCGCGAAGCGATGGCGTTGCGGATGACCGCAAGGTGGTCGGCCGTCATCACGCCCTGCGTCACGTAATCCTCGAGATCGAACAGACGCGAAGCCCGCTTTCGGATCGTGAATGTGGGGGCGCCGACGACGGGCGGCAGCAATCCTTCGAAGCGATGACCGCCGATCGGCAATTCCCCCGAAATGATCGGACGCTCGTCGTCGGCCTCCGATTGCAGCGCATGGGCGACACTGCCGATGATGATCTCGGCGGTCGCCCCCAGCATGGTCCCGGCAGCTGTCATCCCGTGGCCTAGTCGTTCAATGAACAACCGGCCATCCGGATTGAGCATCACCTCGACGACCGCCGGATCATCGAGCGCGGCGCAGATCTGGTCGCCCAGGGCATCCTGGAGTTTGCGGACGAGCCGCGAATGTGAACGAAGTTCGGCCATATCGCTCACGCAGCGACGCGCTGAAGGTGCCGCAGGTCGGACCGATAGCCAGGCGGGCACACCCGTTCGAAGCTTGCCTGGTCGGCCGGCAGGATGCCGGCGACGCTCATGGTCTCGCCGATGAGCTTTACGTCGCCAAGGCGCGTCATCGGCCAGCCCGCCCGTTGCAGGATGCGTTCGAAGCGCACGTCCGTTGCCGTGGCGATCTCGACGAAGCCATTCGACATCGACCACTCGATCATTCCCGCGAACAACGTCAGCGTGGCTTCGTGGAGGAACCGGCCTCCCCTCCTCTTCCCGACACGCGTGTCGACGCAAAAGCGCGAGCTCTCGATCATGGTCGATTTGCCCCGTAGCCGGCCGCCCGGGAGCAGTTGCGGGAAGGTCTGTGACAGCATGGTTGGACCCGAGGTCGGAAGCAGACGGGCACAGCCTGCGACTTCGCCGAGATCTGTCAGGGCCAGGATGTAGGTCGGGTCGAGCGCGTCGTATTCATCGCGCTCGCGGCCGTACTCGATCTTGACCTGCCAACCGAGCCGGTCGGCGAACACTCGGGCGCGCAACTGATGCATCTCATCGACCAGAGACCCCAATCCGCCGTGCTCGTTTGCATCGATCGCAATTGCCCGCATTCGTCGAATCCTCCGTCGCGTTCGCGTGAACGGAGGCAAGTCAGCACGGCGCGGCGGCTCGTACGCTCTGTTGAATTACCGGGGGGCCGACGAGGTCCGAGTCGCGGTGAGTCGCGCCTTCGGCGTCGGATTTGGTGGGCTTGCAGCTCTAGTCGAGGCCAAAAGGATCGCTTTGACTGTAGAATTAACGGGGCAGAAAACCACGCGGCCGCACTCCACGAGCCCTTCGTAAGTCCTCGATAAGATGAGACGAATCCGGACGAATCACTCGCTCGTTCTGCGCGGCTGAGAATAGCCGTTAAGATTTTGTTAACCTTAAAGGACTTGCCACACAGGCCGAATCTCCCATACTGGCGCCTGACCGGCACGTTATGCCCTTTATGGCGCTATTTTCTAGGTGGGTGGATTAGGATGGGCCTGCTCCCGACATTCGAGTTCGACGAGAAAATCCTCGCACAGGGCGACGAGATCTCAAGGAAGCTTGATCAGCTTCGCCTGGAGAAATTTCCTCCGGACGCGAAGAAGACGCTACGTCTGTTCCCGATGTCGGAAGTCGCCCACTATCTCGGCGTCAGCCCGAATAACCTCAAAAGACTACATCTCGAAAAGAAAGGTCCGGAGCCCACTATCGCAGGTAGTGGAAGGCGCTTCTATACCGCGGAACAGATGATGGAGCTGCGGCACTATCTCGACAAAAACGGACGGTCAGACGCGAAGAAATACGTCCCCTCCCGCAAGCCCGGCGAGAAACTCCAGGTTATCGCTGTTGTTAATTTCAAGGGGGGCTCTGGGAAGACCACGACGGCCGCCCATCTGAGCCAGCATCTCGCCCTGACCGGGCATCGTGTGCTCGCAATTGACCTGGATCCGCAGGCCTCACTCTCGGCGCTTCACGGCTTTCAGCCGGAGCTCGATCGGAATCCGTCGCTGTACGACGCGATCCGGTACGACGAAAAGCGTCGGCCCGTTGCCGACGTCATTCTGCCGACCAATTTCCCTTTGCTTGAGATCATCCCGGCAAACCTCGAGCTTCAGGAATACGAGTACGACACGCCGCTCTCGATGCAGGGCTCGAACGAGGGGAAGCGGTTCTATGAACGCCTCGGCCGCGCGCTTGAGGAAGTAGACGATCGATTCGATGTCGTCGTAGTTGATTGCCCGCCGCAACTGGGCTTCCTGACGCTGACAGCGCTGACCGCTTCCAGCTCTGTTCTGATTACCGTCCATCCGCAGATGCTGGACCTTATGTCCATGAGCCAGTTCCTGCTGATGCTCGGAAACTTCGTTAGGGCAATCCGGGAGAAGGGCGCGCCCGTCAAAATCGACTGGCTTCGATATTTGATCACCCGATTCGAGCCCACGGATATTCCGCAAACCCAAATGCTGGGCTTCATGCAGTCAATGCTCGCTGAGGAGATCCTCAAGAACCCCATGCTGAAGTCGACTGCCATCTCGGACGCAGGACTGACGAAGCAGACCTTGTATGAGGTCGAACGCGGCAGCTTCAATCGGGACACCTACGATCGTGCCATTGAGGCACTCGACGCGGTGAATTTCGAGATTCAGGCGCTCATCCACCGGGCGTGGGGGCGTCTGTAATGTTGACCGCAGTCAAAACCGCCGAAAATCTCTGCGACTTCAAGAGCCTAAGGCGAAACGGGAGGTTTGGTCATGGCTCGTAAAAACCCCTTCGCCAACATTCTTGACGATCAGCGGCCCGCGGTTGACGACGTCGCCGCCGATCACAAACGGCCGTCCCGTCCGGTGTCCGACTATGCGGCCAAGGCGCGTCTCGCTCGCTCCTTAAGTCGCTCGACGAGCTTGCGGCTAGGGCCGACAAACTCGTCGAGGGTGAAACGGTCGTCGAGCTTGAGCCCGACTTGATCGACGCTTCGTTCGTCCGCGATCGTCGTGCTGACGATGAGGCCGAGTTCAACCAGCTGCTGGAGCGGATCCGCGAGCGCGGCCAGGACTCCCCTATTTTGGTCAGGCCGAATCCGAAGTCGGACGGCCGGTACATGGTGGTCTTCGGACATCGCCGCTGGAAAGTCGCTCAGGCTCTCGGCCGAAAGGTGCGCGCCGTCGTCAAGGACATCGAGGATCGAGAGCATGTGCTTGCGCTCGGTCAGGAGAACGCCGCGCGTGCGGACGTTCCATTTATCGATCGCGCCCTCTTCGCCGCCGACGTTGTGCGTCTCCGTTACGACGAAGACAATGCAATCATTCTGAGCGCGCTCTCGATCGACCGAACGACACTCTCAAAGATGCTGTCGGTCGCAGGCCTGCCCCCCCCCATCTTGGAGGCCATCGGCCAAGCGAAGAACGTCGGCCGCGATCGCTGGTATGAGTTGAAGCTGCTGCTCGATAGCCCGGCAATCCAGGAGCGCGCTCTCGAGACCATTCGGGACGAGGCCTTTTCCGCGCTGTCGAGCGATGCGCGGTTCGACTTTCTGGTCCGCAAATTGAGGTCGAAGCCGACACGCAAGCAGAACCAGCCGAGCAGGCGAAACTGGACACCCCCGGACAGCGCACTCTCGGCGGAGATTTCAGCCGAAGGGAAGAAGTTCACACTGGCGCTCAAGGCCAAGACATCTGACGCCCGCGCGTTCGGCGAGTATCTCTCGGAGAACCTCGATCAACTCTACGAGGCGTTCCGCAGAGGGTCGATTCCACAGGAGACAGGAGACTAACCCAGCAAAAGAAAAAGGCCCCCGAAACGAGGTTCCGGAAGCCCTTCTCTGTTACGTTTGGCGACTGACAGAATCCCACTTCCGCGAATCGGTGTCAAGCCCAACCGGCCGCAGTCATGCGCTCGTTTTGGAGGGCGGACTTCTTTTGCCTAGCGATAGGTGAAGAACAATGCAGACACCCTTATCAACGACGCCCTTTGGGCGGCGGCCGATGACGCTTGGCATGATTTCAAGCCAGCTGGCCGCAAAGGCAAAACCAGAGACAGCCATTGTTCACAAATGGCACGTCTTTCAGCACATCAAGGAGGCGCGCCAGGTTCTGGGTGCCACCGACCGTGCGCTGACAATCCTGCACGCGCTGTTGTCATTCCATCCCGAGACTGCGCTGGAGCCCGACGGCGAGCTGATCGTCTGGCCTTCCAACGAGCAGCTGATGGCGCGGGCCAACGGGATGCCGCCGACGACGCTGCGCCGGCATATTTCCGTCCTGGTCGACTGCGGTCTGGTCATTCGCAGGGACAGCCCGAACGGCAAACGCTACGCACGCAAGGGGCAGGGCGGAGAGATCGAGCAAGCCTACGGCTTTGACCTGGCTCCGATCGTGGCCCGCGCCGAGGAGTACAAGACGCTCGCGAGCGCCGTGCAGGCCGAGAAGAAGGCGTTCCGCGTTGCCAAGGAGCGGCTCACCATCCTGCGCCGGGACATCGTCAAGATGATCGAAGCCGGGCTGGACGAGGGCGTCCCGGGAAACTGGAAGCGGTTTCAGCAGGCCTACCAGGAGATCGCCGGGCGGATTCCGCGGACTGCCCCACGGCGGCTCCTGGAAAGCCTCGGCGGCGAAATGGAAAAGCTCTGGCGTGAGATCCGTGAGCTATTGGAAACTTTCGCCAAAACACAGAATCCGGACGCCAATGAGTCCCATTCTGGTTGCCACATACAGAATTCAAATCCAGATCCTTCATCTGAATCTGAACGAGGCCTAGCGAAGGAAGATGAAGCGGGCGGCAACGCCGCGGCTAACCACAACCTGCGGAGCTTGCCGAAACGCGAGCTCCCCTTGGGAATTGTGTTGGATGCCTGCCCGAACATGCGCTGGCTGATCAAAGGCAGCGAAATCCGGCACTGGAAGGATTTGGTGGCTGCGGCGGAGCTTGCCCGGCCGCAGCTGGGGATCAGCCCGAGCGCCTGGCGCGAGGCCAGGGAGGTGCTGGGTGACCAACAGGCCGCGATTACGCTGGCCGCGATCTACCAGAAAGCGGACCAGATCAACAGCGCCGGCGGCTATCTGCGAAGCCTGACCGACCGCGCCAAGGCGGGCAAATTCTCCGTTTGGCCGATGATCATGGCCTTGCTGCGCGCCAAGCTGGACGGGTCGAAGCCAACCCCGCCGCCCGCGGGTGGTCCCGCCGAGCCGGGCAAACCCACGCAACCCGGCGCCTACCAAGCCAATGCCGAATTGCGCGCCTCAATGGCCAGGCGGCCGAAATGACCCGAAACGGCGCCAGGAAGGACTCAGTCGTAGCAGACGACTCGGCTACGGTTTTCGGGCAGAGACCGGGGAGGGCGACTTGACCAGAGACACGACATCAGTCGGCGGCGCGATCGCATCCGCCCTCGAACGGGCCGAGGAGCTGCGCAGCCTCAGCGACCGCCCGGCTCGGGTGCGGATCATGACGATCTTTGGCGATGATCGCTCGGGTCTCACGATTAACGCCCGGATCGCGGCGCGCACCCCGGCCGAGCATCGGGCTCAGGAAGGCCTCGGGACACGGTGTATCCCATGGGACGAGCTCGACGCGCGCGCCGGCGAGATCGTTGGCCTGGTGGATGCGGTGGTGGGCGAAGTGACGCTTGCCGTCCAAAACACCCCGCCTGTGCCGCGGCCGAGCCGCTCCGAAGACGATCTTGAGCTTGCGGTGTTCGACGATCTGATTGACGAACTCGGGCAGACGATTACCCTGTCTGCTCTTTCCGTGCTGGAGAAGCATCCGGCGAAGCAGGTCTCACGCGAGCTGGGCAGCGAAGCCGCCATGTTGGCCGCACTGAAATTCGCGGTACTTGCGGCCTATACGGGCCACGTCGGCCTGAATGATGCCCAGGACGAGCTCCGAATGGCGATGGGGGAGGTGATGAACAAGATGCTCGCTTCGCCCGAGTTGGCGCGTCGACCAAACCTGAATTCGTAAACCGCATACAGCTTGTCGGAGTTCTGTTTGCCAATGCCCAACATCAGGCTGGCGGACCAGAGCTCGTCGTGGAACTCCGGGGCTTGCGGGATTACCGGGATTTCCGTATACTGCGGAAATTAGGAGGATAGAGGATTTCGTGCGGCTGTCGAAGCGCGAGCGCCGTGTTCAGCGCACCGTTGATCTGAGCAAGGCGGACATCGCCGCGGTCGAAGCCTCGGAGATGGCACCGGGTTCCGAGCACCTCAACGCTGAACTCGACGCAAAACATGCTGCCGACTGAGATTCGGATCGGCTGGATTTTTCGTACGCGTATCTGTGGGACTGGCAGCACCGTGAAGGGCGCGAGGAGGGCGACAAGGATCGGCCCTGCCTCGTGCTGGCGATCGTCGCGACTGACGAAGCGGGCACGTCCATCGTCCGAGTGCTGCCGATTACCCACACCCCTCCAGCGAATCCGGCCGATGCGATCGAGATTCCGCCTGCGGTGAAGGCGCGGCTCCGGCTCGATGATGAGCGCTCCTGGATCGTGTTGATCGAGAGCAATCGCTTTACTTGGCCGGGCCCGGACCTTCGGCCAATCGACAGCGATAGCGGCTATTACGGCGCGCTGCCGCCAAAGCTGTTTACTGAGGTCAAGCGGCGCTTCGTGGCGATCGCCCGCCGTGAGGTCGAGACCAGCACGCCCCACCAAAGCGTGCCGCGCACGACGTGAGCACCATCAGCCGGTTACAGTTCCGGGCCATTCCGTCTGGAGGAGGTATGGGGCTGTTTCGGCGCTCATAGGCCTTGGTGAGATTCACCCGGAAGCGGTCGCGACCCCGACGTTGACCTTGAAGCCCTCATCCGGGAAGAGCGGCGTCCCCACACAGTTTAAGTTTTGATCGTTCCAAGCCCGAACGCACCCGCCTCTTTCCGCAAACAGCGCTATCGGAGATCGGTCTGCGCGAAGTCGTTACCCTTGTAGAGGAGCGGGATTCGGTAAGCCTTGGCGCAGGCATAGGCGAAGCAGTCCCCGAAATTGAGCTGCGCGGGATGATCGACCAGGCGGCTATAGGTCTGCGCCGCTTCGAGGGCTTTGCGACCGATATCCGACGAGACGGAAATTTCCTGTGCACCGAGCCCGATGACGAATTCCCGCACCGCGGTTTCCGCCTTGGCGAGGAGGGCGGCGTCGCGTGGTAAGCCGGTTTCGCGGGCGAGCTTCGCGGCAAGCGACGCGGCCGACTCGAACAATACGAGGGGTGAGACGAAGAAGCCCGTTTTCGAGCCGTTCAAGCGGCCGGCGAGCTCGGGTCCATCCGGCTCGCCGCCGAGAATAGCGACAATGGCCGAGGCATCGAGGAACATCAGACGCCCCACATCTCGTCGGTGAAGGCCTTCATGTCGAAATCGTCCGTGCCAGCGAGGCCGCGCTCCGCAGCGTTGGCCCGAATGCCAGCGACGATCGCGAGAGCATTGCCGATTCGTTGGCTCGGCAGCATATTCTCAGTTTGGCGCTTGATCTCGTGCTCGAGCGCGAGACGCACGGCTTCTGTTTTGGTCCGCGAGCCTGTCATGGCCTGGAGCCGGCTGGCGAGGTCGTCGACCTGATCGTCACGAATGAACAGGGGCATGAGATATCTCCTTGTGGATATCTATCATATCCATATTGGGATATCCATGGTAATTGCCGCATGTGCGCCAGTCAGGTCCGGTCTATCCGTCTGGAGGAAAGCGGACCGTGCGCGGTGGTGCGAGCGAGGCCGGTATTCGGCGGTCAAAGGCCCGCGGCCTTGGTGAGATTCACCCGGAAGCGGTCGCGACGCCGCTGATAGCGGCGGGTCTGCTCAGCGCTGGCGTGCCCGAGCTGCTTCTGGACATAGCGCTCGTCCACTTCGGCCGAGGAGGCGAGGCCGGCGCGCAGCGAATGCCCGGCGAATTTCTCGACCCGTTCGCCTTCGGTCAGATCGGCGCGCACCCCGGCGGCCAGCGCGGCGCGTTTGACCAGCCGGGCGACCTGTTGATCGTTCAGGCGATCCGGTCCGACGTCTTTGCCTTGGCCGGTTACCCGGCGGAAGATCGGTCCATGGCCGATCCGCGCGAGCTTCAGCCAGGTCTGCAAGGCAACGAGCGGGCAGGTCGCGTCGGACGAGCCGCGGCCGATCTCGATCTCGCGCCAGCCGGTTTTGCCGCGCAGGGTGACGATCATGCCCTTGTCGAGGATCTCGACCCAGCCTTGGCCGTCCTCGGTGTCGTCGCGATGGACGTCGAGGCCGACGATCTCGGAGCGGCGCAGGCCACCTGCAAAGCCGAGCAGCAGCATCGCGCGGTCCCGCAAGCCCCGCAGGGTGCCGCGATCGAGCGTCTCGAGCATGGCGATGACGTCCTCCGGCAGCACGGCCTCCTTCTGCCGGGGCGGGGCGCCATGGGTGTTGCGGATGCCCGCGAGGACGGTCGCGATATGCCGGTCCGCGCGGTCGAGCGGCGTGCCGCGCTGGGCATAGTTCCAGGTCAGGGCCGAGAGCCGACGCTCGATCGTCGCGACCGAATTCGCCTGGCGATCGGCCGTCGCGGCGCCCGAAGCGCAGGCGGTGATGTAAAGCCCGACCGTCTGCGGGGAGGGCGGAAGCACCTCAAGGCCCTGGCGCCGGCACCAGCCGGAGAAGTGCTTCCAGTCGGAGGTGTAGGCCCGGCGCGTGTTGGCCGAACTCGCCGCGTCGACATACTCGCGGGCCCGATCGGCGAGCCGTTCGAGATGCGCCGGCAGGCCGGATTGTACTGCCGGAACAGGGGCGGGGAGGGCGGCGCGGCTGTCGTCCGGCGTCTCCCCCGCCGAAAGATCGACGCCTGCCGCCGGGCTCTCACGCGGTCGAGAGCTCTCTGGAGCATGATTTTCCGGGTTCTGGGCGCTGACAACGGGCATGCTCTATATAATGGATAAAACGAACGATAATGCAACATTATCGGTCGTTGTTATCCACCGACGGGCGCGGCGGTTTTATCGAAATAAATGGTCACAAGCGCCGTCGTTTGTTACCCTTAGCCATGCTCTCTCACGCGCGAATCATCCCCGAGTCCCCGCCGACCGTCCCGCCTGTGCCTAGCTGGGCGCGGCAGGGCTCGTCCGCCCAACCGGTTGACGATGCGACGTTTTTTGCCGGCGGCGCGCTTGCCGCGGTCCACCCGATCGCCCGCAGCGAGCACCCCCTCGGTCAGCTCTGGCGCCAACGCCTGGCGCTCGCCAACGCCGCCGTCCTCGCTCGCCAGGGTGGTCGCACCGAGGACGAAGCGGCGTTGCGTGACGCCTGGTATCTGCGCCGCGAGACCAACGACCCGGGGCCGGGCGGACGCATCCTCAAGGCCTGGCGGTATCTCGGCGAGCAGGCCGCCATGGCCCCGACGGACTGGATGCTTACCTTGTCCTCGCTGTTCGAGCTGCGCTTCAATGAAGCGCTTGAGGACGTCGTCACCGCCGCGGCGAAATTGGCGGCAGGACAGAGAAGCGCCGTCGCGGCCGCTGCCGAGATCGCGGCGATAAGCCTGCGCGTCGTCCCCGACAGCGAACCGCTCGCCTTGTGGCTCGCAGACATTGTGCTCGCCCATCGCTTGAAATGGCCGATGGCGGTGCCGCTGCTCGCCGGCCAGCTGCGCCGCGCCGAGCTGCGCGCGGCCGGCAAGGCCGGCGGCCCCGACGAGACCTGGGCGAGGACTTGCGCGCTGGCCTTTGCGCGCGCCGCTGCTGCTGCCGTCGATCTCTACGCCGACCTCGTGCGGCGCGCCCATCGGCTACTTGCCTCCGCGCCGAAGTTGCGGGCCAAGGATGCCGACATGATGGTGGCGATCCTGCTGATGGAGGACGCCCAGGCGGCCGGCGCCGGCAGGACCGCGAGTGACCGCAGCACACGGCGGCTATTCGAGCGGCTCGTCTCGCTCGGCGCGGTGCGCGAGCTGACCGGCCGCCCCACCTTCCGACTGTATGGGCTCTGACATTTTGGGAGGGTGATTTGGGGCGGCGCGCGCGGCCAAAAGAGGATCTCGACATCGAGCTGGCCGAGCTGCCGCCGGAGCTGCGTTGGCGCGAATGGATGGGCCGGGTCGAGGCCGTGATCTTCGCCTCGCCCGCGCCGGTGACGCGCGAAGTTCTGGCGCGCGTTGTCGGCCGCGACTGTAGCATCGATTTTCTGATCGACGACATCTCTGATGAGCTGCGCGGCCGACCTTACGAGCTCGTATCCGTCGCCGGCGGCTGGCAGCACCGGACCCGGAAAAACTTCGCCGAGGCGATCCGGGCTGCGATCGGCGCTGCCGGCGACGACAAGGCTTTATCGCAGACCGAGGCGCTGATCCTCGCCTGCATCGCCTATTACCAGCCAATCAATCGCAGCGAATTGTCATCCTTCTTCGGCAAAGAGGTCAGCCGCGATACCATCGCCCGTCTGCGCGGACTGGAGTTCATCGCTGCCGGGCCGCGCAGCCCCCAGCCCGGCGCGCCCTACACCTATGTGACGACGAAGGCGTTCCTGTCGCACTTCGGCCTGGAGACGCTGCGCGATCTTCCGGACATGGAAGCGCTGGAGGACGCCGGCCTGCTCGGCAAGGACAAAATGCTGGCGGGGGAGTTTCCTGTGCCGGCGTCGGACGAGGCCGACCAACTCGAGGCGGACCGAGACGAAGACGATCATGTGACTTGAATCGCTGCCGAGGCAGTCTCCGACAATGCACTGACCGACGAGCAGTCGCCTCGTTTTCTGTGATCTCCTTGCGCTTCATGCGCAGCAACTACGCGAGCCGGCGCTGCTTACATGCATTGACGAGATATTTTCCCGGTGGGGTTGTCCTTGGGGCCGCGCTCGGGGGGCGCCTGACTGGCTCACTCCCTCTCGTCAGCAGCGAAAGAGGCTGGTCCTTGAGCAGCTAAAGCGACCGTAAGCAGCATGGCAGCCCCGGTCAGCGCATCGCGCTGCTGGCCGGACTCTGCCCGTCGGAGGGGGCATTGTCGTAACTGATTCTCATTGCAACAGCTTGTTGTTCGGGCAAGCTTTCGGAAAGCTGACGAAACCCTCGGGAACTCGGTAATGCGCAGGGCGTCGTCTGACGCCCCGCGCCTTTGTCGCCCAAAGCAGAACTCAGCGCTCTAAAAGATTGCAATTGGCGTTGCCGACGATCACTGTCCGCTCGATTTGCTCCGGACAATCCTGCAACCACGCAAAGACATCTTCGAGCCTATAAGGCGTTACGACTTCACCAGCACCCGGCTTGATGTCTGGACCTTCGATCAAATAGAAGCGCCCTTCCGCCGTCCTGACCATACGGTCCCGTATTTCACCCTTGACTCCCGTGGTTGGGTCGAAATCTGACAATACGCGCGTTGCAAAGTTGAACGCTCCGTCAAGTTGACGACGCGCTGTTCGCTTCGGCTTCGCTCGACGTCGCTTGGTTGCGCACTTAAGCTGGCGGCCCGACACCTGTCTCTTGAACATCTGTACTCCTTTGCGAGCCGCCGCCCCGGATTCCGCAAGCGTGCTCTTCGCTCGCCGCCATCGCAATATGGCCAATTGAAAGAGCCCGTGCTGATCAGTCGATACGTTTCTAGCCAGCGGCTGTGACATTTGTAAGATTACAAACGCTCGCGAGTTTGGCGCGGCCCGTTGGAATGATGCTTCAGCTAGCCTGCACACTCCGACCGCCACCACTTCGCACCCATTGACCGAATGTGCGCGTGAGAGCCTTGGCGACGACGTTGCCGGACGACACCGCCAAGGTCAACGGATAGCCCCTTAGATGGCTCGTACCAGCATGTGGGCCATGTCGGCCAAACTTGGGCAGGGTAGCCCCCGTCAGCCGCGCGTGCCCATCCTTGGCGGCTCATCGACCGAACGAATGATTGAGCTGCGCTTGCCTCAGACTGTGCAAGTGAACCGCGGCTGGAGACCGGATAGCCGCATCTCGTCCGGCCATCTCGCCGCGTCCATCTGGACGTTGTGCGAGCACCGGTAGTCGTTGCAAACGTCGGTCAAGCCGTCTCCAGCCGCTGCTTAATCTGCTCGGCTTGTTCCTTCGTCAGCTTCTCAGCCAAGCTGTAATCCTTCAGTTGGGCCGCCCCCTTGCGATCCCGATCATAAACCATCCAGTCGACGCTTCCTCTTCGTACGAGGAACCTAGCCTGTATCGGTGCCATGTAATTCACCGTAAACTCCGTCACCAATATGAACGACCGCAATAATATTCGCGAAGAATATGGAGCACCCGGTCTGCGATGCTTCTGTGAACTTACGCGCACACACACACACCGGAGCCCAGATATAGATACTTCGACCAACGCCAATCAGCCGAAAGCCCCTCGAAGATCCCGCCTGAGGTCGTGACTTACTCTAACTCAAATCTTGGCCGCAACTCACTGCAAATACGTTCGAGCCGAGAATGTAACTCACAGAGATCCTCCGGCGCCGCTACCACAGTTGTGCGAAACCCGAGCTGCCTGTCCTCGCTGACCTGAAAGAAGTTGGTCAGTCCAAACCGGTCTAGGATCAATTCATGAAGCTGGTCTTTGGTGATCTTTTGCTTTTGTAACGCCATTGAAAAAGCCGATGCTAAGATTGCCTCCTTTTGCTTCTTCCGCAGCGCAACTGCAAGGCGCTCGTTGCGGCACCCGTAATTGCCCGGGGGGCGATTGTGAATCGACGCTGAACATTGACCCCGCACGCGCGAAGTCAATCAAGCACTTGGACGCCGATCGGCCTCCGGACCCCACGCAGATTCACACTGGTGGCGCTATGGGAGGCCTCGGATCGGATCTGCGGCAAGCGGCTCAGGGTAATGATTCCGACGTTGCTGCCTTCGCTGGAGCGGCATGGCCGGCTCAAGCTAGGACCAGGCCGATCGAGCACTGGTGCTCGGCGTCAGCGCAGCCACGATTGATCGGCTGCTGGTCGAGACCAAGGTTGCCGCGGCCGGCGGTAACCGCAAAGCGAAATCACGACTGGCTGGTCTCCTTTACAGTTCGATTCTTGCACCGCACGGCGGCTACCGACACATATCGCCGGACGCCCATTGATCGGCCATGCAGTCACGCTATGCATGCCAACTCGGTGGGCTCCGAAGGGGGTTGACCACCGTGGTGGCTTGCCAACGACGATCCAACTGAGCAAATTGGGTTCGGGGAAGAGAGCTGTCCGCAAATGGTGCTCTCGGCGACGGAACAGATGATGCGACGATCCGCATGAAACCGCAGCCGAAACCATCAAGCCGGGAAGTTCTTGCTGGCCTTGTTGAGCGCGTCACATACCACAACGACGGGAATGGCTACTGCGTTTTGCGGATCAAGGCGCGCGGCCACCGCGAACTGGTCACTGTAGTCGGGCACGCCGCGGTGATCTCCGCTGGCGAGTGGATTA
Source organism: Bradyrhizobium sp. LCT2 (assembly GCF_009931255.1). Classification (NCBI taxonomy): domain Bacteria; kingdom Pseudomonadati; phylum Pseudomonadota; class Alphaproteobacteria; order Hyphomicrobiales; family Nitrobacteraceae; genus Bradyrhizobium; species Bradyrhizobium sp. LCT2. The sequence goes on along the minus strand of NZ_CP034431.1, from coordinate 120,481 downwards.
CCGCATCGGGCGAATGGGTCAATGACCGCACCCATGGCCAACAGTACAGGGCGAAGTTCTTAAAGACCTCGGAACCGACATCACTCGACGGCATCGAGAAATACCTCGGCTCCGGAATGATCCGCGGCATCGGGCCAGTCTATGCCAAGAAGCTGGTGCGCGCCTTCGGTGAGAAAGTGTTCGATACCATCGAGGCGGAGCCCGAACGCCTGCGCGAGGTAACGGGCATCGGCCCGGTTCGGGCCAACCGGATCACGGCCGCCTGGGCTGAACAGAAGATCGTTCGCGAAATCATGGTCTTCCTGCACAGCAATGGCGTCGGCACAGCGCGGGCGGTGCGCATCTATAAGACCTATGGCGCGGACGCCGTACAGGTTATGACCGAGAACCCCTACCGCCTCGCGCGTGACATTCGCGGCATCGGCTTCAAGACTGCCGACGCGATCGCGATGAAACTCGGCATCGAAAAGACCGCAATGATTCGGGTTCGGGCCGGGATCTCCTATGGGCTGACCGAGGCGATGGACGAAGGGCACTGCGGTTTGCCGACGGATGAACTGGTGCCGCTTGCCGAGAAGCTGCTTGAGGTCCCGGTGGAACTGGTGCGCATTGCGCTTGATCTCGAACGGACAGCAGGCACAGTCATCGCGGACAGCGTAGGCGAAACGTCATGCGTATTTCTGGCGGGCCTGCATCGGGCGGAGCGTTCGATTGCCGAGCGACTGATCCGGCTTGCGAATGGCACACTGCCCTGGCCCTGGATCAATCCAGACAAGGCACTGCCTTGGGTCGAGCAACGGATCGGGCTTACCCTTGCCGAAAGCCAGGTCGCTGCGATCCGGCTCGCATTGATGTCCAAAGCGTTGGTCATGACCGGCGGTCCTGGTGTCGGCAAGACCACCATCGTCAAAGGTATTCTCCGCATTCTCGCAGCAAAGGGCGTGAGGCTCCTGCTATGCGCGCCGACCGGCCGCGCCGCCAAGCGCATGACCGAAGCGACCGGTTTTGAGGCCAGGACGATCCACCGGCTGCTGGAGGTTGACCCCAAGGGCGGCGGCTTCAAGCGCGGCGAAGACAATCCGCTCGACTGCGACCTGCTTGTTGTCGACGAAGCCTCAATGGTAGACGTCGTGCTGATGCAGTCACTCATCAAGGCCGTGCCAGACAGATCTGCCCTTTTGATCGTCGGCGACATCGACCAGCTTCCTTCGGTTGGGCCAGGCCAAGTGCTGGCCGACGTCATCTCATCCGGTGCTGTGCCGGTGGTGCGTCTCACCGAGGTGTTCCGGCAGGCCGCGCAAAGCCGCATCATTATCAGCGCACATCGCATCAATCAGGGGGCCATCCCCGATCTCAGCCCGCCCGGCACGGATAGCGATTTCTACTTCGTGCAAGCGGGCGATCCAGAAACCGCCGTACAGCGTATCATCGAGTTGGTGAAGACACGGATCCCCAATCGTTTCGGCCTCGACCCAATTCGGGACATTCAGGTTCTGTGTCCAATGAACCGGGGCGGCGTCGGTGCGCGCTCGCTAAACATTGAACTGCAGGCGGCTCTGAACCCCGCCGGCGAGCGCAAGGTTGAACGCTTCGGTTGGACGTTCGCGTCCGGCGACAAAGTGATGCAGATCGAAAACGATTACGACAAGGAGGTCTATAACGGTGACATCGGTTATATCGACGATGTCAGTTCCGAAGACAGCGAACTCACCGCAAGCTTCGACGGCCGCTCGGTCATTTATGAGTTTGGCGAGCTCGACACGCTGGTGCCGGCTTACGCAGCAACTATCCATAAGAGCCAGGGTTCGGAATACCCTGCCGTAGTGATCCCGGTGATGACGCAGCACTACACCATGCTGCAACGAAACCTGCTCTATACCGGCGTCACCCGGGGCAAGAAGCTGGTCGTGCTGGTCGGTCAGAAGAAAGCCGTTGCCATCGCGGTTCGCAACGTTTCCGGGCGGCGAAGGTGGTCGAAATTGAACGAGTGGCTGGCGTCAAGAATAGCATCGATGCCGACAAGATGAGGGCCGACTATGAATGCGGGCAAAGCGCATAAGATTTGGATCGAACAGTGCGAAGCGGCTCAAACGATCAAGGCGCGATTCGGGCTCACGGCGGCCTTCGACTACCTTGTCGGTGAGAAGTTGATGAGTTTTACCAGTACTGCCTCCAGCCATCCCGACTTCGCGCGGGAACTGCCGCGGTTTGTTTCCGAGGTGAGACGCATGTTCGCGCCGGATGAGATCGGCGCACAGTTGGCGCAAATCGAGCGTTCGCAAAACGAAAGGAATGTCGATGTTTTGGAGGAGGATGATCTTCTGCCGGAGAGTCCGGCCGCAGTCGCGGAGTGCGTTCAGCAGTTCATGCGGGTCAAGGAGTTGCTGACCGCGCCCATGCTCGGTACTTCGTGACAGAATGGCGAATTACATCTCGATGTGGCGCGCGGCTCACCCCCAAAATCGCGGACATTTCCGGTGGGATCATAAGGTCTCACCGTCATGATGACGCTGGAACCCGTTCTTACCCCGCATGGTTTGCTGACACTGCGACAAACGGCGCAAGCTCCTGCGTTGGAGCCCAATCAGGGCTTGCGGCTGGAGAAAGCATTTTTACGTGGCTCAGGGCACGGATTGTTGTGGCTCGGCGCCGACGAAGTCGCGACGGTTCTCCCACCGGTGTTGTCGTATTGGCGAGCGCTTGGAATGCGCTACATGACTGCGCTGTGCGCGCTTCCTTGTGTTGGAGACGGCCGTACCAAGCCGCCTGTGCCGATCCCCGCCGATGGCGAGTTGGACACGATGGCAGCGGCTGTTCCGCCGATGACCGGCGCGGAATACCTGACGACGTCTGTCCTGGCCAATCTTTGGCAAGGTATGGATGCGGCCTTTGATGCCGAGTTGGTGCAAGCCAAGCTCTCCCTGCAGGAGTTCCTCAAGAGCCGTCATCCGGCTTGGAATTTGGTTGGGCGCGTTCATTTCAACCTCGCGGAGAACCGGAAGGACGAAGAAGCCCCGTTCGCGTTTCTTGCGACCTACACGACCCGACTCTCGGCTGAGGCCAAGGCCCAGCATCTGCCGCTCGGCAAAGCCTTGCAGGAGTATGCCGGTGCGAGGAACCGCCAACGCCTGCTCTCGCTGCTGATGCCCGTCCAGCGCGCCGCCGAGAGTTGCCCTTGGTTGAAGACGATGGTCAATGCCGGCGATATCTTTCATCCGCTGCGCTGGAGCCCACAACAGGCGCTGCAATTCCTGAAGGATGTTCCCGCAATCGAAAGCGCCGGGGTGGTCGTGCGAATGCCGGCGAGTTGGCGCATGAACCACCCCGCACGCCCGCAAGTGAAAGCAACGGTCGGGGGCAATGCGCCATCACAGCTGGGGATGGACGCGCTGCTCGACTTCCGAATGGAGGTGACGCTCGAGGGCGAAAGCCTCTCGAAGGCCGAGATCAAGCGACTCCTGGCGCATTCCGATGGATTGACCTTAATCCGTGGCAAGTGGGTCGAGGTCGATCATGAACGACTGCATCGCACACTCGAGCAATTTGAGGCCATCGAGCGCCGCGCCGCCGCCGAGGGTCTTTCGTTCGGTGAGGCGATGCGTCTGCTGGCTGGGGCTGGCATTGCCGGAGATAAAACTGCCGCACCAGCCGACATCGATTGGAGCCAGACCGTTGCCGGCCCCTGGCTGGCGGAGACGCTGGCGACCTTGCGCCATCCCGATTGGCTCATGCGGGTCGACCCCGGTCAATATTTTCAGGGTACGCTGCGACCCTATCAGCAGTCGGGTGTGCAATGGCTATATCTGCTAACGCAGCTCAAGCTTGGGGCTTGCCTTGCCGACGATATGGGGCTCGGCAAAACCATCCAGGTGTTGTCGCTGCTGCTGGTGATCAAGAATGAGGACATGGCACGGAAACCGTGCCTGCTCGTAGCCCCCGCCTCGTTGTTAGCCAATTGGGCCGCCGAGATTTCCCGATTTGCGCCAAGCTTGAAAACAGTCGTGGTCCATCCATCGGCTGCGCCGTCCGAGAAACTGAACACTTACAGTGCGGACAGATGCGCAGATGTCGATCTCGTAATCACGAGCTACGGCTTTCTGACGCGTACGCCTTGGCTAGAAACTACATCATGGCGGTTTGTGGTGCTCGATGAAGCACAGGCCATCAAGAACCCGGGCGCTAAGCAGACAAAATCGGTCAAGAGGCTCAGGGCAGAAATGCGCATTGCGTTGACCGGCACGCCCATCGAGAATCGGCTCGGCGACCTATGGTCGATCTTCGACTTCATCAATCCTGGCCTGTTGGGATCGTCGAAGGAATTTTCGGCATTCGTCAAACGCCTCGCCGACCGGCCACATAACCCTTACGGTCCGCTCCGCGAACTGGTGCGCCCCTATATCCTGCGACGGCTGAAGACCGACAAGAGCATCATTGCCGACCTGCCCGACAAGTCCGAGGTGAAAACCTTCTGCCCCTTGAGCCGCAAGCAGGCGGCGCTTTATCAGCAAGCAGTGGCGGAACTGGCCGGCCATCTCGAAGAGGTCGATGGAATAAAGCGGAGAGGCATCGTCCTAGCTTTTCTCATGCGTTTGAAGCAGATCTGCAACCATCCATCACAGTGGCTCGGCGACGGTGCGTGGAATGAGGAGGATAGCGGTAAGCTTGTGCGTCTGCGCGACATCGCGGAAGTGGTTGCCGCCCGGCAGGAGAAGGCACTTATCTTCACCCAGTTCAAGGAGACAACGGTGCCACTAGTGGCGTTCCTGGGCTCCGTATTCGGAAGGCCCGGCCTCGTCCTGCATGGTGAGACAGAGGTTAAGAAGCGCAAGGACCTGGTGCGCCAATTTCAGGAAGACGAAGACGTCCCGTTCTTTGTGCTCTCGGTCAAAGCAGGCGGCACCGGGCTCAATCTCACAGCGGCCTCGCATGTCATTCATTTCGACAGGTGGTGGAATCCGGCTGTCGAAAACCAAGCCACCGACCGTGCCTTCCGGATCGGACAGACCAAGAACGTGCTTGTGCACAAGTTCGTTTGTCGCGGCACCGTGGAGGAAAAGATCGACCATATGATTGAGTCGAAGAAACAATTGGCTGGGGATTTTCTTAGCGGCGGAGCTGACATCCTGTTGACTGAGATGAAAGATGAGGAGTTGCTTAGACTCGTGACTCTCGATTTGGGCGCGGCGATGAAGGAAGGGGATGAATGAGCTACTACGGGTGGCATGCTTACGTGCCAGTAGCTGAGAAGCGGCGACAGGCAGAACGCAAGTTGGCCAAGCTCAAGAAGCAGGGACGATCGGTTGCGCCCGTGAGGATCGAGGGCCGCACAATTACCAAGAGCTTCTGGGGCAGATCTTGGTGCGTCAACCTTGAACGCTACAGCGACTATGAGAACCGCTTGCCGCGCGGCCGGACCTATGTTCGAAACGGCTCCGTTATCGACCTGCAAATTGCCAAGGGCGAGATCTCGGCAATGGTAGCCGGGTCTGAGCTCTACCAAATCAAGATTGTCATTGCACCGGTTACGCGGGCACGCTGGAAATCCATCTGTCGGGACTGCGCCGGGACCGTCGATTCGCTAGTTGAGCTCCTGCAGGGCCGCTTGGCGAAAGGCGTGATGGACCGGGTCTGTCGAGAGGGTGACGGCCTGTTTCCGTCGCCGACGGAAATCAAGCTGTCCTGCAGCTGTCCGGACTGGGCGGACATGTGCAAGCACGTTGCGGCAGCACTGTATGGTGTCGGTGCCCGGCTAGATGAAAAGCCTCAGCTTCTTTTTGTGCTGCGTGATGTGGATGAAACTGAAATGCTCGCCAGCGCTGGACAGGATTCTCCGCTAACAACGGCGCCAGGCGCGGCGAAGGTGCTTGATGAAGGCGATGTCGCCGCTCTATTCGGGCTGGAGATGGCCGAAACTCCCCATACCCCAAATCCTGCCTTTACAGTCTCAAAGAGACCCCAACAGTCCAAGGCGCAAAAAGGCAAGATATCTGCCAGAAAGACCAAACGAGCAGCGAAGACAGATGTCGCCTTACATCGTGCGACTCGGGCCAGTTCGGGAATGAAAAAGACAACCCGAGCAAGTGCCAGGAAACGGCGCACTCGGGGATGTCCCGATCGCTGTTGAACTATGTCGGGCCGACGTTGCCGGAATGAATGCTGCACTAAACCGCTACCGCGGTAGGGAGCGCATGGCTGCGGCCTGAAGGGGGAGACGCCACAGAGTGCGCGGCCGCGGCATTAACGATCCTTCGCTGCGCGTCGCGCAGTCCGACCCGTGGCCTCGCTGAACAGGTGGCGGGGGATGCTGATTATCGCAAAACGTCGCCGTTCTTCCGGGTGCGCTTCAAAATCTGCCTCCACAAAAATCATCGATGATCTCCTCACTGGCATGAACTTCGACGCGTACCGGCGCGTCGTCAAAATCCACTTCATATCGGCGACCATTCTTTCCACGGATAATCGCGTGCGCCATTTCTAGGCTACCTCCGGCCCGGCTTCTTGAGCTTCTTCACTCGGTGCTTCTGATAATCGAGAACGGCCGCTGCAAGTGGTATCGTGCGCGGCACGCTCACAGGTGTGAGGGAGACGACAAACGCTCTGCCTGTTTGTGAATCGACGCTGAATTGACCCCGCACGCGCGAAGTCAATCAAGCACTTGGGACGCCGATCGGCGTCCGGATCCCACGCCAATTCACCGTGTCTTCCGTCAGCGTCGAGCCTTGCAACCGCTTTACGAGCGCGCGGGGTTTCGTTGCATTCTGAGTAGAAAATTACTGTTGCAAACGTATAGGTTGTGTGCAACCATAGGGTTGGGCCTCAGAAACCCAAGCAAGATAGCATCAGTGGCCATCAATGGGCCAGCGTATAACGGCCCCGTTCGGTGGGACGGTGCTCCCATGTCGAAGGGGCACCCCAAAAGCACATTGGCCGTTCAGGATTACGGTTTCTGAACCCCGCCCGCACTGACAATTCAGGGGCCGGTCAATGAATCAGGCACAGCAGCAGAAGCCCTCTCCTGAAGACAAAGTTTCCGTCACCAAGGATAAGGACGCGGGCGCATGCGGATTGCAGCGCGATTTGCAGGATCGGTTGCAGCCGGCGCACGACGAGCCGGTGAGCGAGCCGGTCAGCGATAGCGCTCCCCATCCCGAAGCACCTGCAGGCTCGGGCCGGTGGGTTCGCCGCCTGCTCAAGGTCGGCATTGGCCTTGCGATCGTGGCCGTCTTCGGATGGCTGCCGCTGAAGGCCGTGCTGCAGACCTCGAGCGTCGAGGCCGTGGTCAACGCCAGGATCGTGACGTTGCGCTCGCCGATCGACGGCACCGTGAGCGCGAAGCCGCCGCAAGGCTCGAGGCAACTCAGCGTGGTCCATGAGGGCGATGCGATCCTTCATGTCGTCAACGCGCGCGGCGATCGCGTGCGGCTCGACGATCTTCGGCGGCAGATGTCCCGGATGGAAAATGAGCGCCCGAGTTTCGCCGCCAAGCTTGCGGCCGCCGAGACGGCGCAACAGGACCTTGCGCGCCAGGCGGCCCAGTTCCGCGACGGTCGCCTCCTCCAGCTCCAGGCGCGCATTGCCGAAATCCAGTCGGCGATCGAGGCCGCGGCCGCGCGACGGGAGGAGGCAGTGGCCGCCGTCGAGCGGGCCTCGTCACTGATCAAATCGGGCAGCGTCTCGACGGTCGAAATGGCCCGCCTGACGCGCGAGCAGGCGATCGCCCAGCAGACCGAGATCGGCGCCCGCCGCCGGCTCGACGCCGCCAAGGTTGAGCTCACCGCTGTCGGGAGCGGCACTTATCTCGGCGACAGCTACAATGATCGGCCGAGCTCCGCGCAACGCGAAGAGGAGATGCGCCAGCGCGCCAGCGATCTGCGCGCCGATCTGGCGCATGCCGACGCCGAGATCGACTGGCTCACGCACGAGATTGCAGTCGAACAGTTCCACTACGTCAACCGGGCGGAAGCCGACATTAAGGCGCCGGTCGCCGGACGCATCTGGGAGATGATGACGTCGCCCGGCGAGGATGTCCGGGCCGGTCAGCCCTTGCTCAAGCTGCTCGATTGCAGCGGCGCCGTGGTCACCGCCAATGTCACCGAAGGCGTCTACAACCGCCTCCGGCTCGGCGAGCAAGCGATCTTCGAGCCGAATGACGGCAGCGCGACGATCCAGGGTGAGATCGTCAATCTCACCGGCGCATCGGGCGCGCCCGCGAACCTTGCGATCAATCCGGATGCGCTGAACAAGGAGCCCTACCGGGTGACGGTCTCGATGCCGGCGCTCGACAGCACGGGCAAGGAATGCGCGGTCGGCCGCACCGGACGGGTGGTGTTCAACACGGATGCGGCAAAGCCATGATGGCGGCATTCGCGCCCGGCCTGGTTGCCTTCGGCGCCTGCCTTGCGATCCTGCCGCTGCTCCGGCGCGAGCACACGCTGGCCCGCATCATGATGACCGGCATGTCGTTCGTCCTGCTGCTGCACTACTTCGTCTGGCGGGTGACCCAGACCTTGCCGCCTCTGGGACTCACCGCCGACGCGGTGGTCGGCTATCCCTTCGTGGCGGCCGAGGCGGCTTCGATGATCGCGGTGTGCCTGTCGCTGCTGTTCCTCAGCCGAACCATCGACCGCTCGCCCGAGGTCAATGCCATCTTGCGCCGATCCAGGGCCCCGACGGATGCGCCGCTCGTCGACGTCTTCATCTGCACCTACAATGAGGAGAAGGCGATCCTGGAGCGCACCATCATCGGCGCGACGGGACTCAACTATCCCAACTATCGCGTCTGGGTGCTCGACGACGGGCGACGGCTTTGGTTGCGCCGGCTCGCCCAGGAGCTCGGCTGCAATTACCTGACCCGTCCGGACAACCGGCACGCCAAGGCCGGCAACATCAATCATGGGCTCCACCACGTCTCCGCTCTGCCGGACCGGCCGGAGTTCATCTCGATCCTCGATGCGGATTTTGTCCCGATGCCGGACTTCCTGACCCGGGCGATCAGCCTGATGCAGGACGGCACGGTCGGCGTCGTGCAGACGCCGCAGCACTTCATCAATCCGGATCCGATCCAGACCAATCTCGCCGCGACCGACGTCTGGCCCGACGAGCAGCGCTTCTTCTTCGATATCCTGATGCCGGCCAAGGATGCCTGGGGCACCGCGTTCTGCTGCGGCACCTCATCGCTGATCCGTTTCTCCGGCCTGATGCAGATCGGCGGCTTCCCCACCGATTCGGTGACGGAAGACTATCTCGTCACGCTGCGGCTGAAGGAGAGGGGTCTGCGCACGGTCTATCTGAACGAGCGCCTGACCATCGGCCTCGCGCCGGAGGGATTGAAGGAATACATCACCCAGCGCGGGCGCTGGTGCCTCGGCTTCATGCAGATCTTCAGGGGCCGCAGCGGGCCGTTCTCGCGGCAATCCAGGCTCGCCTTCATGGACCGGCTGTCGCTGGTCGACGCTTTCATGAGCTGGGCGGCGGTCTATAGCACCAAGACTTTCGGCCTGGTCGTACCCTGGCTCTTTCTGCTGTTCGGCATCAAGGCGGTCCATGCCGACCTGTTCGAGCTGCTGACGTACTTCCTGCCGTTCTATGTCTGGCACGCCTTCACGATGGCCTGGATATCGCGTGGCCGCTCGCTTGCGATCATGACCGACGTCTCGCAATACATTGCGGCGCCGGCGGTCATGAAGGCGGTCGTGACCGGCCTCGTCAAGCCGCAGGGCCACAAATTCAAGGTGACCGCCAAGGGCGGCGACCGCAACCGCCGCTTCATCGAGTGGCCGCTGCTGCGGCTCTATGGCGGTGCCTTGCTGATTACGCTGGTGGCGATCGCCTACGCCTTCATCCTGCACCTGCGCGGCGAAAACATCGCCTATGGCGGACTGGCACTGGCCTGGAGCCTGTACAATTGCGTCGTGCTCGCGATCGTGTGCTTCATCTGCATCGAGCAGCCGCGGCGCCGCAAGGCCGAGCGTTTCGAGCGCGACGAGCCGATCCTGGTTCACGAAGGCGCCGAACCGCGGCTGCTGCGGATGGCCGACATCTCGATTTCGGGCGCGCGCTTCATCGATCCCGCCCCGCCCGCCATCGGCGCCTTGATCAAGTGCAATGTCTACGGCCAGAGCGTGACCGCGACCGTGGTCCGCCGCAGCCGCGACGGCTTCGGCGTCCGCTTCGAGGACGCGGTTGCGACGCGGATCAATGTCGTGCGCGCGTTCTATGCCGGCGAATATGTCCGCGCCTTCCACGGCGTGCGCGCGGCGCCGGTCGGCAAGGCGTTGCTGATGCGGCTGTTCGGCTAGAGCGGGCGGAGCGTCATGCTGCCGGCTTCGCCGCCTGGTCCTCGCTCGACAACAGATGCAGTAGCCCGCTCTTGATCGCGGCCTGCCGGGTCGGCGCGGTGATCTGGGCGCCGAGCAGGTCGGTGACATAGAACACGTCGCGGGCGCGCTCGCCGAAGGTCGCGACGTGCGCCGAGGCGATGTTGAGGTTGAGCTTCGAGATCGCGGTCGTCAGCTGGTAGAGCAGGCCGGGCCGGTCGAGGCCGGAGACCTCGATCACGGTGTAGCGGTCGGACCACTGGTTGTTGACGGTCACTTCGGGCTCGACGACGAACGGCCGCGCCTTGCTGCGCACCGCGCGCTTGGCCACCGCCTCGGGCAGCCTGAGCTTGCCTTCCAGCACCTGCTCGATCATCTCGCCGATCCGCGTCGCGCGGCGGCCTTCGTCATCGTCACGGTCGTATTCGCGCGAGATCGAGATGGTGTCGAGCGCGCGGCCGTCGGTCGTGGTGTAGATCTGCGCGTCGACGATGTTGGCGCCAGCCGAGGCGCAGGCGATGATCGACAGCAGCCAGGGATGGTCGGTCGCCAGGATCGTGAGCTCGGTGACGGCGCGGATAGGACAGCGTATCGATTGCGGATCGTGCGTTCGTGGCGATGGCCTCATGGTCGCCACGCCTCATAGCTTCGCAGGCGACGGTTATTCCGAAGCACTCGGTCGCGGGAACGGGGACCACGGACTTTCAGGGACATTTCCTCAAGGGCCACGTCGGAACTTCTGTGGTCGACGGCTCGTTGTGGCCGCGCGGAGCCTCCCGCTTGCGCCCTTCAGTGGGCCTCGGCCGACCTCCAGCCACAGGCGGGAAAGGTCAACAGTCCCATCACGACTCTTGATCCATCGTATTTCTGCGCTATATCCGGGTTTCCCCTTACCCAATTGTGATCCGGTGAATGCATGACGACGTCAGATACGGCTGTGCATACGCAGCCCTTTCAAGCCGAGGTGTCCGAGCTGTTGCACCTGATGGTGCACTCCGTCTATTCGGAGACCGACATCTTCCTGCGCGAGCTTCTTTCGAACGCGTCGGATGCCTGCGACAGGCTCCGCTATGAGGCTATCGCGATCCCTTCATTACTTGGCAAGGGCGAGGCGCTGAAGGTCCGTATCATTCCGAATAAGCCGGCGAATACGCTGACGATCGCCGACAACGGCATCGGCATGGAGCGGCAGGAGCTGGTCGACCATCTCGGTACCATCGCCCGCTCCGGCACCAAGGCGTTCGTGTCGAAGCTGAAGGAGGCCAAGGACGGCCTCGGCCTGATCGGCCAGTTCGGTGTTGGCTTCTATTCTGCCTTCATGGTCGCCGAGAAGATCGTCGTGATCAGCCGCCGCGCCGGCGAGAGTGACGTCTGGACCTGGACGTCCTCCGGCGGCTCCGGATTCGAGATCGCCCGCGCCAGCGACGAGGACGCAGCGCGCGTGGCGCGCGGCACCGAGATCGTCCTGCACCTGAAGGACGACGCGAAGAAGTATCTCGAGACCTACGAGATCGAGCGCATCGTCGGTGCCTATTCCGACAGCATCCTGTTTCCCATCGAGCTTGTGCCCGGTGAGGGCGAGCCGCGCCAGATCAATTCGGCAAGCGCGCTGTGGCAGCGCTCGAAATCCGAGCTGACGGCAGACGACTACAAAAAGGCCTATCAGCAGATCGCTTCCGCCTTCGGCGATCCCGCGATCACGCTGCACTACCGCGCCGAGGGCCGCCACTCCTACGCCGTGCTGCTGTTCGCACCGTCGACGAAGCCGTTCGACCTGTTCGAGCCGAATCGCAAGGGCCGCGTCAAACTCTACGTCCGCCGCGTCTTCATCACCGATGATGCCGATCTGCTGCCGGGCTATCTGCGCTTCATCCGCGGCGTCGTCGACAGCGAGGATCTCCCGCTCAACATCTCCCGCGAGATGCTCCAGAACAATCCGCAGCTCGCGCAGATCCGCAAAGCCGTGGCGACCCGCGTCGTGTCCGAGCTCGAAAGCCTCGCCGAGAAGGACCCGGAGAATTTTGCCAAGATCTGGGATGCTTTTGGCGCGGTGCTGAAAGAAGGCATCTACGAGGATTTCGAGCGTCGCGAAAAGCTGCTGGCGCTGTCGCGCTTCACTACCACGTCAGGCGAGAAGCGCTCGCTCAAGCAGATTATCGCCGATTTCAAGCCGAACCAGACCGAGATCTATTATCTCGTCGGTGACAGCATCGAGCGACTGAAATCCAATCCGCGGCTGGAGGCCGCCACCGCGCGCGGCATCGAGGTGCTGTTGCTGTCCGATCCCGTCGACGCGTTCTGGACCTCGATGCCATCGGAGTTCGAGGGCAAGCCGCTGAAGTCCTTGAGCCAGGGCGACCTCAATCTCGACCTGATCCCGCGCGTCGACGAAACGGACGAGGCGAAGGAGGACGAGCCGGCCGCCGATGAAGCGGCCACCATCGCCTTGATCAAGGCCGCGCTCGGCGAGCGCGTCAGTGACGTCAAGGCTTCCACGCGCCTCACCAGCTCCGCCTCCTGCCTCGTCGCAGGCACTGACGGCCCGAGTCGCGAACTGGAGCGCATTCTGTCGCAGCAGAACCGCGGCATGCGCACCAAGCCGATCCTCGAGATCAACCTGCGCCATCCGATGGTGGCGGCGATTACCAGGGCAGAGGCCGGCTCCAAGGCCGTCGACGACCTCAGCCTGCTTCTGCTCGAACAGGCGCAGATCCTGGACGGCGAACTGCCGGAGCACGCGACGGCCTTTGCAGCAAGGCTGAACCGGCTGGTGCTGCAGGGGCTCGGTAGGTAGCCCAGACACGTGCCTCCGGGTGGATAGATGCAAGACCGCCGCCGCCAATTCGACGAATCTTCTCGCAACACACGGCCGGACCATACATAAGGTCACATCCTCAGAAAGACGCTCGAACTTCACAAGACGGCCGCCGCCGGAGGAATACGGTAAATGTCAGACAGTGCGGCATTCAGATGACGTCGTTGGGCAATTGACCGCAGGTCTCGGCTGCGCTCAGGCAAGTTGCCCGTTTTGACAGCATCTTAGGAAGCTCAACGCTTATAGCAGTAAGTTGAGCCGCTGTCCGGCATGGCCGAAGACCGTTTCGGGTCGATTTCGTTGAAAACGGCGACGGTAATCCGATGTATTGGCGCCAGCTCCGAAGCGGCCTAGCGCTTGGTCCACCGCTATGCGGGCCTGGGGATTTGCATCGGGATCAGCCTGGCCATCTTACGAAGGTTCTGAGTGGTGGCTGCGAGGGTGAACTCGTCACGCGCGCCGTTCGGGCCCCCTCAGTCGCAGGCGATCGAGCTTGAGAATGCGCTTGAGCTGCGCGAACAGCAGAGCTGGCCCCGGTTGTTTGGACAGCGCCCCGCTGGATTTAAGTGGATTCCTGCCGGGTTATGCTGAACGCGGGGCTTTACGATTTTGTCGTTGCGTCGGGAGGGCGTAGCCCGACCAGAGCGACGACAAAATCGTCGGCGACGGTCATGCGGCCATCACCATAGCTTGCGTGCCGAAGTAAGCCTCGTCGGGCGTGCGCCCGTCAAGGCTCGAGTGAGGGCGTCCCTGATTGTAGAAGGCCAGATACTTGGCAATTGACGCTCGCGCCTCGGACACGCTGTCGTAGGCGCGGAGATAAACTTCTTCGTATTTGACCGTGCGCCAGAGCCGCTCGACAAACACGTTGTCGCGCCAGGCGCCCTTGCCGTCCATGCTGATGGCGATCTTCGCGTCCAGCAGCACATCGGTGAACTCGAGGCTGGTGAACTGGCTGCCCTGATCCGTGTTGAAAATCTCGGGCCTGCCGTGCTTCGCCAACGCCTCCTGGACCGCTTCGACGCAGAAGGCCGCCTCCATTGTGATCGAGACGCGATGGGCCAGGACCCGTCGGCTGAACACATCGACGACCGCCGCGAGATAGACGAAGCCACGCCGCATCGGAATGTAGGTGATGTCCATTGCCCACGCATGGTCGGGCCGCTCGATCTTCAATCCGCGCAACAGGTACGGGTAGATCTTGTGACCCGGAGCCGGCTTGCTCGTGTTCGGGCGACGATAGACCGCCTCGATCCCCATGCGCTTCATCAGCGTCGCGATGTGGCGGCGACCGGCGTATACCCCCTCCCGCCGCAGCAACGATCGTAGCATACGCGCTCCCGCGAAGGGATAATCGAGATGCAGCTCATCGAGCCGACGCATCAAGGCAAGGTCCTCGGCCGAAACTGGCCGAGGTTCATAGTAGACCGTGCTGCGAGCCAGCTTCAGGACCTTCGCCTGGCGCACGATAGAAAGATCATGACCGCGGTCGATCATCGCTTTGCGCTCAGCAGGCCCGCCTTGGTGAGCGCGCCGGACAAAAAATCGTTTTCCAACGCCAGCTCGCCGATCTTGGCATGTAACGCCTTCAAATCGACCGGCGTCTCGGCCGATGTCTTGTCATGCCCAAACACGCCGGCGGCGCCTTCCAGGAGCTGGTTTTTCCAGATCGTGATCTGGTTCGGATGAACATCAAACAGTTGCGCCAGCTCCGCCAGGGTCTTGTCGCCTTTGACCGCAGCCAAAGCAACCTTCGCCTTGAATGCCGGAGAATGCGTCCGGCGGCTCTTCTTCGTCATCTTCGCTCCTGATTCGCAGCAAGAATCCTCGCCGCTGTCAGGCAGAAAATCCACTCAAGCTACTGTCCGAATTTGCGGGGCCAGCTCTCAGTTTGAAGTTCGCTCTGGCCCAAGACGAGGACCAGAGCATGAAGCGCAATCGTTTTACGGAAGAGCAGATCATCGGGATCTTGAAGGAGCACGAGGCCGGGGTTTCGGTGGCCGATCTGTGCCGCAAGCACGGCGTCAGCGACGCCAGCATCTACAAATGGAAGGCCAGGTTCGGCGGGATGGACGTCTCCGAGGCCAAGCGGCTGAGAACGCTAGAGGACGAGAACACGAAGCTAAAGCGGCTCCTGGCCGAGGCCATGCTGGACAATGCGGCGCTGAAGGACCTTGTGGGAAAGAAGTGGTGACGCCCGCAGGGAAGCGGAAAGCTGTCGTCCATCTGGGCGAGGCATTCGGGATGAGCGAACGGCGGGCGTGTAAAGCCATCGGCTGCTGCCGCATGACCATGAGATACCGGACGACCCAGGCTGACGACGCCAGCCTTCGCCAGCGCATGAGGGCGATCGCCCAGGAGCGCCGCCGCTTCGGCTATCGGCGGCTGCATGTTCTGCTCAGGCGGGAGGGGTATCTGATCAACCACAAAAAGCTCTTCCGGCTCTATCGGGAAGAGAAGCTGACGGTGCGCCGCCGTGGTGGCCGCAAGCGGGCGATCGGGACCAGGGCGCCGATGCTGGTTCCGATGACGCCGAACGACCGGTGGTCGCTCGACTTTGTGTCGGATCAGCTGACCGACGGCCGCCGCTTCCGCATCCTGACCGTCGTCGATGATTGTACCCGTGAGTGCCTGGCGCTGGTGGCCGATACCTCGCTCTCCGGCGTCCGTGTGGCGCGGGAATTGGACCGGCTGATGATCGAGCGCGGCAAGCCCAGGATGGTGGTGAGCGACAACGGCAGCGAACTCACCAGCAACGCCATCCTGGTATGGGCCGACCAGAGCCGTGTCGAATGGCACTACATCGCGCCGGGCAAACCCATGCAGAACGCCTTCATCGAGAGCTTCATGTATAGACGGCCCCGCGGATGCAAGGGATTTCAGCAGCACTTTGGATTCCGGTCGGGTGCGTTCATGTATCCGGCCTGTTAGTGCGACCGATGCCATGGCCGCTGGCCCTGATGGAGATCGCGGATCGAGGCCTCATCAACGGGTCGCGCTTGTTGCGCTTAAAGCTCTTCGGGCTTGCTCGATCCCCAGCTCCGCCGGTGTCCATCATGCTGTCATTTGCCCTCACACCATAAGGTGGCCAACATACGCGGAAAGTCAGGCCGCAAGCTTAGGCCGATAGAATTCCCCGGTCGTCATCATCGCCCAGACGATCCGGGCCAACTTGTTGGCAACGGCGATGGCGACGACCATCGGCCGACGCCGTTCAAGCAGGGCTTCGATCCAGCCGCCTCCAACCCGGGAGCGAGCCTTTGGGTACCGAACGACGTTACGTGCCCCGATGACAAGCAAGTGCCTGAGATAGGAATCGCCCTGTTTCGTAATCCGGCCGAGCCGATCCTTCCCGCCGGTGGAATTCTGCTTAGGCGTCAGGCCAAGCCAGGCCGCGAACTCCCGCCCGGAGCGGAACATTGTTGCGTCCGGTACGGTCGCGGCGAGAGCCGTGGCCGTTATGGGACCGATCCCGGGAATTGTGGACAGCAACTTCGCCATCGGATTTACTCGCTGGATCTGAGCTATCTCGCGCTCGATGGCCTCGACCTGCCGGTCCAATTCCTTCAGTTGGTTCACAAGGACGGCTAGTGCGATGCGGGCGTGGGCCGGTAGCGTCAGTTCCTCGTCATCCAACAAGTCCACCAGACCATCCACCCGTTGCCGGCCTTGCCCGACAATGATTCCGAACTCAGCAAAGTGAGCCCGAATCGCGCAGGCTGTCATGGTTCGTTGGCGGACCAACAAGCCTCTTGCACGATGAAGCATCAAGAAGCCCTGGTTCTCAACGCTCTTGATTGGAACGAACCGCATATTGGGACGGGTGACCGCTTCGCAGATCGCGGCCGCGTCAGCGGCGTCATTCTTGGCTCCTCTTCGTAGGTAGGGTTTAACATAGGCTGGTGGGATCAATCTCACATCGTGTCCAAACTGCCAAATCTCCCGCGCCCAGTGGTGAGCAGTCGCACAGGCCTCAATGCCGACTAGTGGTTCATCACAGTGATTTTGACGTTTTGATACCGAGCCATTCGAGGATCGGCAAGCTTTCCGGTGGCACGAGGATTTCGATGCTTCTGGGGACGCCGGGTTGACGTCGGATGAAGCCGTTTCGTTCGAGGGTGACGATCATCTGATGGACCGAAGGCGGGCTGACGCGGAAGTGGCGCTGGATGTCGGCTTCGGCGGGGGGACGTCCGAACATATGGGCGTAGGTATGGATGAAGGCCAGGTAATAACCCTGCTTCTCGGTGAAGCGCGCGCCTGATTTTTGACTCATCGTTGGATTCGTCCCGGCCTCCGACAAGGAGGCAAAGCATGAATGTACGTTATCGGGTCGAATTGAGCCAAGCCGAGCGCGACGAACTGACGGCGATGCTCGGCGGCGGCAAGCACGCCGCCCGCAAGCTTAAGCGGGCGCAGATTTTGCTGGCGGCCGATGGAGGCTGCCGCGACGAGGAGATTGCCCGGACCGTGAGTGTCAGCCTCTCCACCGTCGGCCGGACCAGGCGCCGCTTCGTGGAAGGCAATATGGAGCGGGCCCTGAGCGAGGAGCCGCGTCCGGGCGCTGAGCGCAAGCTGACCGGCAAGGAGGAAGCCCTGCTGGTGGCGACCGCATGCGCCAAGCCGCCCGCTGGCTGCAAACGCTGGACGCTGACGCTGCTGGCCGACACGATGGTCAAGCTCACCGATCACAACAGCCTGTCGGGCGAGACCGTGCGTCGCCGGCTGGCCGAGAACGACCTCAAGCCGTGGCGCAGGGACATGTGGTGCATTCCCCATGTCGACGGCGAATACGTTGCCCGCATGGAGGACGTGCTCGACCTCTACGCCGAGACGCAGAATCCCGCCCGGCCGCTGGTCTGCTTCGACGAGACCCCCATCCAGCTGATCGGCGAGGTGCGCCAGCCGGTCCCGGCCCAACCGGGACAGCGCGAGCGCTACGATTACGAGTATCGCCGCAACGGCACCGCCAATCTCTTCGTCACCTTCGATCCACATCGGGGCTGGCGCAACGTCAAGGTCACCGACCGCCGCGCCGCCGTGGACTACGCCCACTGCATGCGTGATCTCGTCGACGTCCATTATCCCGACGCCGCCTGCATCCGTGTCGTGCAGGACAATTTGTCGATCCACAAGCCTGGGGCGCTGTATGAGGCCTTCGCGCCCGCCGAGGCCCGGCGCATCCTGCGCCGCCTCGAATTCCACTTCACCCCGAAGCACGCCAGTTGGCTCAATATGGTCGAGTGCGAGATCAGCGTGCTACAGCGTCAGTGTCTCGGCCGCCGCATCGACGATCCCAAAAGGCTCCGAAACGAGATCGCAGCATGGCAAAAGAGGCGGAATAAAACCCGAGCCCGCATCAAATGGATGTTCACAACAGAAAAAGCCCGCACCAAACTCGGCCGCGCCTATCCAGCCACCGCCAAAGAGTCATAATCACTGTGATGAACCACTAGGCAAGGTGCGAGCGAGGAGAAGAACGACACGATCTCGCCTCGCCGGAGGCGTTGGCGACCGGCCACTTGGCCTTGGCCATCAACTGCATGGATGTGAAATACGTGCTTCGAAATATCCAACCCAATTGTCGCGATTTCCATGGTGAATTGCTCCTGTTAGCGGGTTCGTCCATCGCCAGTATATCGCCGGCGCCGAGGGAGCGGGGCCGTCTTCCCCATCAATGGCCGGATGCGCGACGAGCTGTTGAACGAGACTTTGTTCACCTCACTGGCACAAGCCCGCATCACACTTGGATGTTGGCGGGCCGATTACAACTGCGCATCAGAACACCCATCTGGCTATGTGATTGAAGAGAAGAGATTTTGTTGAGCGGGATGCGATCCCGCGGGGTATTTGGGGTTCTGTCGCGCTCGTTCGGCGATAGATTGAGCAGCAGTTGTTATCAGCCAGGTGTGGGCGAAGATCCAAGGACCATCCGGAAGAGGATGGATGGATTCGATCTCGCCGGCTTCAGCGGCCAGCCGGAGCGTCTTAGGCGCGATCTTCGGGAGCTTTGCGGCGTTGCCAAGCCCATGGCTCGATCCCGTCCTCAGCAGGCTTGAACACCGGGATGTGGTAGTTCGAGCGCATTGATGTGACGCGCTCGCGGGTCCAGCGATTGCCGTTACCGGTCTTGAGGCCGTTGCGATTGAGGAGGCCGGCAATCAGATCGTCGCTGGCAATCAGCACCAGTTGACGCACGGCCTGGACGATATCGGCAGAGGTGCTGTTGCGCTGTCCGCGCCGGCGCTTCGGCAAGCGCAACTCGCTGTGGGCGCCCCCCACCCAATGGACGATGAGAACGATCTCCGAGGCCGCGTCGTCGATATCGGCCACGACCTCATGGATGAGGGTGCGCACAATGCGCTTCTTGAGGCGAACATCCGTCGTCGGCGCATCCCAGACCGTTTTGAGGTTCGAGGCCAGAACGCCGAACGAGACTGGATCGGCAAGGGGTGCGGGCGTTGCCGCATCATGCATGGCGATCTTGGCCTCAACCTCCGCCGCGTGAGCGAGTGCCCTGTTCCAGCGGGCTTCCAGCTCACTGGCCACCAGCCGGTTCGCGGGATCAGCGGCATCGTATTGCCGGAAAGCCCTGTCGGCGGCATAGCGCGCCGCTTCGAGGTCGCGACTGAGAGCATCGCGCGCCTGATCGTGCCGTTCCCTGGCTCCCTTGGCGGCAGCGGTTGCGGCGGCGACAGCGCCCGGACCGACGACTCCAAGCAGCGATTCCTCGATGGCGTCATCGACGCGCAGTCCGCCGAAGGCGATGCAGTGGGCCCCGCCATTATCCATCCAGGCACGGTTGCAGCTGTAGCGCGGGATATGGTTTTCCATGCCGGAGTACCGGATTGTGAGCTTGCGACCGCAGCGCTTGCAGCGGATCAGACCGGCCAGCAACGCGTCACCATGCTTGGGCGCGCCGTGATGCCGACTGGTGGGAACATTGCTGCTGACCATGGTGCGAATCGCCTCGAACTTCTCCCAGCTGACATACCCTTCGTGAGTGTTGGGCTTCAGCGTCAGCCATTCGTTTCGCGCCTTGCGGCGGATCTTCACGCTCACGCCCGCGGTGCTGTATCCCGCCGCCACAGCTGTCTTACCATAGGCGTAGGCGCCACCGTAGACCGGGTTCTCAATGATCCGGTGGATGGCAGAGTAGTTTGGTCGCCGCCAGGCCGTGTCGCCGTTGGTCTGCTTCACCGGCAGATCGAGATTGTACTCGTGGAACCAGCAGAGCGCCTGTCGCGCGCTGCCAAGTTCCTCGACCTTGTCGAACACCAGCTTGATCGCTTCCTGGACACGCCGATCCGGGTCTTTCTCATAACGGTCGCCGGCCTTCACGAAGCCGACGGGCGCTGTCACAACCAACTCGCCCCGGCGCGCCTTCTCGTAGCGGGCCGAGAGCGAGCGCTGGCGCAACAGATCCAGCTCGTACTCGTTGAGGCTGCCCTTGAGCCCGAGCAGCAGGCGGTCGTTGCCGTGCCTTGGCGCATAGATGGTCTCTTGATCGACCAGAACGGTATCGACCACGCGGCACATCTCGATGAGTTGCTGCCAATCCCGGCTGTTGCGGGCGAAGCGCGAGACCTCGCGGGCGCAAACCGCCCCAACCTTGCCGAGACAGACCTCCGCCACCATTCGCTCGAATCCGGCGCGTTGTATGCTGCCGGCGGCTGAACGACCGAGATCATCATCGATCACTTCGATCTCAGACCACCCGAGTGCCGTCAGCCGGTCTCGCATGGCGTATTGCAGCGCGCTGCTCTCGCGATTGTGCAACACCTGATGGGCTGAAGATTGACGCACGTAAAGAATCGCCTTGCGCTCCAGATGATGAGGCCTGACCTTGTCAGAGATCATGATCGACCTCCTTCGCGCGCGGCGTCGCTGTATCGCAGCATGGTCGAGGATCAACTGCGTCATCAGGCTCGTGAGCGCTGCCCGCGCTTCTGCTGGCAGATCCAGCCATGTGGGCGCGCCGATCGCGCCGTTCGACAGGCCACTCCCGAACAGATCCATCTGATGCTGCGACCGCGGTGGTCGATTGTGTCGGTATCCGCTCCCTGGCACTGCCGTCCGTGACATGAGTCTCTCCCCGATTCTGGTCGTGAGAGGCTCTGGATGCGCCAGAAAGCAAGGCAGCTGATGGCGTTCGATCCTTCAACGCCAGATCGAGAAGCGCAGAGAGTGCCGCAAGTGCGTCAATGCTGACAAACGGCTGAGCTGTCAAAAGCTCAGCGTCAGGGCATGCTGCCCGATCGAACATCCATGCTGGAACCTCCAACCATCGATCCGCCCCCGCGGGTCACTTCAAATTCCTCCGGGTGTGGTCAGTCAAATTCCTCCACCCGCGAGGCAGGACAAGGGACTGTTAGTTTGAGTTTGTTTCCCGGGCAAGAGCTTCAGCGGCTTCTTTGAGCCGATAGCTGCGTCCGTCGAACTCAAGCAGATGGCAATGATGCATAAGGCGATCGAGGATCGTCGTGCTCATAGTGTTGTCCCCAAGGTATGCCCCCCAATCCTGCACGACGCGATTGGAGGTGACGATGACGCTGCGGCGCAGTTTGTAGCGCTGATGGATCAGGGTCTGCAGCAAAGTGCCGGCGTCGTCGGGGATGGCGCGTGCGAGGAATAGATCGTCCAGCACGAGGAGATCGCAGTCGATGATGGTTCGCAGCCGGACCTCGCGTTGTGCCGGAGAGTTCAGGGCGTAGCGGTGGAAGAAGTCGTCGGTCTCAAGATACTGGACCTTGTGGCTTTGCAGGATCGCCTGATAGGCAATCGCCTTGGCGATGTGCGACTTCCCGGTGCCAGGTTTGCCGACAAGCAGAGCGTTCTCGCCAGCGGCAATGAACGCCAGGGTGTGGAGCTGGAAGCAGGTCTGACGTGGCAGTTTGGGATTGAAGGACCAGTCGAACTCGGCGAGCGTCAGCTTTTCGTCGAGCCCGGATTGCTGGTATCGCCGCTCGATAAGACGGGACTGACGACGGTCCAGTTCATCCTGCAGGATAAGGGAGAAGGTCTCGAGGAAGGGCTGGTTGGCGCCCTGCGCCTGGAGCACGCGCGTCTGCAGCGTGTCGCGGACACCCGACAGGCGCAGCTGTCGTAGGCAACGCTCAATTTCCGGCATGGTCATCATGTGGCTAGGTCTCCAGTTTAAGGTGAGAAGGTGCAGCGGGAGCGCTCGTGGCGCCGGAGCTGGCCGGGGTTGCGCAGGCGACACGAGCGCGGATTGCCGTGGCGTGATCGTCGTGAGCCTCGGCCTGCCGACCATTATCGTCGGCGTCGCGCCGCACAGCGCGGCTGAAGAGGTCGCCGTATTCCGCGGGGGTACGGATCAGCGGATGATCCTGGGTGAGCGGCGATGCCGGCTGTGGCGTCACTCCAACCTGCTCAATCGCCTGTTCGAACAACCGCTCGACGGTCGCACGCACGTGCTTGTAGCGGTAGATGCGGTTGTCGATGGCGTGCGCGCAGGCCTGCTCGACCAGCCGCGCCGGATACTTCCGGCCCAGCCCGACAATGCCCCACATCGCGCGCTGTCCGGGGCGCCCCTCGGTGTCGAACACTTGCTGGCATAGCGCCCTGGTCTGCGGCCCGATGCGCTCGGCGCTCGCCAGCAGCACGGCGGTTTGCCGCGACGGATTGAACGGCCGTTCGCTGGTCGGCAGGACAACAGAACCGGGGTGCGTCATCCGGGAATGAACACGCAGCAGCGCACGGGTGTGGCGATCACGGATCTCGATCGTGGAGGCGTAGATCCGCACCACGACCTGACTGCCGATCGGCGCGGGCCGCGCGGCGTAATAGCTGTTGTCGACGCGTACGGTGGTGTCGTCGCAGACAGTCCGGACGACTTCGGTGAAGATGCGGAAGGGAGCGACAGGCAGCGGCCGCAGGTGCGGCTTCTCTTCCTGGAACATCGCCTCGACCTGACGGCGCGTGCTGCCGTGGATGCGCTTGGAGGCCCAATTCTCCTCCCAGTGCCTCAGGAACTCGTTCTGGGCTTCCAGTGTCTCGAAGCGCCGTCCGGCCAGCGCGGTGCCCTGGGTATGTTGAATCGCACTCTCGACGCAGCCTTTCCGATTGGGATCGGCCACCCGCGCGGGATCGGCGACCACGGCGTAATGAGCCAGCATCGCGCTGTAAATCGGGTTGAGCTCGGGCTCGTACAAATCCGGCTTGAGGACGCCTTCCTTCAGATTGTCGAGCACGACATAGCTGGGGACCCCGCCAAAATACCGGAACGCCTCTTCGTGGAGCTGCGCCCAGACGTGTTGGCTGGACTTCCAGACCACCCGCCGGAAGCTGCGCCGCGAGTAGCGCAGCGTCATCACAAACAGGCGGGGACGGCGGTACCGGCCGCTCCTGGGATCAATCGTCAGAGCGCCCTCGCCATAGTCGACCTGGGCCTCCTCGCCAGGCAGGAACTCAAGTCGATCAAACTGCTCGGGATCGCTGTGTCGCAACGTGCGCACAAACCGCTTGACGCTCTGATAGCTGGACGGAAAGCCAAATCGATCGACCAGGTCCTGGTAAATCGCCTGCGCATTCCGCTTCAGGCGGACCTGTTCTTCGATCCATGCCCGATGCGGTTCGCAGGCCGAGCGGGCCAGGCTGCAGGCGGCTGTCGCTTCCGACACCCCAAAAGCCGGTGGTCGGGGTGGGGGAATTTGGTCGTCCGCGCTCACCGTGCCGGTGGTCACTTCCCCGGGGGAATTTGCCTCCGCACCAGCCCGCAGCGCCCGGTAACGCCGGATCGTCTTGCGATCGACCCCCGTCAGCCTGTGGATCTCGCGCTGGCTGGCGTTGCGATCAAGTAATGTAAATACCGTGCTTTGCAGATGTCGCTTCAAGACGTTCAACTCCCCGGCCCCTTGCTGGCTAAAGGGGTCGAACATAAACGTCCTGCCTGACCGGCTACTGCTGTTCAGCGGCGCTGACGGCGATCATCAGGTGGGGGAGTTTCAAGTGACCATACCCGGGGGATTTTGACCGACCCACGGGGTCCGCTTGCGATCCATCTAGAGAGCAGCGGAAAGCGACATCATCAGCCTTCTCGACCCTTCCATGAACGCAAACTCGGCGACCAAACCAGGGATGATGTCGATAAAGAACCTCGCGAAGAACGGTCCTGTGGGCGTTCTTGAGCCTTATTGTACAACGACACACGACCACACTCGCAGCTCGGATGGAGAACCCCGTCCGAGTTCGCGATGACATGCCACCGCGCCGGGATCTGGCGCTGCGCTATGCCGAAGGCTCCGCGCCAGCCCCCGGCGCTTCCACCGCCCAACCGGGCAAATCCAACGGCACGGGCGAACTCAGAACTGGATAAAACTTGATGTGGTGGAACGGCCCGCTCCAACAGCATCAAAGTGCTAGAACGTGGTCGTTGTTCGAACGCCACAAAGGAGGGACCGTTCCGTGAAACAGGTTATCACCATCGGGCTGGATCTGGCCAAGCACGTTTTCCAGGTTCACGGGGCGGATGCCGAGGGCTCACCCGTGTTCAACCGGAAGCTACGGCGCAGCGAAGTTCTGCGTTTCTTTGAGAAGCTGCCAGCATGCCTGGTGGGGATGGAAGCATGCGGTAGCGCCCACTATTGGGCGCGCGAGATCGCAGCTCTCGGTCATGAGGTCCGGCTCATTCCGCCGGCTTATGTCAAACCCTTCGTCAAGCGTGGCAAGACGGATGCGGCGGACGCTGAGGCCATCAGCGAAGCGGTGACCCGAAAGACCATGCGCTTCGTGCCGATTAAGACGGCTGAGCAACAGGCTGCCGCGATGGTGCTGAAGACCCGCGCTCTTCTAGTGCGGCAGCGAACGCAGTCGGTCAACGCGTTGCGCGCGCATCTGGCAGAATTGGGGATCATCGCCACCGCCGGCCTGGCAAAGGTTGAGGCGCTGGTCGCAATCATACGGGATGAGACAGATGCACGCCTGCCCGCAGCAGCGCGCTTCGCGCTGATGGCTATTGCCGACGAGATTGAAGCTTCAGCCGACCAGATCGAGAGGCTCGAGCGCGCAATCGTCGCGGAGGCCAAGCACGACGAGGACATGCGTCGGTTGACCACGATCCCTGGCGTCGGCGCCATTACGGCGGCGACCATCAAAGCGCTTGTGCCGGATCCCGGCGGGTTCAAGTCGGCTCGCCACTTTGCCGCGAGCTATGGCGGAATCTGGGTGATGACGGTGTGAGGAAGGCGGCGTATCGAGGCGGGTGACGAGCCTGCCAGAACCTCTCGAGGAGAGCGATACGCCATGACCGAGACTACCAATGTTCTTGCTTTCCGTCAGCCGTCCGCGGTTGATGATCCACTGACCGATATCGTTCGTGCCGGCGCGCGGGACCTGCTTGCCAGGGCGATCGAGATCGAGGTTGGCGCGTTTCTGGCCAGCACGGCCAATCTGACGCTGCCCGACGGTCGAGCGCGCCTGGTCCGACATGGGCACGGTCCGGTGCGCGAGATTGCGACCGGCATCGGTCCGGTGGAGGTCGCTCGTCCCAAGGTCCGCGACCGCGGAGCGAGCGGGCCAGGCGACCGCCTCCGCTTCAGTTCGGCAATCCTGCCGCTATGGGCGCGGCGGACGAAGAGCCTGGATGCCTTGATCCCGGTCCTCTATTTGCGCGGCATCTCGACCGGCGACTTCCAGGAGGCGCTCTCGGCGCTGCTCGGCAAGGATGCGCCGAACCTGTCGCCTTCGGTGATCGCCGGCCTGAAGGCCGATTGGCAGGTCGAGTACGAACGCTGGCAGAGACGCGATCTGTCGGCGCGTCGCTATGTCTACATCTGGGCCGATGGCGTGTACCTGCAGGCCCGCATGGAAGATCACAGCGAATGCATGCTGGTGCTGATTGGCACCACGCCGGAAGGCAAGAAGGAGCTGATCGGCTTCCAGGTCGGCGTGCGCGAGAGCGCGCAGAGCTGGCGCGAACTCCTGATCGACCTGCGGCAACGCGGGTTACGGATTGCCCCGCAACTCGCCATCGGCGACGGCGCCCTCGGCTTCTGGAAGGCACTGGACGAGGCCTTTCCCGGCACGCGGCACCAACGATGCTGGTGCCATAAAGTGAGCAACGTACTCGACAAGGTCGCCAAATCCGTGCAGGGCCCCATGAAGAACGACCTGCGGAACATCTATCTGGCCCCACACCGGGCCGAAGCTGAAACCGCGATCGACGTCTTCGTCGAGAAATACCACGTCAAATACGGACGTGCGGTGGAGTGCCTGATCAAGGATCGCCATGCGCTGCTCGCCTTCTTCGACTTCCCTGCTGAGCACTGGATCCACCTACGCAGCTCGAACCCGATCGAGAGCGTCTTCGCCACGGTGCGCCACCGAACGGTGCGGACCAAGGGATCGCTGTCGCAACAAACTGCGAAGCTGATGGTGTTCAAGCTCATCGACGCCGCATCGAAGACCTGGCGGCGATTGAAGAGCACGAACCAGTTGCCGAAAGTCATCGCCGGTGTAAAGTTCATCGACGGAATCGAAGTCATTCCGAACACTGAAAGCCACGCCGCCTGATCAGGCCGCGTCACCCAAAATCAGCCATAGCTCCTTTGCCGCCTGGCTGGGATTGACGCCGCGGCCTCATTCAAGCGGAGGCAAAGAGCGGTTGGGACGAATATCGAAGATGGGAAATCCAGAACTCCGCTCTCTCCTCGTTGTCGGGGCAACGGCCGTCTTGCGGCTTGTCCGAAACGACGTTCGGGCGCGGCCGTGGCTGAAGGCGCTTCTCGCCAGACGCCCCTTCAAGGTTGCCGCCGTCGCGCAGGCCAATAAGACGGCGCGGATCATCTGGGCGCTCCTGAACAAGGGCGGAATTTATCGGCGTCCCGACCCATTGGCGATTGCCGCGGTGACGCAGTGACCGCCAAAACGATCTGACCGGCGCAGGCCGGCAGAGGGCGAGGTGCAACAACAGGCGATGAACCCATGGGACGAAATCCCGAAACGAGTGAAGCTACTGCCCCCAATGCGCTCAAGCGCGTAAACTTGATTTAGCTCCTCGTTCCGCGGATCTCATCGAGGCCAGCGGCCATATTGTGCCGCGCGCAAAGGCCGGACATATGACCGCACCGTTCCAATGTGTGAAATCGACTGAAAAAGCTCTTGCCTCGCGGGCCGTTCCACATATGGGGGCAAGGTCAACCTTCACAAGGCGCTGATTGCCGCGATCCCGGCGCATGAATGGCTCATCACCATCGAAGGCACCGCCGAGCTCGCCATCCCACATCAGAATTGCGTCCGAGCTGCTCTATGCCAAGGATGGGCAGGGCCTGGCCACAATCGGCCCCCGCGAACTCCAGGAATCGTCCTTGCTCATGCGGCCTGACCGCATTCTGCTGCAGGAGCTGCGCAACGGCACCGCCTTCTTTTACCTCAGAAATGTGAATTCAGGAAATCCGGGATCGATCGTTCACGCCGACAGCGCCCGCCTTGCCTTCGAATAGATGACATTATTGGTCAAGGAGAGTGCGGAGGGACGTGACCTCCATCGCGATATCCGTTCGCTTTGCTGCTCTCGTCGACGTCGTGGTCCAGATGCAGAAGCGTAACGGTCGGTATCGCATTTCGGGACTCCATTATGAACCCCTTCGCAAACGCGACCACGCCCGTTAAGACTGTCCTCGGCACCGCGCTTGCGCTCGGAGCCGGCGCCGTTTTCCTGCTGGTCGCCTCGAATATTCTGCTGCTCGGGCTCCAGCTTCATGATGGCGGTTTTCACTGGTCGGAGATCGCCACAGGCTGGCCACGTTATGGGGTCGATGCGCGCTTCGACCGCTGGTTGATGCTGTCGACCCTCGCTGGCCTGATCGTGGTCTTTGGCCTGCTCGGCGCCATCCCCCCGGCACCGTCCGCTTCCCCTTCACGGCAGAGCCCGTTTAGCCTCCGAGCGCGAGATCAAGGCCGCGGGCCTGCGATCCAGGAGGGTCTGCTGCTTGGCCGCAAAGATAGAAAACTTCTCTGCTTCGGCGGCTCGGAACACGTCCTCCTCTACGCCCCAACCCGCGCGGGGAAGGGGGGCCATGTCATTCCGAACCTGCTCAATTGGCCGGACTCAGTCGTTGCGCTGGATGTGGATTGGCTGAAGGCCGATGCAAAGCGATTCACGAGTCGGTATCGGCCAAGCCATCCTTTTGGGAATCCATGCGCTGTCGAAGGCTTAGCGGCCGCATGTCTGTCCACACTTCCTCAATATGGGCGAGACACATCTGCTTCGTCCCGACGATTCCGACGTCACGCCAGCCGGCGGGGATTTCTTTCCACTCCGGCCAGATCGAGTATTGCTCTTCGTGGTTCACGACCACCCGATAAGACACCACATTATCCTGCTCTGCATCGGTCATTTCGGCTGTCCATCTGCGGTTAATCGGTTCTCTATCATTGAATATCGACAACCATTGCTGGCCGCGATTCCGCTCTCTCACGCGGCAGGAACGTTCGCCTCTCCGGCGTCGCGTCGGTCGTCGACGCGCCGACGCAGGATCTGACTCTCCCACCTGATCTGGGATCCCGCCCAGTCATCGAGGATCTGAATTCCCTGTTCCTGGCCGAATATTTCAATCACGATGAGGGGAGTGTGCACCCAGGTGTCCTGGTCACCGAGCGCATCCATTTCCACCATAAGATAGGCTCGATCTCCGGCGCCGGCGATATTGTCATAGCTCGTCGTGAAGCGGCTGAGCCCCTTGGGGTGCTTTGCATGGGCTTCCAGAAGCTTGGCCAGCGCCGCATCGAATATCGGACGCATTCCCGTCCTGACGTCGATTGTTAGGAAATAAAGATAGCTTGCACTCATTCGCGGAACTCGCAATTATTTACCGGTTGTAGCACTCAGCCGCTATGATCGCAGGCTGATACGTGAACGTGGACGTAAGTGCGATAATTGGTGAGACCGCATCGTAGCGTCCGGCTGAAGGGTTCTCCTTCGACAATGGAGATCTGCCTGTTGTCCAGGATGTCGACCCACCGATCCAATGTCGCCATTTTCCTGAACGGCAAATAGATGTGAAACCGGTCCTGTGTTGCGCCGTGCTCGCCATATGCGATCCATCGGAAACCGTCTTTATGTGTTCGGTTGACCTCGATCGCGTGGGTGGCCCGCGTGCGGAATTCGGCGGTCCTGCTGTGTGCACTTCGAGTCCCGGCGATGTGGTAGATGTAATCGAACGTGGTCCCTTCCGGTCGATCGGGAATATTGCTAAATTCGGGCAGATGCCGCAGTACTGTCCGCTCCTCGCCTCTCAATGTCTCCTCGAAATTCTTGATGAGCTTTTTGCCGTCATCTGCACCATAAATGTCGAGCAGAATTTGTTCTTGAGGCGTCCACGATCTCATTCCGTCAGGGTCCCTCATCGGATAAAGCATGGTGATGACGCCTTCACCGATCCAAGAACCATAGCAGGCGAAAATGTTTCCGTTCGGATGTTTCCGGTGCGCCTCGGCGATGGTCACGAGGTGATCGTGAAAAAGCCGACCCTTGGCAATATCTAGCGTATACAGAACTTGGTAAAGATAAGGGGAAGGATGGGTCAGTTTGGGCGCAAAGTACGGACACCCCCACGCAAAGTTTCCGTTTTCCATTTCCAGCCTCGCCAGCCTCGTTGGGGGATTAGTTTGCTGCCATATGATTGTCAGATGAAATAGGGAGCGCCGAGATTTGATCGACACGAGTATCGCCCGTCCTCCGGTGCGCTGGTTTCTGCGCGGCTCGTCGCCGAGCCGGGCCAAGCTGCGACTTTTCTGCTTTCCTCATGCCGGCGGCGCGCCCGCAGCATACCTCGCGTGGTCGCCGTATCTGCCGAGCACGGTCGAGCTGCTGATACTCCAGCTGCCGGGACGTGGCTCGCGGATTTGGGAAGCACCCTTCACCTCGATGCATCAACTTGCCGAGGCCGTCGGCTCGGCGATCCTGCCTCTCCTCGGCGATTCGCCGTATGTTCTTTTCGGACACAGCATGGGCGCATTGTCGGCGTTCGAGGTCGCCCGCTGGCTTCGTCGCGGCGGTCTTCGCATACCGGCTCATATTCTCGTGTCCGGCCACCAAGCCCCCCAATGCAAACCGGTCCGAGACACCACGCTGCACCTGCAATCGGATTCCGACCTCATCGCTGATGTGCGGCGTCTCAACGGAACACCTGAAGAGATTCTGGAGAATTCCGCGCTGCTCGAAATCATGCTCCCTACGCTGCGGGCCGACTATCAGGTCACGAAGAGCTATCAGTGCACTGCAGAGCAGCCGCTCACTTGTCCGATCTCTGTGCTTGGCGGGCTGTACGATCCAGAGACCAGCCGCGAAGGCCTGGAGGCCTGGGCAAATCAAACCACCGGCTCCTGCCGACTCCATATGTTTCCCGGCGATCACTTTTTCGTTCTCAAGCAGGCAACATATGTCCTGCCAGTGATCGCCCGAATGCTCGAAGAGCTAATCTGAGTTTCAACGATCACGCGTAGTCTCTCTCTGGAGAAATGTTAATTACCTGCTCGGCGTGGATTTAGCGCGACACCGCAGCGCTTCCTTGAACAAAGATACTTCAATTCATCCTCCAAGGCCGGCCCAGCAAACAAGAAGAACGCTCAAGTCGCCGCCAACCCCACCTTCTTCGCAAAGCTCATGACTGCGGCTGGGGGATAGTCCACCGGGTGTCGCCAAGCTGTATCGCCGAGAAGTCCCGTTAGGCACCTACTGGAACTAGTAGGGCGGGCCCGTTCTGCTTTATTGTAGCCTCGCGCTCCGGTAGTATTATTTGTGGACGATTGAAACGTCAAATCTACAGTGCAGTAAAGTAGGAGTGGATGATCAGATGGCTAAGCATTTTTTCCAGATAACTTTTGTGGTCTCTCCGCAGAGTCGGTCTTCTTTTCAAGAATCGCTCGGCGAGATCCTGCAAGCCTACTCGGCAGCAATAAAGGATACCGAGATTCGCGTTCTCGGTAGTTTCATCGGCGAAGGCAACGATATCATTCTCGAGATCGGCCTCAATTCGCTGGGCGATATGGATGCTTGGTCGCAGCTTCCAGACGCTGTGCTCAAGACTCACGGCCAAGCCAAGGGTAAGACGGTGCTTGAAAACTTTGCGGCCTCTGTGATCTCCAGCCAGAGCCGTGTGCTGTCTGAATTTGTACTCAAGTGAGGCGTGCAGGCGTGGGCCGGCCTGGTTTCGGTCGCTGAATAGTACGGCGATCCGGCTGGATCGTAGATCCGGGGCGCGCTTTGCGTGCTCGAACGTGGCTTTGTTTTAGAGAACGTGGCTGCGGCTCGGCTGGATTAATGACCAAGGATCATCGCGATGGCAGCGGTTCACCGCCGGCCGTCACAGTGAGGACGGTCTATGGTTCTCGATGCTTCTATCGTCAGTCTGCTGCAGCGCAGAGCATACGAGCATCCGGATCGTCACGCTTACACGTTCCTGGAGAGCGGCGAATTCGAGGCCGAAAGCCTGACCTACGCGCAGTTGGATCGCCGCGCCCGGGCCGTGGCGGCGCTATTGCAGAGCCATGGGCTGTCCGGACAATGCGTAGCGCTGGTGCTGCCATCGGGCCTAGACTATCCAGCCTCGCTGTTCGGCTGCATGTATGCGGGAGCTCTGGCGGTACCTGTGTTTCCGCCGCGCATAGGTCTCGGAGTCCCGGATCGCACCACCAGAAGACTACGGGCGATCTGCTCCGATGCGCGCCCGGCCGCGATACTGACCAATGCAGCGGTGATGTCGAGGCTCGACGAGATTCTCACTCTGGCCCCCGAACTGCGCGTGATCCGCTGGATATCCGTCGCGGACATCGATGTCGCGCTGGCGCAGCAGTGGCGCGGTGTGGCCACCAGCAATAACGACGTCGCTTATCTTCAATATACGTCCGGGTCGACCGCAACGCCGCGGGGAGTAATCCTGACCCACGGCAATTTGCTTCACGAAGCGGCGGCCCTATCGGACTTGCATCGCTATACGCCGGAGAGTTCCTCGTTCATCTGGCTACCACTTTTCCATGATTGGGGCATCGTGGAGGGCATCATTCAACCCCTCTTCGAGATGATCCATTGTCATCTGATGTCGCCAGAAGCGATGGTCCAGCATCCCGTGCGATGGCTTCGCGGTATCTCACGTTATCGCTGTACTCATAGCAGCAGCCCGAACTTTGCCCTTGAGCTCTGCCTACGGAAAACCACACCCGAGCAACGCTTGTCGCTGGATTTGTCGTCATGGCGCGCATTTCCGAATGCCGCCGAGCCCATTCGTCAACACACGCTGGACCGTTTTGCGGAGACTTTCGCCGCGTGCGGCTTCCGTTCGGACGCCTACATCGCGAGCTACGGCCTCGCCGAGGCGACGTTGGTGATATGCTCGCGCCGCCGCTCGCACGTCAGTTTCTGTTCGGTGTCGAGTGACGAGCTTGGGCGCAACCGGATTGTCGACGCGGCACCGGGGGAGCGCAAGGTAAGCGTGTTGGCGTCATGCGGCACGTCGGTTCTGGGCACGCGGATTGAGATCGTTGACCCCAATACGGCAATCCGCTGCCCACCCGGTCGTGTCGGCGAGATATGGGTCATGGGCGGCTCGGTGGCGCGTGGATACTGGAACGCGCCCGATGCATCGGCCGCCACGTTCCACGCTTACTTGAAGGAGACCGGCGAGGGTCCCTTTCTGCGCAGCGGCGATCTCGGCTTCGTGAGAGATGGCGAACTCTACATGGCCGGCCGCCACAAGGACTTGCTCATCATCAATGGCGAGAACCATTACCCTCAGGACATCGAGCACACAGTCGAACGGTGCACCTCGATCGTTCGCGCGGGGTGTGGTGCGGTCTTTTCGGTCGATGTCGGTGAGGAGGAACGCGTTGTCGTCGTGTATGAAGTGACGAACGCCACGATGCCGGACGCCGCTTTCGTGGCGGGGACGATCCGTGATGCAGTTTCGAAGCACCACGACCTCGCGCTTTATGCGATAGCCTTCATTACTCCCGGCACGATCCCAAAGACGAGCAGTGGAAAGATACAGCGCAGCGAGTGCCGCAATAATTTCCTCGCGGGCGCTTTCGACATCGTTGCGGACTGGCGCATGCCGGAGAGGCACCCCGGTAAGTCAGGCGATCCTGAGGCGGAGATCGGACCGCCTCGGGGGATCAAGAAGGCCGACATAGAGGCGTGGTTATTTACGTGGCTGGAGCGCAATCTGCACGTATCGTCCGCCGAACTGGACCCAGGCGCGCTATTCTCGTCCTTCGGAATGAGCTCGCGGCACGCACTTGGTCTATCGGGTGATATGGCGAACTGGCTCGGCCGCGCCGTCTCGCCCGTGGTGGTGTATGAACATCCAACCATCGACGCCCTTTCACGGCATCTCGCGATCGAGATACGGCCGACCGTTGCCAATTTGAAGGCCGCGCCCACGCGGACGCTCGGCCCGGAGCCTGTCGCCATCATCGGCATGGCCTGTCGCTTTCCCGGCGCCGGCAGTCCCGAAGCGCTTTGGCAGCTCCTTCTGAACGGATTCGACGCTATCGCCGAAGTTCCTGCCAACCGCTGGGACAACGTCGCATTCTACGATCCGGACCCCGAGGCTCCGGGAAAGATCTACACGCGTCACGGCGGTTTCATCGAAGATATCGATAAGTTCGATGCGGCCTTATTCGGGATCTCCGCCCGCGAGGCGATCGGGCTTGATCCACAGCAGCGGCTCGTGGCCGAACTGAGCTGGGAGGCGCTAGAGCGGGCCGGGCAAGGACGCGACCCCCGGACTCGACGCCGGACCGGCGTGTTTATTGGGATCGGCAACAGCGACTACGGCCGCATGCGGATGGCCGCCCCGACTCAGATAGACGGCTATACCGCGACAGGTAGCGCCTCGAGCGTCGCGGCCGGACGCGTGTCCTACCTGCTCGGTCTTGATGGGCCGAGCGTTGCGGTGGACACCGCTTGCTCGTCATCTTTGATGGCCGTTCACCTAGCATGCCAGAGCTTGCGTACTGGCGAATGCGACATGGCGCTCGCGGGTGGGGTCAACGCAATCCTTTCGCCCTACCTGTCTATCGGCCTGTGCAAGGCAGGGATGCTGTCGCCTGAAGGGCGTTGCAAGAGCTTTTCGGCGGAGGCGGATGGCTATGTCCGCTCCGAGGGATGCGGCGTGGTCGTGCTAAAGCTGCTCCGGGACGCGCTCGCGGATGGCGACAGCGTGCTTGCGGTGATACGCGGATCAGCGGTCAATCAGGACGGCCGCAGCAATGGTCTCACCGCACCGAATCCCAGCGCTCAGCAGGCGGTCATTCGCGCCGCGCTTGCACAAACCGGAGTGCCGCCACTTCGCGTCAGCTACATAGAGGCACACGGGACGGGGACAGCACTCGGCGACCCGATCGAAATCAATGCCATCGCGGCCGCGTTGGCGGTTGGTCGTTGCAAGGGTGATCCTCTGATCGTGGGTTCGGTGAAGACCAATATCGGACACCTGGAGGCAGCCTCCGGCATCGCCGGACTCTTCAAGGTAGTGTTGTCGATGCAGGGTGGGACAATTCCGGCGAACCTGCATTTCCGCACGCCCAGCCCCCACATTGCCTGGGGCGATTTGCCGGTGACGATTCCTACTCAGCCGGTCAAGTGGCGCCGAGGCGATGTGCCGCGCCTCGCGGGCGTGAGCTCTTTCGGATTTAGCGGAACCAATGTTCATGTCGTTGTCGAGGAGGCGCCGACATTGCCGGTGCACACTTGCGATGATGGCCGACCCCATTTGCTGCGCCTGTCTGCTGCGACCGGCGCAGCGCTCCGCGAACTCGCGACCCGGTTCGAACGGCATCTTGCAGAATATCCGTCGCTGTCGCTGGCGGACGTCTGCTTCACGGCGGGCGTGGCGCGCGCCGTCCTGCCGCACCGTCTTGGCGTGGTGGCAAATTCCGAGATCGAGTTGCGAAAGGGGCTTGCCGCTTTTGCTTCCGGCAATATCGGCGCTGGGCATGTCGGGCACGTCACCGGCTCGCGGCAACCCGGCGTGGTGTTCTTATTCACCGGGCAAGGATCTCAATATGTCGAAATGGGTCGTCAGCTCTACGAAATGCATCCGAGATTTCGGCAAGTGCTCGATGCTTGCAATGAGATGCTCCAGTCGAAGCTCGCGAGTGTTTATGGCCGCGCTCCTCTGTTGACGGCGCTGCAATCGCGACCGGATCAAGCCGTAAAGCTCAATGCGGCGATTTACGCCCAACCTGCGCTGTTTGCACTACAAATCGCACTCGCCGAAGTCTGGCGGTCGTGGAAAGTCGAGCCCGTGGCTGTTATGGGACACAGCCTCGGCGAGTATGCGGCCGCTTGCGTGGCCGGCGCACTCACCTGGGAGGAAGGGCTGCTGCTCGTCGCCGAGCGCGCGCGGCTCATGCAGGCGCTGCCGCGGCGAGGCGCCATGGCGGCGGTATTCGCCGACGAGGCGACGGTGGCGGCAGCGCTTGCTCCGCATAGCGCCCATGTGGCAATTGCCGCCGTCAACGGCCCGCGAAATATCGTGATCTCGGGCGATAAGTCGGCTGTCGATGATTTGCTCGCTGGGTTCGGCGCTGCCGGATTTGAGACGCGGCGGCTCAGCGTCTCGCATGCGTTTCACTCGCCGGTGATGGATGACGCACTCGACGGATTGGAGCGGGCCGCGCAACAGGTCGTATCGTGCACCCCGCGCATCACGCTGATTTCCAACTTGACCGGCAAGGCGGTCAATACCGCTCCGAGTGCCGCGAGCTGGAGGCGCCAGGCCCGCGAACCGGTTCGGTTCGCCGACGGAATGAGCTGTCTGGCCCGCCAGGGATGGCGGCTGTTTCTCGAGATCGGACCGGGCGCCGTTTTGAGCGGCCTTGGTCCCGGATGCATCGATGACACCGACGCAGTTTTTATTCCGTCACTAAAGGAGGGCGAGGACGATTGGGGCATGATGCTAAATGCCGCTGCCGCGCTTTCGACGCGGGGAGTCGATGTCGATATGGCCGGCATCGCCGCGCCGCTGCGGCCCCGCCGGGTGCGGCTTCCCACGTATCCGTTTGAGCGAAGGCGTTACTGGGGCATTGCGCCGCCGCGAGCCGCGGAAGCGGCGCAAAGTTCTGGCGCCGATGCCGCCGATGCCGAGATCCCGGCATCGCAGCGCGAGGGCGGGTCGGCTGCCCCAGGACCGCCGGACGCGGACCTGGAGCGAATTCCGACTCCGGCCGGGGTCCTTGCTGCGCTGCCGCAAGAGCAGCGGTTACTGATCGAACGTTACCTGCGCCTGCATGTTGCCTCGATGCTGATGGCCGCCCCGGACCACATTGATCCCGTTCAATCTCTCACTCACTTGGGGTTCGATTCAATCCTGGCGTTGAAATTGAGAAACCGCATCCAGGCAGACTTCGGCCTGCAGGTTCCCATGGCGAAGTTGCTGCAGCGCGCCAACATCAGAAGCCTCGTGGAGCTCATTGAGCAGCGTGTCGCACCGACTGCAATGCAGGCCGATGTGGTCACTCTCCTCGGTCGAGATGCTGTGTCCCCGATGCGGTCATTTCCGCTGTCGGCCTCGCAGCACTCGCTTTGGGTGCTTCACCAGATCTCTTCGAACCAGGCGGCCTACAGCATTCCGACGGCGATACGGCTGCGCGGCAGATTGGATGTGTCCGCATTGGAGCGCGGCCTGACGGAATTGCAAAGACGCCATGAGGTCCTGCGCACGACTTTTCGCGTAATCGACGGCGAGCCACGCCAGGTGCCCTCGAATCCCGCCCCTGCATTCCTCCCAGTACTGGACCTGCGTTCCCTGCCGGAGGGCAAGGCGCGCAGCGAAGCACAGCGGCTGATGGTGGAGGAGGCGAAGCGGCCATTGGATCCGACCGCCGGTCAGGTCATGCGCACGACGCTGCTGCGGATCGCCGATGCGGAATGCATTCTCGTGGTAGTGATGCATCACATCGTTGCCGATGGCTGGTCGATCCTGGGAATCCTGCTACCCGAGTTGGCGGCACTTTACCAGGCTTTCTCGACAGGCAAGCCGTCGCCGCTGAGCGAGCCGCAACTGCAGTATGCGGATTTTGCGGTTTGGCAGCAGGCGCAGCACACGGTCGATGGCCTTTCGCGCGAATCGGCCTACTGGCGCGAAACGTTGGCAGGCGCCGCTTTCTCGCTGTCGATACCGACCGACCGGCGGCGTCCCGCGACTTTTCGGAATCACGGCCAGAGGCTGACCCGCACGCTTGCGG
Source organism: Bradyrhizobium sp. LCT2 (assembly GCF_009931255.1). Lineage (NCBI taxonomy): Bacteria > Pseudomonadati > Pseudomonadota > Alphaproteobacteria > Hyphomicrobiales > Nitrobacteraceae > Bradyrhizobium > Bradyrhizobium sp. LCT2. Next base: position 83,143 of record NZ_CP034431.1, on the reverse strand, counting down.
TCGAACTGACCGATCGGCTCACCGCGTTGAGTAAAGAATGCGAGGTCACGCTCTTCGTCGTCATGCTGGCCGCGATGAAGATGCTCCTGTTCAGATTGACAGGTCAGCGAGACATCTCGGTAGGTACGACCATCACCACACGAAGTCGGCCGGAGTTCGAGGTCGTGGTCGGCGACTTCACCAATCATCTGCCTCTTCGAGCCGAGGTGTCGGGCAATCTGAGCGCCAGGGAATTCATTGCCAGGATAGAACGGGCTGCCATGGATGCGTTCGCGAATGGTGGTTGCCCCTTCGACAAGATCGTCGAGGCGGTGAATCCGGTTCGCAAGGGCAACCGCAACCCGCTCTACGACATTGCCTTTGTGATGCACACTTTCACGGGGCGTACGCCCGGAACGTGGAACGCGGGTGCGCTTCAGCTCAGCCTTGTGCCACCGCTTGCGCAGGTGGACAACGAAACGTCGGAACTCGACCTCATTTTTGAACTGGCCGAGACCCCGGGGGGCATCGTGCTCGAGTGCGAGTTCGATACCGATCTGTTCGAGAGGCAAACCATCGAACGAATTCTGGACGGCTACAGCACGCTGCTCGCCGGGGTGGTGGCCGATCCAGCGCAGCGAATTTCAGCCCTCCCGGTGCTGTCGGAGACCGAGCGCGGGTTGATCCTCTCGCAATGGAATCGTCCGGACCGGGATTTTCCCGTTCCGCTCTCTGTCCATGAGATGTTCGAGTCGTCTGCGCTGTGCAATGCAGAGTCGGTCGCGGTCAAATGCGGCGAGACGTGGCTCAGCTATGCCGAGCTCAATAGCCGGGCCAACAGGCTGGCGCATCGTTTGCGCCGCGGCGGGGTTCGTCCAGGTCGGATCGTTGGCATTTTCATGGAGCGCTCCATCGAGTTCGTGGTGGCCATCATCGCCACCCTCAAGGCCGGCGGCGCCTACCTGGCCCTCGATCCGCGCTATCCAGCGGATCGCCTTGCTTTCATGCTCAAGGACTCCGCGGCGTCGATCCTGCTGGCGCAGACGTCGCTCGGCGACCGCCTTCCCGTGTTCGACCGGCAGGTTCTCCTGTTCACTCCCGAATTCGAGACAGTCGCCGGCGAGCCGCAAACCGATCCCGATCCCAGCGCGACTCCGGGCGACCCTGCCTATCTGCTCTACACTTCAGGTTCCACAGGAACCCCAAAGGGCGTGCTCATACCGCATGCGAATATCGCCCGGCTCTTCAGCGCCACGCGGACCTTGTTTGCGTTCGACGAGCAGGACGTCTGGACGCTTTTCCATTCATTTTCCTTTGACTTCTCGGTCTGGGAGATGTGGGGCGCGTTTCTTCATGGCGGACGCCTGGTCATCGTGCCGTATGAGGTCAGCCGCTCGCCGGAAGCATTCCAACGCCTGCTCTGTGCCGAAGGTGTAACCATTCTCAACCAGACGCCTTCGGCGTTTCGCCAACTTGTCGCCGAAGAAAACCCGGCGGGGGCCTTGGTCCGGCCACCGATCCGCCTCGTGATCTTCGGCGGCGAAACGCTCGATTTGCAAAACCTGCGCCATTTGCCGGCTTGGTACGCTCAGGTGCGTCCCCGAATGATCAACATGTACGGTATTACCGAGACGACCGTGCACGTGACCTTCAGGCAATTCGATCCGCTCGAGCCGGAGCGCGACTACGGTAGCGTCGTCGGCGTGCCTATCCCGGACATGCAGGTATACGTTCTCGACGCGCTTCACGACCTCGTTCCGGTCGGCGCGCGCGGGGAGTTATGTATCGGCGGGTCGGGTCTCGCACTTGGTTACCTCAACCAGCCCGGACTAACCGCGGAACGGTTCATCCCGAATCCGTTCAGTCCGACGCCGGGTGCCAGACTATACCGGTCAGGCGACACGGGATGCCATCGTCACGATGGCTCTATCTCGTTCCATGGTCGCATCGACCATCAGGTCAAGATCCGGGGGTTTCGGGTCGAGCTTGGAGAGATCGAGGCGGTTCTGAAGCAACACGAGACGGTGGCGGACGCGGCCGTCGCCCTCGACGAGAGCGTCGCTTCCGGCCGACTTGTTGCGTATGTGGTGCCCGCCCAGCGCGGCGTGGCGCCCGATGCGGGTGACGGCGGCGGTGCAGCAGAAATCGAAGCCGATCAATTGGCCCATTGGCGAACGGTATTCGATGAAACCTACCGCGAGGGCGCGCCGACAGCCGACCCAACATTCAACATCGCGGGCTGGAAGAGCAGCTACACCGGCGAAATGATCCCCAGACAGGAAATGAAAGAATGGGTCGATCGTACAGTTAGTCAGATTTTGGAACGGCGACCCGCGCAGATCCTCGAGATCGGCTGCGGCACCGGGCTCTTGCTGTTCCGTGTCGCTTCGCGCTGCGCTCGTTACATCGGCACGGACTTCTCCGGCGCTGCCCTTCAATATGTCGGCCGCCAGCTCGCCGGGCTCGGCCCGAACCATCGTTGCGTCGAATTGCTCGAACGCGCCGCAGACGATTTCGAGGGCATCGCGACAAGGTCTTTCGATCTCGTGGTGCTGAACTCGATTACCCAGCTGTTCCCCAGCACTGATTACCTGACCCGTGTACTGGAGGGTGCGGTCGAGGCTGCGAAGCCGGGCGGGGCCATATTCGTCGGCGATGTTCGCAGCCTCGCGCTGATCGATGCATTCCACATATCAGTTGTGCTGCACAATGCAGCTCCCTCGACGTCGTTTTCGGCTATCAGGACGATGGCGCAGCGCCGCAAGGAGCGGGAGCATGAGCTGGTCATTGATCCTGCTTTCTTCATCGCGCTGAAGCAGCGTCAGCCGTCCATCGGATTGGTCGAAATTCGGGTCAAGCGCGGCCGCTTCCACAACGAGCTGACGCGGTTTCGCTACGACGTAGTGCTCCATGTGACGGATGAGCCGATTCCCCCGGTTGCGGAATATGCTGAGGTGGACTGGAGCAAAGACCGACTGACGATCGCGCGGCTCGAGCGCCGATTGAAGATGAACCGGTTTCCCGTGCTGTTGGTGCGGCGGATTCCAAACGCGCGCCTCGCGTCGGCGGTCACCGCCCTTGACCCCGCATTGGACGAGTCCGCCGACGCCGATTCCGCCAGGCTTGCGCACGCTTCCGGAATAGAACCGGAGGACCTATTCGATCTCGGCGAACGCCTCTCCTACGCGGTTCACGTCACCTGGAGCGGCACCGGCGCCGACGGACTGATCGAGGTGCTGTTTCGGCGTCGTAATTCGGACGTATCGGAAAAAGCCGCCTTGTCGCTGCTGGAGCCGAAGGTCGTCGCGCCGTCGAGCCGGTTCGCGAATGCACCATCCCAGCAGCACGTCGCCCGCCGGCTCGAGCCCGCGCTGCGCGAGCATCTCGGCCGCATCCTTCCGGAGCATATGGTTCCGACAGTCTTTGTCATTCAGCAGAATCTGCCCCTTACGGCCAACGGCAAACTCGACCGCGTTCGGCTTCCAAAACCAGACTTCGAGCGGCCGAACGTGCGGGAGGCGTTCGTTCCCCCCGGTAATTCCGTTGAGAACACCCTGGTATCGGTTTTCAGCCAGGTTCTCAATGTCAATCGGATAGGTGTGAATGACAACTTCTTCGAGCTCGGAGGACATTCGCTGCTGGCCACCCAGGTCGTCTCGCGCGTACGCAAAATCTTTCGCCTCGAGATGCCATTGCGAGCGATCTTTGAAACTCCGACCGTGAAACACTTGTCAGCCATCATCATCAGCGAACTGGCTAGGAAGATCAATGATGTCGCACTCACCGCGATCGAGGCTTCCGTGTTTGACGAGCCGCAGGCACAGATCGGCAGCCGACCATGAACGAGATATTTGAGCGACGCATCGCAGCGCTCTCGCAGCAACAGCTCGATTCCCTGGTGGCGCAGATGGCGGCCGCGGAGACAGCGTCTCCGCGGAACATTATCGCGCACGACTCGGATAAACCGGAAACCTTCCCGCTATCGTTCGCGCAGCAGCGGCTTTGGTTTCTCGATCGACTGGAGCCGGGAAACGCGTTCTACAACGTTCCGGCGGCACTTCATCTGGAGGGGCCGCTTGACGTCGATGCCCTGCACCGCAGCTTGAATGAAATTATGCGGCGCCACGAGATCCTGCGCTCGGCGATCGTGGACGATGGTGTATTTGCGCGCTTGCGGGTGGTCCAGGCGCCGCCGCTGGATTTGCCGTTGATCAATCTTGGCGCGGTTGCGCCGGAGCAACGGTGGCGCGAAATGTTGAAACGGGTCGAGGAGGAAATCCGGCGTCCGTTCGATCTGGTCACCGGACCTCTCGTTCGTGCGCGACTGTTGCGGATCGGAGAGCGCGAGCACGTTTTTGTCCTGACGATGCATCACATTGTCTCGGACGGCTGGTCGATCGGCGTTTTCGTCCGCGAGCTGGCGACGCTTTACGACGCTTTTTCAAAGGGACTGGCATCACCTTTGCCGGAACTCGCGATCCAGTATTCCGACTTCACGCGCTGGCAGCACCAGTGGCTGGTCGACGGCGCGTTGGCAACCCAGCTGGACTATTGGAAGCAGCAGATCGACAGCGCTGCTCCCATGCTCCAGTTGCCCACCGATCGGTCACGGCCTGCAATCCAGACATATCGCGGCGCGCATTATCGCACAAAGCTCTCCGAAGCCTTGACCCAAGGCCTCGAAGCGCTGTGCCAGCGTGAGCGCGTGACCCTGTTCATGGCGTTGCTCGCGGCATTCAAGGGCGCCCTTTTCCGATATGCGGGGCAGGCCAGCATCTGCGTCGGATGCCCCATCGCCAATCGCAATCGCGCCGAAACCGAATCCCTGATCGGATTCTTCGTCAATACGCTGCCAATTCGCACCGACCTCTCGGGCGATCCGAGCTTCCGTGAGTTGCTTGCCAGGGTGCGGCGGAGCGCGATGGGGGCTTTTGAGCACCAGGACCTTCCATTCGAGAAGCTTGTGGAGGAACTGCGGCCGGAGCGACGGCTAAGCCATACGCCGCTCTTTCAGGTCGCGTTCGTGCTTCAGAACATGCCGATGCCTCCGTTGGTACTGGCGGACCTTAAGCTGACGCTCCTGGAGGTTGACTGCGGCACGTCGAAATTCGATCTGACGTTGCAGGCCACCCGCGGCAAGCAGGGTTTGGAGATCGATCTCGAATACAGCACCGATCTGTTTGAAGCCGAAACCATGGCGCGGTTGGTCGGTCACCTCGAAGTCATGCTTCGGGCGGTGATCGGAGACGCGGATTTGCGGCTCGGCGGGCTTCCGTTGCTGGGCGAAGCCGAGCGTCGCGAGATCTGCAGCTGGAATGCCACGCAAGTATCCTTTCCTGGCCCGATGCTCCTTCATTCCCTGTTTGAGCGACAGGCCGACCGGACCCCGGAGGCGGTTGCACTGGAGTTTGACGGCCGCGTCGTCAGCTATGCCGAGTTGGATCGACGTGCCACCCGCGTGGCCCACCACCTTCGCCGCCTCGGCGTGGGCCCGGATATGCTGGTGGGCATTCAGGCCGAACGTTCGGTCGCGATGGTGGTCTGCCTCCTCGGCGTCCTCAAGGCGGGCGGTGCCTATCTCCCGCTCGATCCTACATATCCGCGCGATCGCCTGACGTTTATGGCAAGCGACCCCGGCGTTTCAGTGGTGATGACGCAGAGTCATCTCTCGGGCTCCCTTCCGGCCACCAGTGCGGCGCTCGTGTCCGTGGACCACGATGGGAGTTGCTTCGATGCCGAAAGCAGCGAACGGCTGGTGGTCGATATCGATCCCGATAATTTGGCCTACGCGATCTACACGTCGGGCTCGACCGGGAAGCCGAAGGCTGCGCTCAACTCCCATCGCGGGATATGTAACCGCCTGCTGTGGATGCAAGACGCCTACCGATTGAGTGACGACGACCGCGTGTTGCAGAAAACGCCATTGGGTTTCGACGTGTCGGTGTGGGAGGTGTTTTGGCCTTTGATCACCGGTGCGCGGCTGGTGGTGGCGCGACCCGAAGGCCATAAGGACGCCGCCTATCTGGTCGAGCTGATCGCGCGGCAGCGCGTTACGGTCATCCACTTTGTACCCTCGATGCTGCGGGCATTTCTCAATGAACCGGGGCTGGGACGTTGCGATGGCCTTAGGACGGTGATTTGCAGTGGCGAGGCGCTCGGCGTGGATTTGCGCGATGCCTTCTTCAAACGCATCCCGGCCCGGCTGCATAACCTTTATGGACCGACCGAGGCCGCCATCGACGTGACGGCCTGGGAATGCGCGCCGCACAGTTCTGGCCATACTGTTCCAATCGGGCTGCCGATCGCAAATGTCCGGATTCACCTGCTCGATGCCGGAATGCAAATGGTCCCGTTCGGGGTAGTGGGCGAACTTTACATTGCAGGCATCGCCGTCGGGCGCGGTTACCTTAAACGCCCAGGAATGACCGCGGAACGCTTTGTCCCCGATCCATTCGGCGATGGGTCCGGCTCCCGCATGTATCGCACCGGCGACCTCGCACGTCGGCAGCTGGACGGCAGCCTTGAATTCCTCGGCCGCGTCGATCACCAGACCAAGATCCGCGGCTTTCGCATCGAGCCCGGCGAGATCGAATCGGTGCTCGCGCAGCATCCGGAAGTAGCCGAAGCGGTCGTCGTTTCACGCGGCAACACCCCCGACGACATGCGCCTCGTCGCCTATTGGGTGGCCCAGGGCCAACATTTCCGTTCGGCAGCCAAACTGCGCAAGTACCTGACAGGATTACTGCCGGACCACATGGTACCGGCGCGCTTCGTGCGAATCGAAGCATTACCGCTGTCGCACAACGGTAAGGTCGACCGTGGCGCTTTGCCGGATACCGAGGGGGCGCGGGCCGATCTGTCGCGGCCCTATGCGCCTCCGCGCAGCCCTCTGGAAGAGCGGCTCGCCGGCGTTTGGGCGCGGCTCCTGGACATGGAAGAGGTCGGCATTCACGACGACTTTTTCGAACTGGGCGGGCATTCCCTACTGGGGATACAACTCGTCTCGCGCGTGCGTGAGGCGTTTCAAGTGGAAATTCCGTTACGGCAGATTTTTCTCGCGCGCTCCGTAGCAGAGTTCGCTGCGGTGATCATGCGGACGCAGATTGAAAGCGCCGGATCCGGCGATCGTTCTGATGCCGGCTGGCCTGAGCTTGCCGTCGTGCCCGACCGGGCACACCGCCACGATCCATTTCCGCTCAACGACGTCCAGCAGGCTTACTGGGTCGGGCGGCGCGCGGAATTCGAGCTCGGCAACGTCGCATCGCATCTATATCTCGAGATCGATGCGAAGGGGCTCGATGTGACGGCGCTAAACGCGGCGCTTGCGCAACTGATCAGACGCCACGACATGCTGCGCATCGTCGTTCTGGCGGATGGAATGCAGCAGATTCTCGACGATGTGCTGCCCTATGACATCGCTTATGTCGACTTGCAGGAACGCGAGCCCGCGGCAACGGTCCAGGTGCTGGCGGAAATCCGCGAAGAGATGTCGCACCAGGTCCGGGCCGGTGACCGCTGGCCTCTGTTCGAGATTCGCGCAAGCCGACTGAACCGCGACCAGCTCCGATTGCACATCAGTCTGGATCTACTCATCGGCGACGCGTTGAGCTGGCTGATTTTTCTAAAGGAGCTCGGACAGTTCGCGCGCACACTCCGCGATGTCGCGGCTCCACTTGAACTGTCGTTTCGCGACTATGTCCTGGCCGAGCAGCAGCTTCGGCAGACCAAGGCGTATCGGCGGGCATCCGATTACTGGAACGCACGCCTGCCGACGCTGCCGCCCGCTCCTGACTTGCCGCTAGTCAAGCAGGGGAGCTCTCCGACACGGCCGCGGTTCTCGCGCCTGGAAGGGGCGCTCGAGCACGACGTATGGCGCGGACTGAAGCGGCGCGCCGTGAGGGCCGGGATCACGCCTTCAGGGCTGCTGATCGCAGCTTTCGCCGACATCCTGGCGGTCTGGAGCAGGAGCCCGCAATTCACCATCAACCTGACGCTCTTTAATCGAATCCCGATGCATCCAGAGGTGAATGATATCATCGGCGATTTCACCTCGCTCACGTTGCTTGCGGTCGATGCCTCTTTTCCACTCTCGTTCGAGCTGCGGGCCCAGCGGCTGCAGGGACAGCTCTGGGACGATCTCGACCACCGCCAGTTCAGTGCAGTGAAGGTGTTGCGGGAATTCGCCCGCATGCAGGGCAACCCTTTCAAGGCATCGATGCCCGTGGTGTTCAGCAGTCTGCTGGCGCAGGCCGGGCAGGGTTACGACACGAAGGCGATCGGCAAGCTCGGCGAACTCGCCTATGTCATCACGCAGACGCCCCAGCTCTATCTCGACCACCAAGTTTATGAAGACGAAGGCCGGTTACGCTTCAACTGGGATGCGGTCAAGGAAATGTTCCCGCCTGGCCTCCTGGACGACATGTTCGAGGCTTATTGCGGCCACCTGAACCGGCTCGCCCTGGAGGAATCCGCGTGGCAGGAGGCAACGCTGCCGTCGGCGCCGAAATCCCAGATCGACGCGCGCGCGGCCATTAACGCGACCGAGGCCGAGGTTGTGCCGGAGCTGCTGCACACTGCGATAGCAGCACGCGCTGCCCAGGATCCAGACCGCGTCGCGGTTATGTCTTCAACGAGGTCATGGAGCTACGCCGACTTGTGGCGGGCGTCCAATCAGGTAGGGCATTGGCTGCGACACCGGGGCACGCGACCAGGCATGTTGGTGGCCGTGGTGATGGAAAAAGGCTGGGAGCAGGTCGTGGCCGTGCTCGGCGTGCTCCGGGCCGGTGCCGCCTACCTTCCGATTGATCCCGGTTACCCGGCCGAGCGGGTGCAGTTCCTCCTGGAACATGGGCAGGTCGGGCTCGTCTTGACACAGGCCGCGGTCGATGCGCGCCTTTGCTGGCCTGACAGCGTCGAGCGATACCGTGTCGACGAAGTGGCGCTGTCGAATGATCTTGACGATCTCGCCCCGATCCAGCGCCAGGGCGATCTCGCCTACGTCATCTACACCTCAGGCTCAACAGGGGAGCCGAAAGGCGTGGCGATAGATCACCGCGGTGCTCTCAATACCATCAACGACATCAATCGGCGATTCGCGGTGGGACCCGATGATCGTCTCCTCGCGGTATCTTCGTTGGGGTTCGATCTTTCGGTCTACGATGTTTTCGGCATCCTCGGAGCGGGCGGGACGATCGTCTTGCCGGATCCAGCCGCGCTGCGCGATCCGGCGCACTGGATCGATCTGGCGACGCGCGCGGGTGTTACCATCTGGAATTCCGTGCCGGCGCTGATGTCCCTCGCTGTGGAATATGGGATTGACCGGGACAGCGGCCTGCCGCCGTCACTCCGCCTCGTCCTGTTGAGCGGCGATTGGATTCCGACGAGCTTGCCGGACGAGATTCGCCGCACGGTGCCATGTGCACGCGTTGTTAGCCTTGGCGGAGCGACGGAGGCTTCTATCTGGTCGATCCATTACCCGATCGGCGATGTCGATCCGTCGTGGCAGAGCATTCCCTACGGTTGGCCGATGACCAACCAGCGTTGCCACGTCCTGGATAAGGCGCTCGAGCCGCGGCCGGTTTGGGTGGCGGGCGATCTTTACATCGGCGGAATAGGATTGGCGCAAGGCTATTGGCGCGACGAGGAACGCACCGCCGCAGCGTTCATTACCCACCCCAAGACCGGCGAGCGGCTTTATCGCACCGGTGACGTGGCGCGTTACCTGCCCGATGGCAGCTTAGAGTTTCTCGGTCGCGATGACTTCCGCGTCAAGATTCGCGGCTATCGCATCGAGCTTGGAGAAATCGAATCCGTGCTCACCAGGCATCCCTCCGTGCGAGCGGCGGTGGTAGTTGCACGCGACGGCAATAGTTCCAAAGTCCTCATGGCCTATGTCATCCCCAGGCAAGGCGTATCCGTCGACGGCCGTGAACTACGCGCCTTCCTCGCCGAAAAACTCCCGGACTATATGGTGCCCGCTACCGTGATGGCCATGGAGGCGCTGCCGCTTACCGCGAACGGAAAGGTCGATGTCAAGGCGCTGCCTTGGCCGGCCACTTCAACGGTCAAGGATTCGACGATACCGCTGGCCGAGACGGCGACGGCGATTGACCGAATGAGAACGTTGGTGGCGAACCTGCTCGACCGGGTGGAAATCGAGCCTGATACCAATCTTCTCGAGCTTGGGATCAACTCGATCGATGTCGTCCGCATCGCCAACTTGCTCGAGCGCGAGCTCGGATTCCGCCTGAAGTTTGAAGATTTCTACCGTGCCCCGACGGTGAGGGGGCTCGCTGCGTTGCACACACGCCGGGTCTTCGGCAAGAAGTCCGTTCGGGAAATACAGCCGACGGCCGCGAGGTTCCAGGGCGAAGGCATTCCGGCACTCGAGATGCTGATCGATCCGGTACTACGTAATGAGCTCAAGCAGCGCCGGGTCTGGCTGCGCCGCGACAGTGGCACACTCTCCGTCGGTCTCCCGGCTGGCGGCCCGACCGAAGCCTCGCGGGTGATAGCCGCCGAGCGGCAATTGCAACGGCACTTCGCTGGTACGCGGGTCGGGCTAACGGCGCTGGGCGAGCTGCTCGGTTCCCTGTGTCACGTTGCGGCCAGCGACCACACGATGTCGGTTTATCCCTCGTTTGGAGATTGCTTTCCAATCCAGGTTTATCTGCATGTGAAGCCGGGCCGGGTGGATGGGCTCGATTGCGGCACCTACTATCATGATCCGCTCGATCACCGCCTCAACCTGCTCTCGAGCGACGCCAACATCTCCCGGAGCGCGCACGCTCCTTTCGTCTATCAGCCCGTATTTGATGAGGCGGCATTCTCCATTTTCCTGATCGCCCAGCTTGACGCCGTCGGTCCGATCTACGGCGAGCACGCGTACCGTCTGTGCATGCTCGAAGCCGGGCATATGAGCCAGGTGTTGATGCAAACAGCCGCCGCCTGCGGCATCGGGCTGTGCCCAGTCGGCGTCATGGATTTCGAGCCGATTCGGCGCTACTTCGTGCTCGGCGAGAACCAGGTACTCATCCATTCGTTTCTCGGTGGTTCGCTCGTCGACGAGCCGTCCGACCGCCGTGCGCCATATCACTCGGACGTGGCGAACTGGGAGGTGGGAGAGCTATGAGCGCGATCGAGCTGATGGCCCGGCTCCGCGCACTTGGCGCCGAGCTCTGGATAGAAGGCGCTCAGTTGCGGTACATGGCGCCGAGGGGTGTTCTGACGCCGTCGCTGCGTGCAGAGATAGCCTTGGTCAGAGCGGAGCTGGTCGAATTGCTGCGTGGCAGCGCGGCCGCTCCCGGCCTGCCGCTCCATCCGGTTCCCCGATCCGGAGAGATGCCGCTGTCGTTCGCCCAGCAGCGCCTGTGGTTCGTGCAGCAACTCGATCCGGATAGTCCTTTCTACAATGTACCAGCCGGATTTCGGATCGAAGGCAAACTGAATCTGCCGGCACTGGAGCAAGCCTTCAACGAAATCGTGCGGCGCCACGAGGCGTTACGCACGGTATTTCCCAGCGTCAACGGGAAGCCCGTTCAGGTTATCCGGCCGATATTGCGCATCCCGCTACCGGTAACCGATCTTTCTCACCTGGCAAGTGGCGCGCAAGCTGAAGGGCTTTCCGAGTTTTGCCGCGCGAGTGTCCGGCGACCGTTCGATCTCGTTGAAGGTCCGCTGTTGCGTTGCGAGCTGGTCCGGTTCGGAGCCGAATCGCATGCTCTGATCTTGACCATGCATCATCTCGTCGCCGACGCCTGGTCGATGAGGATTCTTGGTCGGGAACTGGCAAAGCTTTACGAAGCTCAGGCTCTGGGAGTACCTCATGGGATGCCCGACCTGGCTATCCAGTACGCTGATTTTGCGTATTGGCAGCGTCGTTGGGTGCAGAGCGACGAGTTGAAGGCTCAACTCGCCTACTGGGTGCACCAACTCGGCGGAGCTCCGCCGTCGCTCAATTTGCCGACTGATCGGCCGCGGCCTGCCAAGCAGACCTTCCGGGGAGAGATCGAGACCGCCGCTTTCCCGCAGGAACTCACACGAGCCCTTGACGCGCTGAGCCGCCATGAGGGCGTCACCCTGTTCATGACTCTTCTCGCCGGTCTTGCGTTACTGCTTCATCGCTACACCGGTCAGTACGACATTGTCGTCGCAACGCCGGTGTCGAATCGCAGCCGGACGGAGCTGGAGGGATTGATCGGAACCTTCATGAACACGCTCGCACTCCGCATCGACTTCTCCGGAAATCCGACGTTTCGCGAGATCCTCGGTCGCGTTCGCAAGGTCGCTGTCGAAGGCTACGACAACCAAGACATTCCGTTCGACCGGGTGGTCGAGGAACTCAGGCCCGAGCGGAGCCTGAGCCACGCGCCCCTGTTCCAGGTGTTGTTCCTGCTTGAAGGCGGATTGTCGTCGTTCTTGCAACTGCCGGATTTGCGCATGACGCCGGTGGACACGACGCTGGGGACCGCAAGGTTCGACCTGCTCCTTTTCATGGATACAACCGCTGCCGGACTGGCCGCGACACTCGAATATGCGACCGATATATTCGATCGATCCACCATTCGCCGGATGCTGGGGCATTTCCGCACGTTGCTGGAGTGCGCCGCCGCGAGTCCCGATCAGCTGGCGTCGGATCTTGCGCTCGTGGACTTGTCGGAACGTCAAACGATCTTGTCCGGGCGGGACGATTTCAGCGTCGGTCTTCCTCTGGAACGTACCATTCACCAGGCCTTCGAATCCCAGGCGGCGCGTTCGCCCGACGCCGATGCGGTAGTGCATGATGGCCGGCGGCTAACCTACCGCGAGCTCGATTTGCGTGCCGACCGGCTTGCCGGGCGGCTGCGGACGCTCGGCGTCGCGCACGACGCGATCGTGGGGCTTTGCGTGGAGCGCTCCGTCGAAATGATCATTGGCTTGCTCGGCATCCTCAAAGCCGGCGGCGCCTATCTGCCCTTGGACCCGACCTATCCACAGGATCGTCTGGCGTTCATTCTGAAAGACGCCTCACCGCTAGTCATCGTCACCACCGCTCGTTCAGCTGGCGCACTGCCCGAGCATGGCATCGCAATCCAGTTGATCGACGCGATGGAGAGCCTGCCCGATGTCATGAGCGACCGATCATGGAACGATGGCGTCTCATCCGACAACCTTGCCTATGTGATCTATACCTCCGGGTCCACTGGAGCGCCGCACGGGGTGATGGTTCCCCACGGCGCCGTAATGAATTTGTCGGCGGCGCTGACGGAAGTCTACCCGGATGACGGCGGCGCTCCGCTCGCCGTCGGCGTGAACGGTTCCTTCGCCTTCGATACGTCGGTCAAGCAGATCGTTCAGCTGTTGCGGGGGCACACCCTCCATATCATTCCCGACCCAGTTCGGCTCGATCCGAGGGCTCTGATCGCGTTTCTGCGCACCAGCCGGATCGATGTGCTCGATTGCACGCCTTCCCAGTGCGAGCTCCTTCTGGGCGCGGGATTGACGAGCGAACCAGGGCCTATGCCGGCGCGCATCCTGGTCGGGGGAGACAGTATCGGCGAGTCGGCGTGGAAGGCGATGCGTCAGGCTGGCCGGACAGGCTTCTACAATGTTTACGGCCCGACCGAATGCACCGTCGATGCTACGGCATGCCCGATTGGCGATGGCCCGCAGACACCGTCGATCGGTCGCCCTATCGCAAATGTGAGGGTCTATGTGCTGGACCGGCGCGTCGATCCAGTTCCGACCGGCATGCCGGGAGAAATCTACATCGGCGGAGCCGGTGTGTCACGGGGCTACCTTGGTCAGCCAGGTCTGACGGCCGAGAGGTTCCTTCCCGATCCGTTCGCGGACACGCCGGGCGCGAGGATGTACCGTAGCGGAGATCTCGGGCGACGTTCATCGGACGGCAACCTCGTTTTTCTCGGTCGCAACGACCGCATGGTCAAGCTCCGGGGAGTCCGCATCGAACTCGGCGAAGTCGAGGCGATCCTTGGCCAGCACCCCGATGTAAGGGAGGTTGCCGCGCAGCTTCGCGACGGCGAGGCAGGCGAGCAGCACCTTGTCGCCTATGTGGTGCCGTCGCCGCAGCGCTCGCGCACGATCGCCGGCCATTCGCGCCGGTTGCTGAAAAATAACATGGCCGTCCTTGAGCTGAACAGGAACGAGACGTCATTTCTCTATACCGACATTTTCGAAAACCACGCCTATTTGAAGCACGGCATCACCATCGCGGACGGCGCATGCGTCTTCGATGTCGGGGCGAATATCGGCCTGTTCTCGCTGTTCGCCCACCATGAAGCCGATGGCGTGCGCGTCTTCGCGTTCGAACCGAACCTGGTGGCGTTCGACCTTCTGCGCAGCAACCTCGCGCTCTATGGTGTGGACGCGGCATTGTTCAACTGCGGCTTAGCCGCAACGGATCAGATGGCCGAATTCTCTTGTTACGAGAAATTCTCGATTTTGTCCGGCTTCTATGCCCAGGCCGAGGACGAAAAAGCGCTGGTACGCTCCTATATTCGCCGGCAGCTGCGCGGCGGCGAAACCGTGCCCATGGCGGACAGCGCCGAAGAGCGGCTGGATGAGCCGCTCGAGAAGCTACTCGACGACCGTCTGCAGGAAAGCAAGTTTCCGGTCAGGCTGCGTACGCTGTCGGATATCTTGCTCGAGCATCGCATCGAGCGGGTCGATTTGCTCAAGATCAATGTCGAGAAGAGCGAGCTCGACGTCATCAACGGCATTCACGAAGAGGATTGGATCAAGATCCGGCAAGTAGTGCTCGAACTGCACGATCTCGACGGCCGGCTGGAGTACGTCACGAGCATGCTGGAATGCCGCGGCTACCACGTGACGAGTGAGCGCGATTGGTCGCTCGACGAGACCACAAACGTCTATTACGTGTACGGCGTTCGCGGTAATCCCCGTCTTTTCCGCAGTCGGTCGCCCGATCGGCCGACCGCGGCCTTGCGAGCGCCGTTTCTCGCTTCCACGGAGTTGCGCCGCTTCGCCGAGGCTAGGCTGCCGAAGCACACGATTCCTTCGGTATTTGCATTCCTCGACAAGATGCCCCTCACAGCGCATGGCAAGACGGACCATGCCAGGCTGCCCTCACTGGAGCGGATCACATCGGAGCAGCGGGCCCTCGAGGATGAAGTCGCGTATGTGGCTCCCCAGACCGAGATGGAACGTTCGATTGCATCGATTTGGCAGGACGTGCTGCGGATCGGCAAGGTCGGTCTGCACGAGAATTTCTTCGACCTTGGTGGTCACTCGCTCTTGTTGGTGCAGGTTCACGAGCGCATTCGTCAACTGAATGCGTGCGAGGTGTCGATACTCGAGCTGTTCGAATATCCAACCGTAAGCTTG
Source organism: Bradyrhizobium sp. LCT2 (assembly GCF_009931255.1). NCBI lineage: Bacteria > Pseudomonadati > Pseudomonadota > Alphaproteobacteria > Hyphomicrobiales > Nitrobacteraceae > Bradyrhizobium > Bradyrhizobium sp. LCT2. The sequence continues at coordinate 67,822 of NZ_CP034431.1, read as the reverse complement.
CTGGCCGGACGGATCGCGGCGGGCCATGCCGAGCCGCTGAGTGCAGAAGAGCTGGCGCGCCGGCACCAGGAGTCCTGGCACCGCAGTACGCAGTTGCTGTTTTGGTGGTGGCCGAGCTTCAGCGGGGCGCCGGCGCGACTGGTGGACCCCGCCGAGCGACGCTGGCTGTCGGATGCTTCATCCTCTCGGCATCGATCCGGGAGCGCGCGCCCATCCGAAGGCTCAGCTCACATCGCCGTCATCGGTATGGCCGGACGTTTTCCCGGCGCTCCGGACATTCAGACCTTCTGGGAAAATCTCAAGCTCGGAAAAGAAGCGATTTCGATCTTCTCGGATGAGGAACTGGCGGCCTCGGGGGTCGATCCCGCGGCGTTCAGGCGCTCCGACTATGTGAGGGCGCGTGCGGTGCTGGACGATGTCGAGATGTTCGACGCCGGACTGTTTGGCATCAATCCGAGAGAAGCTGAGATTCTCGATCCGCAACATCGGCTGTTTCTGGAATGCGCGTGGGAAGGCCTCGAAACTGCCGGATACGATGCCGCACAGTTTCCGGGCGAGATCGGGGTGTTCGCCGGGTCGAGCATGAGCACCTATTTGCTGTTCAACCTGTTCCCCAATCTCGACTTGATCGACTCGGTTGGGTTGCATCAGACGGCGATCGCCAACGACAAGGACCACCTCGCCACGCTGGTCTCCTATAAGCTCGGCCTCAAGGGACCTAGTGTAGCGGTGCAGACAGCGTGCTCAACTTCGCTGGTAGCAGTTCAATTGGCTTGTCAAAGTCTGTTGGCGCACCAGTGCAACCTGGCGCTGGCCGGCGGCGTTTCGGTCAGTGTGCCGCGGCGGGTCGGGTACCGCTATCAGGAAGGCGGCATCTTTTCTCCAGACGGCCGTTGTCGGGCATTCGACGCCAGTGCTCGGGGAACTGTTGGCGGCGAGGGCGTCGGGGTTGTTGTATTGAAGCGTTTGTCGGATGCGATATTGGCCGGGGACCACATTCATGGGGTGATTCTGGGTTCTGCGGTCAACAATGACGGCAACCTGAAGGTAGGGTACACGGCACCGAGCGTTCAGGGACAAGCGGAAGTGGTAGAGCGGGCGCTGTCTTCTTCCGGCGTTGATGCGGACACTATCGGCTATGTTGAGGCTCACGGCACCGGGACTCGGCTGGGAGATCCGATCGAGATTGCGGCGCTGACGGAGGCATTTCGTCGGACCACGGACAAGACGGGCTTTTGCGCGATCGGGTCGGTGAAGACGAATATCGGGCATCTTGACGCGGCGGCGGGGGTCGCGGGGCTGATCAAGGCGGTGCTGGCGGTTGAGCATGGCGTGATTCCGCCGAGCCTGCATTTTGAGACGCCCAATCCGGCGATCGATTTTGCCGGCAGTCCGTTCCATGTGAACCAGAAACTTCGCGAATGGCCTGCGGCGGCGGGTCATCGTCGGCGCGCCGGAGTGAGTTCGTTCGGGATTGGGGGGACGAACGCGCATGTGGTGGTAGAGGCGGCGGCTGCGGCGGCGGCGTCGGGCCCGTCGCGACCGTGGCAGTTGCTGGTGCTGTCGGCCGCCACAGAGCCGGCGCTGGAGGCTGCGACGGCGCGGCTCGGCGGGCACCTTCGGGACAGGGCGGATCAGAATCTGGCGGACGTCGCGTTCACGCTCCAGCAGGGCCGTCGGGTATTTGGTCATCGCCGCGTGGCGGTATGCAGCGATCGGGCGGACGCGATAGCGGTGCTTTCGGGGTCTGCGCCGGACCGTCTGCTGACGGCGTTTGAAGAGGGGCACGACCGTCCGGTGGGGTTCCTGTTTCCCGGTCAGGGGACGCAGCATGTGCGGATGGGATTTGAGCTTTACGGCAGCGAGGCGGTGTTCCGGAGCGAGGTTGACCGGTGCGCGGAGGCGCTGGTGGGAGAGCTTGGGCTTGACCTGCGCGAGGTGCTGTTCCCAGCGCCCGGCAAGGAGGCCGCGGCGGCGTGGCAACTGCAGCAGACGCAGCTGACGCAACCTGCGCTGTTCGTGATTTGCTATGCGCTGGCGCGGCTTTGGATGGGATGGGGGGTACGGCCTTCGGCGATGCTCGGGCATAGCCTTGGAGAGTATGTGGCGGCGTGTCTTGCGGAAGTGTTCTCGCTCGAGGATGCGCTGCGGCTGGTGGTGGGACGTGCGCGTCTGATGCAGGGGGTGGCGGGAGGTGCGATGCTGGCGGTGTCGCTTTCGGCCGCAGAAGTCGAGCGGGAACTGACGGCTGGTCTTTCGGTCTCGGCGGAGAACGGGCCCGGGCTTTGCGTTGTGGGAGGGCCGGAGGACGCAGTTGAGGGTTTGGCGGCGCGGCTTGCCGTGGCCGGCGTGGTCTGTCACCGGCTCGCGACGTCGCATGCATTCCACTCGGCGATGATGGACCCGATCTGCGGGGCGTTTGCCGAACTGGTTGAGACGGTTGAGCGTTCGCCGCCGCGGCTTCCCTATGTGTCGAATGTGACGGGCGGGTGGATAACGAGCGCGGAAGTGACGAGCACGGATTACTGGGTAGAGCAACTGCGGCGTCCGGTCCGGTTTGGCGCCGGGCTGGCAACGTTGACCACGCGGCCCGAACTAGTGCTGCTGGAGGTCGGGCCGGGGCGAACGTTGTCGGGGCTGGCCCGGCAGCAACCGTCGCGGCGGGTGGTCTCGTCGCTGCCGAAGTCCGGGGCCGGGGGATCGGACGGGGCTTCGATCCTGGAGGCGTTGGGCCGTCTGTGGCAATGGGGCGTCGCGGTGGACTGGTCCGGCTTTGCCGCAGCGGAACATCGCGGCCGCGTCGCGCTGCCGACCTATCCGTTCGAGCGGCAGCGCTACTGGATCGAACCTCTCACCGCCGCCGCCGCCAGGCCCGCCGTACAGGCGCTGTCCAAGGGGGCGGTGCCGGGCAGCGCCAACAGTTCCACGGCGCCGGCCGCGTCCCACCGGCGGCCGGACATCGCCACGGCCTATGTGTCTCTTGATAGCGACGTCGAGCACAAGGTCGCCGCGATTTGGCAGCAGTTGCTCGGCATCGATAAAATCGGCCGATATGATGATTTCTTCGAACTCGGGGGGCACTCACTGCTCGCTGCTCAACTCATCGCCCGCGTCCGCGATGTGTGCGCCGCCGAAGTGCCGCTTGCGTACTTCTTCGAGCATCCGACCGTGGCCGGCCTTGCCGATGCCATCGGGGAGGTTCGACATAATGGGAACGGCGGCGGCCTGGACAACGCCATTCGTCGGATTGATCTCTCGCCACAGGTGAACATCGATTACCTCTCCGATGCCGAGGTCGACGCCATGCTCAGCGAACTCAGAGCTCCTGAAGGCAGGATCCCATGAGTGACGGAGAAGCGGATTATCATGGTACGGCGCCGCCCGACAGGCGAGCGCGTCTCGCTGCGCTGCTGCGGGAGAAGGCGCTGCAACGCCGCAGCTTCCGGCTTTCATCAGCTCAGCAGCGGCTCTGGTTCGTCGATCAGATGGTGCCGGGCAACGTCGCCTACAATGTCCCGCTGGCGCTGCGGCTGTCAGGGCCTCTCGACGTGGATGCCTTGGCGCGCAGCTTCGATGAGACGGTGCGTCGCCACGAAACCTTGCGAACGACTTTCGAAATAGTCGGCACAGTTCCGCACCAGGTGGTCGCCCCGCATCGGACATTCGAGTTGCAGCACGTCAATCTCGAAGCGGCGCCCGCGACGTTGCGCGAGGAGGAGATGCGAAGGGTCTTGATCCGGGAAGCCTACCGGCCTTTCGATCTCGTCCGCGGCCCGCCGATGCGCGTCGTCTTGATCCGGCTGTCTTCGGACGAGCACGTGCTGCTCATTACCTTGCACCACATCATCTGCGATGGCTGGTCGCTCGGCGTGTTGCTGCGCGAGATTCGGGTGCTGTATGCGGCATTCCATGGCGGCTTGCCCTCGCCGCTGCCCGAGTTGCCGGTCCAATACATCGATTTCGTGGACTGGCAGCAGAAATCATCGAGGCAAGAAATCGAAGCGACCCATCTCACCTACTGGCGGCGGACGCTCGCCGGTCTGCCGATGGTCAGCATTCCCTCCGATCGGCCGCGGCCGACGGTGCAGACGTTCCGGGGCGGGTCAGCATCGGTATCGATCGATCGCGAACTCACCGCCCGGCTCACACTGCTGTGCCGGCGTGAGGGCGTTACATCCTTCGTCATGCTGCTCGCCGCTTTCAACGCGCTGCTGTTTCGCTACGCCGGGCATGAAGACATCGTTATCGGCTGTCCGGTGGCCAACCGCAGCCGAACCGAAATCGAAGGTCTCATTGGCTGTTTCGTCAATACCTTGGTGATGCGTACGCGGCTCACCGGCGCGCATTCGTTTCGCCGGCTACTCGCCAACGTCCGTGATGCGGCAATCGAGGCGTACGGTCATCAGGACGTGGCCTTCGAGAAACTGGTGGAGGTCCTTCAACCGACTCGCAGCTTGTCGATATCGCCGCTGTTCCAGGTGATGTTTGTCCAGACCGCGCCGACGCCTTCGTTCGAGTTTGAGCACCTGACCGTGAGCCCGGTGGAAATTGAGGTTGCCGCCGCCAAACACGATCTCACGCTCTACACGTGGGAAGGGCAAGACCAGATTCGGCTGGTTGCGGAGTACAATGCCGATCTGTTCGACGAACTCACGATGACGCGGATGCTCGGGCATCTGCGCAGGCTGTTGGCGGGCATCGTCATCGATCCGGATTGCAGCATCTGCAATCTGCCGATGCTGGGTTCGGAGGAACGCCGGCAGCTTCTTGTCGCCTGGAACGACACTGCACGACCTGCAACTGCGGTCGAGACGATTCATCGCATGTTCGCGGCACAGGCAAGTCGAACGCCTGACGCTGTGGCGCTCATCGCCGGGGACCGGTCGCTATCCTATCGCGAACTCGATCGGCGTGCCGATCGCCTTGCCGACCATCTCCGGGCCTCCGGCGTGGGCGATGAGGGGCTCGTCGGCGTCTGCATGGATCGCTCTGTCGAGCGCGTGATCGCCTTGCTCGGCGTCCTCAAGGCTGGAGCTGCCTACGTGCCGCTCGATCCGACACATCCGACCGACCGCCTCGCCGTGCTGCTTGGCCGCATTGGGATGCCCATGGTGCTGACCTGCCGGCGTTTCGCGCACCGATTACCGAACTCGGACACGCGGGTCACATGCCTCGATTCTGACTGGGACGAAATCGAGCGTGCGGCGTTCCGCTGTGTCCCGACCGCCGAACCGGCGGGGGACAGCCTCGCCTATGTCATCTTCACTTCCGGATCGACCAACGAGCCCAAGGGGATTCTAGGCACGCACCGCGGCGTACTCAACCGGCTTGAATGGATGTGGGAGACCTATCCATATGCCGCCGCGGAGGTCTGCTGCCATTCGGTCGCTCCCGTCTTTGTCGACTCGGTGAGCGAGGTATTTGGGCCGCTGCTGAAAGGAATCGCCGCGGTTGTCATCCCCGATGACGTCGTGAAGGATCCTTCGCGGCTGGTTCCGACCTTGGCGGTTCACCGCATTTCGCGGATCGTGCTGGTGCCGTCGTTGCTTCGGATCGTCCTCGATACTTGCGCCGAGCTTCAAGCGCGGCTTCCGGACCTGAACCTGTGGATCGCAAGCGGTGAGGTGCTGTCCATAGCGCTGGTCGAGCGTTTCCGCACGGTTGTAGGCCACGCAAAGCTGTTGAATCTGTATGGGTCGTCGGAGGTCGCTGCCGACGTGACCTGGTGCGAGGTGGCTGGACCGGCTAATGGCCTATCGACTGTACCGATTGGCCGACCGATAAGAAATACGCGAGTCTATTTGTTGGGCGGCGATCTACAGCCGGTGCCGCTCGGGGCTGTTGGCCGCATCCATATCGGGGGCGACGGGCTCGCGAGAGGTTATCACGACCAACCCGCACTGACGGCGGCAAAGTTCGTGCCGGATCCGTTCAGCTCGGTGCCGGGCGCACGGCTCTACGACACCGGCGACCTCGGCCGCTACCAGGCCGACGGGAACATCGCGTTCATTGGCCGCAGCGATCATCAGATCAAGATAAGGGGCTTCCGGATCGAGCTTGAAGAAATCGAAGCCGTGCTTCTTGGCCATCCCGAAGTGGCCGAAGCCGTCGTGTTGCTGCGCAAGGCGGGCGCGGAAGACCGTATCGCGGCATTTGTGCTCCTGCGCCTGGGGAGCGCGATAACCACTGCGGACCTGCGCAACTTCCTTCGCGCGAAGTTGCCCGAATACATGATCCCGGCGTCGTTGACGTTGCGCGTCGCCTTTCCGGTGACCTCGACCGGCAAGGTCGATCGGGCGGCGCTTGCGGTATCCGGAGAAACGGCAGAACCGGCCGCGGACGCCGATGCAGGCCCAGACCGCCCTGTCGAACAGACGCTGCTCGACATTTGGCGGCGGATACTCGGTCGCGATCGGATCGGCCTGCGGGAAAACTTCTTCGATCTGGGGGGCCACTCACTGGCGATGATCGACGTTCGCGCGGAGATGCGCCGGACGCTCGGCAAGGAAGTCACGCTTGTCGAACTGTTCCAATATCCGACCATCGAGGCTCTGGCCGTGCATTTGAGCGCCGATTCTCCGGCAGACGCCGAGGCCACACACCGGCAGGAACAGGACAGCACCGATGCTGACGCGCGCCCTTCTAGTGCAGTCGTAGCGAAGGTGCAAACGGGAGGCGGAATCGCGATCATAGGGATGAGCGGTCGGTTTCCTGGTGCGCGCGACATCAATGAGTTGTGGCGGAACCTGTGTGCGGGGACGGATTCATTCATCCCGTTCACCGACGAAGACATGCTGGCGACCGGCGTGAACGAAGCCCTGTTGTCGGACCCACGCTATGTGAAGCGCGGTACGTTCCTCGACGATGTCGATATGCTCGACGCCGCATTCTTTGGCATCCATCCCAAAGAGGCGGAGCTGATGGATCCCCAGCACCGGTTGCTGTTGGAATGTGCCTGGGAGGCCCTGGAGCGCGCTGGATATGACGGCCCGAATTGCCGAGGTAGGGTCGGCGTGTACTGCGGGACCACGATGAGCACCTACCTCTTGTCGGAGTTGCGCGGGCATTTCGATCTTGGTGACCCGGCCGGCATATTTCAGATTGCCGTCGGCAACGATAGTAGCTTCCTGAGCTCGAGAATTTCCTACAAGCTTGGTCTGAAAGGGCCGAGTCTCGGCATCCAGACTGCCTGCTCGACTTCGTTGGTGGCGGTACATGTGGCGTGCCGCGCTTTGATTGGCGGCGAGTGCGATACGGCACTGGCCGGCGGTGTCACGGTGCGGGTCCCGCAAAAGACCGGGTATCTCCATCAGGACGGCAGTATCGGATCGCCCGACGGCATCTGTCGGGCATTCGACGCCGCGGCCGACGGCACCGTGTTTTCCAACGGCGTCGGGGTTGTTGTATTGAAGCGTTTGTCGGATGCGATATTGGCCGGGGACCACATTCATGGGGTGATTCTGGGTTCTGCGGTCAACAATGACGGCAACCTGAAGGTAGGGTACACGGCACCGAGCGTTCAGGGACAAGCGGAAGTGGTAGAGCGGGCGCTGTCTTCTTCCGGCGTTGATGCGGACACTATCGGCTATGTTGAGGCTCACGGCACCGGGACTCGGCTGGGAGATCCGATCGAGATTGCGGCGCTGACGGAGGCATTTCGTCGGACCACGGACAAGACGGGCTTTTGCGCGATCGGGTCGGTGAAGACGAATATCGGGCATCTTGACGCGGCGGCGGGGGTCGCGGGGCTGATCAAGGCGGTGCTGGCGGTTGAGCATGGCGTGATTCCGCCGAGCCTGCATTTTGAGACGCCCAATCCGGCGATCGATTTTGCCGGCAGTCCGTTCCATGTGAACCAGAAACTTCGCGAATGGCCTGCGGCGGCGGGTCATCGTCGGCGCGCCGGAGTGAGTTCGTTCGGGATTGGGGGGACGAACGCGCATGTGGTGGTAGAGGCGGCGGCTGCGGCGGCGGCGTCGGGCCCGTCGCGACCGTGGCAGTTGCTGGTGCTGTCGGCCGCCACAGAGCCGGCGCTGGAGGCTGCGACGGCGCGGCTCGGCGGGCACCTTCGGGACAGGGCGGATCAGAATCTGGCGGACGTCGCGTTCACGCTCCAGCAGGGCCGTCGGGTATTTGGTCATCGCCGCGTGGCGGTATGCAGCGATCGGGCGGACGCGATAGCGGTGCTTTCGGGGTCTGCGCCGGACCGTCTGCTGACGGCGTTTGAAGAGGGTCACGACCGTCCGGTGGGGTTCCTGTTTCCCGGTCAGGGGACGCAGCATGTGCGGATGGGATTTGAGCTTTACGGCAGCGAGGCGGTGTTCCGGAGCGAGGTTGACCGGTGCGCGGAGGCGCTGGTGGGAGAGCTTGGGCTTGACCTGCGCGAGGTGCTGTTCCCAGCGCCCGGCAAGGAGGCCGCGGCGGCGTGGCAACTGCAGCAGACGCAGCTGACGCAACCTGCGCTGTTCGTGATTTGCTATGCGCTGGCGCGGCTTTGGATGGGATGGGGGGTACGGCCTTCGGCGATGCTCGGGCATAGCCTTGGAGAGTATGTGGCGGCGTGTCTTGCGGAAGTGTTCTCGCTCGAGGATGCGCTGCGGCTGGTGGTGGGACGTGCGCGTCTGATGCAGGGGGTGGCGGGAGGTGCGATGCTGGCGGTGTCGCTTTCGGCCGCAGAAGTCGAGCGGGAACTGACGGCTGGTCTTTCGGTCTCGGCGGAGAACGGGCCCGGGCTTTGCGTTGTGGGAGGGCCGGAGGACGCAGTTGAGGGTTTGGCGGCGCGGCTTGCCGTGGCCGGCGTGGTCTGTCACCGGCTCGCGACGTCGCATGCATTCCACTCGGCGATGATGGACCCGATCTGCGGGGCGTTTGCCGAACTGGTTGAGACGGTTGAGCGTTCGCCGCCGCGGCTTCCCTATGTGTCGAATGTGACGGGCGGGTGGATAACGAGCGCGGAAGTGACGAGCACGGATTACTGGGTAGAGCAACTGCGGCGTCCGGTCCGGTTTGGCGCCGGGCTGGCAACGTTGACCACGCGGCCCGAACTAGTGCTGCTGGAGGTCGGGCCGGGGCGAACGTTGTCGGGGCTGGCCCGGCAGCAACCGTCGCGGCGGGTGGTCTCGTCGCTGCCGAAGTCCGGGGCCGGGGGATCGGACGGGGCTTCGATCCTGGAGGCGTTGGGCCGTCTGTGGCAATGGGGCGTCGCGGTGGACTGGTCCGGCTTTGCCGCAGCGGAACATCGCGGCCGCGTCGCGCTGCCGACCTATCCGTTCGAGCGGCAGCGCTACTGGATCGAACCTCTCACCGCCGCCGCCGCCAGGCCCGCCGTACAGGCGAACTCGCTTGACGACTGGATCTCGGTGCCGGTGTGGCAGGCGTCAACCGCTTCGGCGCCCGCCGCGCTTGCTCCGGGCGGACGCTGGCTCTTGCTGATGGATGAGCACGGGCTCGGCGTCGCATTGGCGACGCGACTGCGGATGGCGAGCCAGCAAGTTACCACCGTCACGATGGGACCGGCCTCGGTGCGGCTGGACCAGGAGACCTATGCGCTCGATCCCGGTGCAGGCCCGGACTATGCGTGGCTGCTCGACGAGCTTTCCGCCGACGATCGCGGACCTCAGCACATTGTCCACATGTGGTCGATCACCGCTGGCGCGAATGGGGAATTCGAAGCCGCCTTTGATCTCGCTCAGCAACGTGGTTTCTTCAGTCTCCTCAATCTTGCGAAGGCGATCGACGCTCACGCGTCGGCCGAACCGGTGCTGATCGCTGCTGTTTCGAATGGGCTGCACAGCATCGCCGGCGAAGCGCCGCTGGCCCCGCAGAAGGCGTCCATGCTCGGCGCTTTGCGGGTCATACCCCAGGAATATCCCACGATGCGCTGCCGCAGCATCGACGTCATCATGCCGCCCGGCGAGGACGACCTCTTGCGCACAGCACGAATGGACAGCCTTGTTCAGTCGATCGTTCGGGAACTTGCCAGGGCGTCTTCCGATCCTGTCGTGGCGTGCCGGGATGGCGATCGATGGGTGCGGACGTTCGCAGCCCGGCGTCTCGTCGACCCGAAAGCGGTAGGGCGGCTTCGCGAGGACGGCGTGTACCTTTTCGTCGGGGACCCAGACGCCAAGTTTGCCGTGCTCGCGGCGCTGATTGCCGCGGCGCCTCGCGCCAAATTGGTGGTCCTCACCAGGGCCGCGGCGCCCGATCTCGGGATGCAGGACAGACGCACCGCGGTCACGGACGGGGATCGAGCCGCCGCAGGCCAACTCCGGCGCGCGCCGCACCTCGACCCTTCTGGTGGTGGTGAGATTTACGTAATGACCGCCGATGTGGAGAGCGTAGAGCAGACCAGACGCGCCTTGCTCGTTGTCGGGGCGAGATTTGGCGGGCTGGACGGCGTCATATACGGCGCTCAGGCGATCCGTGGAGAATCGTTCCAGATGATCGGCGATATCAGTGTGGCCGAATGCCAGCGACAGTTTTGTCATGCGCGCGGCCTACTTTTGCTCGAGCGAGCGCTGGACGGCAGGAAGCTCGATTTCTGCCTCGTCGAGTCGTCTCTTTCCACAGTGCTCGGAGGGTTCGGTCTGGCCGCACATGCGGCAGCCTATGCGATGATCGATGCCATATCGGACAGGCACAACCGCTCCAGTCCGACGCCATGGATCTGCATCGATTGGGACGTCTTTTCCGCTGATTTGACGCAAGAGCGGACGTTGCTATCGACGCGGTTGCCGCCGCCGATCACACCCGACGAGGCAGCGCAAATCTATCGGCGAGCCTTGTCGGCCGACGCCATGACATGGATTGTCGTATCGAAAGCGGACCTCGGTTCTCGCATCAAGCAGGAGGAGCGTGAACGGCTGTCGCCAACGGACGCCGCAAGCGGTCTGCGGCAGCGTCACGCCCGCCCGGCCCTATCCACACCATATGTCGCTCCGCGCGATGAAATCGAGCAGCAGCTCGCTGCGCTCTGGCAGGAAATCCTCGGCATCGAGCGGATCGGAATTCATGACGACTTTTTCGAAATCGGCGGCCACTCATTGCTGGCCACTCAGTTGGTTTCCTGGGTCAGGAAGCGTTTTCCGGTGGAGTTGCCATTGCGCGATTTGTTCGAGAGACCGACCATCGCCGCGACGGCCCGGACTATCGACGAGTTGCTCATGGCGAAGCTGGAGGGTTTGAGCGAGGAGCAGGCTCGACAAATGGTCTAGTGGCCGAGTCAGCCGAAAAACCGCGTGGGCAATCGAGGAATGATGGAATTGTCGGGCGAGTCCCCGGATCACGGTGCCGGCATCTCAATCGCGAAGCGGAAGCTGCTCGAGCGATGGCGGCGCGGCAGCTACGTGCCAGAAACGATCCCGAAGCGTCTCGACGTCGACCCGACACCGCTTTCGTTCGCACAGCAACGCCTGTGGTTCCTGGAGCAGATTGTGCCGGGGACCGCCGTTCACAATATTCCCGGGGCGGTGCGCGTGCAGGGCAGGCTGGATGTCAAAGCCGTGGCGCGCAGCATCCAGGAAATCCTGCGCCGTCACGAAGGGCTGCGGACCACGTTCGTCGTCATCGCCGGGCGGCCGATGCAGGTTGTGCTGCCGGCGGAACCGCTGACCCTGCCGGTCATCGCGGTTGCGGCAACCACGGATGCGGAGCGTGAAGCGGAGATTTCGCGCTGCCTTGCCGAAGAGGCACGAACGCCCTTCGACCTCACCAGCGCGCCGCTGTTCCGCGTCAAACTGCTGCGCCTTCGCGATGACGAACACATCTTTATCCTCACGATGCACCACATCGCGACCGACGGATGGTCGTTTGGTGTGTTTCTACGCGAGTTTACCACGCTTTACTCCGCGTTCGCGGCCGGCCGCCCGTCCCCACTGGCCGAGCTGCCGATACAATACGCGGACTTTTCGAACTGGCAGCGAGCGCGACTGGATAGAGGCGAGCTCGAAAGACAGCTTTCCTACTGGCGAAAGCAACTCGGCGATGAATGCGTTACGCTCGACCTTCCCACAGACCATCCACGCCCTGCCTCCATGACGTTTGCCGGAGCCCGCCATCCTGTGGCGCTGCCGATTTCCCTCACCAATGCGCTTAGGGCGGTGAGCCAACAGGAGAGCGCAACCCTTTACATGACCCTGCTCGCCGCGTTCTTCGTGCTGCTTTACCGCTATACCGGTCAGCAGGACATTCGAATCGGCTGTCCGATCGCAAATCGGAACCGTGCGGAGATTGAACCGCTCATCGGATTCTTCGTCAATACGCTGGTGATGCGTGCCGAGGTCTCGGGCGAAATGAGCTTCGCAGCGTTGCTCGGCCGCGTGCGCGAAGCTGCGCTCGGCGCCTATGCGCATCAGGATATGCCGTTCGAGAAGTTGGTCGAGGAACTGCGACCCGATCGGAGTTTGAGCCATTCGCCGCTATTTCAGGCGGCCTTCCTGCTTCAGAACGCACCAAGCCCACCCATCGCGATCGAGGGACTGACCTTCTCGCCGATGGCGGTGCACGGCGCGACCGCGATTTTCGATTTGACCCTGTCGATGATGGAAACGAAGGATGGACTGGAGGGCTATCTCGAATACAGCACGGAATTGTTTGACGAGCCAACGATCGCGCGAATGGACGGGCACCTGCGTGTTCTCCTCGACGGCATCGTGGCGAAGCCGGACGCGAAGCTCGCTGATCTGTCGATTTTGCCGGAAACCGAACGGCGGTTGATCCTTTCGCTCAGCCGCCGCCGGGGATACGCCCCTCCCGAAATTGCCGTCCACCGGCAATTTGAGCAGCAGGCCGCGCGCTCGCCCGATGCGACGGCGGTCGTCTGCGAGGGCAAGACGATCACGTACCGGGAACTGAACGAGCGCGCGAACCGGCTCGCAGGTAGGCTGCGGATACAGGGACTGAGGCCCGACGTTCTGGCTGGCATCTGCCTCGACCGTTCTCCGGCCTTGATCGTAGCCATCCTCGGCGTCCTCAAGGCCGGCGGTGCATACCTGCCACTGGACCCCGCCTATCCCCAGCAACGCCTCCGTTTCATGATCGAGGACGCCGGGGCTCCGATTTTGATCACAACGGAAAAGCATGCCGCAATGCTTCCGGAACACTCCGCGCGTGTTGTCCTGCTTGATGGCGCGACCGATGACCCGGTGGGGGAGTGCCCGGAGAACCTCGACGTCACGGTGCACGGCGACAATCTGGCCTACGTGATCTACACATCCGGTTCGACCGGACGGCCCAAGGGCGTCATGGTCACCCACGACAATGTTGCGCGGCTATTCTCGGCAGCGGCGGAGTCGCTTCGCTATGACGAACGAGATGTCTGGACAATGTTTCACTCCTGTGCGTTCGACTTCTCGGTGTGGGAAATATTGGGGGCGCTACTGTATGGCGGTCGCCTCGTGATAGTTCCCTATGACGTCAGTCGTTCCGCCGAGAATTTCTACGATCTGGTGTGCTCCGAACGTGTCACCGTGCTGAACCAGACTCCCTCTGCGTTCGCGCAGTTCAGCCGGGTCGATGCCGCCCGAGGCGAAAAGACCTGCCTGCGCCTGATCATCTTTGGCGGCGAAGCGACCGATGTCCGCATGCTCAAGTCCTGGTTTGATCGACATGGCGATTCTCAACCGCAGCTCGTCAACATGTATGGCATCACAGAAACAACTGTGCATGTCACTTGCCGCTCACTGTCGATAGCCGACCTCGATACTGCGTCGCGGAGCGCAATCGGTCGTCCACTGCTGGACCTCGGCCTCGTTGTCCTCGATTCGCGCGGGCAACCTGTGCCGCTCGGTGTTTTCGGAGAGGCCTATGTGGGCGGCGCCGGCGTTGCGCGCGGATATCTCGGGCAGCCTGGGCTGACCTCGGAACGGTTCGTGCCTCTGCCGCGGATCGACGAGCCGGGCGTCAGATATTACAGGACCGGAGACCTGATGCGCCGCCGGTCAAACGGCGATCTCGAATTTCTCGGACGCATCGACCAGCAGGTCAAAATTCGGGGCTTTCGCATCGAACTGGGCGAGATCGAAGCCACGTTGCTCGAGCACGCTGACGTTCATGCGGCCGTCGTCATCGACCTCGACCACCCAACCAAGGGCAAGTGCATCGTTGCCTATGTCAACCAGAAAGGCACGGTGTTCGACGAGTCCCGTGCGGATCGCGCGCTGCAGCGCATCGGCCAATGGCAAGCCGTGTTTGATGAGATCTACCGCAAGACGCCGCCCGTCGACGATCCATCGTTCAATATTCTGGGGTGGACGAGCAGCTATACGGGGCAACCCATCGCCGCGGAAGAAATGCATGAATGGGTACAGCAGACGGTCCGTCAGATTCTTGCGCTGCGACCTCGTAACGTGCTCGAGATCGGTTGCGGCACGGGATTGTTGCTGTGCCGGATTGCCCCATTCTGCGAACGCTATGTCGGCACGGACATTTCGCAAGCCGCCTTGGCTGGCCTCGAGGGACAGATATCGTCAATGGTCGACGTTACGCTTCGGCATACCCCAGCTGACGCGTTCCATGAAGGCGATCGCGATGCGCATGATCTCGTCATCATCAACTCCGTTGTTCAATATTTTCCCAACATCGCGTATCTGGTGCGTGTCATGGAGCACGCCGTCGACGCAGTGTGTGATGGCGGGACCGTCTTCGTCGGCGATATACGCAGCCTGCCGCTCCTTCAAGCGTTCCATGCGTCCGTGCTAATGCATCGAGCCGGGTACCCGCTCGCGCCGGAGGAGGTCGAATCGCGCGTGGCTCAGGCGGTCCTCGATGAGCACGAACTCGTCATCGACCCGGTGTTCTTCCTCGAGCTGCGACGGCATCTGCCGCGGATCGGCGGCGTCGAGGTGCGTCTGAAGCGCGGCCGTCATTGGAATGAAATGACCCGATTTCGCTACGACGTCGTCTTGCACATCGGTGCGCCAAAGGCCACCGCCGGTCCGGCGACGTCGCTCGACTGGTCGAGTTCGGATGTCACGATGCCGGAACTGCGGCGGCTGCTTTCCGGCGACGCACCCGATGTCATCGTCGTCAACGGTGTGCCCAACGCGCGGCTGCGCGATGCATTCGAGTGCATAGGTACGGACGCGATGGATCCCGAGCAGTTCTGGAGCCTCGAGGATGAGTATCGTTGTGTGGTGGACGTGCGCTGGGCCGGCCCCGATCGCGACGGCTACTTTGATGTGGTGGTCGCCGGTAACGTAACGTCGAGTGATGACCCACCACGCGGGATCCAGGTCGAGAGCGCGGAACCGGAAGCCACGGTACCGGCGATCGACTGGAGCGTCTATGCGAACCGGCCGCTGGGCTCGGGTTTCAATCACCAGTTGACGGCAGAGCTGCAGCGCTTTCTGAAGCAAAGACTGCCGGATTACATGCTTCCGTCGCACATCATGCAATTGGACGCGGTTCCGTTGACGTCCAATGGCAAGATCGATCGCAAGGCGCTGCCGGTTCCCAGTCAGTCGCGTCCCGACCTCTACGATGCGCTTGTGGCGCCGCGCACGCTGCTGGAGCGAAGGCTCGCCGACATCTGGGCTGAAGTCCTCGGGGTGGACCGGCTGGGGATGAACGACAGCTTCTTCGATCTCGGAGGACATTCCATCCTGGCCACCCAGCTCATCTATCGGCTGCGCGAGGCGCTGCATGTGGACGTGCCGCTACGCACGCTGTTCGAGCGACCGACCGTTGCCTGGATGAGTCACGTGATCGAGACCAAGAAGCGGACCGGCTCGATCGACACGATGCCGCAGGCCGATTTTCGCGCCGAGGCGGTACTCGATTCTTCCATCAGACGCGCCTTGCCCGTCTCATCCCGGCCGTCGACGTCGCCGCGTGCCATCTTGCTCACTGGCGCCAGCGGATTTCTCGGGGCCTTTCTACTCCGCGAACTCCTTGGCCAGACCGATGCGAAAATCTATTGCTTGGTGCGCGCCGGCGATGGCGAGCAGGCCCTCCTCCGGCTGCGCGCCAATCTCGCATCCCTCCACATTGCGGAGGGACAGTTCGCAGTGCGGGTAGTGCCTCTGGCCGGGGATATGGCGCGGCCGCTACTGGGTCTCTCCAGTGCCGACTTCGAAATGCTGACGGATACGGTCGATAGCATCTATCACTGCGGTTCGACGGTAAATTTCATCTGGCCATATGAGGGGCTCAAGGCCGCCAATGTTCTTGGCATGCAGGAACTCCTCCGGCTTGCCAGCCGCGGGTGCGTGAAGCGGGTGCATCTCGTGTCCACCCTGCACGTATTCTCGTCGCGCGAAGCGGTGGCGGGGCGAGAACTCCGCGAGGAAGATCTCCCGGATGACCCCGAGGGATTGTCACTCGGTTACACGCAGAGCAAGTGGGTCGCTGAGCAGTTGGCGATTGAGGCGCGCCGCAGAGGGATTTCGGTTGATATCTTTCGGCCAGGCCGCATCTGGGGGGACAGCCATAGCGGCGCCTGCCAGAGGCATGATTTCCTGTGGTTACTGCTCAAAGCTTGCATCGAAACGGGGTTCGCGCCGCAGTTCGACGGCCCGGTGAACGTTATTCCCGTCGACTATGCGAGCAAAGCCATCGTTCATCTGTCGCTGGGCAGCGTTTCGTCCGGACAGACATTCCACCTGGCCAACGGCGCGTCTTGTCGCTGGATCGAGATCCTCGAGGTGCTCGGTAGCTACGGCTATCAGTTTCAGATTGTCCCTTTCGCAACGTGGTGTGACGCCATTGTCCGTCATGCCGAGGCTGAGCCGACGAGCGCGGCCTTTTGGATCGCGCCGTTGCTCGGAGGAATAACCCCCCAGGGTGCAGAACTACCGGTCACCATCAGCTGCCAGAATACGCTGGCCGGCCTCGCTGGCAGTGATATCTCGTGTCCGTCAATCGATCGAGGTTTGCTCTCAACCTACGTATCGCATTTCTTCGACAATGAATTTCTTCCTCGGGTCAGATCCTTCCATTGAGCCGCCAATACGATAATTTCTCCTGGCTCGGCATTCGGGCTTGACCGGATTTCCGAAAATGGCGTTTTGCTGTTATCGACGTATCTGACCGGTTGCCGGGATTCGTACTTGAACGGCGGGCACCTCCAGACGCCTTGCGGCCGGAAGTGCGGCGTGATCGTGGCGGGCCGGTCCCGCTCGCGTCAGGTGAAGTAATGATCTGCACCTCGAGATCGACCGAAGTCGCGGTGTGGTGGATGAGGCTGGGCTCTCCTTCGGCCGCAGCTGTTAAGCAATGGCGTGCTTGTCTGGACCCTTCTGAGCAGGCACAGGCGGACAAGTTCTATTTCCAGGACGATCGATCGACATACGTCGCAGCACATTGGCTGGTTCGTAGCGCGCTTACATCGGTTGGCAGCTTGCCGCCCGCGAACTGGCGTTTCATCGTCGAAGAGCATGGCAAGCCCAAGATCGATCGGGCCATCGGCCGGCCCAAACTTCGGTTCAATCTGTCGCATACCAGGGGCTTCGTTGCCTGTGCGGTCAGCGTGGGCGTCGACGTCGGGATCGACGTTGAGACGCTCACGCCGAGCCGGGCGAGCCTCGATACCGCCGAACGCTATTTCAGCCCGTCGGAGGTCGCCATCTTGCGCGGCGCACCGCCAGACGAGCAAGCCGAATGCTTCTTCCGTCTCTGGACCCTAAAGGAGGCTTTCATCAAGGCGACCGGCGAGGGATTGAGTCGCCCACTCGACAGTTTTTCCTTCTCGCTGAATCCGGCTTCCATCTCGTTTAGCCAGGGCGAGGCCGATGATGCGACTCAATGGCAGTTCATCGAGCAGCGGCCGAGTCCACAGCATGTGCTGGCCCTCGCGGTCCGAAAACCAGCATCTTGTCCGGTGACCCTATCTGTTTGTCAAGTACGCTCACCCGAATGAGCGTAAGCCCGAATGTCCGCCTCTGCCGATGAGGCGGCTCGCCCTACGCTGCGCGTCCGAGGGTTGCTCGGGCGGTCCGAGCCAATCCTCATCACAGGATGACGAGCCGTAGCAGATTTATACGGGAAGCATCGCGAAGCTGAGAAACGCCATCGCTATTGCGGAAACGGCGAAAGAGCCGAGTGGAGGTTTGACGCGAATTCCGGGTCGAGACGACGCTCATCGCGCAGCCTCTCCTTCTTGTGCTCGTTCAAGATGCGGATTCCGGACGAAGCCGGCCATGCATTCCAATTCGAAGCCGGCCGGGCATTCCGATCTGAAGCCGGCCACCCGTGGCGTCGTTCGCATGGGTCAATTTCATGATGTCGTCGAGGGCTGGGAAGGTCAAGAGACCGGTTGATCTCAAGCGGGTTGCTTCTGCTTCCTGAGGCTCTCTCCTTTGAGTTCGATGCGGTAGGCATTGTGGACGAGGCGATCGAGGATCGCGTCGGCGATGGTGGGGTTTCCGATGATTTCGTACCAGCGATCGACGGGCAGCTGCAGCTGGCTGGTGACGATAATCGAACGGGCTTCGTATCGATCCTCGACGATTTCGAGCAAATCACGGCGTTGGTCGGCGTCGAGAGGTTCTGGTCCCCAGTCGTCCAATCACGTTGAGCTCAACGTGACTCGACTTATGTGCAGCGCGCAGTGATGTGGAGTTGAGGGTTGACAGTCGGCGCTGGTCCGGTTTTTGACAGCCCCCAACTCCACATAATTTACCCTGTAGGTCATAGCCTCTTCAGCCAATCAACAATGTTGATCGCCGCAGAAGAGACGTGCCCGGCGCGAGGCGGTGCGAGGATCTCGGGGAACACCTGCATAAGCGCTTGGCGTTTTAGATCGATGTCCGCCCTTGCATAGATCATGGTTGTGTTCAGCGACGAATGCCCAAGCCATTGGCTGATGGTCGCGAAGTCGACTCCCGCCTTCAGGAGAAAGATGGCGGTCGTATGCCGCAAGGAATGGGGATGAATCCGCTTCTGCTGCAGCGTGCGGGTTGCGTTGGCTCCGGCCGTGATGTGCTTCTTGAGCAGGTAACGAACGCCAAAGCGGGTCAACTTGTTGCCCTGGCGGTTCACGAACAGCGGAGCGTCGCGGCCTCCCGAATGAGCAGCACTGTTCGACAGTTCTTGCAGAAGTCGTGCGGTTTGCGGCCAAATTGGACACAATCGCGTTTTGTCGCCCTTGCCGCGCAGCCGGATTTGATGAGGAGGATCAGTGCGGATGTCGCACGGCCGCAGATCGAGGATCTCCTGAACACGGGCTCCAGTGTTGAGCATCAGTGCGAACAATGCATAGTCGCGCTTGCCCCGTTCTGTGGACCGGTCGATCGATTTGAGCAACGCTTCGACTTCCTGCGGCTCAAGGTATTCGATCGGCTTGCTCCGCGCGCCGCGTTTGAACGGTACGCCTAGCACGCGCTGCAGTTCGGCGAGATAGGCGGGCTGTTCGGTTGCCAGAAAGCGAGAGAACGTATGCAGCGCCGCAAGCCGCGCATTGCGAGTGGCTACTCCATTGTGACGCTCAGCCTCCAGAAACGCCAGGAAGTCCTGCACCTGCTTCGCCGTGAAATCGACAAGATCGAGATCCTCGATAGCCTTGGCCGTTTGCGACGAAGTAAAGCGCAGGAACAGAACGAGTGCATCCCGGTAGTTGCGTATGGTGTGTCGGCTGGTGCCCCGGAGCGTCGGCAGATACTCTCGGAAGAAGCGCTCGATGCTCTTGCCGAGCTCGTTAGGTCTTTGGGATCTCATGCGGCACCTCCTGTGATGAGGTGGCCGAAATGCCTCTCGAGCCGATCGCTGGCCGCAGCAGAAAGTTGTGGAATCCAACGGAGGTAATAGGCAGTCGAAACAATTGAGACGTGCCCCATGTACATCGCAAGCTTTGGCAGATTGGATTGGACATCCGCCCCTTGCTGGTACCATCGCAACAGCGACCCAACGGCAAAGCTATGACGAAAGTCATGCACCCGCGGGATTCGCCCGTCGGGGCCTCGAACGTTGGCAATTTGGAATAGCGTTTGGACTCCTTCCCGCAGGCCGGTACCTGTGTAGCCGCGCACGCACCCCTTGGTATTGCAAAGCAAGGGTGAATCCGCCGAATGGCTCAAAGGTGATCGAAACCGCTTCCTGAGGTACAACCTCAGCTCCCGACAGGCATCCGGCGACAACGGGACGATCCGCGACTTGTGGAACTTCGACGCACGAATGTGCAAAATGCCATAGCGGGCATTGACGTCGGCCAAGGTGAGACGCAGCAGTTCGCCCCTACGGAGCCCCGCGGTGTAGAGCAGGACCACGGCAAGTCGCATCACCGCTGGCCGCAGCGGCGAACTTGACGTCGGAGCCAAACGATCGGCTATGGCCAACATCCTGGCGACTTCGGCCGCCCCAAAGATGATCGGCGGTGCATGGGGGCTCCGACGTGGGAAGCGATTGATATCCGGAACGAAACAACTTGGCTCGGTACGCTGACGATAGAGACAAAAGTTGCGCACGATACGCTGGCGATTGCGCCGCGTGTTTGCAGAAAGATGACCTTGAGACACGCACCATCCCTCGAAGAGCGCTTGATCGAGGTCAGTACAGGTGTTCTTCTCCAGAAATAGACGCAGAGCGTCGATTACGCGCTCCTCATGAACATAGCCGCGCCCGAGTGAACGTTGCCTCTGCAAATAACGGTCAACCGCTTGGTTGAACGCGCTCGCCGATAAGGTCGCGCTCATGCTGCGTCCTCCTCGATGCCGATGGTCGCCGTTGGCAGAGGAAGCGCGACCTCTCGTAGGGCCCCGGTCTGCAGCCGGAGATAGACACAGGTGCTCTCCAGAGTTCGATGGCCGAGCAGATCACCGATCACCTTGATGCCGACACCACGATCGAGCAGACGCATCGCAAACGAATGGCGCAGGCAGTAGGAGGATGTATCCTGCAGCGGCAGACCGCTCTGACGTGCGCGCTTCTGGTAGAGATCGCCTATGGCGTAGTGCGTGAGGGGACCTACGGGGGTGCTTGCGCGGAGGAAAAGTTCGCGGTGCGCCCCGCCGGGCCGGCCGCGGCGCAGATAGCGCCTGAGGATGCGTATGGTTTGTTCGGCTAGAGGAAGCGCCAGATCTGATCTGGTCTTACACTGCTTGACGCGGAGCGTCCGGCTATCCCAATCGATGGAGCCAGGCGTCAGTGCGATGATCTCGGAGGGCCGCAGGCCGTAATGCGCCATCAAATGGAGGATCGCGTAGTCTCGCCAGCCAAGCCGCTCCGATCGGTCGATGGAGCGCAGCAGCCGCTTTACAAGCGGCCAAGCCAGAGCTCGAGGCGGTCGTTCACCTCGGTAGGCGCGCGGCGCGTCAATTGCGTCGAGCCGTTGCCGGATCTCGCCCTGGTCGAAGCAAAACCTAAGAAAGGCGCGGAGGCGAGCGACAACGTGCTGTAGGGTTTGTCGCTTAATGCGCCGCGCATTGGTCATTACGAACCGTTCGACTGTGGCAGCTGACAACGCATGCAGCGGGGCGCCAGCTGGCAAAGCGTGCGCGAGCAAGCACTTCACTGTTGCGATGTGCTGTTCCACGGTCGCGCTGGTAAGGCCACGCACCTCCGATAGATGCCATCTGTAGCGATCAAGAAGCGCTGAGAACGGCTCGGGTATTGGTTCTTTGACGAACAGCCGTCTCGCGATGAGAAAACGTTCAACGGCGCGTCGGGTGCCTTGCAATGATGCGGGGGCAAATGCTTGCGACAAGAACCCTCCCGAAACGCCGGTATCGCAATCAAGCCGCGTTGAACACATCCGGTCGAGAGCTTCCTTTAGGCCTCGTACGTGGTGGCAGGCCGTAGATCGGGCGTAGCCAGCCGAGATGAGCCAAGTAGCGAAATCTTCCAACAAAGTGCCATTGGGCGATGCCGTGTAACCCGCGTGAACCTTCCGGAATAAGTGTTCGAGCATGGTTGCCTCCTTCGGATGAACGAGAGAGAACCACGCTACCGTCGTCAGTTATGTTGAGTAGGGACGGTCGAAGCGGCTGTTAATAGCGGGGAGATCTATATCGCTCCACATCACTGCGCGCTGCACATAAGTCGAGGATGAGGAGATTGACGCGCTCCAGGGCCGCGATCAGGCGCGCCAGACGACCTTCGCCGCGCGCCTGGGCGAGATCGGCGAACAGGCGGGATGTTCGCTTGTAGAGGACGGAAAAGCCGTCGCGGCAGGCCTTGTTGCCGAGCGCGCAGGCAAGCCAGGACTTGCCGGTGCCGGTTGGGCCGACAATGACCAGGTGGTTGCTGTCACGGATCCATTGACAGGTGACGAGGTTCTGGAAGAGCGAACGATCGAGACCACGGGCGGTGCGATAGTCGACGTTCTCGATGGTGGCGGCTTGACGGAGCTTGGCACTGGTCAAGCGGCGCGTGAGGCGGCGGTTGTCGCGAGCGGTGACCTCGCGATCGACGAGGAGGCCGAGCCAATCGGCGTGCGGCATCTCGGCCGCCTCGGGATTGTTCTGCAGTTCGACGCAGGTATCGGCCATGGCGGCGAGGCCGAGTGCGCGCAAGCGATCGACGGTGGGGTGAATGAGCATGCTGATCTCTCCTGATCAATTGTAATAGCTGCGGCCACGGATGTTGGTGTGGAAGAGGATGGGCGCCTCCTCGGCGGGAGGAGCAGTTCTGTCAGTACCGTTCTTGAGGATGGCGGCGACCGATTTGTACGACCGGGCGTTGAGCAGGAGGGCCCGGGCACAAGCGGCATCGACGCGTTCCTGGCCGTAGCGCTTGACCAGCCCGAGAATGCCGATGGCCGAGCGGAAGCCCTGTTCCGGATGTGGCCGCGATCGCAGGATGACGTCGATCAGCGTCTGGGCATCGGGACCGACCTTGGCGGCTTCGGAACGAATGCGCTCAAGGGTCCAGTCGCGATAGCGGCGATGTGAGCTCGGCATATGCTCGGGAATCGTGGTCGGGCGATGTGGCAAGGTGCTGCGCAGATGCGACGCCACCCGCTTGCCGCGGAGAAATATCTCAACGGTCTTTTGGGTGATGCGAGCCTCAACCTCCTGATGCAGGAGGTTGTGAGGGACGCTATAGTAATGCTTGGCGATCTCGATGTGATAATCGAGGTTGACCCGGCAGCGCTTCCACTCGGCATACTCGTACGGATCATCCGGCAAGGGGGTGAGCGCCGGACGATCGAGCTCCTCGAACAGTTCGCGCCGACTTCGTCCCCAGCTCCGGAGAGGTCGATCGTTCAGCTCGATAAGGAGCGCGTGAATCGCCTCGTTGAGGGCGACGAGCGAGAAGAAGCGGCGGTTGCGCAAGCGTGCCAGAATCCATCGCCCGACGATTTGGACCCCGACTTCGACCTTGGCTTTGTCGCGCGGCCGATACGGCCGTGCCGGCACGATGGCGGTGCGGTAATGGCGCGAGATCGGCATAGGTCCGGTTGACCATCGGCTCACGAAAGCAGGCCCGGGTGATGCCGGCCTTCAGATTGTCGCTCACCGTCTGTCGGGCCACGCCGCCGAAATAGGCAAAGGCCCGAACGTGCGAGGCGATCCAGTCCGGCAGGCTCTGGCTGAGGCTGGCCTCGGCGTAGGTGTAGTTCGAGGCGCCGAGCACGGCGACGAAGATCTGCACGCTCAGCACCTCGCCGCTGAGCCCGTCAACCACCTCCATGGTGTGGCCGGAATAGTCGACGAACAGCTTCTCGCCGGCGACATGAACCTGGCGCAGGGTCGGCTTGAGACGGCAGGCCCATTCCCTGTAGCGTTCGCAGAACCACGCATAGCTGAAGCTGTCGGAGTTTGCGTCGCAATACTCCTCCCACAACAGCATCAGCGTGACGTTCCGGCGCCGCAGCTCGCGATGCACGAGCGCCCAATCCGGTTGCGGACGCTCCTCGCTGGGCCGATCGGAGGGCGGCGGATACAGGCGGTTCTCGAGCCGGACGTCGTCATCCAGCTCCGGCGGCAACGGCCAGGTCAGACCGGCGCGGCGGGCTCGGTTGACGTACTTGCTGACCGTGCCCTGGGCCAAGCCCAGGCTGCGGGCAACGGCGCGTTGCGACATGCCGACGCTGTAGTGCAGGCGTAGAACTTCGCGAATGTGGCGCATGGACAGTCTCTCTGTCGGCATCTCGATCCTCTGCGGTTGGGCAAAAGACCGAGTTACCCCCGTTGCAGACTGTCAGCGGTGCGCGCCTCCTGGTTGTCCCCGATCATGATCGCTGGAAATAGCGATCACGATCGGCTGGAAACGGTGATCACGATGCTCTGGAATGGGTGATCACGATGGCCTGGAATCGGTGATCACGATCGGCTGGAACGCGCAAACGTGTTTGTCGAGCGGCTCTGGCGCACGGTCAAATACGAAGAAGTTTATCTCCGCGCCTACGACAGCGTGTCCGAGGCGCGAGCGTCAATTGCCAAGTATCTGGCCTTCTACAATCAGGGACGCCCTCACTCGAGCCTTGACGGGCGCACGCCCGACGAGGCTTACTTCGGCACGCAAGCTATGGTGATGGCCGCATGACCGTCGCCGACGATTTTGTCGTCGCTCTGGTCGGGCTACGCCCTCCCGACGCAACGACAAAATCGTAAAGCCCCGCGTTCAGCATAACCCGGCAGGAATCCACTTAAATCCAGCGGGGCGCTGTCCAAACAACCGGGGCCAGCTCTTTTGTCGTGGACGGCACGCGGGACCTGGTTAGGCAATTGGAGCAAGGACGGGAGCCAGACCTGCGGAAGGTCGTTGCCAATCGGCAGGCGCTGCAGAACCGACTCAGGGGTTGATGTCGCCGTGGGCGGATAGCTCAGGCTGGAGCGGCTCACGCCGACGGCCTGGGCCTCGGGCACGAAGGACCGGAATCAGGCCGCCGCTCAGACCCGCTTGAGGTCTTGGCCACGTAACGCGCCGGCCTTGTGTGCCACCCGCAGGCTCTCGGCCAGCAGCAGTTCCAACTTGTCGCCGAGCCGCTTGCGCCAGTGGCTCAGGTCCGAGCGCTCGTGCGGGAAGACGTGCTAGAAGAACTTATCTAACCTGTCTTATTCGTAAGAGGCGCCCGAGAGGCTGGCGAGCGTGGTGTAAAGCGTTGATACGGCGTAGGATTCGGTTGGAAGCCAACCCCATCACCTCCAACCGCGAACGCCACGCCCGCCATGACCGACGATACGATTCCGCCCTTCTCGTTTCCAGCCATTCACGCCAAGAAAGTCACAGCTGCCTTCGATGGTGGGCGCCTAACCTCGAATGGGGGCGTGATGCTTCTGGCGATGGCCGAGCGGCGTCTCGGTTTGGCCGACAATCTGGCCCGGGTGTTCCCGGATCGGCGCGATCCGACGCGGGTCGTGCACAGCCTGGTCGATATGTTCCGCGCGCGCATGTTCGCGATCTGCTGCGGCTACGAGGACGCCGACGACCTCGATCATCTGCGGTCCGATCCCGCATTCAAGCTGGCCTGCGGTCGCCTACCGGACACGGGCCGGGATTTGTGTTCCCAACCGACGCTGTCACGCCTGGAGAACGCGCCGCGCCTGCGCGACGTGATCCGGCTGACCTACATTTTGGTCGACGCATGGATGGATAGCTACCCGCGCGAGCCGGCATCCGTCACGCTCGACATCGATGATACCTGCGATGTCGTCCACGGCCATCAGCAGCTCTCGCTGTTCAACGCTCATTATGACGAACGCTGCTTCCTGCCGATCCACGTCTACGACACGGAGAAGAGCCGTCCCGTGGCGGTCGTGCTGAGGCCCGGCAAGACGCCGGGCGGCGTCGAGGTGCGTGCCCTTCTGCGCCGCCTGGTACGGCATATCCGGACGCGGTGGCACAACACGCGAATTACGTTCCGTGGCGACGGGCACTATGCCCGGCCGGAGGCCATGGCGTGGTGCGAGACCAACGGCATCGACTACATCTTCGGTCTGTCCGGCACCAAGCCTCTCGCCAGAAAAGTCGACGAGGTCGCCGACGACATCCGCACCCGACGCGCCATCGAGAACCTGCCGGTTCTGCGTGGCTATACCGAGACCCGCCACAAGGCAAAGTCCTGGGATCGCGAACGGCGCACCGTCGCCCGTATTGAGGCGACCATGCTTGGCCTCGACATCCGTTTCGTCGTCACCAGCCTCGATGTCGGTTCGGCCGAGTGGGTCTACGACAGCCTGTATTGCGCGCGCGGCCAAGCAGAGAATCTGATCAAGCTGCATAAGACGCAGCTCGCCTCCGACCGCACCAGCTGCCGTTCGGCGCTCGCCAACCAGGTCCGTATCGTGCTCCATACGGCCGCTTATTGGCTGATGCTGACCGTGCGCGACGCCATTCCCAAAGCCCGGGAATTGGCCACTGCCGAGTTCGCGACGCTGCGTCTTCGTCTCTTGAAACTCGCTGCCCGTGTGGTCGAGACCACGAGCCGCATTCGCCTTGCGTTTTCCGCGGCATGTCCCGAAGCCGACCTGATCCGCGGCTTGCCCGGCGCGCTGCTGCCGCTCAGTCCTTGACCGGCGGGGCGTCCGCCCCCCGTTCGCCCAACCTATCCCTCAAGCGCGTTGCAAAGTACGGGTGGTCAGGCGGTGAAAAGCCGAATGCACTCCTGTGCGCCTCGTCAGAGCAGATGTGCGGCCACATCAATCGGACTAGAAAAACGCACTCTCACGAATAGGACGGGCTAACTTGCACCGTAAGGCGGGCCCCAGCGTGGGGGCCAAGCTGCGGCTAAGTCGGACTTTGATTGTCGGGCGTACGTGATCGAGGAGGCGCCGCCCCGTCCACGCCCCGCTTCCTTGCGATCGTCAACCGGGCACTCACCGCAGCCTCAGTTCGTCCAAGCTTTTGGGCGATCTCCCGCTGCGTTAAACTGGTCTCCCGAAGCAATTGTAACAATTGCTGCTCCTCCTCTGAGGACCATGACTTGGCTGGCAACACGCGCTCCGAAATCTGAAATGCCAGTGAGATATGCCCGTTAGGCGGAGTGCCGGACTTCTTCCATACTTCACTTGATCTGCTTTCCGGTTTCGTCGGCCACTTTGAGCGACAGGTCGGCGATCCGACGGCTACCCTCCAGAGCAATTTCCGCAGACTCCCGCACAATATCACTTTGTGCGGCTACAAATTCCTGAGGGGTCCGCCAGGTCCACAGCCCGCGGATGTAGTCCATGTTCTTCCCGACTTGATGCCGAACCATCTGGCTGTACTCTTGAGAAATTCCATTCATCACTTTGGCAGCAGCATTACTGGTGTAAAGGATCTTTTGCGCGTTGCGCGCCGACCGTTCCGTTGCCTCTTTTGCCTGTTGCACCCCTTCTCCCGAGAGGCCGAGCGCGCGTCCAAGTTGCTCGGTAGAGCGTCCCACGGCTAAGGTCGTCGCTTCCAGGCCGATCCGCCATGCGTTCTGCACCGTCTCGAGGTTCTGCTTAAGAAAGTTGGAAGTTGATCGGGCCGTTTCTTCTCCGGCTTGAGCGGCACCTTGCCAAACCTGCGCAGTCTGATCAGCTGCAGCTTGTCCGGTACGGCTGGTCTGCTCGGCAGCCCGCTCGCCGGCACGGCGAGCTGCATCATCTGTCCCTGGTGTAGACTTGTCGTCCTGGCGTACGTTTGCCATGCTTGTTCTCCATTTTATTTTCTGCGAGTTGATGACGTGCTTAGCACCGTCAATTGCACTTGCCAGGTGTTTCGGGCCTTATGTTCAGGACAGGTTTGTTCCAAAACGGCTCTTCTTACTTAGCTGAGCACTGAGAACAGCGAACCTACTAATTCTAGCACCTGTGCACAGTGATTATGGCTTTGGAAGTGGTCGGTTA
The DNA here is from genome assembly GCF_009931255.1 of Bradyrhizobium sp. LCT2. Lineage (NCBI taxonomy): Bacteria > Pseudomonadati > Pseudomonadota > Alphaproteobacteria > Hyphomicrobiales > Nitrobacteraceae > Bradyrhizobium > Bradyrhizobium sp. LCT2. The sequence continues at coordinate 40,136 of NZ_CP034431.1, read as the reverse complement.
GACGCGGCCCTAACCCCGGTCGCGGCCACCAGCAAGAGATCGGAGTTGACGGCGAAGGCAACAAGCATCCGCTGGCGCTGGTGGAAGGGGCGACCGAGAATGTGGCAACGGTTCAGGCCTTGCTGGACAACCTGGTCTCGCGCGGGCTCGACCCGACGGTGCCAAGACTGTTCATCGCCGACGGCGCGAAAGCGTTGTCGAAGGCGATCCGCCGCACCTTCGGTTCGGCCGCGGCGATCCAGCGCTGCCAGATCCACAAGGCGCGCAACATCATGGAACGCCTGCCGAAAGAGCATAATGCGGCGACCCGTCGGGTGCTGCGCCATGCCTGGGAGCTCGATGACGCCGACAAGGCTAAAAAATTGATCCGCAATCTCGCGCGTCGATTCGACCAGCAATGGCCCGGCGTAGCGGCCAGCATCCTCGAAGGCCTCGACGAAATCCTGACTGTCGTCCGGTTAAAGCTGCCGAAGGAGCTTCGTCGATCGCTTGCCTGTACCAACATCGCTGAGAACATGATGGGCACCATTCGCCGCGTCACGCGCAACGTCAAACGCTGGCGGGATGCCGGTATGGCCTTGCGATCGGTCGCGGCCGGCATAATCGAGGCCAACAAGGGCTTCCGACGATTGAAGGCGCATAAGCAGCAATTGTCGGTTTTGCGTGCGGCCCTTCAAGCTCACCACGATCGCATGACGATCAAGCCCGTTGCCCACGTCTCGAGGGCCGCGTAACATTCATTCCGGCAACGTTGGCCCGACCTAGTTCAACAGCGATCGGGACATCCCCAATCCTTTCGGGAGATCAAATATGTGCATTGAAGTCGAATGGGCACGCATGACCGCTCCGGAATTGCGAGAGATAGCCGCGCACAAGGAGGTTCTGGCGATCCTGCCCGCTGGCTCGCTGGAGCAGCATGGGCCGCATCTGCCGGTCATTACCGATACAGCCAGCGCCAGCGCCGCTTCGGTTGCGGCTGCCCGGTTGGTCGCTGCGGACTCAAATCCGGTGCCGGTCGCCGTGCTGCCTGGCCTATGGTTGGGTCTGAGCGAGCATCATTTGCCTTTTGGAGGCACGATCAGCGTGGACTACGTCGCCTATCGCGCCATTCTTGAAGGCATTGTGCGATCTCTTCGAGCGTTGGGATTTTCGCGATTGCTTATCGTAAATGGTCATGGCGGAAATATCGATCCGCTTGCTGTTGCATCGCGCGAACTAGCGGTGAAATACGATCTTCCAATCGTTGCGACGACGCCGTGGTTCCTAGCCCCCGCCAAGATCGCGGCGATCTTTGAATCCGATACCGCGCCGAAACATGCTTGCGAAGGCGAAACTTCCGTCATGATGGCCATAGCGGGGGATATGGTGAAGGCGCATAAGCTGGACGAGGCGATGCAGCAAGCTCCCGCGCCGATCCAGGCGCCGCCAGGTTTCTCTCGTTTCTACTCTTTTTCAGAACGTGCGCCGATCACAGGCACCTGGGGAGACCCGCGGACTGCAACGGCCGAAAAGGGGGCGCGCTTTCTCGCACTGCAGGCAGAGGCATTGGCAGAAGCAATCCGCGACAAGACACTCTGGTCTCGCCCGGATCCGGTGTGGCGGCCAGGCCGCGGGCAAGAGACGACGGCTGGCAGAGCAGAATAGATCTATTCAGATATGATCGAAAATGACATTAGCGGTTGTCGCGCTCGCCCAGCCGCCATTTCGTGCGATTCTTCCTAGCAAATGACGTTTAAGGATCGGCAAAGAAGCCTCTTTTAGTCACTTCTAGCACGAATTAAGTTGACCATTGACTTCGGTGGGCGACAGTCGGCGGTATCGCTCCGGCGAGGGCCGCCTTGCGCGGTGCGATGGAGGGTGAAGATATAGGCGATGACTGACCATACGCCTAATTCGAAGGTCTCCCGACTGGAAGTTGTCTCGACGGGCGTTCGACGCCGTTGGACATTGGAAGAAAAGCAGCGGATCGTTGCCGAGAGCTATGGCGGGCCACGATTGGTGTCAATGACGGCTCGGCGCAACGGGTTGTCTGCGAGCCAATTGTTCACGTGGCGCCCGTTGGTGCGCGAGGACCGGCTGAGCGGGGATGCCGCGCCGGCGCTTGTTCCTGTGGAGATCGCCTTTACGCCGGCTCCGGCCGGGGTCCCAGTCCAACGCCGCTTGACAAGCATCTTGAATCATATTCGCCGCTGAACCGGAATCCCTCCAGATTCAGTAAATTCGTGAACCGCTCTAGGAAGGTCGAGAATGTTTTATCTTTTGGAGATTGACTGAGACTATCTCGTTGTCCGTGAACAAGCCTCCAAGCACTTGATTGGGAGTCTGTTTTCCGGTTGCGGCGGCATTTGAGATTGCAGGGGATTGAGGCTTCACAGCCCAAAACCCTGCAATTTCGATTTTGGATTTCCCTGCCGCTGCGAACCGTGATTCTGTGCTGCATCGGAGGCACCGATGCGACCAAAGAAGCACAGGACGACAGGCTCGAACGATCTGTTCCGGTCCCGGCTGGACCAGATCATCAACATGCGACACGAGCTGGTTCTGCTCGCCGGCAGGGTCGATTGGGACTGGATCGACGGCGAGATCGCGCCGCTCTACAGCGACAACGGCAGGCCGGGTATCGCGACCCGATTCATGATCGGATTGCTGCTGCTCAAGCACATCTACGGCCTGTCCGATGAAGGGGTGTGCGAGCGCTGGGTCCACGATCCGTACTTCCAGTTCTTCACCGGTGAAGAGTTTTTCCAGCACGTTTTCCCGCATGAGCGCTCAGACCTGAGCCACTGGCGCAAGCGGCTCGGCGACAAGCTGGAGCGGTTGTTGGCCGAGAGCCTTCGGGTGGCGCACGCGAGCGGTGCGTTGCGCAGCCAGGACCTCAAGCGGGTCACGGTCGACACGACCGTCCAACCGAAGGCCATCAGCTTTCCGACCGACGCCAAGCTGCTGCATGCAGCGATCCGCGGGTTGAACCGCCTGGCGAGGAAGCACGGGGTCAGGCTCCGGCAATCCTATGCTCGCGTGGCCAAAAGCGCGGCAATGATGGCGGGCCGCTACGCTCATGCCAAACAATTCAACCGGCATCAGCGACAGCTGCGCCTTCTGCGCAGCCGGCTGGGCCGGATCATCCGCGACATTCGCCGCAAGACCGAGGGCCAGCCCGCACTGGAGGAGGCATTCGCCCTGCCGCTGAGCCGAGCCACCCAGATCCGCTCGCAGCAGCAGCGCCAGCGCGGCTTCAAGCTGTATTCCTTCCATGCTCCGGAGGTCGAGTGCATCGGCAAGGGCAAGGCCGCCGCGCCCTATGAGTTCGGCGTGAAGGCATCCATCGTCACCAACAACCAAAGAGCTCCCGGCGGCTTGTTCGTGCTCCACGCCTGCGCGCTGCCGGACAACCCCTACGACGGTCACACCCTTCGCGACGTCATCGAGCGCACCGAGAGCCTCACCGGCTGCCCGATCGAACGGGCCTATGTCGACAAGGGATATCGCGGCCACGACACACAAAATCCCCGCCGCGTCTTCATCTCGGGCCAGAAGCGCGGCGTCTTCGGGGTCATCAAGCGCGAGCTACGCCGCCGTTCAGCCATCGAGCCCATCATCGGACACATGAAGAACGAAGGTCACCTTGGCCGCTGCTATCTCAAAGGCCGCGCCGGAGATGCCGCTAACGTTCTCCTCTCGGCCGTTGGCCACAACCTCCGCCGTGTCCTGGCTTGGCTCAGAGACCTTTTGTCCCTCTTCCTGCTCTCACTCTGGCCAACGCTCAACTGTCCAGTTCAGCCCAATTCGGCTTATTAACGATCGACTATCTCCGCCACCGCAATGATAGTGCTTGTTCGCCGGTGAACCGCCCCGGGTTTGCCGGAGGCTCCAACTCCTGAGAGGATGGAGCCATGACGAGCAAGACAACGAACAAGTTTTCAGCCGAGGTCCGGACCCGAGCGGTTCGGATGGTTCTGGATCACGCCGGCGAGCACCCGTCGCGCTGGGCGGCAGTGACGTCGATCGCGGCCAAGATCGGCTGCACGCCGCAGACGCTGCATGACTGGGTCAAGAAGGCCGAGGTCGATAGCGGGCAGCGGGCCGGCGTTCCAACCGAGATGGCCGAGAAGCTGAAGGCGCTCGAACGGGAGAACCGCGAGCTTCGGCAGGCCAACGAGATCCTGCGCAAGGCAAGCGCCTATTTTGCGATGGCGGAGCTCGACCGCCGGTCCAAGCCATGATCGCCTTCATCGACGATCATCGTGGGGCGCATGGGGTCGAGCCGATCTGCAAGGTGTTGCCGATCGCCCCCTCGACCTACCACGCCCATGTGGCCAAGCGGCGCGATCCGGCCAAGTTGTCGGTACGCGCCAAGCAGGATGCCAGGCTGAAGATCGAGGTTCGGCGTGTGTTCGAGGAGAACTTCTCCGTCTATGGCGCGCGCAAGGTGTGGCGTCAGCTCAAGCGCGAAGGCTTCGATGTTGCCCGTTGCACAGTCTCGCGATTGATGCGGGACATGGGTTTGCAAGGGGTGATCCGCGGCAAATCCGTCAAGACTACGATCAGCGACAAGGCTGCGCCATGCCCGCTGGATCACGTCAACCGCCAGTTCAAGGCGACAAGGCCGAACGTTCTCTGGCTCTCCGACTTCACCTATGTCGCGACCTGGACCGGCTTTGTCTACGTCGCCTTTGTGATCGACGCCTATGCCCGCAGGATCGTGGGCTGGCGAGCCTCGCGCACGGCGCATGCAGGCTTCGTGCTCGATGCTCTGGAGCAGGCACTGCACGATCGACGGCCGGTCCATCGCGGCGGCCTCGTGCACCATAGCGACAGGGGTAGCCAATACGTCTCGATCAAATATACCGAGCGCCTGGCTGAAGCAGGCGTGGAGCCCTCCGTCGGCAGCGTTGGAGATTCCTATGACAATGCTCTCGCCGAAACCATCAACGGTCTCTACAAGGCCGAGGTGATACATCGGCGTGGGCCATGGCGCAGCTTCGAGGCCGTCGAGTTCGCTACCCTGGAATGGGTCGATTGGTTCAACAACCGAAGGCTCCTTGAGCCCATCGGCAACATACCGCCGGCCGAAGCAGAGCAACGCTACTACGCCATGCTGGAACAACCCGCCATGGCGGCATAACTTAAACCAAATGGCCTCCGGCAAACCCGGGGCGGTTCACCGGTGAAGCGGCGGCCGCTTCTTCGCAAGCGACGTAAGCCTCACGATCGCCCGAGGTCCGCTTGAGTTATGCCTGAAGTCATCAGCTTACAAGCTGGGGAGTCCTCAAAGGGTTTGCGGGTCAATCTCAGATAAATAGGTATCTTTCATAGCGGACGCCGTCAGCGATTGAGTTCTTCTTCTGCCTCCAATGCCAGCCCCTGCGATTCTTGGGGCTGCTGCTCAGTTGCGGACACTCACGGATCCGGTGCCGCGGACATCGGATCACGGTAGCCCGATGCGGCATAAACGCGAATTTGGCCGCAGCCATCCACGACGATCGGGATGGCATCGAGGGCGCAATTCAGGCGGAGCCCCTCGACACCGATGCCATCTTGAACACGAACTCCGGCGCTGTGATTGGTGCACCGAAGAACCGTGCCGTCTGCGCTCAGCCCCGTGGGTCGGTCAAAATCCCCCGGGTATGGTCACTTGAAACTCCCCCACCTGATGATCGCCGTCAGCGCCGCTGAACAGCAGTAGCCGGTCAGGCAGGACGTTTATGTTCGACCCCTTTAGCCAGCAAGGGGCCGGGGAGTTGAACGTCTTGAAGCGACATCTGCAAAGCACGGTATTTACATTACTTGATCGCAACGCCAGCCAGCGCGAGATCCACAGGCTGACGGGGGTCGATCGCAAGACGATCCGGCGTTACCGGGCGCTGCGGGCTGGTGCGGAGGCAAATTCCCCGGGGAAGTGACCACCGGCACGGTGAGCGCGGACGACCAAATTCCCCCACCCCGACCACCGGCTTTTGGGGTGTCGGAAGCGACAGCCGCCTGCAGCCTGGCCCGCTCGGCCTGCGAACCGCATCGGGCATGGATCGAAGAACAGGTCCGCCTGAAGCGGAATGCGCAGGCGATTTACCAGGACCTGGTCGATCGATTTGGCTTTCCGTCCAGCTATCAGAGCGTCAAGCGGTTTGTGCGCACGTTGCGACACAGCGATCCCGAGCAGTTTGATCGACTTGAGTTCCTGCCTGGCGAGGAGGCCCAGGTCGACTATGGCGAGGGCGCTCTGACGATTGATCCCAGGAGCGGCCGGTACCGCCGTCCCCGCCTGTTTGTGATGACGCTGCGCTACTCGCGGCGCAGCTTCCGGCGGGTGGTCTGGAAGTCCAGCCAACACGTCTGGGCGCAGCTCCACGAAGAGGCGTTCCGGTATTTTGGCGGGGTCCCCAGCTATGTCGTGCTCGACAATCTGAAGGAAGGCGTCCTCAAGCCGGATTTGTACGAGCCCGAGCTCAACCCGATTTACAGCGCGATGCTGGCTCATTACGCCGTGGTCGCCGATCCCGCGCGGGTGGCCGATCCCAATCGGAAAGGCTGCGTCGAGAGTGCGATTCAACATACCCAGGGCACCGCGCTGGCCGGACGGCGCTTCGAGACACTGGAAGCCCAGAACGAGTTCCTGAGGCACTGGGAGGAGAATTGGGCCTCCAAGCGCATCCACGGCAGCACGCGCCGTCAGGTCGAGGCGATGTTCCAGGAAGAGAAGCCGCACCTGCGGCCGCTGCCTGTCGCTCCCTTCCGCATCTTCACCGAAGTCGTCCGGACTGTCTGCGACGACACCACCGTACGCGTCGACAACAGCTATTACGCCGCGCGGCCCGCGCCGATCGGCAGTCAGGTCGTGGTGCGGATCTACGCCTCCACGATCGAGATCCGTGATCGCCACACCCGTGCGCTGCTGCGTGTTCATTCCCGGATGACGCACCCCGGTTCTGTTGTCCTGCCGACCAGCGAACGGCCGTTCAATCCGTCGCGGCAAACCGCCGTGCTGCTGGCGAGCGCCGAGCGCATCGGGCCGCAGACCAGGGCGCTATGCCAGCAAGTGTTCGACACCGAGGGGCGCCCCGGACAGCGCGCGATGTGGGGCATTGTCGGGCTGGGCCGGAAGTATCCGGCGCGGCTGGTCGAGCAGGCCTGCGCGCACGCCATCGACAACCGCATCTACCGCTACAAGCACGTGCGTGCGACCGTCGAGCGGTTGTTCGAACAGGCGATTGAGCAGGTTGGAGTGACGCCACAGCCGGCATCGCCGCTCACCCAGGATCATCCGCTGATCCGTACCCCCGCGGAATACGGCGACCTCTTCAGCCGCGCTGTGCGGCGCGACGCCGACGATAATGGTCGGCAGGCCGAGGCTCACGACGATCACGCCACGGCAATCCGCGCTCGTGTCGCCTGCGCAACCCCGGCCAGCTCCGGCGCCACGAGCGCTCCCGCTGCACCTTCTCACCTTAAACTGGAGACCTAGCCACATGATGACCATGCCGGAAATTGAGCGTTGCCTACGACAGCTGCGCCTGTCGGGTGTCCGCGACACGCTGCAGACGCGCGTGCTCCAGGCGCAGGGCGCCAACCAGCCCTTCCTCGAGACCTTCTCCCTTATCCTGCAGGATGAACTGGACCGTCGTCAGTCCCGTCTTATCGAGCGGCGATACCAGCAATCCGGGCTCGACGAAAAGCTGACGCTCGCCGAGTTCGACTGGTCCTTCAATCCCAAACTGCCACGTCAGACCTGCTTCCAGCTCCACACCCTGGCGTTCATTGCCGCTGGCGAGAACGCTCTGCTTGTCGGCAAACCTGGCACCGGGAAGTCGCACATCGCCAAGGCGATTGCCTATCAGGCGATCCTGCAAAGCCACAAGGTCCAGTATCTTGAGACCGACGACTTCTTCCACCGCTACGCCCTGAACTCTCCGGCACAACGCGAGGTCCGGCTGCGAACCATCATCGACTGCGATCTCCTCGTGCTGGACGATCTATTCCTCGCACGCGCCATCCCCGACGACGCCGGCACTTTGCTGCAGACCCTGATCCATCAGCGCTACAAACTGCGCCGCAGCGTCATCGTCACCTCCAATCGCGTCGTGCAGGATTGGGGGGCATACCTTGGGGACAACACTATGAGCACGACGATCCTCGATCGCCTTATGCATCATTGCCATCTGCTTGAGTTCGACGGACGCAGCTATCGGCTCAAAGAAGCCGCTGAAGCTCTTGCCCGGGAAACAAACTCAAACTAACAGTCCCTTGTCCTGCCTCGCGGGTGGAGGAATTTGACTGACCACACCCGGAGGAATTTGAAGTGACCCGCGGGGGCGCTCAGCACGTTGTTGCCGTAATGATCGAGCGGGAGGTACTGATGGGGGCATGCATTGACATAAGCAGCGAGAGCGCTGCCGACCTAGCAATCAAGATTGGAAAATCGGCGGGAGCGAGCTTGATGGATTTGACGCTGCCTTCGGCGATGTCATCGATGTCACACAGGATGGTTCCCTCGGCCGGAGCGCCGCGATAGCTCTTCCACGCGTCATGTCTCCATCACTTTCTGCCGAGTGAGGCCATTCCAGCTCGGACGGTGCGGGCAAAATCTTGCCAGCGCACTCGCCAAACCCGACGCGAACGCCGTCACTCTCGCACCAACTCTCAAGGTCAGGGTGTCGCCACCATCCTTCACAAAGGTCCGCGCTCCACCCCCGTCGAGCGCCATCGGCTCCGCGCCATTCCATGTGATATCGAGCAGCGAGCCGCTGGCATCGCGTGTTGGATGAGCTGCTGTGGCAACGAGTAATACAGCAGCTTTGCATTAGTGCGGCTGATCACCGTCGCCCCGCCGTCTCGCTCTGGCCGCAACGCAATCTCAAGATCAATATCGAAATTGTTGCGCGTGGTCTCCGGGAGATATGGCAGCAGGGGCACAACACGCGCCGGCGTTGGGACGCGGAACGGCTTTAGGGCGTCGCGAGTGACGATCCATGGACTAATGCTGGTTGCGAACGCCTTCGACTGGAACGGTCCGAGAGGTTGGTACTCCCAGGTCTGGATATCGCGTGCCGACCAGTCGTTGAGCAGGACGTAACCGAAGATCATGGCCTCGGCCTCCGCGGTTGTGATCGGCCACCCCATGCGGCTTGGCGTTCCCACGATAGCTCCGAGTTCCAGTTCGATATCGAGCTTCCGGCAAGGGCCGAACACCGGAACGTCCGAACCGGGCGGTTTGGTCTGGCCAAGTGGCCGGCGAACGTCCGTGCCGCTGACGACGACCGTGCTGGCACGTCCGTTGTATCCGACCGGCAGATGCAGCCAGTTCGGCATCAGCGCATGCTTCGGATCGCGGAACATCGTGCCGACATTGGTCGCGTGCTCGCGGGACGCATAGAAATCGGTGAAGCTACGAACATAGAATGGCAGATGTAGTCGCGCCTTGTTCATCGGCACTAGGGACCGCCGACGCAATTCCGCGCCATCGCGTCGGCGGGGATCTGACGCCTCTAGCAGATCGCTCAATCCCCCCGCATCCGCGTGAAGACGGGGCCACCGGCCACCGCGATCAGACCTTTCTCCTCGATGAGCGCGAGACCAAGAATCGAGCCGCCGATAGCAATGCCGACACGCGGGCTGCTTTCGGCCGTGCTGAACACCCCAAACGGCAGATTCTGGATGGGGAAGTCGGAGCCGGCCGCGTTCGCGTCGACAACCCAGCTCTTGCGCCTGGGATTGTGAGTGCGGTCTGCAACAATGAAGCCTCTCCTCAGCGCCGCTTGGGATCAAAGCGTTTGTGGATGTCCTTCCAGCAATCGACGTAGTCGGCCTGCAGGCTCGCGTGCTCCGCGGCGAATTTAGTGAGCCGCTGCGGAAAACGTCTCGAACATGAAGGCCATCGTTTCGCTCTGACGTTGCGGCTTCAACTCCATACTGGACGCGTGCTCGAAGGCATCGGTGTCCGGTCCGTGCGGCAGCATGGTGTTGTGCAGCGAAAATTCGCCCGGGGTGAATCCTTGCGGCTTGGCGTCATAGACGCCTTGAATGAGACCCATGAACTCGCTCATGACGTTCATGTGGTACCAAGGCGGGCGGAACGTATTCTCCGCAACCATCCAGCGATCGCAAAACACCACGAAGTGGATATTGGCGGTGCCCGGCGTCTCCGACCGCGAGGTTAAACACGGTGAAGATCGACGGATCGGCGTGGTCGTAAAGAATCGGTCCGATCGGCGAATAATGCCTGAGGTCATATTTGTACGGGGCGCAATTTCCATGCCAAGCGACGACGTCGAGCGGGGAGTGTTTGAGCTCGGTACGCCAGAAGTCGCCGCCCATTTGACGGTCATGGTGCACGACCCGTCCTTATCTTCGTAAGCCGCGACCGGCGTCAGGAAATCGCGTTGATTGGCCATGCAGTTGGCGCCGATCAGTCCGCGTCGCCCAGAAGCTCAACGCGAATCTTCACCCCACGCGGTATCACCGCGATCTCGCAGGGCTCGACGTCGATGATGGCGAACTCGGTCGCGATCCTGAGCCGCCCTTGCTGGGGCACGAACATCATTTCTCCGTCGGCGTTGGAGAAATCTCATCGTTCATCGAACGGGTGACAAGGTAGACATGCGTTGCCATGCCGGCTTGAGAGCCGCTGTCGCCCGTCGTCGTGATTGTGCGAATGCCTTCGACGAAGGAGAGTTGATCTATCGGCAGCAGAATCGGGGACCAACGTAGCGGCTGGATCGGCACCTTGGCCACCGGTCTGCGGCGCGGTACGCCAATGCCCCGGATCGACGTCCTCGAAGCGCCCCAGTGCTTGACCGTCGGGCGGATGCGGTAGAGCCAGGACCGCTCGTTGCTCACGCGCGGTGCGGTGAAGGGCGATCCGGAGAGCTGCTCGGCATAGAGACCGTACGGGCACTTCTGCGGGCTGTTGCGCCCGACTGGTAACGCTCCGGCAATGGCCTCGCTCTCGAATCCGTTGCCAAATCCCGACATGTATCCGTTCTTGCCCTTGGGGCGATTGAGGGCGCACTTTCCCGTGCCGGACGCTTCACAGCCAAACCCATATAATACCCCTGTCGTTGATATGATTAGCGGCGCGGCTCAGGACGCCTTGAGTACGCCGCGCTGAATCTGATCGGCCTCGATGCTCTCGAACAGGGCCTTGAAGTTGGCCTCGCCAAAGCCGTCATCACCCTTTCTCTGGATGAACTCGAAGAAGATCGGGCCGATCACGGTCTTCGAGAATATCTGAAGCAGGATGCGGGTCAGCCCGCCATCGACGACGCCTTCACCGTCAATGAGGATTCCGTGCTTGCGCATATGGTCGAGCGGCTCGGTGTGGCCCTTAACGCGGTCAAGCGACTTGTCGTAGTAGATCGAGGGCGGACCAGGCATGAATTCAAGTCCGCGACCGGCGATGGCATCGGTCGCCGAATAGATGTTGTCGGTGCCAACCGCGATGTGCTGGATGCCTTCGCCCTTGTATTGGCGCAGATATTCTTCGATCTGGCTCTTGTCGTCGGCGCTTTCGTTGATAGGGATCCGGATCTTGCCGCAGGGTGACGTCAGTGCGCGCGAGGTCAGGCCGGTCAGCTTGCCGGAAATGTCGAAGTAACGGATCTCGCGGAAATTGAACGTCTGGCTGTAGAATTTGTACCAGGTGCCCATGTTGCCGCGCATGACGTTGTGCGTCAGGTGATCGAGATAATAGAACCCCACACCCTTTGGTGTTGGATCGGCTTCGCCGACCCACTCATATTCGGCTGAATAGGGTGAACCCTTCGCGCCGTAGGTCTCGACCAGGTACAGGAGGGATCCTCCGATCCCGACAACGGCCGGAACGTCGAGCGACTTGTCGTTGCCGGTATATTCCGTTCCACCGAGATCGAGGACGCGCTTCAACGTGTGTTTTGCATCAACGACGCGCCAGGCCATCGCCGGAGCGCAGGGGCCATGTTCGCTGACGAAGCGGGCGGCATGGGAATTCGGCTCCCGGTTCAGGACGCAGTTGATTTTTCCTTGGCGCCAAATGGAGATGTCTTTGCTCTTGTGCCGGGCGACCTCCGTATAGCCCATTTGCTCGAAGAGCTTGGCGAGATTCAAAGGCTCCGGATGGCCGAACTCGACAAATTCGAAGCCGTCGGTGCCGGCCGGATTGGCAGCCGAAATCGTGGCGGGTGGGGCATAGTGAGGGAAGGGGCCCAATGTCGCGCTCCTGGAATGGTGTGTGATTTAGCTCAAAATACTGCGACTTCGCCGCACGATCTTCGCATAATCTGCTCGACAAAATGCCGCTATGCGTGAAACAGGCGCAATTACCAATTAACGTGCAAGGATCACGCATGGACCGGCATCGTCAACTTAATCGACCGCCGAGCCAAGGAGGCGCTTCTCAAAGGTTCGAGATTCGGCGATAGCGCTTGTCGTGGAGATCTCGTGCCAAGTCGCAAAGGCTCGCTCGCGCGAAGCACGACTGAGGTTGGCAGTGGCCACCTGATCGCGAATTGACAGCAACCGTTGAGCCTGATGGGGCGATTTGAAACGCTTCATCATCCGCTCGCGTATCGCCGCGTCGGCTGATGAGAATTCTCAGCCCGATTGTTGAGAGCTCTGTGCTGGCGATGTTCGACGAAACTTCGCCCGCAGCGCCGTGCGAACGCTTGTCCGCGATCATCACGTGCGGCGGCGTGCCGGCGGATTTCAAGAACTTCTTCATGAGCCGCTGCGCAGCGCGCGAGTCTCTTCGGCGCCGGATCAAGACGTCGAGAACGAAGTCAATCTGGTCGACAGCGCGCCAAAGCCAATGTTGTTCGCCCGCGATCGAGATAACGACCTCGTCCAGATGCCATTTGTCACCGCGAGCGGGTGCGCGCTGGCGGATCCGATCGGAGAACGCCTTGCCGAATTTCCGCCCCCACTGGCGCGCGGTTTCATAGGTCACGCCAATGCCACGCGCCGCCAGCATTTCCTCGACCATGCGCAAGCTTAAGGGAAACCGGGAATACAACCAAACGGCATAGCTGATCACTTCCGGTGGGAAGCGATGGCGGCGATAAAGAGGGTCCCGGGCGGTCGGCATGCCGGTCGTCTACCCCCTCGGCCGCTCCAATTCGTTAACTTGACGGTACCGAATGATCCACCGTCTGATCCGTTTTGATATTCTCATCTCGAGATCCCAAGTCGTCTTTGTTCACAAACCATGAACAGGGCTGCAATGTCAGCGATGCTCCCCGACGATGACGATTTATCGGGACGGGACCCGACGATCTTGTCTGTGAATACCAAGCCCTTCAGTAATGATCACACTTGCGAAGTTAGCGAGGCAGTATCAGAGGTGCTTGTAGAAGAAGGTCGCCGAGCGATATGTTCCGTCAGAGGCGAGCACACAACCGGGTATGATACCCACCCGCTGCCATCCCTCGCTGGCGTAAAGACGCTCGGCAGCAGAACCTGTGGTCGTGCTGAGCGTCAACAACATCTTTCCCTCTTTTCGTGCTAACTCGCTGACAGCCGAGAGCAGCCAGCGTCCGATACCGCGACGGCGCGCACTTCTTTCAACCAGGACTTTGACGACTCGAGCGCTATGCATTTGGTTCTCAGACGCGGCAGGTACCATCTGGACTGTACCAACAATCTGACCTGTGCTATCTTCCGCAGCTAGCAACACGCGTTCATTGCAAATGACCGCGTCCGCGACGCTACGCCAGTACGCCAGCGCACGTCGTCGAGATAGCGGTGACAGAAAGCTGACTGAGTCGCCGTGGGCGACGCAGTCGATGAGGATGTCGGCGAGACGCTCCAAACGCCTATCGACTTCGTCGGCGCCGATGCGCCGTACCTGAATATCGTCTGTCATCTGACTTCGGAGAGAGCGAGCCGATTACCCCCGGCTAGGCCGGACGTGCTTGATGCAGGTGGCCAGTCGAAGATCCGAACTGTTGCCGTGGCGCTGGGGATTAACCTACCCTTTTCGCTTTTCTTTGTGGCCGCAAGGAAAATGACGGTGTTTGTGCGATGGACGATAGACGGCTCGACGAAGAGCGGCCCGACCACCGCCGGTCGCATGAAGTTCGTTTTTATTTCAACAGTGGGAGCCATATGATGGCCCCCAAGGAATGCCGATGCGACCGGGCCCACGGCGGCGTCTAGCATGGCCGTGATCATGCCGCCTTGAATTGTACCAACAGGATTCAACAAGTCGGTAATTGCCGCATACTCAACTAGTGGTTCATCACAGTGATTATGACTCTTTGGCGGTGGCTGGATAGGCGCGGCCGAGTTTGGTGCGGGCTTTTTCTGTTGTGAACATCCATTTGATGCGGGCTCGGGTTTTATTCCGCCTCTTTTGCCATGCTGCGATCTCGTTTCGGAGCCTTTTGGGATCGTCGATGCGGCGGCCGAGACACTGACGCTGTAGCACGCTGATCTCGCACTCGACCATATTGAGCCAACTGGCGTGCTTCGGGGTGAAGTGGAATTCGAGGCGGCGCAGGATGCGCCGGGCCTCGGCGGGCGCGAAGGCCTCATACAGCGCCCCAGGCTTGTGGATCGACAAATTGTCCTGCACGACACGGATGCAGGCGGCGTCGGGATAATGGACGTCGACGAGATCACGCATGCAGTGGGCGTAGTCCACGGCGGCGCGGCGGTCGGTGACCTTGACGTTGCGCCAGCCCGATGTGGATCGAAGGTGACGAAGAGATTGGCGGTGCCGTTGCGGCGATACTCGTAATCGTAGCGCTCGCGCTGTCCCGGTTGGGCCGGGACCGGCTGGCGCACCTCGCCGATCAGCTGGATGGGGGTCTCGTCGAAGCAGACCAGCGGCCGGGCGGGATTCTGCGTCTCGGCGTAGAGGTCGAGCACGTCCTCCATGCGGGCAACGTATTCGCCGTCGACATGGGGAATGCACCACATGTCCCTGCGCCACGGCTTGAGGTCGTTCTCGGCCAGCCGGCGACGCACGGTCTCGCCCGACAGGCTGTTGTGATCGGTGAGCTTGACCATCGTGTCGGCCAGCAGCGTCAGCGTCCAGCGTTTGCAGCCAGCGGGCGGCTTGGCGCATGCGGTCGCCACCAGCAGGGCTTCCTCCTTGCCGGTCAGCTTGCGCTCAGCGCCCGGACGCGGCTCCTCGCTCAGGGCCCGCTCCATATTGCCTTCCACGAAGCGGCGCCTGGTCCGGCCGACGGTGGAGAGGCTGACACTCACGGTCCGGGCAATCTCCTCGTCGCGGCAGCCTCCATCGGCCGCCAGCAAAATCTGCGCCCGCTTAAGCTTGCGGGCGGCGTGCTTGCCGCCGCCGAGCATCGCCGTCAGTTCGTCGCGCTCGGCTTGGCTCAATTCGACCCGATAACGTACATTCATGCTTTGCCTCCTTGTCGGAGGCCGGGACGAATCCAACGATGAGTCAAAAATCAGGCGCGCGCTTCACCGAGAAGCAGGGTTATTACCTGGCCTTCATCCATACCTACGCCCATATGTTCGGACGTCCCCCCGCCGAAGCCGACATCCAGCGCCACTTCCGCGTCAGCCCGCCTTCGGTCCATCAGATGATCGTCACCCTCGAACGAAACGGCTTCATCCGACGTCAACCCGGCGTCCCCAGAAGCATCGAAATCCTCGTGCCACCGGAAAGCTTGCCGATCCTCGAATGGCTCGGTATCAAAACGTCAAAATCACTGTGATGAACCACTAGCCCGTCCTATTCGTGAGAGCGCGGCTTTTGGGCCCGATTGATGCGGCCGCACATCTTGTCTGACGAGGCGCACAGGATTGTTGTAATTGGTTTTCATCACAATGAGTTACTATTTGGACGAGCTGACAGAAAGCTGACAAAGCCGACGCATGAGCCGGTCCTTTACGAATAAGACGGGCTAGAATCCTTCCCCGATCTTCATCGAGCGTGAAGAGCTTCCATCCTAGCAGTCTCGTCACGGGGGCTGATGCACTGCGATTTTCGAGGCAAGCTCGCTCCATCCCTTCGCGCCCACCCCCGGGTGGAGCGAGTTTCTTCCATCAGCGCGACGTCTGTGCTTCGCTGGTCGTGATGCTCTTGAAATGCCACAGGTGGTCCCGCGCCGTGTCATGGTCCGCGCTCCGCAAGCTTCTCAATGATGAGCCTGCGCGCGAGAATGCTCCGCTTTGGGCGGTAACGGGCTGAATTATTTCGAGTTATGATCCGCTCCAGGTCGTGTGCCCCGGCGCGACGATGCGCTCTCCACGCCGGGTTTGAACCGTCCCGGGTTTGTCGGAGGCCATTTGGTTTAAGTTATGCCGCCATGGCCGATTGTTCCAGCATGGCGTAGTAGCGTTGCTCGGCTTCGGCCGGCGGGATGTTTCCGATGGGCTCCAGGAGCCGCCGGTTGTTGAACCAGTCGACCCATTCGAGAGTGGCGAACTCGACGGCCTCGTGCGGATAGCTCTTGATGCCACCAGTTCCAGGCTGGTTCGACCACACGCCCCACCGGTTCGCTCCATACACCGAAATGGTCTGAGGCCCGGCACCACTGCCCCACACGTCGTTGTTCCAGGAGTAGCCATCGCGTGTAAAGTTCCCATACGGAGCGCTCGAACTCCAAATCGGGGCCTTTTCCGGTACAGGGGCGGCAGCCGATGACCTGACGTCGTTCACAGCCTGCTTAAAAAGATCATGATGCTCCTGTGAGTAGACGTAGCCCATTGCGGACTCTGGCGAGCCGGCACCGTTATCCGATTGGAATCCATAATGCTCTCCTCGCTCTTATGGGAACAAACCCTCTTGCCGGTTCGCCCAGCGGGGCGGCATCGTCATCTAGAGACCGGGTTCGAATTCTAAGACGGTTGGCTTTCGAGAAGCTGACTAGAGCATTTTCCGACCGGAATGAATCGGGTGGGGATTCCCAAAACGGCGCGAGTCAGATTCAAGCTACATGCTGGCGAAGGAGGTCAGCATGAATGACCAGAGCGCTTTCGGTTGATCTTCGCCAAAGGGTGGTAGTCGCGATTGACGGTGGCTTGTCTTGTCGACAGGCTGCCGAGCGCTTTGGTGTCAGCGCGGCCAGTGCGATCCGCTGGCGGAGTCGCCTCAAGGAAGTTGGCGACATCGTTCCTAAACGCCAGGGCGGTGATCGCAAATCGCAGCGCATCGAAGCGCATTCGCAACTGATTTTGGACGCGGTGACAGCGAAGCCGGATATCACGCTCGCCGAGTTGCGAGAACTGTTGAAGCGTCGTGGTATATCGGCCGGCATCGCATCGCTCTGGCGTTTCTTCCAGCGCAGAAAGATCACACTTAAAAAAAGACAGCGCATGCCGCCGAGCAACGGCGCGGCGATATAAATGCCGCGCGCGAGGAGTGGTTCGAAGGGCAAATCGATCTTGACCCTGAGCGTCTCGTCTTCGTCGACGAAACCAGCGCCAACACCAAAATGGCGCGGCTTTACGGGCGCTCGCCACGCGGCGAGCGATGTCGTGCAGCCGTCCCCCACGGACATTGGAAGACGACGACATTCACTGCTGGATTGCGCTCCGATGGTCTGATCGCGCCGCTTGTTCTGGACGGTCCAATGGATGGCGACGCTTTCCTGGCCTACGTCGAACAATTGCTCGCCCCATCGCTGCGGCCGAGTGATACCGTTATCATGGACAACTTGCCCGCTCATAAGGTCCATGGCGTTCGAGAGGCCATCCAGGCGGTCGGGGCAAGCCTGCTCTATCTCCCGCCCTACAGTCCAGACTTCAACCCGATCGAAATGGCCTTCTCCAAATTAAAGGCGGTGTTGCGGGCCGCCGCAGCGCGCACCATGCCCGATCTCTGGCAAGCAATCGCCAACGCTCTCAAACGCTTCTCACCCGAAGAATGTCAAAATTATCTCGTCGCAGCTGGTTACGACGCAACGTGATCGGAAAATGCTCTAGCGCGAGAGTACACGGTGCGCGCCTGTCCGATCCTTTTCCAACCCACGCACTGCAGCGCAACAAGAAGGATTTGCCCGAAGGTCATTGCGAGCCCGCCGGGATCATGATCCGGCGCCAATCCTGGCGCCATCTGCATTCTGAATGACGCGCGATTATCGCTGCGTCAGCGTCTCACGCGCCGACAGGTTGCTGAATCATTTGGGAGTGAGCCTACAAGCGTTGGCAGGCGACGAACTCAACGACTTAAGGTATCGAGACGCTGGCGATCGCGGGCACGAGCGGCACTTCGCCGTTCCGCGTAGGGGGCAAGGGCCGCTCGCTCTTACCTGGTAGAGCCCCTCGCTCCGTTTGGATCACGCGCGGGTCGTAAGCCCATAACAAGAAAAAGGCTGACAAGGGGGCATTGCGAATGGCTGGCGAGTGTCAGGGATTCTTGTGCTCCTGCCGCGGCTGCAGCGTGTCCACTAAGCACAAGTGCGGCGGCACGGCAGATCATTAGGCGTACTAGACGGCGGAAGAGGGAGCGGGGATGCGTGTTTGCGAAATCGCCGTCGTCGGCCTCGGCCTGATCGGCAGCTCTGCGTTCCATTCGCTCGTGCGTCGTGGGGCCAACGTGCTCGGCTTCGACCCTCTTGTGTTGGGCGAGGCTCGCGGCTCATCGCATGGATCATGCCGAGTGTACC
The DNA here is from genome assembly GCF_009931255.1 of Bradyrhizobium sp. LCT2. Taxonomy (NCBI): domain Bacteria; kingdom Pseudomonadati; phylum Pseudomonadota; class Alphaproteobacteria; order Hyphomicrobiales; family Nitrobacteraceae; genus Bradyrhizobium; species Bradyrhizobium sp. LCT2. Next base: position 21,585 of record NZ_CP034431.1, on the reverse strand, counting down.
GACGCTTCAATTCCGAGAGCGCAGCTTACACGGAGCTTAGCGATGCTGCCTTCAAGGGATGGCGGATGTTGGAGGCCGCCAGCGGTCGGACAATCCTCATGCCGACTCGCGTACTCGAAGCAGGACCTCCAGGATCGAAGATGGTGGCTGACTCCCGAGCCAGTGCCCTCAAGGAGGCCGTCCCCGGTTTGGCCACGGGAGCGGAAGCAAACGCCGCGTTTCCGGCGTTCCAGTTTCCTGAAGAATGGGATGTGGTCGTCCAGGAAAGCGGCGGGATCCTGTTGGCGGAAGCTGCGATCCGCGCGTTTCGCGAGGGAGCCGAGCACCGCATCATTCTGGCTCCGGCCCGAATACGGCCGGTGGCCGCCGGCATCCGTATTTCAACGCCCCAAGAGGTAATCTTAGCCGAGAAGGCCATTGTCGCTGCAGGACCATGGATTGCCGGCCTACTCCCGGGACTCGCGCGACATTTAAAGATCACGCGACAGACGGTCGGTTGGTTCAAGCCGGCTAAGCCCGAATTGGTGCGTTACGGGGAATTTCCGGCGTTTATTGTCGAAGGGGAGAAAGGGCTGGTATACGGCTTTCCTGATTTCGAGGGACGAGGCGTCAAGGCTGCGCAGCACGACCATGGGCCAGTCGTGGGGGCAGACGCCTGGCACCCGCCGCCAACCGACACAGAACTGGAGACCGTGGGATTGACGCTCGCCGAATTGGTCCCCGGTGCGGCGGGCCCAATCGTCGAGCGCGATATCTGTCTGTACACGAACACGCACCGAGCAGACCTGCGACCGGACGAGGGCAACGAATTCATCGTCGATCGACTTCCGGCCGACCCGCGCATCGTCGTCGCATCGCCTTGCTCGGGCCACGGTGCGAAGTTCGCCAGTGCGATCGGTACGATGCTCGCGGATCTGGCACTCGATGCGAAACTGATCGCGCCGAAGGCGTTTCAGCTCGACCGGTTCAGCGGCGTCGCCCCACCAAGCTCCTGAGGCGTCAGTTGGCATCCATTCTGTTATTGTAGACGATGGCCTAGTGGTTCATCACAGTGATTATGACTCTTTGGCGGTGGCTGGATAGGCGCGGCCGAGTTTGGTGCGGGCTTTTTCTGTTGTGAACATCCATTTGATGCGGGCTCGGGTTTTATTCCGCCTCTTTTGCCATGCTGCGATCTCGTTTCGGAGCCTTTTGGGATCGTCGATGCGGCGGCCGAGACACTGACGCTGTAGCACGCTGATCTCGCACTCGACCATATTGAGCCAACTGGCGTGCTTCGGGGTGAAGTGGAATTCGAGGCGGCGCAGGATGCGCCGGGCCTCGGCGGGCGCGAAGGCCTCATACAGCGCCCCAGGCTTGTGGATCGACAAATTGTCCTGCACGACACGGATGCAGGCGGCGTCGGGATAATGGACGTCGACGAGATCACGCATGCAGTGGGCGTAGTCCACGGCGGCGCGGCGGTCGGTGACCTTGACGTTGCGCCAGCCCCGATGTGGATCGAAGGTGACGAAGAGATTGGCGGTGCCGTTGCGGCGATACTCGTAATCGTAGCGCTCGCGCTGTCCCGGTTGGGCCGGGACCGGCTGGCGCACCTCGCCGATCAGCTGGATGGGGGTCTCGTCGAAGCAGACCAGCGGCCGGGCGGGATTCTGCGTCTCGGCGTAGAGGTCGAGCACGTCCTCCATGCGGGCAACGTATTCGCCGTCGACATGGGGAATGCACCACATGTCCCTGCGCCACGGCTTGAGGTCGTTCTCGGCCAGCCGGCGACGCACGGTCTCGCCCGACAGGCTGTTGTGATCGGTGAGCTTGACCATCGTGTCGGCCAGCAGCGTCAGCGTCCAGCGTTTGCAGCCAGCGGGCGGCTTGGCGCATGCGGTCGCCACCAGCAGGGCTTCCTCCTTGCCGGTCAGCTTGCGCTCAGCGCCCGGACGCGGCTCCTCGCTCAGGGCCCGCTCCATATTGCCTTCCACGAAACGGCGCCTGGTCCGGCCGACGGTGGAGAGGCTGACACTCACGGTCCGGGCAATCTCCTCGTCGCGGCAGCCTCCATCGGCCGCCAGCAAAATCTGCGCCCGCTTAAGCTTGCGGGCGGCGTGCTTGCCGCCGCCGAGCATCGCCGTCAGTTCGTCGCGCTCGGCTTGGCTCAATTCGACCCGATAACGTACATTCATGCTTTGCCTCCTTGTCGGAGGCCGGGACGAATCCAACGATGAGTCAAAAATCAGGCGCGCGCTTCACCGAGAAGCAGGGTTATTACCTGGCCTTCATCCATACCTACGCCCATATGTTCGGACGTCCCCCGCCGAAGCCGACATCCAGCGCCACTTCCGCGTCAGCCCGCCTTCGGTCCATCAGATGATCGTCACCCTCGAACGAAACGGCTTCATCCGACGTCAACCCGGCGTCCCCAGAAGCATCGAAATCCTCGTGCCACCGGAAAGCTTGCCGATCCTCGAATGGCTCGGTATCAAAACGTCAAAATCACTGTGATGAACCACTAGGGCAGTACGCGCTGCCTCGGGGCTTAGAAACCCCTCGATTAGCGGTTGGTGCCGGCCGTGACGGCACCGGGATCCTCTGACCTAACGGCCGGGGGCCTGCGACGTATGTCCAGGCGCCTCGGTGCTAAAGGTCACAGGGACCGTCTAATCGCGGTTTTCTAACCCCCGGCTTGGGATCAAGGGGATTGTCGTCGGCGGGGGCGCACCGCGGACCAAATCTGTGTGAGAATTGTGGCATCGAACAATGATGATGAATCCCCCGACGCCGGGCTCAACTGCGAGCTCGAGCACACCTTCGGGGAAATGGGACAGCCTGAGCTTGAGCGCCTGACCATCGACGCCATTCGCGAATACCGTGCGAGCGTCGCGCTCGCCGAGACGGCCCGATTGCAGCGGCTAGCCGCAGAGGCTGGCACTGCCTCTTGTCCCGACCGTCGGGCAGAGCTCCAACGAACCCATGAACATGCGGAGACTGAGCATCGGGCGCGTCAGCTTGTCCTCAACAGCCTGATCGATTGCCTTGGCTACGTTCCCAAAATTCCCGCTGGATAATCGTCATGGCAACCGAGCTCTAGGCCGGGCGTCGCCGTTGATCGAAGAGCAGGGTCGTCCGGTAACGTATCACCGTGGACTAGATCAACTTTTTCTCCATGGCGATACGGACGGCTTGCTGGAGATTGCTGGCGCCGAGTTTGTCGCGCGCATTGTCCAGATAGCATTGGACCGTTCGTGGCCTGATCCCAAGCAAGTCCGCGATAACATTCATTGACTTGCCGTGTGATGACCAGCTGAGCGAGGTCGCTTCCTGCGTCGACAACGTCACGTTCCCTGTCTCGAAGGACGACCCAGATGCCAGGCTGAGGCGAACGTGAATATAGGCGAGCGCCAGCGCCGCCTGCATCGGATCCCATGGCGGGACCTCGACCCGCTGCCGATCAGATGCGAGTGTGATCATCGCGCTTCGGCCATAGCTTGTCCTGATCGGAACGGAAACGCCGGAGCGGATGCCGAAGTCAATTGCCTCCGAATAGAATTGCTTGATGTCACGCGAACGCCTGCGCAGCTCGCGTTCCTCCGCTGACCAGGCGAACATCCGCATGCTGCGCTTGGCGGTCGTCACAACAGGGTCGATGGTTGTGTAATGCTTTGCAAAATAAAGGCTCAACCACTCCGCAGGATAATCGCTGAAAACAACCGCATCGTCGCCGTGAACATGGATGTAGGCATAACGCTCGAAGCCGGATGAGACAGCAAACTTCTTGATCGCGTTGCGAATGGAGCGCTCGTCGCGTGCCAGATCGACAGCGTCGATCAACCCCTGTAACTGCCCATCCAAATTGAGTTCCTCCTCTTCAACTTCCAAGCAAAGCGATCGAGCCTTGCTCGTCGGAGGAGCATCGCGATTCTGTCATTATTTTGATGCGATCAGCTTTTCGAAGCGACTCTGCGGAATTCAACCTCTTCCTGGCTTACCCAGCTGATCTTCTTCATCCAATTTGTCCGGCGGCGGGTTCCCAATGAAAGCCACGAAGCGATGAGAGATTTCGTCCGCGCGAGTGACGGCGGTTGAGACGCTGCGGTTCCCCCGCCAACAGGTGAGCGCCTTCATGCTCAATCGTGGACGCGCCTAAGCCCCGCAAGAAGGAGCCGGACGACGCGCTATCTACGCTGGCTTGGAACATCAGTTTCGATGACCGCACCAGGAGATGGTCGAGGCAGTTTGTACCTCCAGGGAACGGGTCGAGCGTTTGGAAGATCGAAGAGTTCGTCCGGGCTTGGGCTCTGGAACCGTTCGTACGGGGTTGCAGAACCCTGCGACGGATATCTCATTCTGGTGCAATCCGGAAAGGTCCGTGATCAATTCTCGCGTTACCCACATCCGCCCTAAGCGGAGCGATGTCGTCAGCCGTATGTAGTTGGTGTTTGTGGGAGCGGCGCGGGGCTATCGGGGGTTCGAATAGAGCTGGCCCGCAAATTCGGACAGTAGCTTGAGTGGATTTTCTGCCTGACAGCGGCGAGGATTCTTGCTGCGAATCAGGAGCGAAGATGACGAAGAAGAGCCGCCGGACGCATTCTCCGGCATTCAAGGCGAAGGTTGCTTTGGCTGCGGTCAAAGGCGACAAGACCCTGGCGGAGCTGGCGCAACTGTTTGATGTTCATCCGAACCAGATCACGATCTGGAAAAACCAGCTCCTGGAAGGCGCCGCCGGCGTGTTTGGGCATGACAAGACATCGGCCGAGACGCCGGTCGATTTGAAGGCGTTACATGCCAAGATCGGCGAGCTGGCGTTGGAAAACGATTTTTTGTCCGGCGCGCTCACCAAGGCGGCCTGCTGAGCGCAAAGCGATGATCGACCGCGGTCATGATCTTTCTATCGTGCGCCAGGCGAAGGTCCTGAAGCTGGCTCGCAGCACGGTCTACTATGAACCTCGGCCAGTTTCGGCCGAGGACCTTGCCTTGATGCGTCGGCTCGATGAGCTGCATCTCGATTATCCCTTCGCGGGAGCGCGTATGCTACGATCGTTGCTGCGGCGGGAGGGGGTATACGCCGGTCGCCGCCACATCGCGACGCTGATGAAGCGCATGGGGATCGAGGCGGTCTATCGTCGCCCGAACACGAGCAAGCCGGCTCCGGGTCACAAGATCTACCCGTACCTGTTGCGCGGATTGAAGATCGAGCGGCCCGACCATGCGTGGGCAATGGACATCACCTACATTCCGATGCGGCGTGGCTTCGTCTATCTCGCGGCGGTCGTCGATGTGTTCAGCCGACGGGTCCTGGCCCATCGCGTCTCGATCACAATGGAGGCGGCCTTCTGCGTCGAAGCGGTCCAGGAGGCGTTGGCGAAGCACGGCAGGCCCGAGATTTTCAACACGGATCAGGGCAGCCAGTTCACCAGCCTCGAGTTCACCGATGTGCTGCTGGACGCGAAGATCGCCATCAGCATGGACGGCAAGGGCGCCTGGCGCGACAACGTGTTTGTCGAGCGGCTCTGGCGCACGGTCAAATACGAAGAAGTTTATCTCCGCGCCTACGACAGCGTGTCCGAGGCGCGAGCGTCAATTGCCAAGTATCTGGCCTTCTACAATCAGGGACGCCCTCACTCGAGCCTTGACGGGCGCACGCCCGACGAGGCTTACTTCGGCACGCAAGCTATGGTGATGGCCGCATGACCGTCGCCGACGATTTTGTCGTCGCTCTGGTCGGCTACGCCCTCCCGACGCAACGACAAAATCGTAAAGCCCCGCGTTCAGCATAACCCGGCAGGAATCCACTTAAATCCAGCGGGCGCTGTCCAAACAACCGGGGCCAGCTCTAAATGCCATGCTTGATGCCAGGCAGGAAGATGACTCCTATCGTCGCGTCGAGGTGATCACTGGGGAGCGCCGACGGCGTCGGTGGACGGGCGAGGAGAAGGCCCGGATCCGTGGCGGAGAGCTTTTGGGAGAGTGCGAACATCTCCGAGGTTGCGCGGCGCAATGGCGTTTCGCGGGGGCTGCTTACGGTGTGGCGACGCCAAGTTGCGGCGGCGGTGGCGGGCAAGGTTCATCACAGTGATTATGACTCTTTGGCGGTGGCTGGATAGGCGCGGCCGAGTTTGGTGCGGGCTTTTTCTGTTGTGAACATCCATTTGATGCGGGCTCGGGTTTTATTCCGCCTCTTTTGCCATGCTGCGATCTCGTTTCGGAGCCTTTTGGGATCTGCGATGCGGCGGCCGAGACACTGGCGCTGTAGCACGCTGATCTCGCACTCGACCATATTGAGCCAACTGGCGTGCTTCGGGGTGAAGTGGAATTCGAGGCGGCGCAGGATGCGCCGGGCCTCGGCGGGCGCGAAGGCCTCATACAGCGCCCCAGGCTTGTGGATCGACAAATTGTCCTGCACGACACGGATGCAGGCGGCGTCGGGATAATGGACGTCGACGAGATCACGCATGCAGTGGGCGTAGTCCACGGCGGCGCGGCGGTCGGTGACCTTGACGTTGCGCCAGCCCCGATGTGGATCGAAGGTGACGAAGAGATTGGCGGTGCCGTTGCGGCGATACTCGTAATCGTAGCGCTCGCGCTGTCCCGGTTGGGCCGGGACCGGCTGGCGCACCTCGCCGATCAGCTGGATGGGGTCTCGTCGAAGCAGACCAGCGGCCGGGCGGGATTCTGCGTCTCGGCGTAGAGGTCGAGCACGTCCTCCATGCGGGCAACGTATTCGCCGTCGACATGGGGAATGCACCACATGTCCCTGCGCCACGGCTTGAGGTCGTTCTCGGCCAGCCGGCGACGCACGGTCTCGCCCGACAGGCTGTTGTGATCGGTGAGCTTGACCATCGTGTCGGCCAGCAGCGTCAGCGTCCAGCGTTTGCAGCCAGCGGGCGGCTTGGCGCATGCGGTCGCCACCAGCAGGGCTTCCTCCTTGCCGGTCAGCTTGCGCTCAGCGCCCGGACGCGGCTCCTCGCTCAGGGCCCGCTCCATATTGCCTTCCACGAAGCGGCGCCTGGTCCGGCCGACGGTGGAGAGGCTGACACTCACGGTCCGGGCAATCTCCTCGTCGCGGCAGCCTCCATCGGCCGCCAGCAAAATCTGCGCCCGCTTAAGCTTGCGGGCGGCGTGCTTGCCGCCGCCGAGCATCGCCGTCAGTTCGTCGCGCTCGGCTTGGCTCAATTCGACCCGATAACGTACATTCATGCTTTGCCTCCTTGTCGGAGGCCGGGACGAATCCAACGATGAGTCAAAAATCAGGCACGCGCTTCACCGAGAAGCAGGGTTATTACCTGGCCTTCATCCATACCTACGCCCACATGTTCGGACGTCCACCCTCCGAAGCCGACATCCAGCGCCACTTCCGCGTCAGCCCGCCTTCGGTCCACCAGATGATCGTCACCCTCGAACGAAACGGCTTCATCCAACGTCAACCTGGCGTCCCCAGAAGCATCGAAATCCTCGTGCCGCCGGAAAGCTTGCCGATCCTCGAATGGCTCGGTATCAAAACGTCGAAATCACTGTGATGAACCACTAGTCCACGGTGATACGTTACCGGACGACCCTGCTCTTCGATCAACGGCGACGCCCGGCCTAGAGTTCGTCGCCATGACGATTATCCGGCGGGAATTTTGGGAACGTAGCCAAGGCGATCGATCAGGCTGTTGAGGACAAGCTGACGCGCCCGATGCTCAGTCTCCGCATGTTCATGGGTTCGTTGGAGCTCTGCCCGACGGTCGGGACAAGAGGCAGTGCCAGCCTCTGCGGCTAGCCGCTGCAATCGGGCCGTCTCGGCGAGCGCGACGCTCGCACGGTATTCGCGAGAAGCGTGCCGCCGGGCGCCTGTCGCGCGGGGATGGTCCCCGCCTCAGAACAGGAGCCGGAACGATGTCTCAATCCCTTGCCTTCGCCAACGCATGGAACCTCGCCTGCCACCACCCCCATGGTCTGCGTCGTTATCTTCTGTTCCGGCATGAGCGGATACAGGTCAAGCCGGCCGCTGAATACAACAGCGATCCGGCCGCCGTCATCCATGATTTCGATCCCTTTCCAATGACGAGCGGGTGCTGCAAATCGTTGGCCGGTGAGCGGAGATCCTTTCGGGTTTCCGCTCCCCGTCGCCGCCATTTGTCGCTATGCTGTCGGTTGCGCCGGGGTGGTGGTGGTGGTGGAAGGCGCGGGTGCCGGTTGGGAGTGAGCCTACAAGCTTTGGCAGGCGACCAACTCAACGAGTTAAGGTATTCTGGGGAAACTCGGTCTCGCGGATCACCGCGCCAAGCCGGGACACCGACGAGATCAAGGAGATCACTGATGGCCCACAAGAAACTGGTCAATCAGAGCGGGTTGTTGCTTGCAGTGTTACTCATCACGCGTGTTGGCTCGGAGCCCAACCAGCCCGTGACGATGCGCGGCAGCAGCTGGGATACGTGCTAAACACACATGACACGCTGGCCTTCAGAGGAGCGGACGGCCTGAACGTGGTGGGCTCGAATACGTAACCGCGGTCCTCGGCGCTACGACCACCGACTCTCTACGGCCTGAACGCCGCCGGCAGTTTGATGGAAGCTCCCGTCGGCGACTAACGCGTCCCGGAAATCCGACGCTTTGTCGTGCTTGGACATCGTCACCTTAGACAGTGCGTTTAAGCCTGTCGTCAGGCATAGGCACACGCGAATCCCTTTAAAGCGATCGTCAACCACGACTGTCGCAAGGCCCAGAGAAGCCGGAAACGGACCGGCGCTTCCGCACATGATGCTCCGGTCCCTATCCAATTCTGAACCGATGATGACGCCGACCATGCTGCCCAGTTCTCAACAGGCCCGAGATGTGGCCTATCAGCTTCACGCCTATACCAACGCGCGGTCGCACCAACGGGCCGGGCCGCTCATAATTGAACGCGGCGAGGGCCCCTACGTCTTCGACACGGCAGGAAAACGCTACCTCGATGCGATGGCCGGTCTCTGGAGTGCGGGTCTTGGCTTCAGCGAAAAGCGGCTTATCGAAGCCGCGCATCGCCAGATGCAAATCCTGCCATTCTATCATACCTTCGCATCACGATCGAATGGGCCTTCCATCACGCTTGCCGAGAAGCTGGTGAAGATGTCTCCGGTGCCAATGAGTAAGGTGTTCTTCACAAATTCCGGCTCGGAAGCGAACGATACGGTGTTGAAGCTGATCGCCTATCGATCGAATGCAGCGGGCCAACCTCAGCGTAAGAAGGTCATCAGCCGGCTGCGCGGCTATCACGGCGTCACGATCGGTGCGGCAAGCCTGACCGGATTTTCAGACAACCACCGCTCTTTCGATCTGCCGCTCCCCAACATTATGCACACGGGCTCCCCCATTTCTACAAAGACAGCCGTGCGGGCGAATCGGAGGAGGCCTTTGCAACGCGTCGGGCCGAGGAGCTCGAGTCGCTGATTCAGCGCGAAGGTGCCGATACCATTGCAGCATTCTTCGGTGAGCCTGTAATGGGCGCGGGCGGCGTCATCGTTCCGCCGCCGACTTACTGGGACAAAATTCAAAGGGTACTAAAAACGCATAGCATCCTTTTGGTCGCTGATGAGGTGATTTGCGGCTTTGGCCGGACCGGAAAAATGTTCGGTTGCGAAACCTACAACATCGCGCCCGATGTAATCGTGGTGTCGAAGCAGCTCACGTCCAGTTATTTTCCGTTATCTGCGATCATAATGAATGACTACATGTTCGAACCAATCGCGGACGAGAGCAATAAAGTTGGACTGCTGGCTCATGGCTTCACGGGCGGTGGTCACCCGGTCGGAGCCGCCGTAGCGCTCGAAAACCTCAAACTCATCGAGGAGCGGGGTCTGATTGCGAACGTTGGCCGCATCGGGGCCTACATGCAGGAACGGCTGCGCACGCTCGTTGACCATCCACTCGTTGGGGAGGTCCGTGGCGTTGGCCTTATTGCGGCAATCGAGCTGGTGCTGGACAAGAAACGGAAAGTCGCCGCTACTACACCGGGCGATGTTGGCAGCATTGCGAGCCGGTTGCTGCACGAGCGAGGGATCATCGTGCGGAATGTAGACGATGCATTGTCGATATGCCCACCTCTGATCGTCAACAAGGATCAAATCGACGAGCTCATCGACGGGATCACGGGCATGCTCCACGATCTTAAGGCGACTGTAGTTAATTGTCGCGAGCCTCACTAGCGTTCACTCAAATCCGCTTAGTGCGCCGCAAGTCCGATTGTCTGGACATCCATCGTTGTCCGTGAACAAGCCTCCAAGCACTTGATTGGGAGTCTGTTTTCCGGTTGCGGCGGCATTTGAGATTGCAGGGGATTGAGGCTTCACAGCCCCCCGTGGGTCGGTCAAAATCCCCCGGGTATGGTCACTTGAAACTCCCCCACCTGATGATCGCCGTCAGCGCCGCTGAACAGCGGTAGCCGGTCAGGCAGGAAGAGCTGGCCCCGGTTGTTTGGACAGCGCCCCGCTGGATTTAAGTGGATTCCTGCCGGGTTATGCTGAACGCGGGGCTTTACGATTTTGTCGTTGCGTCGGGAGGGCGTAGCCCGACCAGAGCGACGACAAAATCGTCGGCGACGGTCATGCGGCCATCACCATAGCTTGCGTGCCGAAGTAAGCCTCGTCGGGCGTGCGCCCGTCAAGGCTCGAGTGAGGGCGTCCCTGATTGTAGAAGGCCAGATACTTGGCAATTGACGCTCGCGCCTCGGACACGCTGTCGTAGGCGCGGAGATAAACTTCTTCGTATTTGACCGTGCGCCAGAGCCACTCGACAAACACGTTGTCGCGCCAGGCGCCCTTGCCGTCCATGCTGATGGCGATCTTCGCGTCCAGCAGCACATCGGTGAACTCGAGGCTGGTGAACTGGCTGCCCTGATCCGTGTTGAAAATCTCGGGCCTGCCGTGCTTCGCCAACGCCTCCTGGACCGCTTCGACGCAGAAGGCCGCCTCCATTGTGATCGAGACGCGATGGGCCAGGACCCGTCGGCTGAACACATCGACGACCGCCGCGAGATAGACGAAGCCACGCCGCATCGGAATGTAGGTGATGTCCATTGCCCACGCATGGTCGGGCCGCTCGATCTTCAATCCGCGCAACAGGTACGGGTAGATCTTGTGACCCGGAGCCGGCTTGCTCGTGTTCGGGCGACGATAGACCGCCTCGATCCCCATGCGCTTCATAGCGTCGCGATGTGGCGGCGACCGGCGTATACCCCCTCCCGCCGCAGCAACGATCGTAGCATACGCGCTCCCGCGAAGGGATAATCGAGATGCAGCTCATCGAGCCGACGCATCAAGGCAAGGTCCTCGGCCGAAACTGGCCGAGGTTCATAGTAGACCGTGCTGCGAGCCAGCTTCAGGACCTTCGCCTGGCGCACGATAGAAAGATCATGACCGCGGTCGATCATCGCTTTGCGCTCAGCAGGCCCGCCTTGGTGAGCGCGCCGGACAAAAAATCGTTTTCCAACGCCAGCTCGCCGATCTTGGCATGTAACGCCTTCAAATCGACCGGCGTCTCGGCCGATGTCTTGTCATGCCCAAACACGCCGGCGGCGCCTTCCAGGAGCTGGTTTTTCCAGATCGTGATCTGGTTCGGATGAACATCAAACAGTTGCGCCAGCTCCGCCAGGGTCTTGTCGCCTTTGACCGCAGCCAAAGCAACCTTCGCCTTGAATGCCGGAGAATGCGTCCGGCGGCTCTTCTTCGTCATCTTCGCTCCTGATTCGCAGCAAGAATCCTCGCCGCTGTCAGGCAGAAAATCCACTCAAGCTACTGTCCGAATTTGCGGGGCCAGCTCTCGGAACAGATCGTTCGAGCCTGTCGTCCTGTGCTTCTTTGGTCGCATCGGTGCCTCCGATGCAGCACAGAATCACGGTTCGCAGCGGCAGGGAAATCCAAAATCGAAATTGCAGGGTTTTGGGCTGTGAAGCCTCAATCCCCTGCAATCTCAAATGCCGCCGCAACCGGAAAACAGACTCCCAATCAAGTGCTTGGAGGCTTGTTCACGGACAACTATATACGTTCCACATATGGGGGCAAGGCAAGGTCACGTGTGGCGAGAATAACATCAAGCCGAAAGAGCACCGAATTCCAGAGTACGCCTAAAGGTTGCCTGGAAGATCGGCGCGAACGTTTGATCCGCGCCTTGGCGAGTCCGAGCCGTCACGGCGCAGGACAGCGCTTCTCTATTCGAGCGAACGGCCGCCCGCAGCGTCCGCGCCTTAGTCAACTCAGGTGATATTTATTCAGTAGTTCGCCAAGCTCAGTCGCCTCAATCTTTTTCAAAATGAGCTCGCGCAGGAACGCAGGTCCGGGATCTCAATTTCTTTGCCGTCGCGCAGTCTACCCATCGCTGCAAGCAGCTTGCGAATATCATAGGTCGAGTTGAATGCCTCGGGCACGCCACGTTCAATCTTGAGGAGGATATACACGGCTTCCATCGCGGTCCGAACGGAGTATTCCGTCGTGAAGATACAATCCCGTTCACCCGACTCCGCGAACTGGCCGATGAAGGCGAAATTGACCGCATCTTTCGGCACAACATCTGGCCGGTCGCCCGCCTGCCGCGGCACGAAGAAGGAAGTGACGTAGGGCATCATCACCGGGACCGTCTTGGCGGCCCCAGCGGCGAGTTCCGGTATACTCGCAACCGACACACCGAGGTGATAAAGCCATTCTTGCGTGATTTCCTCGCCCGTACAATCTTGCATCGGTTTCCTCACGTAGTCGCCGGCTTCATCGACGAATAGCGAATAGACCCAGACGACGACTTGATCGCTGGGCTGGTGCTTGAAATGCGGCTGGCGATTTGTGGTCCAACTGAGCAACCAGCTCGAATCTTTCACCGTAACGATGCCTCCTGTGACAACCTTGCCGCTGAACGGATCGCGTTTGGCGATCTTGCGGATGTATGCTGGAATGCGTTTGTCTAGGGTCGTGATCGTCGCCGATTCCCATTTGCTTGCAGGGATATTGCCGCAAAAGACATTTGGGCGTCCAAAGGCCGCATCGTTGGCCGCAATACGCCGCCACAGATCCCAGGCGGGCGCCGGTCCTTCGTTGAGCCTGGCGGCCGTGTGATGGATGGCTGAAATGGCCTGTCATTCGGCCTGCAATATTGACCCCCTAAGCCGGGGGATCGGCGTCCAAAATTGACCCCCTATAGGTTGGTCTGTTGCGCTGCCTGCTTTGGAATGAAGCAGGTGGTCGAGGATGCTGATCGTGGAGACGATTGCGCGGATTCGGCGCGAGCACTTCATCAAGGGCAAGACGATCAAGGAGATTGCCCGTGACCTGAAGGTGTCGCGGAACACGGTCCGGAAGGTGCTGAGGTCAGGAGAGACCTCCTTCGAGTACGAGCGGCAAGTGCAGCCGCGGCCAAAGCTGGGACGATGGGCAGTAGAGCTCGACGGACTGCTGGCGGCGAACGCGGCCAAACCGGCTCGTGAACAGCTGACGTTAATCCGGATCTTCGAAGAGCTGCGCAGCCGTGGCTATGACGGCGGCTACGATGCGGTGCGGCGTTACGCCAGGCGGTGGAGCAAGGAACGCGGGCAATCGACCGCGGCTGCTTATGTCCCGCTAAGCTTTGCCCCAGGCGAAGCCTACCAGTTCGACTGGAGCCACGAGGTGGTCTTGCTGAGCGGCACCACGGTGATGGTGAAGGCCGCCCATGTCCGGCTCTGTCACAGCCGCATGCTGTTCGTGCGGGCCTATCCGCGGGAGACGCAGGAGATGGTGTTCGACGCCCACGACCGGGCGTTCGCCCTGTTCAAAGGCACCTGCACCCGCGGCATCTACGACAACATGAAGACCGCCGTAGAGACGATCTTCGTCGGTAAAGGGCGTCTCTACAATCGCCGCTTCCTGCAGATGTGCAGCCACTATCTGGTCGATCCGGTCGCCTGCACGCCAGCGTCGGGCTGGGAGAAGGGGCAGGTCGAGAACCAGGTCGGGCTGGTCAGGGAACGCTTCTTCACGCCGCGGCTGCGGTTCAAAAACCTCGACGAGTTAAACGCCTGGCTGCTCGACAAATGCATCGCCTACGCCAAGGTTCATCGCCATCCGGAGCTGGTCGATCAGACGATCTGGGAAGTGTTCGAAGCCGAACGCCCCAAACTCGTTCCCTATGCCGGCCGCTTCGACGGCTTCCATGCGGTGACGGCATCGGTCTCGAAGACCTGCCTGGTGCGCTTCGACAACAACAAGTACTCGGTCGCAGCCAGCGCAGTCGGGCGACCGGTCGAGGTTCAAGCCTATGCCGATCGCATCGTGATCCGTCAGGATGGACGCATCGTTGCCGAGCACCCGCGATCCTTTGGCCGCGGCGATACCGTCTACGACCCCTGGCATTATGTGCCGGTGCTCGCCCGCAAACCCGGCGCCTTGCGCAACGGTGCTCCCTTCAAAGACTGGGTGCTGCCAGCCGCGATCGAGCGGATCCGGCGCAAGCTTGCCAGCACCGACGACGGCAATCGACAGATGGTCGACATCCTCAACGCGGTGCTGACTGACGGTCTGCCCGCGGTGGAAGCGGCCTGTGCCGAAGCGCTCAGTCACAGCGTCCATTCGGCCGATGTCGTTCTCAATATCCTGGCCCGTCAACGTGAACCCGCCCACCGGCCAACATCATGACGCCGGCCGCACTGACGCTCCGTCATGCACCGATCGCCGATTGTGCCCGCTACGACAACCTCCGGAGGACCATCTGATGGAACGAACCCAAATCTTCGACCTCATGGGCGAACTCAAGCTCTACGGCATGAAGGCTGCCTTCGACGAGATCATGGCAACTGCCGTCAAGCGCCAGCACGAACCTCAGCGCATTGTCGGCGACCTGCTCAACGCCGAGATCAACGAGAAGCAAGCCAGGTCGATCAAATACCAGCTCACCATTGCCAAGCTTCCGCTTGCCAAGGACATCGCCGACTTCCAGTTCGACGGCACGCCGATCAATCAGACACTCGTCAATGATCTTGCTGGCGGCGGCTTCATCGCCCAACAACGCAACGTCGTGCTGGTTGGCGGCACCGGCACAGGCAAAACCCACCTGGCCATTGCCATCGCCAGAAGCTGCATCCGATCCGGTGCCCGCGGCCGCTTCTTCAACGTAGTCGACCTCGTCAATCGCCTCGAGACCGAGACCCGCAACGGACGGCAAGGACGGCTCGCCGAGCATCTGACCCGGATGGACTTCATTGTGCTGGATGAACTCGGCTATTTGCCCTTCGCCCAGTCCGGTGGCCAGCTTCTCTTCCACCTCGTCAGCCGGCTCTATGAGCGCGCCTCCGTCATCGTGACCACCAATCTCGCCTTCGGCGAATGGCCGAGCGTGTTCGGCGACGCCAAAATGACCACCGCGCTGCTCGATCGGTTGACCCATCACTGTGACATCGTCGAGACCGGCAATGACAGCTGGCGCTTCAAAAGCCGCGACGACGATCACGCCACCCGCGCTCGTCTCGTCTCCGCTATCCCGGCCAGCTCCAACGAGCCGAGCGCTACCGTCAAACCGCGGCGCACGAAGGGGTCAAAATTGGACGCCGATGAGGGTCAAATTTACAGGCCGATTGACACATTGCGGCGCTGCGCGACGAAAACGAACGCCTGAAGGCGCTTTTGGCGCAAACGCAGGCGGCCTTGAGCGAGCACCAGGGGGCACTGGCGGCGTCGGAGGAGGCCCGGCGTCGGCTGGAGGTCATTCTCGGCGAATTGCGGCGCGACAAGTTCGGCTCGAAATCCGAAAAGCTACGACCAGATCAGTACCATTTGCCGCTCGAGGACGTGGAGATCGCACAAGGCATTCTGGACGCGGCGCAGGAAAGAGCCGAGAAGGTCATCCAGGGACGATCGCGGAGCGATCCGGATCAAGGCTCTCATCGCAACCGCGGCTGCTTGCCTGCCCATTTGCCGCGAGTGGAACGGGTCATCGAGCCTGCAAGCACGCTCTGCCCGTGCGGTTGTGGTGCCATGACGAAGATCGGCGAGGACGTCAGCAAGCGCCTCGACGTGATCCCGGCGCAATGGCGCGTGCTGGTCACGCGCCGCCCGAAATACATCTGTCGCCGGTGCTCGGGCCCTGTTGTGCAGGCGCACGCACCGGAGCACGTTGTGCCCAGCGGGCTGCCGACCGAAGCGGCTATCGCGCACGTGATCGTCTCCAAGTTTGGCGACCACACGCCGTTTTATCGTCAGGCCGAGATCTATGCGCGCCAGGGCATCCGGCTTGATCGGGCGACACTGGGCAACTGGTCCGGTCGCGCCTGCTTCCATCTTCAACCCATCGCGGACCACATGCGTCGCCACCTGGCCATGGCGGATCGCCTGTTCATGGACGAGACCACAGCGCCGGTGCTTGATCCTGGGCGAGGCCAAACGAAGAAAGGCTACTTCTGGGCGATCGCCTCAGACGACCGCGGCCACAGCGGTCCAAGTCCACCAATCGTGTTGTTCAGATATGCCCCCGGTCGCAGCGGTGCCTTCGCGCAGCAGTTCCTGGACGGCTTTGGCGGAAACTTCCTGCAATGCGATGCCTATGACGGCTATGACCGGCTGACCGAAGTCGATCGACCGCAAGGGCCGTGGACGCTCGTGCATTGCTGGAGCCACTTGCGCCGGCGCTTTGTCAAATTGCCCCGTGGGTCGGTCAAAATCCCCCGGGTATGGTCACTTGAAACTCCCCCACCTGATGATCGCCGTCAGCGCCGCTGAACAGCAGTAGCCGGTCAGGCAGGACGTTTATGTTCGACCCCTTTAGCCAGCAAGGGGCCGGGGAGTTGAACGTCTTGAAGCGACATCTGCAAAGCACCGTACTTACATTACTTGATCGCAACACCAGCCAGCGCGAGATTCACCGGCTGACGGGTGTCGATCGCAAGACGATCCGGCGTTATCAGGCGCTGCGGGCTGGTGCGGAGGCAAATTCCCCCGGGGAAGTGACCACCGGCACGGTGAGCGCGGACGGCCAAATTCCTCCACCCCGACCACCGGCTTTTGGGACATCGGAAGCGACGGTCACCAGCAGCCTGGCCCGTTCGGCTTGCGAAGCGCATCGGACGTGGATCGAAGAACAGGTCCGCCTGAAGCGGAATGCGCAGGCGATTTACCAGGACCTGGTTGATCAATTTGGCTTTCCGTCCAGCTACCAGAGTGTCAAGCGGTTTGTGCGCCGGTTGCGGCACGCTGATCCTGAGCAGTTTGATCGTCTTGAGTTCCTCCCCGGCGAGGAAGCTCAGGTCGACTATGGCGAGGGCGCGCCGACGGTTGATCCGAAGAGCGGGCGGTACCGTCGTCCCCGCCTGTTCGTGATGACGCTACGCTACTCGCGGCGCAGCTTCCGGCGGGTAGTCTGGAAGTCCAGCCAACACGTCTGGGCGCAGCTCCACGAAGAGGCGTTCCGGTATTTTGGCGGGGTCCCCAGCTATGTCGTGCTCGACAACCTGAAGGAAGGCGTCCTCAAGCCGGATTTGTACGAGCCCCAGCTCAACCCGATTTACAGCGCGATGCTGGCTCATTACGCCGTGGTCGCCGATCCCGCGCGGGTGGCCGATCCCAATCGGAAAGGCTGCGTCGAGAGTGCGATTCAACATACCCAGGGCACCGCGCTGGCCGGACGGCGCTTCGAGACGCTGGAAGCCCAGAACGAGTTCCTGAGGCACTGGGAGGAGAATTGGGCCTCCAAGCGCATCCACGGCAGCACGCGCCGTCAGGTCGAGGCGATGTTCCAGGAAGAGAAGCCGCACCTGCGGCCGCTGCCTGTCGCTCCCTTCCGCATCTTCACCGAAGTCGTCCGGACTGTCTGCGACGACACCACCGTACGCGTCGACAACAGCTATTACGCCGCGCGGCCCGCGCCGATCGGCAGTCAGGTCGTCGTGCGGATCTACGCCTCCACGATCGAGATCCGTGATCGCCACACCCGTGCGCTGCTGCGTGTTCATTCCCGGATGGCGCACCCCGGTTCTGTCGTCCTGCCGACCAGCGAACGGCCGTTCAACCCGTCGCGGCAAACCGCCGTGCTGCTGGCGAGCGCCGAGCGCATCGGACCGCAGACCAGGGCCTTGTGCCAGCAGGTGTTCGACACCGAAGGGCGCCCCGGACAGCGCGCGATGTGGGCATTGTCGGGCTGGGCCGGAAGTATCCGGCGCGGCTGGTCGAGCAGGCCTGCGCGCACGCCATCGACAACCGCATCTACCGCTACAAGCACGTGCGTGCGACCGTCGAGCGGTTGTTCGAACAGGCGATTGAGAAGGTTGGAGTGACGCCACAGCCGGCATCGCCGCTCACCCAGGATCATCCGCTGATCCGTACCCCCGCGGAATACGGCGACCTCTTCAGCCGCGCTGTGCGGCGCGACGCCGACGATAATGGTCGGCAGGCCGAGGCTCACGACGATCACGCCACGGCAATCCGCGCTCGTGTCGCCTGCGCAACCCCGGCCAGCTCCGGCGCCACGAGCGCTCCCGCTGCACCTTCTCACCTTAAACTGGAGACCTAGCCACATGATGACCATGCCGGAAATTGAGCGTTGCCTGCGACAGCTGCGCCTGTCGGGTGTCCGCGACACGCTGCAGACGCGCGTGCTCCAGGCGCAGGGCGCCAACCAGCCCTTCCTCGAGACCTTCTCCCTTATCCTGCAGGATGAACTGGACCGTCGTCAGTCCCGTCTTATCGAGCGGCGATACCAGCAATCCGGGCTCGACGAAAAGCTGACGCTCGCCGAGTTCGACTGGTCCTTCAATCCCAAACTGCCACGTCAGACCTGCTTCCAGCTCCACACCCTGGCGTTCATTGCCGCTGGCGAGAACGCTCTGCTTGTCGGCAAACCTGGCACCGGGAAGTCGCACATCGCCAAGGCGATTGCCTATCAGGCGATCCTGCAAAGCCACAAGGTCCAGTATCTTGAGACCGACGACTTCTTCCACCGCTACGCCCTGAACTCTCCGGCACAACGCGAGGTCCGGCTGCGAACCATCATCGACTGCGATCTCCTCGTGCTGGACGATCTATTCCTCGCACGCGCCATCCCCGACGACGCCGGCACTTTGCTGCAGACCCTGATCCATCAGCGCTACAAACTGCGCCGCAGCGTCATCGTCACCTCCAATCGCGTCGTGCAGGATTGGGGGGCATACCTTGGGGACAACACTATGAGCACGACGATCCTCGATCGCCTTATGCATCATTGCCATCTGCTTGAGTTCGACGGACGCAGCTATCGGCTCAAAGAAGCCGCTGAAGCTCTTGCCCGGGAAACAAACTCAAACTAACAGTCCCTTGTCCTGCCTCGCGGGTGGAGGAATTTGACTGACCACACCCGGAGGAATTTGAAGTGACCCGCGGGGAATTGGCCCGCAACAACAAATCGCCGATCGCCGAGGCCGCTGTGCGGCACATCGCACAGCTTTACGCCATCGAAGCCATGGTGCGCGGCTCATCGCCGGACATCCGGTTGGCAGCCCGCAAGGAGCACTCGCTGCCGATGGTCGCCGCGTTGAAGTCGTGGTTCGAGAAGCAGCTGTCGATGATCTCCAGCGGCTCGACGCTCGCCGAGGACATCCGCTATGCGCTCAATCATTGGCAGGGGCTGACCCGCTTCCTCGAAGACGGGCGTCTCGAGCTCGACACCAATCCGGTCGAGAACGCCATCCGGCCAGTCTGCTTGACCAGGAAAAACGCTCTCTTCGCCGGCCATGAAATCGGGGCAGAAAACTGGGCCTTGCTCGCCTCGATCGTCGCCACCTGCAAGCTCAACGACGTCAACCCGGTGGCCTACATCGCCGAAACACTCGAGGCGATCATCGACGGTCATCCCCATAGCAAGATCGATGATCTCATGCCGTGGCGATTCCGTAAAACGTCAAGCCAACTTCAATAGGGTCACGGCTAAGCGCTTACTATTGACAACCAAATGCGCGGTCTGTGCAAGGGGTTGGGAATAGTGCTCGGCAAGGCCGGCTCGACCAACCTGGCTCGCAAAGTCGATGCCGTGCTTGCTGAAGCGCCGGATTTGCAAGATATTTTCGCACCGCTGCTCCTTGCCCAATCCTGTTTGACTGAGCAAATTGAGAAGTTCGATCGACAACTCATGGCAGTGGCAAAAGGCGACCAAACTGTTCGGCGAATGATGACCGTTCCCGGTATCGGTCCCCTGACTGCCCTGTCCTTCGTCGTTACCATCGACGACCCCACTCGCTTCAAACATTCCGCCGACGTGGGCGCCTATCTCGGCCTGACACCAAGACGTTATCAATCCGGTGAGATGGATCGCACTGGCCGCATCTCCAAGCGTGGCAACCACCAGATGCGGACTTATTTGTTCGACGCCGCGAACGTCCTGCTGACCGTTGTCAGGCGAGGTTCTGCGCTCAAGCGCTGGGGCAGCAAGCTGGCCAAACGCATCGGCGCAAAGAGGGCCAAGGTTGCCGTCGCTCGCAAAATGGCTGTGATCCTCCATGCCATCTGGACCGATGGCACCGAATTCCAGGCAGAGATGCGCACCGCATGAACAAGTCTTAAACCAACCCAGATCCGCCTCCGGCGGAACAAGCGTCCCTGCCGGGACGAAGGTGTGGGCAATCTCGAAGTCGTCCCTGCGGGCTTCATGCACCGCGCTCTTCACATCGAGATGCCACACCTCTTGAACGCCATCATGCGGCGCTCCTGCATCGAGACGACCGCGGAAAGAACCATGAACCCGGCAGTGGATCAGTTTTGTTTGTCGGGGTTGACACTGTGCCCGCGATTAAAGAACGGACGACTAGAGAAGAGCGCTTATTCCATGCCGAAACACATCCTCAAGAACGGCTCCTCGACGACGGCCGCATCTACCTGCCGAACAAGCCGTGCGCGGCAGAGCACTCAGCCTGTCCTCCTCCATTTTACTCGTATTGTGAGATTCTCCAGTTAGTGAGAGCGCCGGGTTTTAGGTGGGCATCGGCCAGTTCGCTCCAAGACTTCCCGATTTTGATCCACTTGCTTTTTCGAGCGGGCAAGGTGTCAAGCAGTCTTTGAGCAGTTGGAGCAAGACGCGCAGCTTTAGAATTCGGGTCCCGCTTAGCCTCTTCGAGAATTCTACATGAGGCCTTCTCGGACCGCCTCCACGCCGACTCGGTAAACATGTTCTCCGCGAAATACTCAAAACAGGTCCGGAACGTCAAGGCACGGCCGACGACCGTGTGGGTTGGCAATCCCACGTCATTCAGCCAACGCCGGAAATACTCCACCCACTCTTGGGTGTCGAAGTCGAGAAGATCCGCACCCTCGAAGACCAAAAGCGCCGCCATGGCAGCGATTTCGCCCTGTATTTCCGCGTCCTGCTTTTCAAACCAATCACCAATTATCTGCAATGGCGTCATCGGATGATTCACGGTCGCCACCTGTGCCGTGCTGCCGGTGCGATAGAATGGAACCACGTTTTCCAGCGGTGGCAGGCGCGGCCACGGCCTCCCATCTGCGTCCCACATTACCCAGCGCTCTGCAATCTGTTTTGCCTCGTCCGGCGACCTCGTTCGCCAAAGGTCCTTTAGCGCCTGGTTGATGTAATCTGAAGCATCAAATTTCAGGCCGCGTGTACGCGCCATTGCCGCGCAGCGCCGGGCGTCAAGGACGCGCG
>NZ_CP034432.1:8835000-9434376 GCF_009931255.1 Bradyrhizobium sp. LCT2 | reverse complement strand
CGATCCGGTAAGCGGTCGAGGTGCTGAACGACGCCTTGGCGGCGGCCACGGGTGGGCTATCGGTCTGACGGTACTTCATGTAGAGCCTCATTTGGTGATCGGTAATGTGTCGGCCTGGCACGCGAGTGATTCCTCTTGGCGGAAGAACCACTTGCATAACCAGCCGGCCGCGATCACCAGTCGGCGCGGTCCGCTGTGGATCGCGCCGACGCCGGGCTCGTAACTCCGGTCGGGCTACGCCCTCCCTGCGTCACGAGCCCGGCGTAGCCCTCTCATCATGGTCGACGCTCCACTTCCATCCTGTTCGCCGCGCGGCAGTCCCGCGCTCTTCGGCACGGATCACCGTCAAGGTCAGAGCGGGATAGCGCTTCTGCTTTCCGATCGGCGGCAGGACGCGAATCTTGCGATATCTAACCTCAAGAATGGCCTGGTCGGGATCGTCGTTGCTGTCTCTGACTTCGATGCGATGGAGGCCTTTGACGGCGACCTCGTCCATTTCGTCGGCGATCGTGTGATCCCCATCTCCAGCCAAGCTGGTCGATGCAGGTCCTGATCAGGAAATGAGTTCCGATCTCCTGTGCTGCGCAGAAAAGCTCGTAGATGTCACTCTCGCGATCACCAATATGGATGCATCGTCCCGGATGACCCAAGAGTTGTGTAGATTGCTTGAGATTTTCCAACCACCGGACGCTTTCCTTTTTCTCGATGGGAATCCAGGTCGGATTGATCTTCTTTTTAAGCGCTGCCGTCCCCTTGAATTTCTTCCGGGTCCAGAACTTAACGGCCGCCAACCCCAGCGGCACTCCTTCAATTGTAACCGCGAGGCTCGAATGCATCAGGATGCCGCAAACCGTGTGCGATCTGAGGCGACCTGCCTTATCCCGTCCACTGTTTATGCTTTTGGTGATGCCGATCGCTTCTGACTTCTCGCGTTGATAGCTGAACTCGGTTGTATCGTTGACCTTGCCCCACGGGCTTAATCCAGTTTGAAGTTCGCTCTGGCCCATGACAAGGACTAGAGCATGAAGCGCAGCCGCTTTTCGGACGAGCAGATCATCGGGATTTTGAAGGAGCATGAGGTCGGCGTGTCGGTCGCCGATCTATGCCGCAAGCACGGCGTCAGCGACGCCAGCATCTACAAATGGAAGGCCAAGTTCTTTCAGCGTCGAGCCTTGCAACGGAAGCGCGCGGTTTCGTCGCGCCTAGAGTAGAATATTAACATTGCAACCGTCTAGGTTGTGTGCGACCATAGGCTTGGGTCTCAGAAACCGAAGACAGCATCAGTGGCCATCAATGGGCCAGCGTGCTAACAGCCCCGTTCGGCGGGGACGGTGCGCCCGTGTCCAAGGGCACCCCAAAAGCACATTGGCCGGTCACGATTACGGTTTCTGAACCCCGGCAGCCAGTCCGCTACCGGCATCAGAGCTAAAAGCAAAATCCATGAACCATCAGCGAATCTCGCGCCGCGTCGTGGCGATCGCTCGCGTCTGTAGTCTCGAAGTTCTGCACGACAACGAAACATCTCAGCAGAGGGCCGACCGGTTGATGGCACCGCACAAGCGGGGCAACCGTTGTCCGTTGTCAAATGATTTGAGGCTGATTAGGCGGCTGGCGAAAGGAGCGTCGGGCTCCTCAGGGGCTAGAGTTTAAGCGGCCTGCACTCGATGCTGCAAGCGAAGGTTGCGTCTCATCGGCGCTATCCTGCTCAAGCGGCGCCCAAGTTGAGCACCCGCAAGCAAGAGTCGCACGGGCGCATGTCCGTCGTCACGACGATACCCAAGGAAAAGGCGAAGGGGTTTGTTCGCAGGCTCGCTGAAGCTCTTTCCGGCAATCATAGTCAACGGCCCCGGGTTTGCCGGAGGCCATTTGGTTTAAGTTATGCCGCCTTGGCTGGTTGTTCCAGCATGGCGTAGTAGCGTTGCTCGGCTTCGGCCGGCGGGATGTTTCCGATGGGCTCCAGGAGCCGCCGGTTGTTGAACCAGTCGACCCATTCGAGAGTGGCGAACTCGACGGCCTCGAAGCTGCGCCATGGCCCGCGCCGATGGATCACCTCGGCCTTGTAGAGACCGTTGATGGTTTCGGCAAGAGCGTTGTCATAGGAATCTCCGACGCTGCTGACAGACGGCTCGACGCCAGCCTCAGCCAGGCGCTCGGTGTACTTGATGGATACGTACGTTAAAGTGCTGGTCAAGAAAGCTGACGTTTCATCGAAATGACCTTGGCTACCCTACAGGACATGAATTGCCGGAGAGCTGCCTAGTCGAACTCCTTCGCCGCTGATGTTCACGAGTTTAAGTAGGCCTTGTTGACCAGACCGTCGCCGAAGACCGGGGCTGACCGCCTTTGTCCCCGAGAGAGTCGTGCGGCACTCAACCCTCCCACTCTAGAGTCGATCGTTAATAAGCCGAATTGGGCTGAACTGGACAGTTGAGCGTTGGCCAGAGTGAGAGCAGGAAGAGGGACAAAAGGTCTCTGAGCCAAGCCAGGACACGGCGGAGGTTGTGGCCAACGGCCGAGAGGAGAACGTTAGCGGCATCTCCGGCGCGGCCTTTGAGATAGCAGCGGCCAAGGTGACCTTCGTTCTTCATGTGTCCGATGATGGGCTCGATGGCGGAACGGCGGCGTAGCTCGCGCTTGATGACGCCGAAGACGCCGCGCTTCTGGCCCGAGATGAAGACGCGGCGGGGATTTTGTGTGTCGTGGCCGCGATATCCCTTGTCGACATAGGCCCGTTCGATCGGGCAGCCGGTGAGGCTCTCGGTGCGCTCGATGACGTCGCGAAGGGTGTGACCGTCGTAGGGGTTGTCCGGCAGCGAGCAGGCGTGGAGCACGAACAAGCCGCCGGGAGCTCTTTGGTTGTTGGTGACGATGGATGCCTTCACGCCGAACTCATAGGGCGCGGCGGCCTTGCCCTTGCCGATGCACTCGACCTCCGGAGCATGGAAGGAATACAGCTTGAAGCCGCGCTGGCGCTGCTGCTGCGAGCGGATCTGGGTGGCTCGGCTCAGCGGCAGGGCGAATGCCTCCTCCAGTGCGGGCTGGCCCTCGGTCTTGCGGCGAATGTCGCGGATGATCCGGCCCAGCCGGCTGCGCAGAAGGCGCAGCTGTCGCTGATGCCGGTTGAATTGTTTGGCATGAGCGTAGCGGCCCGCCATCATTGCCGCGCTTTTGGCCACGCGAATATAGGATTGCCGGAGCCTGACCCCGTGCTTCCTCGCCAGGCGGTTCAACCCGCGGATCGCTGCATGCAGCAGCTTGGCGTCGGTCGGAAAGCTGATGGCCTTCGGTTGGACGGTCGTGTCGACCGTGACCCGCTTGAGGTCCTGGCTGCGCAACGCACCGCTCGCGTGCGCCACCCGAAGGCTCTCGGCCAACAACCGCTCCAGCTTGTCGCCGAGCCGCTTGCGCCAGTGGCTCAGGTCTGAGCGCTCATGCGGGAAAACGTGCTGGAAAAACTCTTCGCCTGTGAAGAACTGGAAGTACGGATCGTGGACCCAGCGCTCGCACACCCCCTCATCGGACAGGCCGTAGATGTGCTTGAGCAGCAGCAATCCGATCATGAATCGGGTCGCGATACCCGGCCTGCCGTTGTCGCTGTAGAGCGGCGCGATCTCGCCGTCGATCCAGTTCCAATCGACCCTGCCGGCGAGCAGAACCAGCTCGTGTCGCATGTTGATGATCTGGTCCAGCCGGGACCGGAACAGATCGTTCGAGCCTGTCGTCCTGTGCTTCTTTGGTCGCATCGGTGCCTCCGATGCAGCACAGAATCACGGTTCGCAGCGGCAGGGAAATCCAAAATCGAAATTGCAGGGTTTTGGGCTGTGAAGCCTCAATCCCCTGCAATCTCAAATGCCGTCGCAACCGGAAAACAGACTCCCAATCAAGTGCTTGGAGGCTTGTTCACGGACAACTCTAGAAGCGCGCGTATGCGTGCAGCGATCCGCCGCGCGTCGTTCGGCCTAAGATTGGGCTTCACGCTGTCGAGGATGCCTAACACTGCCCGAGCCTCCTCGGCATCAAATGTCGCGACTTGGCGATCTGCCAGGCTCAAAGACTGATCGGCCGCCCGGGCCTGATTGGCTGTAAGCACCTCAAGCGCTTGCGACCGTAGGGCCGTGATGTGCCGCTCGAATATATGCATCCTTTGGCCCCATGGTTGGGAG
Organism: Bradyrhizobium sp. LCT2; assembly: GCF_009931255.1. NCBI lineage: Bacteria > Pseudomonadati > Pseudomonadota > Alphaproteobacteria > Hyphomicrobiales > Nitrobacteraceae > Bradyrhizobium > Bradyrhizobium sp. LCT2. The sequence continues at coordinate 9,430,213 of NZ_CP034432.1, read as the reverse complement.
TTAGCGGCCTCGTGGCTCGGCGCTCAATCTGAGAGAAGAAGAAGCGCTGTCCCTACCACGCGCGCCGCTAACTCCACCGCCAGCTTCGGGAGGGAAGAAGGCTGTCGGTAGGATACATCCACCGCAAAAAGCCGTGGCACAACTACCAGAACTGGTTGCCGCATCACAGTCACGGTCGCCTGGCAATGGGGGCGCGACTCGGCGCCGAGAAGGATGCAAGGCAACCTACTGGGATTGGTCGGCACACTAACCCACGGCCGAGGTCCACACTGAGGCTCTTTTTTCTTGCAGATGGGAGAGACCCGAGTGACCAGCCGCATACGAATTCAATGCATCAACAAGACTGACAGGCAGAACCCTCACGAGCGAATCAAAAACGTTGGCGGAGTAAACCCGGACGGGTCTAGGTGGAAGCAATCCGTCGATCACACGATCAAAGAAATCGAAAACGGTGTATGGGAGTTCTATGTCGAGGAAAAGCGCACGGCCGATGTGATTGTGGCCGTCCACAACGGGCACAAGTACATCAAGACGAAGGCCGACGGCATTCAACCGGACAATTTGCTTTCACTCCCTGAGTGCCCCTAATTGTCGCAAGGATAAAGTTCATTGGCGATCCGGCTGATCAGTAGTATAATTTTGATAGAGCGCCTCCCGAGAGTCACTTGAAAAGGTTGGACGTGTACGCTCCTATCTGCCAGCCTTCCGTTCTGAGGTCAGCCAGTCTGGGAGCGGATCGCTCGATGCGGTCTCCCCGGTAGGCAGACCGGACGCCCGGTCCAGATACCAATCAATCGCCTTGCGATCCCAACGCTGAGTGCCGGGGATAGCCTCCGGTACCAAGCCCTTCTTAATCCACGTGTTGAACGCGTCCTTGGAGCACCCGCAATAGGCGGCTGCGTTGGCCTTAGTGAGGCCCCGAGGTGCGATCTGATCGGCGCGTAGTATCCGCTCCGAACGTCTCAGCTCTGCGGGCGAAGGTCTGTCACGCTGATGATCACCGTCCATTTGGACCTATGGTAGAAGTTAGCGGCAACGTGACTCCGCGCCCGAGCTGGAATTAGAGGCGCTGTCCCTACCACGCCCCGCCAACTTCAACATGGCCAGCGTCAAGCGACTGAAGCTGACGGCGGAAAGTATCGTCCGGGAAAGCCCGTGGCGCAACTACCAGGACTGGTTGCCGCCAGGCGCTTGGGCGATCAGTCTCAGCGACCGGAAGCAACGCGGGCACGGCTCGGCGCCAGGTCAGGATAAGAATCGGGCGTTGTCCCTACCGCGCCCGCGCTGCAATTGAGATTAGCGGTGACGTGACTCGGCGCTCTAGCCCCCTCGCGTACACCGGGGCACGCACTGTCCCTGCCACGCGCCGCTAAGCTCAATGGCTGAGTATTCGGGCTAGCTTTCCAAAAGCTGACAAAGATCCGCGCGGAAAATTTACAAACGAAAAGCGGCCCGCTTGGGCCGTTCAAAGCTCAATCTGTTGTGGGCAATCATGCAGCCACGCAAAGACGCTCGCTAGACTGTAAGGCCGTGCGACTTCATGGCCGTCAAGCTTAATGGGGTGATCTTCGATAAGATAGAATTGCCCGTCGGCTGTTCTGACCATCCGATCTCTTAGCTCAAACCACACGCCCGTCGGCCACCTTTTATAGGATACTCGCGTCGCGAAATGGACCGCTTCAGCAATGTCCCGCGCGCGCAAATGCCTTAAAGGCTTAGCCTTTGGTGCCATGATTTCCTCGTCGGCTCAAGAGCCGCGCGGATGCGACTCGGCGCCTTTATCGGCTGGGGGGCTTAGATAGAGGCGCTATCCCTGCGGCATCCGCACTGCCCCGTGAAGTTAGCCCCTCGGATCATAAAGGCTAACCCACACCCTGCTTTCCCATGAACCTTAATCCGCTGGGAGCTGAAGTGCGGTTTAGCGAGAAAGCCGCCGTGCGTGGCCTACCTAAATTGATAGGCCAGACTGAGCGACTTAACGCCGCTCAGCCTGCCAGTATTTCAGCCTCGGTCTTTTGCAGATCGATCAGGCCGCATTAAAAAGGCGTTCGGCCCGCTTACGATCAGTGGCAGCCGCATCACGACGGCGGGTCGGATTGGCGCTCAGCCAATCTATTGCACGCTTACGGCCGATTGGCGTCACGATTTCAGACACTCCCGGCTCCCACGTCTCTTCGACCAAATAGACTCGCCCGCCCGCCCGCCCGCCCGACCAACGGATTCGTTCGGCCTAGAAGGTTCTTAGTGTTGTTTGAGAGTGTAGGGGCGACGGCGCGTGCGGGAGGCCCATCTATATTGCTCCCAAAGCCGTTGAGCTATGCTCTGGTGCGTGAAGACGCGTTCCCCGCTCTCGATCGAGCCGTTCTCATGTGCGATGCCCGCATTGTTGCGCGTTGGCGCCATGCCATAGTGGCCCATCAGCCCGGCGTAGCGCTGCGTCAGATCCTCCCGTGCGTCGGCGGCCAGATTGCGGAACGCTGCCGACAGGCTGTCGCTGCGATGCTCCCGCGGCACGCCGCCAAGCGCCCACAGCGCGTTCTGCAAGCCCGCCGTTGAGCGCCCGCCAGGCGTTGATGCGCCGCTCCAGCGTGCGGCGGATGTTCGGGTTCAGGTCATGATGCCGTCGGCGCAACTCGTCCAGCACGCCGATCACGCGGATGCCGGGCGCAGCCTTCAGGATCGGAACGATCTCGGCCTCCCAATACTGCGCGAGCGGATCGGACCGGCGCCGGCCCCTCGGCGTCTTCTTCTGCGCGCCTGGGTCTGTCCGACTTCACCGATGGCGGGCGACAATCGCCCTCGATTCGCGCATTGCCTCGCCTTAATTGTTACCGGATCCTAAGCCGTTGCCTCACGTAAATTGCTCCCCTGGACCGGGAACGAGCGAGGGGCGGAGATGGGGTGGCTAAGCATGGCAACGCGGAAGGAACTGACGGCGGCGGCAGGCGTGCGCTATCGGCGGTCGGATCGCGCGAAGAAGGCGCGGATATTGGACGAGTTCGTCGACATCACCGGATTCCATCGGAAGCATGCGATGCGTCTACTTCGAAACCAGGAAGGCGTACATCCGGGCCGACGGGCGCGACGTCGGATATATAATGAAGCAGAACACACCGCACTCGTGCTGCTTTGGGAGGCGTCAGACCGCATCTGCGGGAAGCGACTGAAAGCATTAATGCCCGCGCTGATTGAGGCGATGGAACGGTACGGGCACCTCGACCTTGCCCCTGAGATTCGCACCAAACTTTTGGCGATGAGCGCTGCGACGATCGACCGCGCCTTGGTGCGGGTTCGAGAAAAATTGGGTCGCAAGCGCCGGCGGCACGCGGGGCATTCCCTGCGTCGCAGTATTCCAATACGGACTTCGGCAGATTGGAATGATCCGGCGCCGGGATTCGTCGAGGCCGACCTTGTAGCGCATAGCGGTCCATCTGCGCGCGGCAGCTTCATCCAGACCCTCGTGCTCACCGACATTGCTACCGGCTGGACAGAGTGCGCACCTCTGATCGTGCGCGAACAGACGCTGGTGAGCACGGTGCTGACGGAATTGCGCAAGCAATTGCCTTTTGCGCTGCTCGGCTTCGACACGGACAATGACACCGTGTTCATGAATGAGACGTTGAAGGCCTACTGCGAGGCGGCCAACATTGTCTTCACGCGTTGCCGTCCCTACCGGAAGAATGACCAGGCGTTCGTCGAGCAAAAGAACGGCGCCGTCGTGCGCAGGATGGTCGGCTATCGTAGGTTCGAAGGCCTGGAGGCGGCCAAGCTACTGGCGGAACTCTATCGGTCAGCGCGGCTGTTCGTAAACTTCTTCCAACCTTCGTTCAAACTGTTAGCCAAGCAGCGCGACGGTGCTCGTGTACGTAAGACATACAGCGCGCCGGCAACACCCCACCAGCGCCTGTCAGCGGACGCCCGCACGCCTGATGCGGTCCGCCACCATCTCCAGGAAATCTATACCGCTCTCGATCCGGTCACGTTGTTGCGCGACATCCGCGACGTGCAGGAGCGCCTCGCGGCGCTCGCGGATATCCAACCATCCGCCCATCCTGCTGCGGCATCACAATCGATTGATCGCTTCCTGGCAAGCCTGCGAACGGCCTGGAAGGACGGCGCCACGCGCCCGACGGATCGGCCAATCGTGAAGGCTAAAAGGGGCCGGCGTCGTCCCGATCCGCTTATCCGGGCAACGTCAGATTTGAGAAAATGGTTTGAAGCCGAGCCTTGGCGGACCGGCAGCGAACTGCTCTCGCGCCTGCAGGTGGAATATCCTGGAGACTATCCGAACAAGCTTCTTCGAACCCTTCAACGTCGGTTGAAATCCTGGCGCAGCGAGCAAGCGAATGCGCTGCTGTTTGCTTCAGAAAAAATGCCGCCAGGGCATGAGGTCACAACACCCCAATGACGTGCGAGGTGCCAGCGGAGGAGGCCGGGCGCTCCGAAACCCCGGCCATCTCCGCACCCGGCCTCCTCCTCAACTCAGGCCAGGAGCAAAATAAATGAGGCAACTGATCGCGCCCGGGAGCATCGATATGTGAGGCAATACGGAGTCTCACCCTGATCGCCGCCGCGCAGTCCCTTGAGATAATTCCGGTCCATGCGGTGCTCGGCCTTCACGTGACCGATGACGGGCTCGACAGCCGCGCGCCTCTTCATCTCGCGACGGATGGAAGCCTTGGCGCGGCGGACCTGCCCCGAGATCCAGACCCTGAACCGATGCGGGTGGTTGTGGCCGCGATACCCTTTGTCGACATGGATGCGGCGAGCCTCCACGCCGGTGAGCTTCTCCATGTCGGTGATCACTGGGCCGAGCGTGTGCCCGTCGAAGGGATTGCCATGCAGGGCCTTGGCGTGGAGCACGAACTGTCCGCTCTTCGGAGACGTCACGGGCGTGGCGATACTGACCTTGCAGCCGAACTCGTAAGGCGCGCGGGCTTTTCCCTTGCCGATGCACTCAACCTACGGGGCATGTAGCGCATAGACCTTTGGACCGCGCTGATGCTGATCCTGGCTGCGTATCTGCTGCGCTAAACCGAGCAGGGGGCCGAAGCGAGCTTCCAGCAACCTTGCGGCGGATGTCGCGGATGATCCGGCTAAGCCGTGTCCGCAGGAACTTGAGCTGGTGCCGGGCGCGTTTGAACTGGTGGGCGTGGGTATAGCGGCCGACCATAATGGCGGCGCGCTTGGCCAGGCGCAGATAGCTCTGGCGCAGCGCACTCGGTTGCGCTTGGCGAGGTTTGATGATTGCCCGATGCATCAGCCGCGCGTCGTCGGATGCGCAATGGCCTTGGGCTGCACTGTGGTATGTGCGCCATGACGGCGCGAAGAAGGAGGTTGAGTATGTAGACCATCTTCCGAGCACTTGCTGCGCAAGAGATGAGGGCAGGCCCCTCGGACTCGGATTGCAGGATCAGAGTCCAAACCGCAACAAGCTGCTTTAGCTCAAGGGCTTAGGTGGTGAGCGTTGCTGGAAAAGGCGGGCAATCAGCCCGTCAGGTGAGCCACGGGAAGACGAACGCAAGTAAACCGCCGATGATGCATCGAAAGTACAGTTCAGGTGTTGTCGAAACCAGGGGCGATACCACCTCCTGGGATCAAGCGCGGCGAGAGCCTGTCTATTGGCCGAGCGGCAACCGGTGTAGAGGCGGCGTGATCCCGATGGCAGGCTCTTGCGCGGAACATGGGATGCCAAGGGAGACCCCAAAGGCGGCGGACCCGCCGAGGGCAGAGTACCAATGCGCGACGCAGGGGCGGACGGGTTCGTAATAGTGATGAGGCCCGGTAATACGGGCGGAGCGAAGGGACCCGATCTTCTAGCCAAAGTCACAGGCCAACCGGAAACGGGAGAAGCCGATGACTGAGGCAAAGTCGTATCAGATCCCCAAACATCTCGTTTGGGAAGCTTGGAAACAGGTGAAGGCGAACCGCGGGTCAGCGGGTGTGGACGGGGTCTCCATCGAGGAATTCGAAAAGGACTTGAAGAGAAACCTCTACAAGATCTGGAATCGAATGTCGTCGGGGACATACTTTCCGCCTCCCGTCCGTCTCGTGGAAATTCCCAAGGCTAATGGAGGGAAGCGTCCGTTAGGAATACCCTCTATAGCTGACCGCGTGGCTCAGACGGTTGCAAAGATGGTTATGGAGCCGACGATGGAACGAATATTCCATCCCGACTCCTACGGCTATCGGCCCGGCCGTTCGGCGCTTGACGCAGTGGGGACAGCGCGAAAGCGTTGCTGGAAATTCGACTGGGTTATCGACGTTGATATCAAGTCGTTCTTCGACTCGATTCCTTGGCACCTGATCGAAAAGGCCGTCGCCCACCACACGAAACTGAGCTGGATTCGTCTCTACGTAAAGCGGTGGCTGCAAGCTCCCGCGGAGAAAGAAGACGGAATCCTAGTGGAGAGAACAGCGGAACCCCTCAGGGTTCAGTGGTTTCACCGCGACTCGCAAATTTGGTTCTGCACTATGCATTCGATCGCTGGATGCAGCGGACCTTCCCTTGTTTGTGTTTCGAAAGATACGCTGACGATGCGATAGTCCATTGCAGAACTGAAAGCGAGGCTCGAACCGTGATGGAGGCGATCCGAAAACGTTTTGCGGAATGCGGTCTGGAGCTCCACCCGGAGAAAACCCGGATCGTCTACTGCTAGGATAATAAACGGAGAAAGGAATGCGAACACATCTCGTTCGACTTCCTTGGCTACACCTTCCAGCCGCGCAGCGCTCGCGATCGAAAGGGCGAGAAGTTCCTCAACTTCCTCCCGGCAATCAGCAACAAGGCTGCCAAAGGAATCCGACAAACCGTTCGCTCATGGCGACTGGGTTCGACGCGAAACCACTGGAGTCTTGAAGAACTCGCCAAGCTGATTGATCCTGTCGGTCGCCTCAGTATATTGGTTGGGACGGCTCGCACAGCGCGATCCGAACCTACTCTATTTGTGGCGAGTCGGCATCCGACCTGCGGCTGGAAGATAGAAGCCGGATGAATCGAGAGGTTCACGTCCGGTTGTGTGTCCAGGTTGTCCGTCGTCAGATAATTTGAGACTGGTCAGGCTTTTTGAGAAGGGAGGCTCTGGCTCATCAGGGCTAGAGTTTAAGCGACCTGCAGTTGATGCTGCAAGCGGCGGTTTGCGATGGTGTCGCGCTTGATGCGGTTTCGTTCTGCGAGGATCACCTCGGCCCTGCCGAAGTAGACATCGGCTGGTGTGAGGTTGTCGATGCTCTCATGATAACGGACGTGATTGTAGTGTTCGACGAAGGCCCGTACCTGACGTTCGAGATCACCGGGCAGGTAGTAGTTGTCGAGCAGAATGCGGTTCTTCAGCGTCTGATGCCAGCGCTCGATCTTTCCCTGAGTCTGGGGATGGTACGGAGCGCCGCGCACATGCTGCATGCCCTTCTGGTCGAGCCACTTGGCCAGATCGTCCGCGACGTAACTCGAACCGTTGTCGCTGAGAAGCTTTGGCCGGTGCGCGACGGCGATGTGGTCAAGGCCGGAGGCGGCGAGTGCCTGGTCGAGGGTGGCTGACATCGGAAGCGCACATGGTGGGACCAAGCCTCCAGGCCACGATGTAGCGCGAGAAGTCGTCAAGCACGGTCGAGAGATAGTACCACCCCCATCCGGTGATCTTGAGGTAGGTGAAGTCGGTCTGCCAGAGCTGGTTGACGGCCGTCGTCTTGTCCTTGAACTCGTTCGCGGCCTTGATCACCACATAGGCCGGGCTGGTGATGAGGTCATGCGCCTTTCAGCAGCCGATAGACCGACGCCTCGGATACAAAGTACTGTCGTTCGTCGGTGAACCGCACGGCCAGCTCGCGTGGCGACAGCTCAGGTAACTCCAGCGCCAGGTCGATGATCTGGCCCCGCACATCGTCCGGGATGCGGTTCCAGACCCGGTCTGGTCGAGACCGATGATCGGCCAGCGCCTCGACGCCGCCCGCGCGGTAGCGATCATACCAGCGATAGAATGTGGCGCACGGGATCCCGAGCTTGTCCAGTGTGCGCTTGGCCGGAAGGTGCGATTGCTCGACCAAATGGATGATCTCGGCCTTCTCGGAGGCGGGATACCTCATGCCTCGTCCTCCCCATCTCCGGTCATACTTTTTTTGAGCAGACGGTTCTCCAGGGTCAGATCGGCGACGGCCTCCCGGCGGAGGTCCTTCACCTCGCCGGAGGTCGCAGCTCGCGCCGTGTCGCCGGCCAGGCGGCGCTTGCCGGCCTCGAGAAACTCCTTGGACCAGCCGTAATACATCGAGGCGGCAATGCCTTCTCGGCGGCAAAGCTCGGAGATGTTCTCCTCGCCGCGCAATCCCTCCAGCACTATGCGGATCTTCTCGTCCGCGGAATGCTGCCGGCGGGTCTGGCGCCGAATGTCCTTTAGCACTTGGTCTGCCGGCGCTTTGCCCGGTCCGGATTTCTGTTTCATCTTCGCTCCTGGTGGCTACGATGAACCAGAAATCCTCCCTCCGCAAAATCCCCCTGTTTGTCTCACAGGCCCTGACGGCGAACACGCGTCATCGTCACCCGCCGGCCCAAGCTGGCCTGTAGCGCCTGTCACGACGTCGTCCTCCAGCACGCCGCGCCCGAGCGACTGATCAGGGGAGGATTGTCCACCGAGCGGCTGGTCGCGCATGTGATCAACCGAAGTATTATTGGCATTTGCCGCTTTACCGCCAGGCGCAGATGCTGGCGACCCACAGAATAGCGCTCGACCGTTCCACGCTCGCCTTCTGGGTCTGCTATGCCGCCCAGGAATTGAAGCCCTTGTGGCGTCGTCTGCGCGAGCTTCTGCTCGCCTCCTCGAAGCTCTGTGTCTATGAGACCCCGGCGCAGACCCTCATAAAGGGCACATTTTCGGAGTGCTTCAGGTCATTCGTTGCCTCCTGACCCGCCCCGAATACTTCCGGCTGGAGCGAGAGTTAGCCGGCCTGGGGTTCCACCAGGGAGAACAGTGCGCCTTGCAAGGCACACACACCAATGCTGTCGAGCGTGCGATGCGGCCGATCAAGCTCAACGCCAAGAACTCTCTTTTTGCCGGCTGCGACGTTGGCGCTTCATACTGCTCATCTGGTGATGCCCTTATAAAGCAAAGAGATTTTGCTGCGGATCTCGAGATATCGGGCGACGTGATCGTCTGGCATCGGCTTCGCGGCACACGGCGTCTCGCTGCAGGTCGGCAAGCTGGATAATCCAGGGCGCTCCGCCGCACAGCTGCCGGGCCGGAAGAGTGCCACTGCTGACCATCCGATACGCCGTCGTGCGGCTCACCTTCAAAATGTCGGCGGCCTCATCCAACGTAACTTCGGCGCGCTCGGCTCGTTCACCTTCGCGGTAGACAGGAATGCCGTTGATGTTCCGGAGACTGCAGACGTGGGATCGTGTCCAACTCGCACCATGTGCAGTTAGCTTGCCGGCCCGATTGAGGATCGCAGCGATTGCCGTGTCCGATAATTGCCTCGCCAATACGCGAATGAGATCGAGGACATCGGCTTCGACCGTCCAGCGGGTTTGTCCGATCTTGTTCTTTTTGACCGTCAACTGGGTGTGGTCGCCGCCTTGCCAGTGAATGATGAGCGCCAATGTATCGCCCACGACATCGACGATGATCTCTTTGACAAGTAGCCTGATAATCTTCTTGCGTGTCTCGATGGATGCGCCGGGACTGTTCCACGCCTTGGTCAAATCCTTGCCGAGAGTCATCAGCCTCGCGCGATCCGCGGCGGAAAGCGCTGGAGTGTGCTGCGTCTGTTCGAGGGTCTCGAGCTGGACCTCCAAGTCGCGCAGTTGAACCAACTTCTCGTTCCAGCGCCGCTCCAACTCACTGGCGACCAGCCGGTTATCCGGATCGACGGCATCGTACTGCCGGCGTGCCCGGGCGGCTTCGTATTGAGCCTGCTGGATTGCATTCTCGATGTGCTTACGCTTGTCGCAATGATGCACACTCTGGGCCTCCATTGCGGCTAGCGCCGCTTCAATCCCAAGAGGCTGTAGTCGATCGAGCACCTCTTGGGCGACAGCGCGATCGACCCGCATGCCGCCGAAGCCGATACAGTTGTCGGCCGCTCTGGTGCCGAACGCGCCGCGGCAGGCATATCGCTGTGTATTCCCGCCCTTTCCAGTGTACTGGATATGCAGGCGTCGGCCACAACGCGCGCAACGGAACAGCCCTGGCAGCAAGGCCTCGCCGCGCCTTATGGATCCGCGACCCATATAGCTCTTCCCATTGGCGTTGTCGGCGATCACGTGCTGATTCCTCTCGAACTCAGTCCAGGCAATGTAGCCTTCATGATGGTCGTGGATCAAAACCTCCCAATCCTTCCAATTGCGCCGGAGCGTGTCGCGCATGATCCGCTTGCGGCCATCCTTGATCGTCACGCGTGTGCCTCGCCGACCATAGGCGTAAGAGCCAGCGTACACTGGATTCGTCAGCATGTGGTGCAGTGTGTGATAGACAGGTGCCTTCCATTCGACTGGGCGTTTACCGCGACCTTGCACAATCGCTGGAACGAGAACGTTCTCCTGCCTGAACCAAAGCAGCACCTGCCGGATTGACTGGAGCTCTGCGAATTTGCTGAAGACGAGCAAGATGCCATCCTGGACGCGCCGATCAGGATCCTTCTCGATACGGCTGTCATCCGTCTTCACGTAGCCGACGGCGACGGTCAAATGAAGTTCGCCTCGCCGTGCCTTTTGGCGCATGGCCTCGACGGATCGCTGCCGAAAGATCGACAACTCCATCTCACTCATAGTGCCCTTCATGCCAAGCAACAGCCGATCATTGGGTGAGCGTGGATCATAGATGGCTTCCTCGTCGACAATCAGCGTGCCGACTAGGCCGCAGAACCCCAGCAAAGTGTGCCAGTCTCTGCCGTTCCGGGCAAGGCGTGATGCCTCGAGCGATACCACGGCGCCAACCCGTTCTTCGCAAATCGCGGACAGCAGCTTCTCGAAGCCCGGTCGGACCGTTCCGCCACCGGATCGGCCGAGATCGTCATCGACAAGCTGGACGTCTTCCCAGCCAAGCTGCCGCGCGCGTTCGACCAAGCCATACTGGCGTCGTTGGCTCTCGAGATTGTTGACGACCTGATATGCTGTGGATTGGCGGATGTACACGAATGCGGCACGGGCCAGATGCACGGGCGTGATCTTACTCATTGCCTGCTCCCTTTTTGCCGTTGGCCTGAGGCTCGTTGGCCGGCTGCGCCGCCGCTTCCATTAGCAATACTCGCAGAAGCGCCATAGCCTTCTGGCGTTCGGCACCACTCATATCGCCGGGCCGGGTTAGGGGAAGGAACAGATCGATTTGCGCACGACACTGCTTTCTCATTGCCGAATCCTCCGGGGCTTTCTTCCTCCGGATGACAAGCTACGAGATGATCGACCAGACTACGCAGTTGAAGGAGTTGGCTGACGGGAAGGCGCGGAACCGTTACAATCTCCATCGAACATGCCGCCGGATCGAACATCCAGCCCGGCACCTGGAAGGAGCCGCCCTGCGATTGCCGAATCAGGAAATAATGAACACCGTCGTGCTCTTGGTCGCCGGTCACCAGGACCGTCCGGCCGACCAGCGGGTGGTACGGATAGGCGAGCACGGCTTCGAATGTCAGAAACCCGGCACTATGGCCCCGGCCCGGACGAGGGCGCCGAGAGTTGGGCAGTACTAGCTTCGTTAATCGAGACCTGTAAGCTCAATAGCGTCAACGCCGAGTACTGGCTTGCTGACGTTCTCGCGAAGCTCGTCAATGGCTGGCCTGCGGCGCGACTGGACGAACTGCTTCCCTGGGCATCGACCTATAAGATGCATGCACACGATCCGAGGCTGGCGGCATGAGCCTCAACACGACCGCGGTCCGGATCAAGGTGACCCTCAAGGACGTGAAACCGGAGGTGATGCGTCGCCTTGTCGTACCCGTCACCTTGCGCCTTGATCGGCTACATCTGACGCTTCAGGCGGCATTTGGCTGGACGAATAGCCACCTCTTCGAGTTCTTCGCTGGTGAGGTCCGTTGGGGGATTCCTGATCCCCGCAACGATTACGGCCACCAGCCCATGGACGCCCGCAAAGCGCGGCTCTGCGATATCGTCCAAGAGACCGGCGCCAAGACGATCCATTATCTCTATGACTTCGGCGACAGCTGGGACCATGTGATCAAACTCGAAAAATGGTTCGACAACACGACGACAGAGGGACTTCCCCTCTTGCTCGATGCCGCCGGTCGTTGTCCTCTGGAAGACGTCGGCGGTGCGCCAGGCTATGCCGAATATCTTGATGCCATCAGCGACCCCGCACATTCGGAGCACGAACATCTGCGCCTCTGGGGCCCGGAGCGGTTCGATCCCAACGTCGTCGACCGAAAGGCGCTCGAGGCCGCCGTCAACGCATTGTCCGGCCAATGGAAACCGCGGCGACGCGCCACGCGGCCAAAATAGACGTCAAGCGCCAATCAAAACGGCCGCAAAGCTACGCTTACGTTCTGCCGGCACTTCGTAAGAGTGTGTAGTGTCAAGCTGCTTCGATCACTTAGTACGCGCGGACGAGCACCGATGCCCGGCAGATCGAGGCCGAGCGCCTTCGCGGTTTTCGGATTGACCACCCGCGCGTACTTTACCGGCGTCTGCACCGGCTGATCAGCCGGCTTCGCTCCGGGCCTTATCCGCGCAATCATGGGCCATGCAGGAGCGGCCCCGACCTCAGCCTCCTCTTCGTCCAAAGCTCGGACGAAGTTGCCGGGCGGCCCTCGCCGGACCTCGGCCTCAGTCAATCGGGCTCCAAACGCCTGCGCTGCCTAGCTTTACACTTCTGGATCTGAAATGCGGGTCAGCATCCTCACGTGCGGTCCCGCCCGTTTGAAGACCGGCTCCCAAAACGCATAGGCGTTCTCGACGAAACTCGCGGTTACGGAGAACTTCGTGAGCGCCGCCCGATATGCGGCCTGGCGCCCGCAGCCCTGTCCCTCGACAAGGTGCCAGATGAACTGAGCGACCTGGCGCGTGTACGTGCTCGGACGACCTCGGTGGTTGGGTACGATCTCAAGTCGCTTGGTCCCGGTGTCACGCGTCTCCGGTTCGGTGATATTGGCAAGCCAAATGAAGATTGATGGATCAATGCTCGCGGGATAGCCGTCGCGCTTGAGCTGCTGATTGATGATAGAGAACGCGCTGGCGGCTTCCCTGAAGCACTCGCTCAGGATGAAGTTCGCCTGGTTCTCCAGCTTGCCGCTCCGAAGATCGTCGAGCAATCTGACCGCCTCGTCGGTGAGCCGCCGCATATATCGCGGTTGCGACTGTCCCGCGCTGTCGGCTGGTTCCTTCTGCATGATTAATTCGGCCGCATCCGCGCGAAACCCCGTTGCGGCTTCTTTGAGAACGGTCAAAAAATTGCTTTCAAGTCCGGAAGCGACGACGGTTTTCGACGCCGCTTCGCCTCCCACCCGCGTCTCTACGAGGCCGTTTGCATGGTCCAAGGCAGCATTCAGGCTGGCTTTGATGTTTTCAGAAGCTCTGTCTTGAGAGTCTTCGGCAACCTTCACCATCATCTCGGTGGTAGTGTCGGAATCTAGGAGTTCGTCCTTGCGCGGCGCCGCCGCATTCCGAGATTCAAGCACCGCAACGGGACTCGGAGCCGTCGCTTGCCTTGCAAGAATTGTTTGATCAGACGTATTCGGGCCTGAGTGCTCCGATCGCAGATTGGAAGCAGCAATCCCGCGGGGCAGCACAAACAGGCCATCGTCAACGGCTCGGCTCGCCGCCGCGGTAAGCTCCACGAGCGAGCGTCGCGCGCAGCGCGTCTGCCTAGTACGCGGCTTTTTCGTTTCTTGCGTGTGGTTCATGATCTGATGACCCCTCGACAAGCTTCTTCAAGATCCAGCGCCACAGCTCACGAACTTCCTCCGAGGCTCTTCCCTCTTGTGCAAACTCCGTCACGCCTAATCCTGCCCCAAGCGCGTCCTGATGGTCATTGCGCTGTCCGACATAGGGAAGCGCGAGCACCCCGAGCGAATTGAGCGACGTCGCGGCTTCACTCACGCGGCAGCCCCGCGGTGGCGTCTGAGCGAGGACGAAAGCAAATCGGCGGTTGAGCCTACGAATAGCAATCAGCGTCGGTATCGCAGCTTCGATGTCGGCGGGACTCGGACGCACCGGGATCAGGCAAAGATCGGCCCTCGCGATGGCGCGCATGGCCAGTGCATTGTTCGTGGCGGCGGTATCGATAACCGTAAGCCAGATCCCCTCGGCTTCAAGGCTGACGAGCGCCCGTTCTATTTCGGCCGAATCAGCGACCCGAACGACCCGGGGATCGGGATGGCGGCGCCGCTCTTTCCATTTTGAAATCGTGCCTTGTGGATCCGCCTCGACAATTCCGACGCGCTCCCCGTTCCCCAACGCTGCGACTGCAATTCCGACCGCCAGCGTGCTCTTGCCGCTTCCGCCTTTTTGGGTGACCAGAGCAAGGACATACATCTTCTACGCGTCCCGGACGACAACGACATGAAACGCACGAGTCGTCGACATCGAGCCTACCCTTCCCGATGGTGGGTCGCATCAAGAGCGAACGTGGAAATCGCAGCCAAATCGAGGCCCAGCCATTAACGATATACCGCGCAATACGTCGGCCAAGGGCCGCGAGAATCACCACGACGTGGCTTTGTAAAATAGCCCATTATTCGGCCGTGTCACGGATCTTCGCGAAAGGATTGCTGAGCACCGTCGTACAAGCTTGAAAGCAGAGCCTGCTCGCCTCTCTGGAATGGACACGGCAAGAAGCGGCTGTCGCAGTTGCAGCAAGATGCTGCCTCCTACCAGATTGGAGAGGTGATCTGCCTGCCAGCTCGAACTATCGAGCTAACCACAACTTGGGGACAAGCTACGCAATATTTTTCCGTGCTCAGCAGGAGGACTCTCGGATGAAGTGCAACAAGCAATTGTCGCTCGCGAGCATCATTGCGTTCGGGACGATCGCTTTTGGGAGCGGAAGTTTAGCTGCTGATTTGCCTGCGGCACCTGTCGTCAAAGCGCCGGCTCCCGTTTATCCTCTCTTCAGCTGGACTGGAGGTTACATCGGCGGCAGTGTAGGCTCGGGTTGGGGTACCAGCCAGACCGACCTCGCTGTGGGCAATACATTCATTGGCGCCCCCGTCAACCAGACCGTAAACCAGCTCATCGGCGGCACTGCCGATTTGAATGTGCCATTGCCGCAGGTGCAGCTGAACGGCTTCCTCGGCGGCGTACAAGCCGGTTACAATTTCCAGTCCGGTGTGATGGTCTACGGCGTGGAAAGCGATCTTTTATGGAGTGGTATCAAGGGGCGCACTGGCTGCTTTGTGGTCTTGAACTGCACGAACGACACCAAATGGATTGCCGATATCACCGGACGGGTCGGCGTCACGGTGGGCGACCGCGGCCTAGTCTACATCAAGGGCGGCGCAGCTTGGGCCGATTCCAGCATCGGCATCAACCAGTCCTTTGCCGTTACATCGAACTTGGGGGCTGGCTTTGCTGCTAACGGTGCTGCCGATGGCCGAGCGACCAAGAACATATTTGGCGGCACATTGGGTGCGGGCATCGAGTATGCCTTCCTGCCCGGCTGGTCAGCCAAAGTTGAGTATGACTACTTCGATTTCGGCAGGCAAGACGTAAAGCTGCCGGTTTCGGTAGCGGGCCGCGTGCAGACAGGCGACGGTGCGCCTGGTGCCATCGCTGTTGGAGTCACGACGCCCGTCTCCCTCAAGCAACAGCTTCATACGATCCGGGTTGGCGTGAACTACCACTTCTGACTGGCAGGAGCTTTGATCTGACGTTCTGTTTCTTCCTACGGCAACTCACGCTGGACTGGGAGCAGAAATTGAGCAACGAAGAGCTACTGAAACAGATACTCGCCCAACAAGACGAGGTAGACGCTCAAAAGGAGCTCGAACTGACAAAAAGGCAGGCTGCCCAAAAGCTTCGGAAGAACAGGCGCAAGAGGCGCTGAGCGTTTGGCCGAATGTTGAGGCCCTGATCGGTCGCATTTGCAAGAAACTAAATGACGCCATGAAGGGCGGACGGAAGCTCTAGGCCAAAACCGAAAAGGCGAAGTTCGGCCATGTAGGCACGCATTGCTTGTATACAAGTGATCCTCAAAAAACAGCCAACGCATCTCGCTGCATCTTCAAAGCAACCGTCAATGGGGTGTTAACAGTGCATTAGGAAGATCAATGGAGCCTCGAATCAGACGCAAAGCAATTCGAATTGCGATCGGTTGACGGCGACCAGATCGAGAACGTCGTTCTGCTTTTCGTGAAAGATTATTTGGTTGTCCGTGAACAAGCCTCCAAGCACTTGATTGGGAGTCTGTTTTCCGGTTGCGGCGGCATTTGAGATTGCAGGGGATTGAGGCTTCGCAGCTCAAAACCCTGCAATTTCGATTTTGGATTTCCCTGCCGCGGCGAACCGTGATTCTGTGCTGCATCGGAGGCACCGATGCGACCAAAGAAGCACAGGACGACAGGCTCGAACGATCTGTTCCGGTCCCGGCTGGACCAGATCATCAACATGCGACACGAGCTGGTTCTGCTCGCCGGCAGGGTCGATTGGGACTGGATCGACGGCGAGATCGCGCCGCTCTACAGCGACAACGGCAGGCCGGGTATCGCGACCCGATTCATGATCGGATTGCTGCTGCTCAAGCACATCTACGGCCTGTCCGATGAGGGGGTGTGCGAGCGCTGGGTCCACGATCCGTACTTCCAGTTCTTCACCGGTGAAGAGTTTTTCCAGCACGTTTTCCCGCATGAGCGCTCAGACCTGAGCCACTGGCGCAAGCGGCTCGGCGACAAGCTGGAGCGGTTGTTGGCCGAGAGCCTTCGGGTGGCGCACGCGAGCGGTGCGTTGCGCAGCCAGGACCTCAAGCGGGTCACGGTCGACACGACCGTCCAACCGAAGGCCATCAGCTTTCCGACCGACGCTAAGCTGCTGCATGCAGCGATCCGCGGGTTGAACCGCCTGGCGAGGAAGCACGGGGTCAGGCTCCGGCAATCCTATGTTCGCGTGGCCAAAAGCGCGGCAATGATGGCGGGCCGCTACGCTCATGCCAAACAATTCAACCGGCATCAGCGACAGCTGCGCCTTCTGCGCAGCCGGCTGGGCCGGATCATCCGCGACATTCGCCGCAAGACCGAGGGCCAGCCCGCACTGGAGGAGGCATTCGCCCTGCCGCTGAGCCGAGCCACCCAGATCCGCTCGCAGCAGCAGCGCCAGCGCGGCTTCAAGCTGTATTCCTTCCATGCTCCGGAGGTCGAGTGCATCGGCAAGGGCAAGGCCGCCGCGCCCTATGAGTTCGGCGTGAAGGCATCCATCGTCACCAACAACCAAAGAGCTCCCGGCGGCTTATTCGTGCTCCACGCCTGCTCGCTGCCGGACAACCCCTACGACGGTCACACCCTTCGCGACGTCATCGAGCGCACCGAGAGCCTCACCGGCTGCCGGATCGAACGGGCCTATGTCGACAAGGGATATCGCGGCCACGACACACAAAATCCCCGCCGCGTCTTCATCTCGGGCCAGAAGCGCGGCGTCTTCGGCGTCATCAAGCGCGAGCTACGCCGCCGTTCAGCCATCGAGCCCATCATCGGACACATGAAGAACGAAGGTCACCTTGGCCGCTGCTATCTCAAAGGCCGCGCCGGAGATGCCGCTAACGTTCTCCTCTCGGCCGTTGGCCACAACCTCCGCCGTGTCCTGGCTTGGCTCAGAGACCTTTTGTCCCTCTTCCTGCTCTCACTCTGGCCAACGCTCAACTGTCCAGTTCAGCCCAATTCGGCTTATTAACCCGTCCTATTCGTGAGAGTGCGGCTTTTTGGCCCGATTGATGCGGCCGCACATCTTGTCTGACGAGGCGCACAGGATTGCCTTCGGCTTTTCGCCGCCTGACGACCGGTACTTTGCAACGCGCTTGAGGGATGGGTTGGGCGAACGGGGGCGGACGCCCCGCCGGTCAAGGACCGAGCGGCAGCAGCGCGCCGGGCAAGCCGCAGATCAGGTCGGCTTCGGGACATGCCGCGGCAAACGCAAGGCGAATGCGGCTCGTGGTCTCGACGACACGGGCGGCGATTTTCAAGAGCCGAAGACGCAGCGTCGCGAACTCGGCAGCGGCCAATTCCCGGGCTTTGGGAATGGCGTCGCGCACGGTCAGCATCAGCCAATAAGCGGCCGTATGGAGCACGAGACGGACCTGGTTGGCGAGCGCCGAACGGCAGCTGGTTGCGGATTTCACGGATCGTGAGCATCGATTTCGCGCGATCGTGAGCACTGAATTCAGACGATCGTGAGCAGCCCGCTACGGCCGATGGGAGATAGAGTCAGTGTTCTGGTTGGCCGTCAAGGGTGATGGTTTTGGCGCTGCGTTTTCGCATGCTTTCTCCGGTGAGCTGGAGGCGGTGGGCGTTGTGGACGAGGCGATCGAGAATGGCGTCGGCGACCGTGGGGTCCCCAATGGCTCCATGCCAGGTGTCCACGGGGAGCTGACTTGTGACGATGGTGGATGCGCGGCCATGGCGGTCCTCGAGGATTTCGAGCAGATCGCGGCGTTCCGCGGCGGTGAGCACCGATAGTCCCCAATCATCCAAAATCAGAAGCTGAGCGCGGCCGAGGCTTTTGAGGAGCCGAGCGTAACGTCCGTCTCCGCGCGCGAGCGCGAGCGCCTCGAACAGCCTTGGAACGCGATGATAGAGGACTGATCGGTTGTCGCGGCAGGCCTTGTGGCCGAGCGCGCAGGCTAACCAACTTTTGCCCAGGCCGGTTGCCCCGGTGACGAGCAAATTCTCGTGGCGATCGATCCAGCGCCCCGCGGGTCACTTCAAATTCCTCCGGGTGTGGTCAGTCAAATTCCTCCACCCGCGAGGCAGGACAAGGGACTGTTAGTTTGAGTTTGTTTCCCGGGCAAGAGCTTCAGCGGCTTCTTTGAGCCGATAGCTGCGTCCGTCGAACTCAAGCAGATGGCAATGATGCATAAGGCGATCGAGGATCGTCGTGCTCATAGTGTTGTCCCCAAGGTATGCCCCCCAATCCTGCACGACGCGATTGGAGGTGACGATGACGCTGCGGCGCAGTTTGTAGCGCTGATGGATCAGGGTCTGCAGCAAAGTGCCGGCGTCGTCGGGGATGGCGCGTGCGAGGAATAGATCGTCCAGCACGAGGAGATCGCAGTCGATGATGGTTCGCAGCCGGACCTCGCGTTGTGCCGGAGAGTTCAGGGCGTAGCGGTGGAAGAAGTCGTCGGTCTCAAGATACTGGACCTTGTGGCTTTGCAGGATCGCCTGATAGGCAATCGCCTTGGCGATGTGCGACTTCCCGGTGCCAGGTTTGCCGACAAGCAGAGCGTTCTCGCCAGCGGCAATGAACGCCAGGGTGTGGAGCTGGAAGCAGGTCTGACGTGGCAGTTTGGGATTGAAGGACCAGTCGAACTCGGCGAGCGTCAGCTTTTCGTCGAGCCCGGATTGCTGGTATCGCCGCTCGATAAGACGGGACTGACGACGGTCCAGTTCATCCTGCAGGATAAGGGAGAAGGTCTCGAGGAAGGGCTGGTTGGCGCCCTGCGCCTGGAGCACGCGCGTCTGCAGCGTGTCGCGGACACCCGACAGGCGCAGCTGTCGTAGGCAACGCTCAATTTCCGGCATGGTCATCATGTGGCTAGGTCTCCAGTTTAAGGTGAGAAGGTGCAGCGGGAGCGCTCGTGGCGCCGGAGCTGGCCGGGGTTGCGCAGGCGACACGAGCGCGGATTGCCGTGGCGTGATCGTCGTGAGCCTCGGCCTGCCGACCATTATCGTCGGCGTCGCGCCGCACAGCGCGGCTGAAGAGGTCGCCGTATTCCGCGGGGGTACGGATCAGCGGATGATCCTGGGTGAGCGGCGATGCCGGCTGTGGCGTCACTCCAACCTGCTCAATCGCCTGTTCGAACAACCGCTCGACGGTCGCACGCACGTGCTTGTAGCGGTAGATGCGGTTGTCGATGGCGTGCGCGCAGGCCTGCTCGACCAGCCGCGCCGGATACTTCCGGCCCAGCCCGACAATGCCCCACATCGCGCGCTGTCCGGGGCGCCCCTCGGTGTCGAACACTTGCTGGCATAGCGCCCTGGTCTGCGGCCCGATGCGCTCGGCGCTCGCCAGCAGCACGGCGGTTTGCCGCGACGGATTGAACGGCCGTTCGCTGGTCGGCAGGACAACAGAACCGGGGTGCGTCATCCGGGAATGAACACGCAGCAGCGCACGGGTGTGGCGATCACGGATCTCGATCGTGGAGGCGTAGATCCGCACCACGACCTGACTGCCGATCGGCGCGGGCCGCGCGGCGTAATAGCTGTTGTCGACGCGTACGGTGGTGTCGTCGCAGACAGTCCGGACGACTTCGGTGAAGATGCGGAAGGGAGCGACAGGCAGCGGCCGCAGGTGCGGCTTCTCTTCCTGGAACATCGCCTCGACCTGACGGCGCGTGCTGCCGTGGATGCGCTTGGAGGCCCAATTCTCCTCCCAGTGCCTCAGGAACTCGTTCTGGGCTTCCAGTGTCTCGAAGCGCCGTCCGGCCAGCGCGGTGCCCTGGGTATGTTGAATCGCACTCTCGACGCAGCCTTTCCGATTGGGATCGGCCACCCGCGCGGGATCGGCGACCACGGCGTAATGAGCCAGCATCGCGCTGTAAATCGGGTTGAGCTCGGGCTCGTACAAATCCGGCTTGAGGACGCCTTCCTTCAGATTGTCGAGCACGACATAGCTGGGGACCCCGCCAAAATACCGGAACGCCTCTTCGTGGAGCTGCGCCCAGACGTGTTGGCTGGACTTCCAGACCACCCGCCGGAAGCTGCGCCGCGAGTAGCGCAGCGTCATCACAAACAGGCGGGGACGGCGGTACCGGCCGCTCCTGGGATCAATCGTCAGAGCGCCCTCGCCATAGTCGACCTGGGCCTCCTCGCCAGGCAGGAACTCAAGTCGATCAAACTGCTCGGGATCGCTGTGTCGCAACGTGCGCACAAACCGCTTGACGCTCTGATAGCTGGACGGAAAGCCAAATCGATCGACCAGGTCCTGGTAAATCGCCTGCGCATTCCGCTTCAGGCGGACCTGTTCTTCGATCCATGCCCGATGCGGTTCGCAGGCCGAGCGGGCCAGGCTGCAGGCGGCTGTCGCTTCCGACACCCCAAAAGCCGGTGGTCGGGGTGGGGGAATTTGGTCGTCCGCGCTCACCGTGCCGGTGGTCACTTCCCCGGGGGAATTTGCCTCCGCACCAGCCCGCAGCGCCCGGTAACGCCGGATCGTCTTGCGATCGACCCCCGTCAGCCTGTGGATCTCGCGCTGGCTGGCGTTGCGATCAAGTAATGTAAATACCGTGCTTTGCAGATGTCGCTTCAAGACGTTCAACTCCCCGGCCCCTTGCTGGCTAAAGGGGTCGAACATAAACGTCCTGCCTGACCGGCTACTGCTGTTCAGCGGCGCTGACGGCGATCATCAGGTGGGGGAGTTTCAAGTGACCATACCCGGGGGATTTTGACCGACCCACGGGGTCCAGCGACCTTCGACGAGTTTGGCGAAAACGGCGCGGTCGATGCCCCGCGGGGTGCGCAGATCGACGTCCTCGACGCAAGCAGTCTGGCGCAGTGCGGCGATCTTGAGGCGCGTGGTGAGCCGCCTGGTGTCGCGTTCGGCGGCTTCGCGGTCGACCAACAGGCCGATGCGATCTTCGAACGGCAGGGCTTCGAGATCGGGCGATCGGCGCTGCTCCTCGAAGGCCTTGGCCATTCCGGTCAGGCCAAGCTCGATCAGCCGTTCGTGGGTTGGGTGGTTAAGCATGCCGGGTCTCTCCTTGCTTCAGTGGAAGTAGTCGCGTCCGCGGATGTTGCCGTGGCGCAGGGGCTGGTGCTCGAAAGATTCGTCGAAGAACGTGCGATCGAGGCCGTTCTGGAGGATCGATCTAATCGAGGCGACGGAGCGCGCCTTGATGAGGATGCCCCTCCGGCAGGCTGCGTCGAGGCGTTCGGCGCCGTAGCTTTTGACGAGCGCCAGAATGCCAAGGCAGGTTCGAAAGCCTTGTTCTGGATGGGGCCGGGCGTCGATCACGGCCTGGAAAAACGCTGCTGTCGAAGGACCGATCCGCTCGCCGGCGGCGATCACCGCGGCGGGGGTCCATTTGCCGTAGCGGCGATGGGCGCTGGGCATGTGGTCGGCGATGGTGGTGTGTCCGCGTCGGTTGGGCGCGCGGGCATGGCTGGCGATCCGCTGGCCCTTGTGGAAGATCTCGACCGTCCGATCGTCGATACGGGCATCGACCAGCTCGCCAATCAGACGATACGGCGCGGAGTACCAATGGCCGTCGACCTCGACATGATAATCGGGAGCGAGGCGGCAGCGCTTCCAGCGTGCGAAGGCATAAGGCTGATCTGGCAGCGGGGTTAGCTTGGGTTTGTCGAGTTCGGCAAACAGTTCGGCGCGGCTTGAGCCGAAGCCACGCATTTGACGAGCATTGAGTTCGTCGACGAGTGTCTTGATGGCGGCGTTGAGCTCGGCCCGGGAAAAGAAGCGCTGATTGCGCAGCCGGGCCAGAATCCAGCGCTGGGCGATTTGCACCGCGACCTCGACCTTCGCCTTGTCTTTTGGGCGCCGCGGCCGTGCGGCGAGAATGGCCGTGCCGTAATGGCTCGCCATCTCGGCATAAGTGCGATTGAGGCCGGGATCGTAGCGGTCGGGGTTGCTGACGGCGGCTTTGAGGTTGTCGCAGACCACGAACGTCGGCGTTCCGCTCAAAAACGTGAACAAGTTGACGTGGGCCCGGATCCAGTCGGCCAAGCTCTCGCTGGGGCAGGCCTCGGCGTAGGTGTAGTTCGAAGCGCCCATCGCCGCGACGAACAGCTTCATCGGCTGCACTTCCCCGGTCAGGGGATCGACGATGTCGATGGTGTCGCCGGCGAAATCCACGAACACCTTCTCGCCGCCCAGATGAATCTGCCGCATCGAAGGTCGGACCCGCCCCTTCCAGGCCTCGGAGGTAGTGCAGAACCACGTGTACCCGAAACCGTCGGGATTAACGGCGCGATACTCCTCCCAGAGCAGGCGACGGGTTACGTTGCGCCGGCGGAGCTCTTTATCGATGTAGCTCCAGTCGGGCACCGGCCGCTGCGGGCTCTGAGACGCTGGTCGTGGGGCCGGGAAAAGCAAAAGCTCCAGGTCTTCATCGGTCATTCCCTCCGGAAGCGGCCAGCTCAACCCAGCAGAGCGGGCGCGGCTCAGGTAGCTGTGCACAACGCCGTTGCTGACGCCCACGCTCCGCGCGATGGCCCGCTCTGGCAGGCCTTGAAAATGTTTTAACCGAAGGACTTCCTTGATCCGGCGCATCGACAATCTCTGGGTAGGCATTGGACTTCCTCGTTAACCACGAGGTCATCCCTAAGCCGGTTGAGTTGTCGGCCGAAGCGCTGCAAGGCTCCGAAAGCCTTGCTCACGATCCCGCGAAATCGTTGCTCACGATCGTCTGAAATCTCTGCTCACGATCCCCTGAAATCCGCGCTCACGATCCCGCGAAACGCGCACCTATCCGCGGGAGACGCAGGAGATGGTGTTCGACGCCCACGACCGGGCGTTCGCGCTGTTCAAGGGCACCTGCACCCGCGGCATCTACGACAACATGAAGACCGCCGTAGAGACGATCTTCGTCGGTAAAGGGCGTCTCTACAATCGCCGCTTCCTGCAGATGTGCAGCCACTATCTGGTCGATCCGGTCGCCTGCACGCCAGCGTCGGGCTGGGAGAAGGGGCAGGTCGAGAACCAGGTCGGGCTGGTCAGGGAACGCTTCTTCACGCCGCGGCTGCGGTTCAAAAACCTCGACGAGTTAAACGCCTGGCTGCTCGACAAATGCATCGCCTACGCCAAGGTTCATCGCCATCCGGAGCTGGTCGATCAGACGATCTGGGAAGTGTTCGAAGCCGAACGCCCCAAACTCGTTCCCTATGCCGGCCGCTTCGACGGCTTCCATGCGGTGACAGCATCGGTCTCGAAGACCTGCCTGGTGCGCTTCGACAACAACAAGTACTCGGTCGCAGCCAGCGCAGTCGGACGACCGGTCGAGGTTCAAGCCTATGCCGATCGCATCGTGATCCGTCAGGATGGACGGCATCGTTGCCGAGCACCCGCGATCCTTTGGCCGCGGCGTTACCGTCTACGACCCCTGGCATTATGTGCCGGTGCTCGCCCGCAAACCCGGCGCCTTGCGCAACGGTGCTCCCTTCAAAGACTGGGTGCTGCCAGCCGCGATCGAGCGGATCCGGCGCAAGCTTGCCAGCACCGACGACGGCAATCGGCAGATGGTCGACATCCTCAACGCGGTGCTGACTGACGGTCTGCCCGCGGTGGAAGCGGCCTGTGCCGAAGCGCTCAGTCACAGCGTCCATTCGGCCGATGTCGTTCTCAATATCCTGGCCCGTCAACGTGAACCCGCCCCACCGGCCAACATCATGACGCCGGCCGCACTGACGCTCCGTCATGCACCGATCGCCGATTGTGCCCGCTACGACAACCTCCGGAGGACCATCTGATGGAACGAACCCAAATCTTCGACCTCATGGGCGAACTCAAGCTCTACGGCATGAAGGCTGCCTTCGACGAGATCATGGCAACTGCCGTCAAGCGCCAGCACGAACCTCAGCGCATTGTCGGCGACCTGCTCAACGCCGAGATCAACGAGAAGCAAGCCAGGTCGATCAAATACCAGCTCACCATTGCCAAGCTGCCGCTTGCCAAGGATATCGCCGACTTCCAGTTCGACGGAACGCCGATCAACCAGACGCTCGTCAATGATCTCGCTGGCGGCGGCTTCATCGCTCAGCAGCGCAACGTCGTCCTGGTCGGCGGTACTGGAACCGGCAAGACCCATCTTGCCATAGCCATCGCAAGAAGCTGCATCCGCAGCGGCGCCCGCGGCCGCTTCTACAATGTGGTCGACCTCGTCAACCGCCTCGAGGCCGAGACCCGCAGCGGACGTCAGGGCCGGCTCGCCGAGCACCTAACCCGGATGGACTTCATCGTGCTGGACGAACTCGGCTATCTGCCCTTCGCCCAGTCCGGTGGCCAGCTTCTGTTCCACCTCGTCAGCCGGCTCTACGAGCGCGCCTCCGTGATCGTCACGACCAACCTTGCCTTCGGCGAGTGGCCTAGTGTGTTCGGCGACGCCAAGATGACCACCGCGCTGCTCGACCGGCTGACTCACCACTGCGACATCGTCGAGACCGGCAACGACAGCTGGCGATTCAAAAGCCGAGACGACGATCAAATCACCCGCGCTCGTCTCGCCTCCGCTATCCCGACCAGCTCCGACGAGACGAGCGCTACCAGCAGAACGCGCCGATCAAAGGGGGTCCTTTTGGATGCCGATCGGGGGTCCCAGTCCAATGCCGATTGACACCCCGTGGTGAGGCAGAGCGTCGATCGCGCTCGAGTTCGCGAACGTCCCAAGCCAGTCGTCTCGTACCCGGAATGACCCGCGGCTTGGGCATGCTTCCCGCCGTCACGAGAAGGTCAAACGTGTTCGGGCTAACCGAGGCATATGCTGCGGAGGCCTCACGATCGATTAGGCGCGGCGGCAGAGTTGGCGGCAATGCAGCTTGACGTGCCACTACCGCTTCTCCCCATCCTCCATTTCGAGAGCGACTGCCCCAACTCGGAGATCGGCTGCTTTTAATGGCGGCATTCCGCCGCTTCGCGGCGCTGACGACAGAAAGAGCATTGCGGTCATCATGCCAATGATGTGCAAACAGGTGTGTAATATGAATGGCCCTCTGGGGCTATCTAGCTGATTTTATTGTATTATTTTTCTTTAAATGGCGCTCCCTAGCGGAATGTAACCACAGGTAATGATGAGATTTCCTATTATATTTCAATATGTTAAAATCTTGCCGTTTCGACGTGTATCTACGCGGTGTATCTACTTTTTGGGTCGGTAGCCGACTCGGCTACCGAACTAACGAGTCGATGAGGGGCGGTAGAGCGCAAACCCATAACTATACAACTTGTAACAAAACTTGATTTGACTTTTCGTATTGCGGTTGAGGTCCCGTTCTGCTATGTACCACTCAAGGCGACGTTGCGCGATTCGAGGGCGCGCCCGTGACTGCCTGACGGACACCTTGTCCGTCATCGGCTCATAGCCGAGGTAATGCAGCCGCTCAGCGGCAACGCTAACCGAAAATTCCCACACCCATGACCACTTTAAATGCGTCTGCGGTTACCGCTGATCGCCTTGACGCGGCCCTCGACCTCATCGCCGAGGTGATGGTGCTGCACGACCGGCCGGGCTTCGCGCCCTACGTCGAACGCCTGGAGCGGGAGCTTGCCGCTATGCAGTCGAAGGATGACGTGATGACACGCGCGCGGCGGCGGCTTGCTGCCCGCGGCGCAAACGATAACGGCAAGTCCAAGGTAGCTGCGTGAACAACAGCCCCGCGTCGCCCGCCAAATATCTGCAGCGCGACCTTTAGTGTCACGCCCGAAAAATCTCACTACTCATCACACACTACGAACGGAGGAATTGTGTGCAGCCACAACTCAATTTCCACCACAACTTCAGAGAGCCGGTCAAGATCCCCGGCTCGTTCAACCTGTATTACGATCCGGTTCAGGTCGACCGGCAACTGACTAAGCTTCTGATCGAGGGAGACCCGGAATATGAAAATCCTCGCCACTCATTCGCCGCTCGGTGCTGACGTTGCCCTTGCGGACGTCGAAGTCTGCGAAGGGGTGAAGTTGTTCGGCGTGCGCATTGTGCGTGCGGCCGATGGATCGCATCGAGCTTACGCGCGCGGGGCTGCGCTTTCGCCCGCGATGGTCGAATCAATTTCATCTCTCGTTTTAGAGGGCGATTGCCAACATGCGGGCCACGCTTAAGCGCATTATCCACCTTCGTCGCAGCCTTATTGCTTACGGATACCGTCCCGTCGCGTGTAGTGGCAAAGCCGCTGTCATGGGTAACTGGCAGCGCTCGCGGTGGTCCGCTGCGCAAATGGAAGGCATCGCTCGCAACTATCCGGACGCCACAAATACGGGTCTGCTCTGCGGCGAACTTGTGGGGCTTGATGTCGACACGCCGGACGCTGAGACTGCCGACGCTATCCGCGCGATGGTGATGGCGTTGCCGGGGTCGGACAGAGCGCCGTATCGGATGGGCAAGGCACCGAAGACCCTGTTCGCATTCCGCGCCACCGAGCCTCGCGAGAAGCGCGCAACAGGCGCCTACCTGATCAACGGCGCCAAGTGTCAGGTCGAGGCGTTTGGTGAACGCACGCAATTCGTGGCGTTCGGAACGCATCCCGATACGGGCCGACCTTACGAATGGTTCAACGGTTCGCCGGCCGAAACACCGTTGGCCGAGCTTCCGGAAATCACACCAGAGGCGATCGACGAATTGTTGGCTCGGGCGGAGGCGTACTTCGCCGAGCGCGGGACGCTGATTAAGCCAGCCAGCAAAGCCAGTGACCGCGGCCCGGTGGTAGTCGATAGTGACCACCCGTGGGCTGACATCAACGCCGCGCGTTGGCTAGCCTCGATGCATGGGTGCCGGAGCTTGGACTCGAAGATCTGCGCAAGTACCAGGGCGGCTTCCACGCTGTTGCATCCTTCCGCCCCTCGATCAACTCGAAGGTGAAGAAGCGAGGCCGCGCGCTGAATATCCAGCCCAGTGGTATTGTCGATTATTCGGCTGGAAACGCCGGCTACTCGCCGATCAACATGGTTTCAGTCAGCCTCAGCATGTCCGCGTCAGAGGCCGCCGAGTGGCTGCGTAAACGAGTTGGCGGCGGCGATGACACCAAGCCAGTCAGCGTTGCTCGTCTTCTTACTCAACCCGCCAGGCGTGCCGCAGCGCGTCGATCAACATCAACTTTGTCCTGAAGGGCGATTGCTGAATGCAAAATGCAATTAAAACCGACGCGTCCAATTCAACCGTTGAAGCCCGCGATGAGGAGCCTGTCGCAGCCAACGACAACAAACCCGCATCTAATCCCGGCACTTCGGTAACCGAGGATAGTGTTGCGTATATATATTCGCGAGCACCTATCGAGACACGCTGCGCTTCTGCCACTCCACTGGCGCGTGGTTTGAATGGGATGGTTCGTACTGGCGCAGGAACGAAGTCGGCCTTGCGGCTCACCATGTTAGGGTGATGGCCCGCGATATGTCACAGGGCCTGTCTCCGAAGGCGCTCGCGACTATACGAAAGCGTTCATTCGCTTCAGGAGTCGAGGGGTTCGCTCGCAATGACCCAACCTTCGCCGTCACGATCGAGGCTTGGGACCGCGACCCGTTTCTGCTCGGAACGCCAGACGGCACCGTTGATCTGCGTACAGGGAAAATGCGCGCTGCCGACCCTGCAGATGGCATTACCAAACTAACGTCCACCGCGCCGTCTGCCCAGGCAGACTGTCCACTTTGGTTGCGATTTCTTCAAGACGCGACTGGCGGCGACGGTGAAATGATCCGCTTTCTGCAGCAGTGGTGCGGCTACTGCCTTACGGGCGACACGCGCGAACATGCACTTGTCTTTGTGCATGGCGACGGCGGTAATGGGAAATCGGTTTTTCTCAACACCACTAGCTATATTCTGCACGATTATGCGACTACGGCGTCAATGGACACGTTCGTTGCCAGCCGCAGTGACAGACACCCGACAGACTTGGCGATGTTGCGCGGTGCGCGTCTAGTCAGCGCCAGCGAGACAGAGGAGGGCAGGGCTTGGGCCGAGTCGCGAATAAAACAGATGACGGGCGGCGATGCGATTTCAGCGCGCTTTATGAGGCAGGACTTCTTTACGTTCCAGCCGCAATTCAAACTGTTTGTGGTTGGAAACCACCAGCCAGCACTGCATAGCGTCGACGCCGCAGCCCGGCGGCGATTCAACATCGTGCCGTTCACGCGAAAGCCGACGAAGCCGGATCGTGAACTTGAAGCAAAGCTTCGCGGTGAGGCGCCCGCCATTCTGCGGTGGATGGTTGATGGGTGCCGGGACTGGCAGCGCAATGGTTTGGTGCGACCTGCATCTATTGTTGAGGCGACCGAAACGTATTTTGCCGAGCAAGACACGTTCGGCCAGTGGCTGAAGGATGCTTGCCGAGTTGAGCCGGACAATCGTAGCATCTCAGACTTCGTCGCGGATCTGTTCAAATCGTGGACCGATTATGCTGAAGCATCTGGCGAGCGCCCCGGAAGCCAGAAGGGATTTGTCCAGTCGCTGACCAAGAGTGGCTTCAAGAAGGGGCAAAGGGTACGCGGCGGACAACTCTATATCGGACTGCAACTGCTTAGGCAGGCCGAGAAAGAACCTAGCGTGCGCGATTGAGCACGGATCGCGCACGGGAAAACGAAATGATTTCAATGGTCGGTGCTACGTGTGCGACATGTGCGCGATTTTTCCATTATAGGCGCTTCGCGCGCGCGTGTAGAGAGTCATACGTGAAAATCACGCACATCGCGCACACCGCGCACGGCGGCGGGGTCTAGCTGATCTCTCCCGCCGTTCACATAGGGACCCGCGCCCCCAGGAAAACTTCTCCGAGTGCAAAATGAAAACCAAAACATGGGGCGGGGATATAGCAAATCCCTTGGATCCCGCGAGCCGCCCGAACCAGTGGCCGAGTTACGTATAACTTTTTTTGATTGTTTGATTATTCGATCGGCACGCAGATGCCGACGCACAAGACCGCAGAAGCGGTCAGGTACGCTCGTCACGAGAGACAACCAATGCAACACGCAAACGACAACGACCAACCCATAGCAGCCGACCATGTTACCGAGGTCCGCCCGCGCCCTGGCGAGCTGAACCGCATTCTACACCGCCGCTTCCCCGGTATGGGGCCGGCCCATGGCTGGCAATTGGATGCGGCGGCGAGGGCGACGTTTAATGCGGATATGTCCAAGTGGTTTGGTTTGGACGGGCGATGGCATTCAACTGCCGAGCAATATCGCCAGAGCAAAGGCAAGCGCCGCACCAAACAGGCGGCCACCCCCAACAAGCCCGGCAAGCCCGCCAGGCCAGAGCTACTGGATTGGCAGCAGGACGTGGGCGCACCGTACTCCAGGTGGTCGCATGCAGTTGCGGAGGGCGCTGAATTTCTTGCGGGCCGCACCGCCCCGGCGACAAGCGGCATTCGGCTCATGCAATTCGGTGCCGTTGAGGACGCCATGATCCGGGCAATCGACGCCAAGCGATTCCTGACGCAGGTGGCCAATGATAATGAGCCCGACATTCGCAGGAACAGGCCGCGCCGGAGGAAAATCGCGCTGGCGGCTTAAAATCCAGTTTTCGCCATAGTTGGGAACGTATCACCTTGAAGACCACGATTTGTGGTCTGACGTGACGTGCACTCGGCGCGCTGGCCACCACCCGGCGTCGCCACTTTTTCCCGGCCCTGAGCCGCGAAGCCGCCGCATGCGGCGTTTTATTTAACCCTCCAATCGCAATTTCCAATCCTGAAAGGAGAGCGGCCCCAATGGCCACTTGGAATCACGTGCTCGACGCGATCGAGCGTCATCTTGATTTCCCGCGCTCGCGAAGCACCGGAATCGCCAGGCGTTTGCAGGAAGCCGGAATCTTGCCTTCCGGCGCACCGGGCGTTGCGCCTGAGCTAGAGGAGGACAATGTTCTCGACCTCGTTGTTGCGCTCGCCTCTGACACCGAGTTGCACACCGCTGTTGACGCGGTCCGCGCCTACCACGCGATGACACCCGGTAGTGTCAACCTGGATGGGGCCCCGCAGTCGATTCCCAACGCGCCGATCGCTGTTGCGATTTTGGTCGAGGACGCACGCACTGGCGTCGCGGAGGCGCGAAAATCTCAGGTTGCCGTATCCTGCAATTGGAGAGCCGTCGCGATTCACAAACCTGATGGGTCGGTCAGTCGCTTCAGTCAGCCGGGCGCTCATTGCGCTCACTGGCAATCCAATGGCCATCACAAGTCAGTCACCATCAACGTCGCCGCTGTGGCCGATATCATTGATGCATTGTTTGGAAAGGTTGTTGCCTAATGGCTCCGTTGAAGACGAAGACCACCGACGAATTCCGCGTCCCCAGCCTCGCGGAGGCCGACAGCTCGTACGCCGACCTGATCGCGAAACGCGTGGAATTGGAGCAGAGAGACTCTAAGCTCAACAGCGAGCGCTCGAAACTGCGCGGTAAGATCGAGGCGGGCAGGGCGGCTTTTGGGAAACATATCTCGCCCGGCGTGGCCGCGCTGCTTGGTGACGATCCTACTGACAGCATTGCCGATCTGTCGCGGCAGCTCCGCGAAGTCACCACGGAGATAGCAAACATCGAGTCAGCGCGGGAGGTCCTGCATAGGCGCACAGACGAAGCGCGGAACGTAGCCTCCAAGCTCGTGTGCTTCACCGTGATGCCAGAGTACCAGCGCCGTTTGGGTGCGGTATGTGAGGCCGCTCGCGCGTTGGAAGCAGCCCGAGAAAAGCACGACGCGCTGCTGGACGATCTGGAGCGCGAGGATGTGCGCCTCGGTTATCTGCGGCCAGTGCGCGCGCACTTCTTGGGCGATCGGCGCGAAGGCCGCGCTTTTTACTTTTTGAAGGAAGTGAAGGAGGCGGGCCACAATGTCTAAGGGATCCGAACGCACTTCCGATGTGGCCGACCGAAAGCCAGTTCGGCGCCGTGTAAAGATGCCTGGCGAAAGCCGACACTCCGAGTGCTCGGACTCACCAGCCGTGATTGCGCGCAAGTTGATGCAAGCGAAACGCGAGAAACGATTGCGGGTGACGCAACGCAATGGCTGAAACCATCTCAGGATTCGCGATTTCCTGGAATCGGCCGGCCATCATCGCGGGGCTCTTCGAGGAACGCTTCGCGCGCGGCGCATTCGACAAGCACATCGCGCAAAATCCAGACGTCGCCGCGCTTTGGAGTCATGATGTCAGCAGGCCTCTGGGGCGCATCAGCAACGGCACCCTCAAACTACGTTCGGATAACGTCGGACTCTACTACTCGTTAGAGCCGAATCCTGATGCGCCTTTAGGGCAGGAGGCCTTGGCACTGTCAACGAGGTGAGCGTGTCGTTTACTCCAGTTGTCGAGGAGTGGGACGACGGTGGCGACATTCCGAAGCGCCTCATCACCGAGGCCAAACTTTTCGAGATCAGCTTGGTCCTGTGGGGAGCCTACGGCAAGGACACCTCAGCTCAGATCAGTCGAGCATCCAGCAACAACCAGGCAGCACGACGGCGCGTTGAAGCGAAGATGCGGGCCCGCGGCATCCTTTAAGCGCAGGGGGAGGGGTGGGTCAGATCCCTCCCACTGCCGCCACTAGCTACCGGCGGCCCCCCATTTCACGCGCATCTGCAATTCGGACCCCCAGGGGCAAAATGCCACGACCAAGAAAGCCGGCCGCCAAGGCGCTGGTTGAAGGCCGGCACATCATCAATGCTGGCCGCTATAAACGCAACGATCCAACCGGTGCCGAAATCGGCGCTCCACCCACTTGGCTAAACGAGCAACAGGCCAATGCATGGCGTGAATTCGCCAGCGAGTTGCCATGGCTCAATGCATCTCACCGTTGTCTTGTCTCCATCGCATCAGTCTTGCGCGCTCGCCTGCAAAGCGGCGCGGAGATGGGTACAAAATCGCTCAGCCTACTGAGGCTGTGCCTAAGCAGTATGGGCGCGACACCGGCCGATGCGAGCAAGATCAGTTGGGCGCCGGCAGAGGAGGCGGACGATTTACTTGACTAAAACTCACGGACACTCCGGCAGAGCTAGTGGGTTATCGTTGTAGTAGCCGTCAGCGTGAGTTCGAACATATTTTCTGTTCGGGCCGCTAACGACGCCAACGTCCGCGCGCTTACCGCCGACCAACGTAAAAAATGTATTGGTCCCGTTCTCGATCGATCGAATGACCTCCGATCTCGGCCACACCAACCACACGCCTCCGAATGCGACATACTGGCAATTGCTGGCGTCGAAGGGGGATGCTGGCGCCACGGGCTCAACCGGTGCTGCGGGGGCCAACGCCCCCACGTATGGCGGCACTTCGACCACGTCGCTCGCTATCGGCACCGGATCCAAAGCGTTCACCACGCAGGCCGGCCTCGCCTATCAGAATGGCGCTCGCGTGCGGGCTAGCTCGGCGGCGAACACGGCGAATTGGATGGAAGGCCTCGTCACCTACAGCGGCACGACGCTGACCATGACGTCCGACAAGACCGGCGGCAGCGGCACGCTCGCGGACTGGAACTTCAACGTGGTGGGCCAGCCTGGGGCTGGTGATCTGTCGAGCGCCAACAATCTGTCGGACGTGGCGAGTGCTCAAACGTCACGTGGCAATCTCGGGGTTCTGTCTCCGCCGCAAGGTCGCCTGACCCTGGTGAGCGCAACGCCCGTGATGACGACGACGCAGAGCGCCAAAACGACGCTGTACTATGCGCTCTACAACGGCAATCAGGTGCCAATCTATGACGGCACCAAACTCACGATGACGACATTTGCCGAGTTGTCGATCGCGACGACCGACATCACCAAGAACCCCGCGGCGATCGGCGCCAGCAAGGTCAATGACTGGTTTGTCTGGAACGACAGCGGTACGCTGCGGCTGCCTCACGGTCCCGACTGGACAAGCGACACGGTGCGCTCGGCTGGAACGGCGTTGGGCCAGGTCAATGGTATCTGGCTCAACAATCAAGCCATCACCAATGGGCCGGCAGCGGGGCGCGGAGGCACCACGCGCAGCAATGCATCGTCGCAACTTGATTGGATTCTTGGCGGTTCGGGGTCTGGCGGTGTGGCTGGGTACCTCGGCGTGTGGAATGCCTATAACCGCGTGACGGCATCCGCAGCGGCGATCGATAGCGGCCTCGCATACACCTATTCCAGCGCGACCGTGAGGCAGGCGAGAGCGTCCGCAGGCAATCAGGTGTCGGCTGTATTCGGGCTGACCGAAGATGCGACGCAGATTTCGTATGCATCACGCATTGGTCTGGTCGCGAACTCAGCAGCCGCGGTTTCCGGTATTGGCGTGGATGCGACCAACGTTTTCATTGGTCAGGGGGGTCTTGCAGGCGGACGAATACTACTCAGGTCGGTGGAGCAGCCGCGTACGCGGCTCCGCCACTATTGGGTTTGCACGTGTTCTCAGCCAACGAACAGGGCGATGGCACCAACGCCAACAACATCAACGTGGCAGGTCAGAACGCGCTTAGCGTCCTGGCGAGGATGTAAGATCGGTGCCACCCGTATGGCCTGCGGACGCGCGTCGCGACAAGCCATTCTTTTGTCGGAGTCGCGCACTACTTTTCATTTTTGAAAAATGGAGAAGTAAGGTGGCAATTGGGACAGTGAAGTGGTTCAACCCAACAAAGGGGTATGGGTTCATTCAACCGGATTCCGGCGGCAATGACGTCTTTGTCCACATCTCCGCGGTTGAGAAGGCTGGTTTTACTTCGCTCGCAGAGGGCGCAAAAGTCAGCTTCGACATCGTGAAAAATCGCGGAAAGGAGTCGGCGGAAAATCTACGAATCGAGTGATGCACCACCCATTGTGTTGCTCAACAGAAAGGCCGCAGTGGTACGCCGCTGCGGGCGGCCGAGGAGATCGATCGGAATCGGCCGATGGATAAGGCGCTATTGTTCGCGTGGGCGTGCGCTCTAATCCTCTTGGTACTGTTCGTCGCGCTGTACCTTCCTTGGTAGTAAGTTGCCGATGGCGACTCGCCACGGCGCTGCCTGCGATCCGAGACTGATTGCCAAGTCACCGCCCACAATCCTGGTAGTTGCTCTAGGGCATTCGTCCGGAGGATACGTTGCCCGGTCAGCTTCTCCCTCCCTTGAGGCTGACCGGGCGAAGTTAGTGGCGCGCGCGATAGGGACAGCGCTTTATCGGTCCACCCCAAAGCACCGAGTCACGTGGCCGCTAACGTTCCCGCTGTTTAGGTCGCGCGGCTGCCACCGTGAGCCCGGTGTGATCCTTGAGGCTATCGATTACCTTGAGCGCGGCTTCGAGTTCATCTCGAAGACGCTTCGTAATCCGCAGAATGCCGCTCGCGAGCTCCTCGCGGCTGATTTCTGCACCGTGAGCAACTTTTTCTTCGAGGTCGCGTATAGCTTCGTCGATCTTGTGCAGCGAGAATGTGCTAGGCATCATCCGGCTCCGTCCTGATTAAGGGGCCGGCATCCGCCGACCCGCAGCGTAAAAATGCGTCCGCTACACGGTTTAGTAAAGCGGGTGGTGTTGCGGGAAAATCTGTCCCCATCTCGCGTCTGAGCGCCTCGAATTCGGATAAGGTCGAAAGAGGGCAATCCGCCACCGCGTCCATTTTTGAGCAGATAACTTCAACCCGGGATCGCCAATCGGCCAGCTGTTCTTCAGTTCGCTGTGGCGCGTACGTGTCTTCTGCCGGTGTATGGCTTGGCCTACGGACGTAGTCCGTGAATGCTTGGATTGCCGCTACCACTTCGGTCCTAGGCACGGCGGTTACTCCTATGAGCGGAGCCAGCTCGAACATTTGCAGGCCGAGCACTTTAATATGGCGTGCACGC
The DNA here is from genome assembly GCF_009931255.1 of Bradyrhizobium sp. LCT2. NCBI lineage: Bacteria > Pseudomonadati > Pseudomonadota > Alphaproteobacteria > Hyphomicrobiales > Nitrobacteraceae > Bradyrhizobium > Bradyrhizobium sp. LCT2. The sequence continues at coordinate 9,394,671 of NZ_CP034432.1, read as the reverse complement.
GGGGGCGCGACAACCCACCGGTGCTGGTAGGTGCTTCCAGTTCTTCTCAGCGATACTCCTTGGTGGCACCAGGGGGGAATTTTGGGCCCCTCGGGAGCAAAGGTGGCCAGCCCTGCCAATCCAAGGGGCGAAGGCTGGCCACCATCGCTTGCGACGTCACCACACAGGGTAGCTACAGGCCAATGGATGCACATATTCGAGCAGTAAATCACGTCCCTGCGGTCCCAAGCGCTTGCGGTGTTTGCAGCCAATCAGGCCAGCGCGGCCGATCAGTCTTTGAGCCAAGCAGATCGCCAAGTCGCGACGTTTAATGCCGAGGAGGCTCAGGCAGTGCTAGGCATACTCGACAGCTTGAAACCCAACCTCGGGCCGAAGGAGGTGCGGAAGATCGCTGCACGCATACGCGCTCTTCTAGGAGAGCCGCGTGTGTGCCAACCGGTTCGGGTGGCATGCCTGTGAGACTTTCGCCAGCGCGCCCGCGCTGCTTGCGGTGTGCGGGTTAGTCATAAAAGGCACTGGGTGCGCTCGCGATAGCTGACGAAAGGGTGACGGACTGTCTTGCTTCAATTACGACCGACAGGCTGCCAGGACTCCAAGTCAGTCTCCGAAAGAGAGACCCCAGCACGGGCAGCATGCTGGGGCGAGACGTTGGGCTGACGTGAGCCAGAAATCGAGCCACGACTCGATCATTATGACCGTGTAAATGTAGAGCAGCATCACGCACCGCTCAAAATCGCAGCGCATGACGGTAATCGGCGGTAGGATCTTCGTTCGCGCTTTGAGGTGCAATCCGAGCACACGCGAGAAAACGGCAGTTGCCAATCGCGCATAAGAAAATCTCACGTCCTTAAAAACGACCAAGTTACTATCGCAACCAAAGGCTGTCCACCGGAAAGAGACAGCTTCGCTCTCCGTAAATGTCCGGTGGTTGGCTAGGTGCGAGAGGTTTTACATCAAGCGACGTAAGGAGATTTGGGAGCAGGTGCAGGCAGAAATGGCCGTTGGAGAAAGTGCGAGAATTTCTCGCACTTTACCGAAGCCGAAACGGGCCGAGGGAATAAACAATTCGCATCTGCAGCAGGCCATCTCCACTGGCGCCGGTGCGGCGAGTCTCCGCGCCGTAGCCGATTGGAACGAGCGCAAATCGTTTGACGAGCGCCGCCGCGCTGGCGGCCCTGAAGCTCCGTGTCGGGATGCGCAGGGCGGCCGGAAGGAAAAAGCGTCAGCTCGCGGAAGGTGGGGGTCTTAGCCGTGGAAGCCGTCGCTAGTGGGGGTCACGGACACTCAGCCAGTGAAAGAAGATTGTCTGGCTGAACGCCGCGTGGGGATTCATCCTGTCGGTCTTATTGATGCAGCGAACGCGTGCGAGTTTAACCACAGGGCTCTCTCCTTCGTGTGCAAAGGCTGGGTGACCAGTTTAGCGTTCAGTGGCGGCCCAGGCAGCCCGACCAATCCTGGTAGGTGCCTGGGAGGCTTTTCGCCGATACAACGCGAGGGCCCCCCGCGGGTTTGATGCCCCCCCTCGGGGGCGGGGCGGTCAGTTTTGCAGCTCAAGGCGGTAAGGCTGACCACGGAAGTTAGTGGCGCGCGCGATAGGGACAGCGCTTCTTCGGTATGGAGGCGCCGAGTCACGTGGCCGCTAACTTCACCGCGGCGCGGGTGTGGCAGGGACAGCGTCGTTTCGCATGTTTCGCGACGCCGAGTCGCCCCCGCGCCCCAGGACTGTTGGGCTCAAAAGGCCGATGAGCGCCGCGAGGAACGATTCTACTGGATATGCGCGCGCATTACGCTAATTGATTTGGCCACATTTCCCCACTTAGGATTTGTGGCCGTCATCTGCATTTTTCTGATTCAGATAGTCGCACTTGCCGCCCTGGCCAGAAAATATGCTGATGAGAACATCGCGATAGCGATCGACAAAATCATCGCATCGATTTGCGACAGGTTCGGGTGGAAGTAGGGCGGCGAGATCCTATCCGTAAAAGCCAATCAAAAAACGGATAGCAAAAAACGCCCCTGCGACTACGGCTGCCGTGATGGCTATCGCGAAACCAACCCTAAAGCTTTCGCTCATCAGTTCCCCCTAGCATTACAGTTGCATCTTTCTGAAGATTCTGAATCCATGGGCGACCATGATTCGGGATCTGATGATTGGTGGTGCGTCGGTTGAGGATACGCTGACGCTGTGGGCTTCGTCGTTGCGAGATGCCAAGCAACGGATCCGTCCGCTGTTTACGCAGGAGCGGGTCGCGGCCTCGGCGGGGCGGTTTCTCGACGGACTGTTGGGCAACGAGCCGCGCAAGACCGGTTGGATGCGGGCGGAAGCGGCCGGCGATCCAGGGCCGTGGCGCCAGCAGGCGATCCTGGGCCGGGGGCAGTGGGACGCCGATGCGCTGCGCGACATTGTGCGTGAGTACGCCCTGGAAACGCTCGGCGATGAGGGTGCGGTTCTGGTCATCGATGAGACCGGCTTTTTGAAACAGGGCAAGGCCTCGTGCGGGGTCGCACGCCAGTACACCGGCTCGGCGGGCAAGATCACCAATTGCCAGATCGGAGTGTTCGCCTGCTATGTGTCGCGGCATGGCCATGCCTTCATCGACCGGGCGCTCTATCTGCCAAAGGAATGGACGGACGACCCCGCTCGCCTGAAGGCAGCGCATGTCCCGAGCGATGTGGGCTTTGCGACGAAGCCCAAGATGGCGCGTCGAGTGATCGCTCGCGCGATCGCCGCAAGGGTGCCGTTCTCGTTCGTGGCGGCGGACAGCGTGTATGGCACGGGTGAGATCGAAACCCTGCTGCGCAAGGCGGGCAAAGGCTATGTTCTCGGTGTTGCTTCCAATCACGTGTTCCGTTCCTGGGGCAAGCCGCAGCCTGTCGCCGGCACCGCCTCCGCGATCGCGCAGAGCCTTCCCAAGAAGGCCTGGCGCCGCCTGCCGTCCGGCGAAGGGACCAAAGGTCCGCGCTGGCACGACTGGGCCTATCTTGAGCTGGCCGATCTTGACGCCAGTGAAAACAACGACGCCCTTACCGGGGAATGGACGCGGGGTCTTCTGATCCGCCGCAACATTGCCGACGGCAGCTTGGCGTTCTTCTCCACATGGTGCCCCAAGGGCACCTCCATGCAGAAGCTAGTGTCGGTGGAAGGCCATCGCTGGGCCATCGAGGACAGCTTCGAAACCACCAAGAACGAGCTCGGCCTTGATCACAACGAAACCCGCTCCTGGCATGGCTGGCATCGCCATGCCTCACTCGTCATGCTTGCCTTCGCCATGATGGCCGTCATCCGCCATCGGGCCAACACTGGGCCATTGCTCAAAAAAACGCGACCGCGGCCTCGACCGAGGCATCGTCCTTGATCCGCTGGTCGATCCAGGAAATCCGCCGCGTCGCCATGAAGCTTGCCCAGCGGCGCATCTCGCACGCCCACATCCTCGCATGGTCGTCCTGGCGCAGGGCTCATCAGGCCAACGCGCGCAAAGCCCATCTCAGGCAAAAATTGCAACTGTAATGCTAGGCCGCAGGCACATCCCCCTCCGAAATTGCGTCTGCGGCCTCCGCTGCGACGGTCCGCAATCATGCCGGTCACTGCGGTAGGTGTGCGACTACAAATTCTTGTAGTTGACCAGTTCGTGTTCTCTGGGCTCGAATTGCTGTCGAGCGGACCCTACGCCAGTCGCGAGCCCAATCGCCGGATGGATTGTAGCCATGACGAATGAACCGGATGATCTCATCGGACGTATTGCTGAGATCGAACTAATTGCTGAGATCGAACTAACCCGTCTTATTCGCAAGAGGGCGCCTGAGAGGCTGGCGAGCGTGGTGTAAAGCGCTGATGCGGCGTAGGATTCGGTTGCGAAGCCACCCCATCACCTTCAACCGCGAACGCCACGCCCGCCATGACCGATGATACGATTTCAGACCACTATCGAGAAGCAAGAATTCAACACAAATAAAACCTCTGCCTCGCGCTCGATCTCTTCATGCTTGATAGTCTCGTTTCGGAGGCTGATCACCTACCGCGTCTAATAGGCCGCTCGCGCCGGTTTCTTTGGACGCGGCACGACCGCGACTCCACGTTTCGGCACAGAAATGATCGGGAGTCACTCAATCTTTCTTCAACTTAACCCGTCTTATTCGTAAGAGTGCGCCTGAGGGGTAAAGCGCTGATGCGGCGTAGGATTCGGTTGCGAAGCCACCCCATCACCTCCAACCGCGAACGCCACGCCCGCCATGACCGACGATACGATTGCGCCCTTCTCGTTTCCAGCCGTTCACGCCAAGAAAGTCACAGCTGCCTTCGATGGTGGGCGCCTAACCTCGAACGGGGGCGTGATGCTTCTGGCGATGGCCGAGCGGCGTCTCGGTTTGGCCGACAATCTGGCCCGGGTGTTCCCGGATCGGCGCGATCCGACGCGGGTCGTGCACAGCCTGGTCGATATGTTCCGCGCGCGCATGTTCGCGATCTGCTGCGGCTACGAGGACGCCGACGACCTCGATCATCTGAGGTCCGATCCGGCATTCAAACTGGCCTGCGGTCGCCTACCGGACACGGGCCGGGATTTGTGTTCCCAGCCGACGCTGTCGCGGCTGGAGAATGCTCCGCGCCTGCGCGACGTGATCCGGCTGACCTACACTTTGGTCGACGCATGGATGGATAGCTACCCGCGCGAGCCGGCATCCGTCACGCTCGACATCGATGATACCTGCGACGTCGTCCACGGCCATCAGCAGCTCTCGCTGTTCAACGCTCATTATGACGAACGCTGCTTCCTGCCGATCCACGTCTACGACACGGAGAAGAGCCGGCCCGTGGCCGTCGTGCTGCGGCCCGGCAAGACGCCGGGCGGCGTCGAGGTGCGTGCCCATCTGCGCCGCCTGGTACGGCATATCCGGACGCGATGGCACAACACGCAAATTACGTTCCGTGGCGACGGGCACTATGCCCGGCCGGAGGCAATGGCGTGGTGCGAGACCAACGGCATCGACTACATCTTCGGTCTGTCCGGCACCAAGCCTCTCGCCAGAAAAGTCGACGAGGTCGCCGACGACATCCGCACCCGACGCGCCATCGAGAACCTGCCGGTTCTGCGTGGCTATACCGAGACGCGCCACAAGGCAAAGTCCTGGGATCGCGAACGGCGCACTGTCGCCCGTATTGAGGCGACGATGCTCGGCCTCGACATCCGCTTCGTCGTCACCAGCCTCGATGTCGGCTCGGCCGAGTGGATCTACGACAGCCTGTATTGCGCGCGCGGCCAAGCCGAGAATCTGATCAAGCTGCATAAGACGCAGCTCGCCTCCGATCGCACCAGCTGCCGTTCGGCGCTCGCCAACCAGGTCCGTCTCGTGCTCCATACGGCCGCTTATTGGCTGATGCTGACCGTACGCGACGCCATTCCCAAAGCCCGGGAATTGGCCGCTGCCGAGTTCGCGACGCTGCGTCTTCGGCTCTTGAAAATCGCCGCCCGTGTCGTCGAGACCACGAGCCGCATTCGCCTTGCGTTTGCCGCGGCATGTCCCGAAGCCGACCTGATCTGCGGCTTGCCCGGCGCGCTGCTGCCGCTCGGTCCTTGACCGGCGGGGCGTCCGCCCCCGTTCGCCCAACCCATCCCTCAAGCGCGTTGCAAAGTACCGGTCGTCAGGCGGCGAAAAGCCGAAGGCAATCCTGTGCGCCTCGTCAGACAAGATGTGCGGCCGCATCAATCGGGCCCAAAAGCCGCACTCTCACGAATAGGACGGGCTAAATGAATCGGCGGCGATCTGTGTTGAGCAGATGGACGACGAAATCACGCTCGTCATTGCAAGCATTGTCGGCGTTCACTTCCAAGTGACAGTGGAGCAGGCGCTTGAGTTGTCGCGGGCCTTAGCTGTAGCTGCGGAGAATGCGGAAAAATTCCGTAAGTCAGCCAAGACGTAGCGGCTACTTCTTAATCGAGTGCTCTTGCATAAACCGCGCGGCCCTAACGCGCGCTCGCTCCATCATGTCTTCCTTCGCTTTCGCAGTGGCAAGCTCTGATTCAAGCCGCTCGAAGATCGCGAGATAGACTTCACCGCCTTGTGGCGACTGATCCATTAGGATCGCAAGACAATCCAAGCAACGCTCCAGTGTATCGACCGTGATTGGTTCGTCACTGCGGATCGCGAACCGTTTGGTCATCATTCGCCTACGCTGTCCGCGTCAATAGGGAGCTTGCTCCGCTCCCACTCCAATAACTCGGATAGAAGCCAGAACCTGGTGCGGCCACCGAGGCGCGTCGACGGTTGCGGAAAGGCCGCATCGCGCATGCGCCGGAATAGCCAAGTGTTCGATACGCTGCCGTAGCGCTCGCGAACTTGCTTGGCGTTGAGATACTGATCTGTCGCGAGGGCGTTGAGATCAACGGTCGACACGGGCGCCACCGAATCGTTGCTGCCGCCGCACGCTGGAATGGGAGTGTGGCTTTACAATAGGGCAGCACCCACATCCCTGTGGACGCGCCGAAGCGCCCCGATAGGTGTGGGCAGCTAGGCCTTCGGTTTCGCCAGCCTCACACCAGGGCCGCCATCGATCGATTGACCATCTGCCAGGAAGATGGCGCCGGCAGATTCGAGGGCGGCGCGGATGGCGGCTATCGAATGACCCGGTGCCGTCGCGTCGGTCTCAACCCTCGTCACGGTGTTTCTGTGCACACCCGATTTCTCCGCAAGGTCTCGAACGGTCCAGTTCAACAAACCGCGCGCCGCCCTAATTTGTGCACTTGTCACCATGGTTAATTCCTGTATAGTGCATTTGTCACCATAGCGGTGATAGATGCACAATAAAGGAACCCGCCCAATGCTGCAAGCCGCCTCATTTCCGTCCGCTGAACGACCCACCACCCTTTCGCAGTTTCTCTACACCCATCGCCGATTGACCGACCTGGCCCGTGGGCCGCTTCCCAGCGAGATCGTTGAGGAGATGACCCACACCGCATGCGGAATTGCGGAGAGGATCCTTGAGGCGCCCGCCGCAGACTGGCGGGATCTGAGCAAGAAAGCCCTGCTGCTGCTCGACGAATTGCCCTACGAGCAGGAGTGGCTCGATCGTATCTGTGAGAGCCTCCAGGAGGACATCGCGCGCCTGTCGCTGGCGGAGTCGGTGGACGGCCGGACGTTCAATACGCTGAAGGAGGCGGAAGACCGCCTGTCCGACATCGGATTTAGCCTTGTGCCTGACCGCTGCGACTGGCGCAATGCCGCTGGTGATGACGCGGGTTGCTACGCTGTGGAGGGTGGTGGATACAGCGTCAAGATCGGGGCGGTCGAATCGGCGGCGCGCGTCTGCCGTGGTGCCGGGTCATTCGCGCAGGCGGCCGAATAGCCGGAAGCGGATCAAGGAAAACGGGCCCATACGATGTACAGGCCCGTTTTCGACTCTGGGCGCCGGATGCGCCGGCCCGTAAATGAAGCGGATTTTCAACCCTCCAATCATACACCCATCTCGGCGCAACTTCTACCGCGGCCCGCTCCAATGCGAGTTGGGCGGGCTATTTGCCACAGTGTGTGCCAGTAATTTTACGGACTCCCATTTTCGGAACACTGTGTTCTACTAAAGGAATACTTGATCGAGATTTGAGCACCAAGGCTATTGGACTGGGGGAGCCGCAGTGGGGCTGGACCGCGCTGCGGCTTTTCCGTTTATGGCGGCCGACTCGGCTTCGCCTCTCAGAGCCCAACCCAAAGGGCTTACCCTGGCGCCAGAGCAATCGACTGCAGATATTTCGCCTTGAGCTGCAGCCCGTAGCCATCGCCATACTTCGGCTTGCCTGTGGCGTGACCGATCAACTCGTCGGTTAACTCCTCTGGGCACTCCACAGCCTTCAGGCGATCTTTGAGGCTGTGACGAAACGAGTAAACGCCGTACTTGGGTCTCTTCTTCAGTGGCGTATCCTCGCTCACCTTGGGCAGCAGCTTGGCCTTTCTAGAATGCTTCATCAGCGTGGCGCTAAGGTTGTCGCCGTTGTCGAAGTAGCGCGGGAAGCCTGCCTGCCGCTTCATCGCATCCAGCGCCATGCCGACGAGCGGAATATCGCGCTCGCTGTGCTCTGTCTTCAACAGCCTGCCTTCAGCTTCTACGCGAATGAACGGGATCTCTGCGCCCAGCTTGATCCGGCTCTTATTGAGGTTCACTATCTCGCTTGGTCGACAGCCCGTTTCCATCACGATGTAAACCACATCCTTCGCCTCGTCGTTGAGCCCGTCCAGCGCTCCCGGAGCCAGGATAACGCTGCGGATGTGCTCTACCGTGAATGGCGACCGATTGCCGTCCCTGCCGCCCTCCAGGCGCGTGCCGCCGAATACATGATCCAGCCCAAGCTTGAGGCGTTTGTCGACAGCGCGGATCATGCCTCCGATGTGGCTGATGTTCTTGTTAGCGCTGCTAGGGCTGATGCCTTCAGCGATGGTGCGGCCTTCCCAGAAGTCAGCATAGGCCACGGCGTCGGCGCGCGTAATATCTTGCAACGCCTTGTCGCCGCGCTGCTCGATCAGGATTTCGACCGCGCGCTTCTTGGCGCTGGTCCATTTCCGCTTTTGGTTGGGCGACATTTTCGAGAGCGGCGTTTGCTGGGTCATACTCGCCGAACAGATCGGAGAGCATGACGCGCGGCTTGTCGACAGCACCCAGCACGGCGTCCACGACGGCGACGTCGGTCCTGCGCTCACCAACCTTCAAGGTCTCGATCCGGGCGAGCAGCTCGCTGATCTCGCGCCTGACGGCCTCGTCGGGTGTCAAGTAGTCGAGCCCATGCGAGCGGGCGAGGGTGACTGCATCCTGCCAGCGCTGCTTATCTGGCGTGCCGGAAGCCAGTGAGCGCCAGCGCGCCTCTTGCTGCTCGTTGAGCCGGACAGCCGCGCGCGCGGCCCTGGCGCCGGTCCGATCGTCGGCAACCGCTATCTTGGTGCTGATGACCACAAACCTGCTGGTCTTGCCGCCCAGGCCGGCGTAGGCCTTCGGGACGCGTCGATGATATTGCCAATAGCCGTTCCGCTGAATCAGGTAATCGGGCTTCATCTTCGGACCCATGTATCTACGCAATGTATCTACATTTACATGCGGCATAGCTGCCGAAAATGTCAAGATTTACGCTTAACTATCTGATTTTACGGAGTTTTTGCTAAAGTCAATTTGGCGCTCCCTAGCGGAATCGAACCGGCTACCCGCGAAGTAGGAATTCGCTACTCGGCTAAGACGCCGATTGACTACTGAAATACCGTGACCAAACCGCGCCAAAGGACGTTAAACAAGCGCAAACGCTACTGTTTTTGTTGGTTTTTCGATTGCTACTTACGTTTGGGACGCAGAGGTCGCAGGTTCCGATCTTTCATGCAACAAGCCGGGGGATTTCCTGTTCGACCAATCGCAATAATCGGGTGTTGCGTGTCCCCGCAACCAAATTCGGACTTCACCGGTTCCGATACGAAAATGGCCCGCATCGCGCGGGCCATTTTTGTTTTGCCATTTTTGTTTTGCCATGGGCGCTTCAATCGTCCGAAAGGCTACGACGGCTGATCCGGATCGGCGGATGATCAGACCGTCAGATCGACGCCAGTCGTTTGGTGCTCTGGACGCTTCCGTCGCTGGCCTGACCGGAGCCGCTCGATGAGACCGGCGCACTGCCGGCGGATGACGTCGTGCCGGCATTCGCTCGCTTTGCCGATGAAGCGTCTTGCAAATACGCGTAGGCATTCGCGCCCGAGATATTCATTGTCCGATCCTCGTTCGTCTGCACGACGAGGAATTGCACGATCCGTACCAATCCTGCGCGCTGCGATTGTTGATTGATGGATCGAGACAAGTCCGACGCTTCGTCGCTCGCGAGGCCGCAGGCCCGATCAACCGCCGGACCATTCTGCCGACTGTCGGCAATTCTTTCTGCTTCCCGTTGAGGCGAGCATCGACGGTTCGCGCGACTGTGCCGTCTCTGCATCACCGTCCGTCGGAATCCGCGCGTGAGACACACGGCACATCACGGCGGCGGGCGACCTGTTACGGATCTTCGCGCCGCCGGCCTGCACTGATCGCGGGCGGCCTCCTCCTTGATGTCGCAGATGATGATGAACAACAGGTCCTTGCCGCTTTCTCCCGATGAGATCGACCCGTCGCGCGACCGGCATCGCTCCGGTCCGCGCACGCCGGCGCCTTCGCGATGCGCCGGCCTTGGATGGCTGTTGCGCAGGGCTCTGCTTGCGAGCGTCGGTGTTCTTGTCGGCCTTGCGGCGCAAATGATGCCGGCGCATGCGCAACTGGTCGGCGGCAACGGCGGCACTGGCGGCGCCTACTCCGACAGTGTCCCCGGAGCCGGCGGCGCCGGTGGTCTGGCGGGCGACGGGAATGCAGCGGGGAATGGCGCAAGCGGCGGTGGCCCGGACACTGCGGGAAGCGGTCCGTACGGGGGCGCAGCCGGAAACAACGTTGCGCCAGGCGGAGGAACCGGGGGCGCGGGTTATTCAGGCGGCGGTGGCGGCGGCAGCGGCAGCGGAGGCGGGGGTGGATTCCAGGGGGGCATCAACGCCGGGGGCGGCGGCGGGGTGGTGGCCGGGCCGCGACCGTCAGCGGCAACTACGCCGCGGTGGTCAACCTGACCGGCGGAAATGGCGGAGCAGGCGGTCTTGGCCCCTACAACGGGTCGGCCGGCGGGGGCGGTGGCGGCGGCGATGGCTTGTACCTGTCCGGCGGCGATCTGCAGGTCAATGCCGGCGTCTTCATCAGGGGTGGTTCGGGCGGCGATGCAGGCACAACTTCCGCCGATGGCAATGGCGGCGCCGGTGGAGGTGGAAAGGGTGTCGTCGTCGGCACCACTGCAACCGTGACCAATGCCGGTTCGATCACGGGAGGAAGCGGCGGTTCTGGCGGCGGAAGCGCAATCGGTTCTGGAAGCGGCGGCGGCGGCGGCGATGGTCTTGTTCTCGCGGCCGGGGGCATCGTCATCAATACCGGCATGATTTCGGGAGGCACCGGTGGCCCCCAAGGTGATCCCAGGTATCCGACCTTTTTTCCGCCCGTCGCCGGCGGCGCGGGAATCAGCGGCGCCGGCCTCGTCGTGCAGAATGCGGGGATCATCAGCGGCGGGCTCGGAAATGCCGGCACGGGGGCCCGTGCCAACGCCATCACATTCACCGGCGGCGTCAACAGTCTGGAGCTTCAGGCCGGGTCGACCGTCACCGGCAACGTAATGGCCTTCAGCTACGCCGACACGCTCCGGCTGGGCGGAGCCGCCAACAGCTCGTTCGACCTGTCGACGCTCGGCGACTCCGCCCAGTACCGCGGCTTCGGCAGCTTCGTGAAGGCCGGCAGCAGCAACTGGACGCTGACGGGATCGAGTTCATTCACAGGCGCGGTCAGCGTCGATGCCGGCATTCTCTCCGTCAACGGCTCGCTCGCCTCGGCGTCGCTGACCACCGTCAACAGCGGCGGCACGCTCGGCGGCAACGGCACGGTCGGCAACACTACGATCAATGGCGGCGTGCTGGCGCCGGGCAATTCGATCGGCCTTTTGACCGTGAACGGCAATCTCGTCTTCACGGCGCCGTCGACTTACGTGGTCGAGGTCTCGCCCGCCAATGCCGATCGCGTCAACGTGACCGGCACCGCGACCCTGGGCGGGGCCACCGTCAGTGCCGTGTTCGCGGCCGGCAGCTACGTGGCGAAGCAATACACGATCGTCAATGCCGGCGGCGGGTTGACCGGCACGTTCGGCGCGCTGGTCGATACCAACCTGCCGGCCACCTTTCACACCAGCCTGAGCTATGATGCCAACAATGCCTATCTCGATCTGGCGCTGAACTTTTCCATTCCCGGCGGGCTCAACGTCAATCAGCAGAATGTCGGAAATGCGTTGTCGACTTTCTTCAACCTCACCGGCGGCATTCCCGCCGTGTACGGCACGCTGTCGCAAGCGGGCCTGACGCAAGCCTCCGGCGAAACTGCGACCGGGTCGCAGCAGACCACGTTCGACGCGATGACGCAGTTCATCGGCGTCCTCACCGATCCGTTCCTGGCCGGCCGGGGCGATGGCGGATCGTCGCCGGCCGGTGCGTCGCAATTCGCCGACGAGGATGGCTTCCGTGCCTACGCCTCCACCGGTCGCGGACGTTCCGCCGCGGAGCGCGACGCCTATGCCGCGCTCTCCCGCAAGGCCCCGGCGGCGTCCGACATCGTAATGCAACGCTGGGGCGTATGGGCCGCGGGCTATGGCGGTTCGCAGACCACCGACGGCAATGCCACGATGGGATCGAACACGGCGACCAGTCGCATCGCCGGCACGGCGGTCGGCGCCGATTATCGCTTTTCACCCGACACCGTCGCCGGCTTCGCGCTGGCCGGCGGCGGCACGAGCTTTGGCGTCGCCAACGGCGGCAGCGGCCGGTCGGATTTGTTTCAGGCCGGCGCCTTCCTTCGCCACGGCGTCGGCGCGGCCTACGTCTCCGCCGCGCTGGCGTATGGCTGGCAGGACATTACCACCACCCGCACCGTCACCATCGCCGGCAGCGATCAGTTGCGGGCCCGCTTCAACGCCAACGCCTATTCCGGCCGCGTCGAGGCCGGCTATCGCTTCGTGACGCCGTGGATGGGGCTCACGCCTTACGCCGCCGGCCAGTCGACCATCTTCGATCTGCCGGCCTATGCCGAACAGGTGCTCGCGGGCAGCAATGCCTTCGCCCTGAGTTACGGTTCGCGGAGCGTCACCGACACGCGCAGCGAGCTCGGTCTGCGCGCGGACAGGTCGTTTGCGCTGAGCGATGCCGTCCTGGTCTTGCGCGGCCGCGCCGCCTGGGCGCACGACTTCGATCCCGATCGCGCTATCGCGGCCACCTTCCAGGCGCTCCCGGGCGCATCATTCGTGGTCAACGGCGCGGCGCAGGCGCGCGACTCCGCGCTCGTCACGGCCTCGGCCGAGGTGAAATGGCGCGGCGGCGTCTCGTTCGGCGCTACCTTCGAGGGCGAGTTTTCGAACGTCACAAGCAGCTACGCCGGCAAGGGCATCATCCGCTATGCCTGGTAGTGGCGACACTCAGTCCGGATAGCTCAGGATCATTTTCAGCAGTTTCGGAAACCGCGCATTGATGTCCTCCTCGCGCAACACGTTGCGGTGCTGGACACCTTGCTTTGACGTCCGGATCAGGCCGGCCTCCCGCAGAATGCGAAAATGGTTCGACAGGGTCGATTTCGCCATGTCAGGGCAAGGCGCCGCCTCGGTACACGACATGCAAGCGTTCTGCGCGACCAGGCTTTTGACGATCCGCAGCCGCATGGGATCCGCGAGGGCTCCGAGCACTCCGGCCAGCGTAATCTCGTCGCGCGAAGGGTGAACGAACTGCACCATGCCCAAAATATAGCATGCCCCTTGAACTCATTCAATAGTTCACTAGTATTGAACTATTGAATATCGGCATCCCGCCGAACAACGGAAGACATGCGATGACCAAGAGACTGGAAGGCAAAGTAGCGCTCGTGACCGGCGCATCCAAAGGCATTGGTGCCGAAATCTCCGCCCGGCTTGCGGCTGAGGGGGCGGCGGTTGCCGTCAATTACAGCTCCAGCAAGCAGGCCGCCGACCGCGTGGTCGCCGCCATCATCGCCAAGGGGGGTAAAGCCGTCGCGGTCCATGGCAACCTGGCCGACGCCAAGGACGTGAAGAGCGTCGTCGCGGAGACCGTGAAGGCGTTCGGCGCGATCGACATCCTCGTCAACAACGCGGGCGTCTACGAGTTCGCCCCGCTCGAGGCCATCACGCCCGAGCATTTCCACAAGCATTTCGACCTCAATGTGCTTGGCCTGCTGCTGGTCTCGGGTGAAGCGGCGAAGCACTTCAACGCCAACGGCGGAAGTATCATCAACATCAGCTCCGGCGTATCGACCATCGCGCCGGCGAACACCGCCGTCTACACTGCGACCAAAGCCTCGGTGGATGCGATCTCCTCCGTGCTGTCGAAGGAGCTCGCGCCGCGCAAGATTCGCGTCAACGCCGTCAATCCAGGCATGATCGCCACCGAAGGCGTCGTGTCGGCCGGCCTGCACGAGGGCGACATGCGCAACTGGATCGAATCCACCACCCCGCTTGGCCGCATCGGCAAGGTCGAGGAGATCGCTGCCGCGGTGGCCTTCTTCGCATCGGACGACGCGTCCTACGTCACCGGCGAGACACTTCACGTCACCGGCGGCCTTCGCTAACGAGCAGGCGCTCTGGCGGCGCGACGTCGCTGAAGGCCAAGTTCGGACTTCGCAGCTTTGGATGAGAAAATGGCCCGCGCGACGCGGGCCATTTTGTTTGGCGACAGGCAGGCCTCAGAAATGGAGGATGGACTTGTTGTCCGCCCCGACCAGGCTCGACGGCGCCTCGCCGAACACCAGCCCCTCCGGCTGAAACTTGATGGTCTTCCCGCCCTCGACGAACTCCGCAAAATTCCGCGGCGTCGCCGAGTGAACGCCGTTGGTCAGGAAGTCGTCGATCTCGTAGCAGGTGTCCGGCTTGCCGCCTGATCCTTCACCCAGGAATTTCTGGAAGGTCTGGCTGGTCACCTTCGCCTTCTTGCGCGCCGACCAGTTGGTCTGGCGGCGGTAGAGTTTTGGCAGGATCACCGGGCCCTTGTCGGTCGCGAGCACGTCGGTCTCGTTCTTCTTGGGCTCGCGCAGGTCGAAGTCGAAGGCCGGAACGGTTTTGGCGAGATGCTTCCAGACCGGCAGTTTCTTCGTCCGCGCGGCCTTGGCGAGCACGAGGAAGGCCTTGATCTCGTCGTCGTTCATCGAGGAGTAGAACGTCGGATAGGCAAAGCCCTGCTCGACCAGCCAGTGGTTGATGTCGACCGTCTTGTTCGTGACCGCCACCTCGATGTCGCCGACCAGCCGTCCATAGGTGTCGAACACCTCGTTCGGCGCATCGACACGGGTGAACACCCGGCAGGCCAGCGTCGCCCCGCCGGCACGGCTGAGGAAGTCATGCAGCGCCTTGCTCGACGTCGCGCCGAGGAATTGCCGGTAGGGGTGCGTGACCTCGTGATAGGCCTGCCGCTTGGCATCCGCCAGGCCCTTCTTCTCGGCCGGCGACAGCGGCGACGGCTGATAGTGCAGCTCCGGCGCGTCGATGCCCTGAAGGCGCACGGTCAGCTTGCCGTTCTTGATCGGTGCCGTGTTGGTCCGGCCCTTGACCTTGGCGTTGTCGAAGACATGGGTCGGCTGGAACGGCGAGGTGTCGTTCTTGCGGAAGCGGATCGCATCGGGCGCGACGTTCACCACGACCTTGGTGGTGTCGGCGTCAGACCTCCCCTCCGGCCAGAACTGGCTGACCTCGATCGTGCCTTCGACCTCCAGCAGTCCCACCGGCATCGGCCGCTCCTGTCAATGGACGCGACGGTTGCCTCAAGCAGGCGGCTCGCACGCGCACAGCTGGAACAGATCATTTTCGTGCGACAGGCCCATGACGGGGCGGCAGCGAGACAGTGCGCCGCGGCCTTCGGGCCGAGCGGGCGGGGCATGATTGGTCCGTCGTGCAACGTATGCTGTGGCGACGACGGACCACCTTCGATTGGTGCGGAAGCTTCCGCGCTGCTCCCGCTCGGAATCAGGGTCGGTACGGACAGACCATCGTCAGGTGGAGCAACGTCGGCGCCTGGTCCTCACCATTGTCGTACTCCCACTCCAGCCGGATTTCGTGCCGGTCGGCATAGGCGTCGCTCGCCGCGTGGGTGATGATATTCGTCTTCATCGGGATCGGCGGCTCGGAATTGAAGCATTTCCGCACGCAGGCATCGAGCAGCGCGCATCGCGTCAGCGGGATCACGCCGGGCTCGTCCTTGGACAGCGGGACCGTATTCAGCTGCGTGGTGAGGTCGACGCGAGCCCGGCCCTTCTCCTTGTGCCAGTACGCCGCACTCCCGTCCGGCCATTTGTCCGCCGGCGTCAGGATCAGGTGGTACTGGCCGTACTCCAGGGTCGGCAGATGGATGTCCGGCGACGCCTTGAGGATGTCCACGCTCCTCTGCATGTTTTCCAGAGGGAAATAATTGTCGTTCATCAAATCTTTGAATGAAGCCCCGGTGTAAGTTCTCGACCCCATCGTCTTTTCCCTCAATATGTCCTTGGCTTTGCGAAAATACATACAGCTCCACGACGCCGGTTGGTTTTGCCAACCTGGCCTCGCCGATATATGCCCCATCTTTGCTGGGATTTGCGTACGCTACCACTCAGGACTGTGTTTCGTCCAGATCGCCAACCGCACCGCGCCCCGCTAAACGGCGATGGGCAAGTCCGATTTGCTAAGCGGTTCTTGATAGGTATTCTTACCACGAGTTGCTCGCGGGCGCTGGACGACAGCGACGCCGCGATCCTTGAAGGCGCAGGAATGCATTGCTTCGCGTGTCAGTCGGCGATTGATCCCGACGATAGCTGGTGCTCCAAGTGTGGGGCGGCGGTACGTCGGCGTGCTGATCCCGACAGCGAGCGGCGGTTTGTGACAATTCTCCGAGCCGACGTCATCGACTCCACAGGGCTTGTTGCCGAACTGGAGCCGGAGGAGGCCGTCTCACGCCTGGAGCCTGCGCTGGCGGCCATGAGGGGCGCGGTACGCCAGTTCGGCGGCATCGTCAGCAAGGAGTTGGGGGACGGCTTGACCGCGGTCTTTGGTGCCCCGATCGCCGACGACAACCATGCGCCGCTGGCCTGCCATGCTGCCATCGAGCTTGTCCGGCGCGTTGGCCGTCTTGGGGATCCCGGACTTCAGGTTCGGGTCGGCCTCCATTCGGGGCACGTCGTCGCCTATATGGTCGCCAGCGAGTTTTCCAAGGTCTACGAGATCGGAGGCGCCGCTCAGCATCTTGCCGCGCGGCTGGAGGCAGCGGCCGAGGCCAATCAGATCTACGTGTCGGAAGCCTGCCAGAAACTCGCGGATGGACATGTCCGATTCGAATCCCTGGGCCTCAAGGTGCTGCGCGGCTTCAACGAGCCGCTGCCGGTCTACCGTGTCGTCGGCGCGAGCGACCTTTCAAGCTGGCGGGTGCGACGTGCGCGGAGCGTTTCGCGGTTTGTCGATCGAACGACCGAGCGGGCCCTGTTGGGACGCGCCGCCGAGAGGTCCAGTGCAAGCCGGCAGACGGTCCTTCTGATCGGCGATGCAGGCATCGGAAAATCGCGGCTCGCACATGAGTTCGCCCAGGAGCTCAAGGCCGATGGCTGGCGGTTGATCGACGCCGAGTGCAGCCCGAACCTTCAGGGCGTGCCGTTCAGCGCGCTCAAGCGCATTATACTTTCGATCTCCGAAGTTACCGCCAGAGATTCGGATGGTCTGGTCGACATCCGACAGGAGTTGCAGGCAATCCATCAACTCGCGATCGATTCCATATTGGATATTCCGGTCGAGGATCCTCGCTGGAGCGAGTTGGAGCCTTACGCGCGCGCGCGTGCCATTTCCGATGCAAGTTGCGCCATCGTTCAAGGCTTGGCCTTCCAGCAGCGCACCGTTCTTCTCATCGAGGACCTGCACTGGATCGACCGAGCCAGCGATGCGGTTGTTGCTGCAATCGCGTCGTTGCAGAGCCCCAACCTGATGGTTTTTCTCACGAGCAGGCCGAACGGCATGCCTGAGTGGATCGCGCGCTGCCACGCGGAAGTGATTGCAATGCGCCCCCTGGATGACGATTCGGGATTGGCCATGTTGGCCGATATGCTCGGACCGTCGGCGACGAACACCGATTTGAAGAACCGTATCATCTCTCATACGGCCAACGTTCCCCTGTTTCTCGAGGAAGTCTGCCGCGGACTGAAAGATAGTGGCACGCTTCGCGGTCAGTGGGGTGACCTTGCGCTCGTTCGACCCATTGATGAGCTCGGCATCCCCACCAGCATTCAGGGCGTGATTGCGGCGCGGCTCGATCGCATTTCAAGGCAGGAGCGCTCGGTTCTCCAAATAGCGGCGGCGCTGGGGCCGCGCTCAAGCGTGATGATGCTGCGGAACGTCGCGGCGCTGCCCGAAGACGTTTTCCAGGATTGCCTTGGAGCGCTCGACCGAGCCGAGCTCCTCGTCAGGATCGATAGTGAACTTGAGGACTCGATCGAGTTCCAGCACGAGATGGTCCGCCAAGTGACCTACGAGTCGATGGTCGAAAAGGTGCGCGAAAATATACATGCGCGAATTCTTGCGGCCTTCGAAAGCGACGAGACATGGAGCGACGGTCCTGACACGCTTTGCTACCACGCAATGCGCGCGAAGGATTGGCTGAAAGCGTTCGGGTACGGGAGGGGGGCCGCGCGGAAATGTCTTGTGCGCTCGGCATATGCCGATGCGGTCGACTATTTCGGGATCGCGATGAGTTCGCTCGACAAAACACCGATGACTCCTTCGCGGGAGGCAGATGCAATTGACCTCCGGATGGAGGCGCGAATGGCATTCATCTGGTCCGGTCAGGTTGCCGAGTGGATCGATCTCGGAAAAGAGGCCGAACGCCGGGCCAGTGGAATTGACGACATCGGAAGAAAGGTCGCCGCCATGACCGTCATGGCGGGTGGACAGAATTTCTACGGAACGCCAACTGAAGCGGTTGCGCTCGGCCGGGAGGTCGTTGGCCTCGCCGAGAAGTCAGGCAACCCGGGTTGGCGCAACCTTGCACAATACAATCTGGGACAGGCCTATTTTCTCGCCGGTCGATATCGCGAAGCGGAGCAGACGTTGGCGCGAGGCCGCGCTAATCTCATGGGGCCGGAGGCAAGCGCGCCCTTCGGAACGCCCCCAAAATACACGCTCCTCCTCTGCTGCATGATGAAAAGCTTCACCCACACCGTGATGGGCGAGCTCGATGCCGCCGAGCAGCTCCAGCAGCAGGCCGCGGCGATCGCGGAGGAGACGGGCCGTCCCTATGACCGCGTCGCGGCGGCCTATAGCGGCGGGTGGCTGAAGCTCGGCCGCAACGATCCGGCGGCGGCCGCCGCCATCCTCGAAGAGGGTTTCGTCCTCGCGCAGAAGCATGGCATTCGGCTGTTCGTGCCGGTGCTCGCCTGCCACCTCGGCATCGCCTATCTCGAGCAGGGTCTGTTCGATCGGGCGCGCGGCATGCTCGGCGAGGCGCGCGAGGAGGCGAAGGCGGTCGGCTATACCTCGGCGGTGCTGCGCAGCTCGATCTACCTGGCGCTGGCAACCCGCCGGCTCGGCGACGTCCAGGCCGCGCAGAACATGCTGCGCGAGGCGCGCAACACCGCGCGGCAGCAGGGGTTTGCCGGCCTCGAGGCCGAGGCCCTGTTCGGCGAAGCCGTGGTGACGCCGCCCTCCAGCGAGGAGAACAAGGCCGCGATCCTTGCCGCCCTGCGCGCGGCGATCGCGATCGCATCCGACAGCGGCGCGCTGCCGCTGAAGCAGAAGGCCGAGGCGATGCTGACCGGGATGCTCGCCCGGGGCGACGAGCTCGCCTGACCCCTGCCTCTCAATCCGCCTGCCGTGCGATCGTACCGCCGGGGTGACCTTCTTGCCCGACATATCGTTTTTATTTTGTAGTAATCACAATGGCTTATCGTGCCACTTCTACTGTGCATGGGGTTGTTTTCGATGTTTTAGCGGGATGGCCGCCGGTTCGGCGCGGCCCGGCGGTGGTCCCCGCCGCCCGTGATGACGAAGTCCCTTGCGCGGGCACCTGGGTCGGCTACCGTTGGCGGGAAGCTAGCCGCAGGGCCAGGTGATCTTTTGATTCGCGTTTTTTAGCATTCCATTTTGTCGGCGCCGCCACGGCGCGACGCCCACCGGAAGAGGCGGGGCCATGATCACACGGGACCAGTCAGCACTGTTGGCGCCGGTCGAGCGCGACCTGCGGCTCGATCTCTTCCGCGGCATCGGCCTGTGGATGATCTTCCTCGACCACATCCCGCACGACGTCGTGGCCTGGCTGACGCTGCGCAATTACGGCTTCAGCGACGCCGCCGAGTTCTTCGTCTTCATCTCCGGCTACCTGGTCGGCTGGATCTACGGGCCGATCATCGCGGGCGGCTGGTTTCTCGCCGCGCTCAAGCGGCTGTGGCGTCGCGCGGCCGAGATGTACGTCGCCCACATCATGTTGTTCCTGCTGTTCACGGCGCAGATCGCGCGCACCGCGCGCCGCTTCGACAATCCGATGTACGAGCACGAGTTCAACGTGTTCAACTTCCTGTCGCATCCGGACGAATTGATCGGGCAGGCGATCGTCCTGAAATACAAGCCGGTCAATCTCGACGTGCTGCCGCTCTACATCGCGCTGGTGTTCGCCTCGCCCTTCATCGTCTGGTGCCTGGTGCGGCGGCCGAACCTGACCCTCGCCGCCTCCGTGGTGCTCTATGTGCTGTCGCGCTGGTTCGACTGGAACGTCGCCTCCTATCCGCCCGGCACGAAATGGTACTTCAACCCGTTCTGCTGGCAGCTGATGTTCGTGTTCGCGGCCTGGTGCGGCATCGGCCAGATCGGGAAGATCGCGAAATGGGTGTGGTCGAAGGCGGCGATGACGCTCGCGGCGGCCTGGCTCGCCTTCGCGCTCCTGATCGTGATGACCTGGCACGTTCCCGCGCTCGAGGCCCTGATCCCGAAATGGATGATCAAGGCGATCTACCCGATCGACAAGACCGATCTCGACATGCTGCGCTTCACGCATTTCCTGGCGCTGGCGATCTGGGTCACCCATTTCATCTCGCGCAAATGGCGGTCGCTGCACACACCCTGGCTGCGCCCGGTCATCCTCTGCGGCCAGCATTCGCTGCCGATCTTCTGCCTCGGGGTGTTCCTGTCGTTCTCCGCGCACTGGATCCTGACGCAATACACCAAGGGCGTCTGGGAGCAGCTCGCCGTCTCCGTCGTCGGCATCGTCATCATGATCGGTGCCGCCTGGCTGCTCGATCGTGCCGAACGCGTGCCCAGCCTGTTCGTGAAGGTGACGGAGGTCGAGGATTCCGAGCCCGAAAGCGCTCCGGCCGCGGCCGGGGCGCCCGCGAGCCGTTGAAAGCATCGTGGCGCCAGCTCGCCTTCTCACGGAGAGGTTCATGTCCAGACGTTTGTTGACGATCGCCGGCACGCTCCTGTTCCTGGTTTGCGGCGCGTCGGCGCAGGCGCCGCCGCCGGAGGCGATGAATGCAGCGCGCAAGCTCGTCGTCACGCTGAAGATTGCCGACCAGTATCGTGCGCTGCTGCCGCAGCTCCTGCTCAAGCTCAGGCCCGTGGTCGCCCAGGACAGGCCGGAGATCGAGCGCGACTATGATGCGCTGACGGCGCCCGGCGCCGAGATCTATGCTCCGTTCGTCGCCTCGATGATCGATCAGATCGCGGCTCTCTACGCCGCCAGCTTCACCGTCGATGAGCTGCGCCAGATCGAGGCGTTCTACGCCCAGCCCGTGGGACGAAAATTCCTGGAGAAGTCGGATGCGCTGGCGCAGGCGAGCATGCAGATCGGCCAGGACGTCGGTCAGAAGGCGGCCGACGAGCTGAAGCAGCGCCTGATCGAGGCGCTGCGGCAGAAGGGGCACAAGCTTTGAGGCCGGGCAATATGCTCGGGCCGCGCGTCGTGCCTAGGCCAGAAACGCGCGAAACCGGCGCTGCGCGATCAGGAAGAAGACGACGCCGATCAGCGTGAGCGCGACGAGCTGTGGCCAGACGGCCTCCAGGCCCGCGCCGCGGAACAGGATCGCCTGCGCGAGCATCACGAAATGCGTGTTGGGCGCCGCCAGCATGATGTCCTGGACGAATTGCGGCATGCTCTCCCGCGGCGTCATGCTGCCCGACAGGGTTTGCAGCGGCAGCAGGATCATGATCAGCAGCAGCCCGAACTGCGGCATCGACCCGGCGACGGTGGCGAGGAAGATGCCCATGCTGGTGGTGGCGAAGAGCTGAAGCGCCGCGCCGACGAGGAACAGCGCCACCGAGCCATCGATGGTAACCGCCAGCCACCCCTTGACCACGAAGATGATCGACAAGGCGGAGGCGATCAGCACCACCGCTCCCATCGACCAGATCTTGCTCACCATGATTTCCAATGGCGTGACCGGCATCACCAGCAGGTGCTCGATCGTGCCGTGCTCGCGCTCGCGGATCAGCGCTGCGCCGGTCAGGATGATCGAGAGCATGGTGATCGAGGTGATCACGTGGTCGATGGCGCCGAACCAGGACTTCTTCAGTTCCGGGTTGAACCGCGCCCGCAGCGCCAGCTCGATCGGTGCGGCCTGTGCATTGCGCGTGTGCGCCAGAAATTCCGCGATCTCCGCGCTGACGATCTGTTCGACATAGCCGCCGCCGTTGAAGGCCTGCGAGATCCGCGTCGCATCGACGTTGAGCTGGATCGCGGGCGATCTCCGCGCCAGCAGGTCGCGCTGGAAGTCCGGCGGTATGTCGAGTGCGAAGGTGTCGAGACCCGCGTCCATCCGCCGGTCCATCTCGTATTGCGAGATCAGGCGCGGCTCGGAAAAGTAGGGTGGCGTGAACGCCATCTCGATGCGGGTCGATATCGGCGAATGGTCTTCGTCGACGATGGCGATCGCGGCGCGGTTCAACGTTTCCGGCAGTGCCTTGGCACCTGCATAGACCGCCAGCGTGAAGGAGTAGACGATGAGCACGAGCAGCATCGGGTCGCGCACGAGGCCACGCAATTCCTTGATGCCGAGCTGAAGCACGTTGTCGATGCGCATGGTCAGCGGGCCTGTTTCTTCAGCAGCATTGTGCCGGCTGCCACCAGCACCGGGATCATGACGGCGAGCGCCAGGAGATCGTTGTGGAGAGTCTCGAAACCGAGCCCCTTGGAGAAGGTGCCGCGCGAGATCGTGACGAAATAGGTGGTGGGATAGAGCCGCCCGACCAGTGCGCCCAGGCCCTGGAGCGATGAAACCGGATCGATCAGCCCGGAATACTGGATGGCCGGGATCAGCGTGATCAGCACCGTGCCGAACAGCGCCGCGATCTGGCTGTTCATGAAGGCCGAGATCACCAGCCCCATGCCGGTCGTGGCGGTGACATAGAGCAGGGCGGCGAGCGCATAGGTCGGAAAGCTGCCGGTGAAGGGCACGCCGAAGACGGCGAGCGCGAAGCCGACCAGGAGCAGGAAGTTGCCGAATGCCAGCACGACATAGGGCAGTTGCGTGCCGAGCAGGAATTCCAGCCGCGTCACCGGCGTCACGTAGAAATTGACGATCGAGCCGAGCTCCTTCTCGCGCACCACCGCGAGTGCGGCGAGCACCGCCGGAATCATGATCAGGAGCAGCGGAATGATTCCGGGCGCCATGGCGACGACGCTTCTGACGTCGGGATTGTAGCGGTAGCGGAGCTCGAGCTTGTAGGAACCGGCGATCGCCGCCTCGCCATAGAGCTCGCGGCCCTTCTGCGCGAGCCAGGTGGCGTGGATCGCCTGGGCGTAAGAGCGCAGCGTTTCGGCGCGGGTGGGGTTGGCGCCGTCGACCCAGGCGCCGATCTCGACATGGCGACCGCGGCTGACGTCGCGGCCGAAGCCGGGCGGCAGCTCGATGGCGAGGCCAATCTCGCCGGCGCGCATCCGGCGGTCGAGATCGGCGTAATCCGTGATCGGAGGCTTTTCAGTGAAGTAGCGCGACCCCGCGATCTGCAGGCTGTAGTCGCGGCTGATGGCGCTGTCGTCGCGGTCGAGCACGGCGAAGGTCAGGTTCTCGACGTCCATGCTGATGCCGTAGCCGAGCACGAACAGCAGCAGCACGCTGCCGAGGATCGCGAGCGTCGCGCGGATCGGGTCGCGGCGCAGCTCGAGCGCCTCGCGCCGGGAATAGGCCAGCATGCGGATCGGATTGAACGTCGCGCTGCTGCGCTTGCGCGGCGGCGTAGCGGTCGCAGCCGGCGCGGGCGATGCGGCCGCAGGCGGGCCGGCTGCATCTGTCGTGTCAGCGATCGCCTCTTCGAGGCAGGCGATGAAGGCCTGCTCCAGCGTGGCGGTGCCGCGCGCGGCCACGATCGCGGCAGGCGTGTCCGACGTCAGCACCTTGCCCGCGTGCATCAGCGAGATCCGGTCGCAGCGCTCGGCCTCGTTCATGAAATGGGTCGAGACGAAGATGGTGACGTTGTCCTTGCGCGAGAGCTCGGCGAGAATCTGCCAGAAGCGGTCGCGGGCGACGGGATCGACGCCGGAGGTCGGCTCGTCGAGAATGAGGATGTCCGGCGCATGGATCATGGCGACCGCCAGCGACAGCCGCTGCCGCAGGCCGAGCGGCAGCGCGTCGGGCAGGGCGTCGGCCACCTCCGCAAGATCGAACCGGGTGATCATCTCGCTGATGCGCGCGGCGATAGTCTCCGCCGACAGCCCGAACAGCCGCGCATGCAGATCGAGATTCTGGGCGACCGTCAGCTCCGAATAGAGCGAGAACCCCTGCGACATGTAGCCGATGCGGCGGCGCACGGACATATCGCCGGCATCGATCGCATTGCCGAACAGTCGCGCATTGCCCTCGCTCACGGGCAACAGGCCGGTGAGCATCTTCATGGTCGTGGTCTTGCCGCATCCGTTCGAACCGAGGAAGCCGAAGATCTCGCCCTTCCTGATGCGGAAGCTGACATCGTCGACAGCGACGAAGTCATTGAAACGCCGGGTCAGGTGGTCCGCCTCGATCGCGATCTCGTCATGGTCCGCGCTGCGCGGCGGGATGACGACGCCGGTGTGATTGCCGCGATCGGCCTCCGGCAAGAGGCGGATGAAGGCGTCGTCGAGCGTGTCGGCGCCGGTCTGACGCTTGAGCGCGGCAGGCGTTCCCGTCGCCAGCACGCGGCCGGCGTTCATCGCGATCAGGAAGTCGAACTGCGCGGCCTCCTCCATATAGGCGGTCGAGACGATCACGCTCATGCCGGGCCGGCTGCTCCGGATCGAGGCGATCAGCTCCCAGAACTGGCGCCGCGACAAGGGATCGACGCCGGTGGTCGGCTCGTCCAGGATCAGCAACTCGGGATCGTGGATCAGGGCGCAGCACAGGCCCACCTTCTGCTTCATGCCGCCGGAGAGCTTTGCGGCCGGGCGGTCGGCGAAGGGGGTAAGCCCGGTGTCGCGCAAAAGGCCAGCGATCCGTCTGCTTCGTTCCGCCTTGTCGTGTCCGAACAAGCGGCCGAAGAAGTCGATGTTCTCGAACACCGACAACGTTGGATACAGATTCTTGCCCAGCCCCTGCGGCATATAGGCGATATCAGGGCAGACCGCACGGCGATGGCGCGAGCTCGCCATGTCGCCGCCAAGCACATGGATGCGTCCCTCTTGGATCTCGCGCGCGCCGGCGATCAGCGCGAGCAGGCTGGATTTGCCGACGCCGTCGGGTCCGATCAATCCGATCATGCAGCCGGACGGCAGGTCGAGGGTAATGCCATCCAGCGCGCGGGTCTTGCCGTAGCTCAGGCCAACGCCTTCGAGATGCACCACGCTGCCGGGCCCGGCCGGTGCGTCGGCTGCGGCAGTCGCGCTCATCGGGTCACTTTGATCTTGAGATTGTCGGGCCATTGCGCGGCCGGATCGAGCTGCACATAGGCCATGCCGGGCAGGCCGGTCTTCACATGCTCGATGTGCTGGCGCAGCAGCTCGGGCGCGATATGCGCCTTGATGCGGAACATCAGCTTCTGGCGTTCCTCCTCGGTCTCGACGGTCTTGGGCGTGAATTGCGCGACGTCGGCGACGAAGGTGGCCTTGGCCGGGATCACGTATTGCGGGATGGCGTCGAGCACGAGGCGGACCTCGGAGCCGATCGCGACGCGGCCGGCATCCGCGGTCGGCAGGAAGAATGTCATGTAGACGTCGCCAAGATCGACCATGTTGAGGACGCGGCCGCCGGCCGCGAGCACCTCGCCCGGCTGCGACACGCGATACTGGACGCGGCCTTCGCGCGGCGCCTTCAGCACGCTGTCGTTGAGGTCGGCGTTGATGCTTTCGATCGCGGCCTTGGCGGCGTCGACCGAGGCGCCGGCATCGATCACCATGGCGCGGGCGGAGCTGATCGCCGCCTCTGAGGCCGCGACCTGGGCCTGGGCTGCGGCAAGTGCCGCCTTCGCCGTGGCGTTGGCCGAGCGGTCGTCGTCCAGCACCTGCTGCGACACCGCATTCGTCCTGATCAATTGCTCGGAGCGATCGAGCTTGCGGCTGGCGGTGTCGAGCTGGGCGATGCGCTGGTCGACCACAGCCTCCGCAGCCCTGCGTTCGGCCTCGCGCTGGTTCACCAGGCTCTTCGCGGTCTCGACATTGATGGATGCGCGCTGGAGCTGCGCTTCGGCCTGGCGGCGCTGCGCCTGCAATTGCTCGGTGTCCATCCGCGCCAGAACCTGGCCGGCGTTCACGAAATCACCTTCGTTGACAAGGATTTCGCGAATCCGGCCCGGCGTCTTGGTGGCGATGTCGATCTCGACCGCTTCGATGCGGCCGTTGCCGCGGGCAAAGCCCGCCGGCAGCGTGTTGGAATCGCGGTGCTGCCAGTAGTAATAGCCGCCGCCTGCAAGCAGGATGGCGATCGCGGCGATGACGCGGCCCGGAGTGAAGTTCATCTGTTCATAACGCCGCGCCGCGGCGCCCACATGTTGAGACACGAATGGCCGGCCGCTACGGATATCTCCGAGGTGGAAGCCGCGCAGCCGAAGTTGGTCCAACATTGCAGCGATTTTTGCAGCGCAACTTGATGCAGATCAGATTGCGCGACCGTTGCCTCTGCCCAAGGTTCAGGCAGTCGGCTGGCCCCGAGCGCTCTGGCGGCGCCTAGTGGATCGCCGCGTACATGATCCTTTCCTCCGTCGCGTCCAGCGCGGAGAATTCCTCCACGACCTTGCCCTGGCGTGAGACCAGGATGCGGTCGGACAGCGCCATGATCTCGGGCAAATAGGACGAGATGACCACGACGGCCTTGCCCTCGTCGGCGAGCTGGTTGATCAGCTCGTGGATCTCGACGATGGCGCCGACGTCGACGCCGCGGGTCGGCTCGTCGAAGATGATCAGGTCGGGCTCCTGCACCAGCGATTTGGCGATCACGACCTTCTGCTGATTGCCGCCGGACAGCTCGACCACCTTGCCGTGGTCGCCGATGGCGCGAACCCCGAGCTTCTCGATCCAGGTCTTGCCGATGGTCGCGGTTTCCCGCCGCGACAGCATCATGCGGCCCTTGGGAAACTTCGACAGAAGCCCGAGATAGATGTTGCGCGCGATCGAGGACGTCTCGAAGAAGCCCTCGACCTTGCGATCCTCGGTGACATAGGCGATGCCGGCCTTGACCGCCGGCGCCGGCACCCGGTAGCGCACCGGCTTGTCGTGCAGCAGGATCTCGCCGCCGTGGAAGAAGTCGCGCTTCAGCACGCCGGAGACGATCTTGAACGTCTCGGTGCGGCCGGCCCCGACGAGGCCGAATACGCCGGTGATCTGCCCTGCGAACACCGACAGCGAATTGTTCTTCACCATCGGCGCCATCTTCAAATTCTGCACCGTGAGCACGCGCGCGCCGGCCGGCCGCACGCCGCGCTTGCGTGCGCCGTAGAGCGTGTTCGACAGGTCGCGGCCGACCATGGCCTGTACGATCGCGGCGCGGTCGAACCTGGCGGCGTCGTCGGTCACGACATGCTTGCCGTCGCGCAGGACCGTGATGCGGTCGGCGAGCAGCAGGGCCTCTTCCAGCGCATGCGATATGAAGACGATCGAGACCCCGCGCTTCCTGAGGTCGCGGACGAGGTCGAAGAAGTACTTCTTCTCCTCCGGCGTCAGCGACGCGGTCGGCTCGTCGAAGATGATGACCTTGGCGCGGTGCAGAACCGCGCGCGCGATTTCCACCATCTGCTTCTTGGCCGCGCCGAGACCGCTGACCGTGGCGGTCGGCGTGACGTCGAAATTGAGCGATTGCAAAAACTGCTGCGCGGCGATGTAGATTCCGCGCAAGCGGTTATAAAACTTCTCCTGCCCGAGGAATAAATTCTGCGCCACCGTCATGGTCGGCACCAGGCTGTTCTCCTGGAACACCATGGCGATGCCGAGATTGCGTGCCTCCAGCGGCGTCCTCGGTGCGACGTCCGCGCCGTCGACCGTCATGGCGCCCGAGGTCAGCGTCACCACGCCGGCCATGACTTTGGTGAGCGTCGACTTGCCGGCACCGTTCTCGCCGACCAGCGCGTGGATCTCGCCGCGGCGCAGGTCGAAGTCGACCCCGTCGATGGCGGGAACGCCGGCGTAGAGTTTTGTCGCCTTGCGCAGCGAGAGCATGATGTCGCTCATTGGCAAGACTCCTCGGCAAGGCCGGCCAGTGGCAGTCGCAGGACACGGCCAGGTCCCTTGGCGATCAGGACGAGGTCGTCGCACATCTCGATGGCCGCAACGATTCCGTGATTGACGCCGTCAACCCGGCTGTGCAGCGAATAGAGCGGCTGGCCATCGGGGTTGAGACGGATGACGAGTCCGTAGGATCGCGGCGGCGCCCACGGCTTGATGACGCCCATGGTCTTGATGTGCGCGCCCTGCATCGGCTCCTTGAACGAGAGGCCTGAGCGCAGGCGCGGGGCAACCCAATACGCCGGATCGATCTCCGTCATCATGCGGCGGCGATAGGCCGGCTCACGCAGCACGAACTCGATGAGCTGGGTGCGCGCGGTGAAGGCGGTGAGCCAGTAGCCGCCGCCCGCGGCTCCTGTCAGTCGCGACGGATAGACGGGCAGGTGGGCGAGCACGATCTGGGGCGATGCGCCCGGCGTCACCAGAACGAGGCGGTGGCGCCAGCTCTCGCTGACCAGCACGCCGTTGCCATGCGCGCAGGCGCCGAAGGCATGGCCGAGCCCCTGGGCCAGCGCCGTCACGGATTTGCTGCCGGGATCCAGCCTGAACACGCGGCCGCTCCGGTTGAGCTCCATCAGGTCGCGCGCCCAGTCGTCGACGCCGCATGTCGCCGAGCCGTCCGTCGCAATCAGCGTGTTGTCGCCCGCTGGCGCGAGCGCGTTGACGGCATTGAAGGCGGCGTCGGTAAACGTCACGCTTGGCTGTTCGGCCGAAGGGCTTGCATAGAGACGCACCTCGCGTCCCCCGAGCGCCACGGCAAGGCCGCCTTCGGGAAGGACACACAACGCCGAGATCGGCCGATCGAAGGTGCGGATCTCCGAGGGCGAGCCGCCATTCAGGCACATCAGTCGCGGACCGTCCGCAATGAAGAGGTTGCGGCCATCGGTGGCGAGGTCCTCCGGCGCCTGGCACGTCAGCAAGGTGTCGGCGGCTTCCAGCTTCTGGTTGGGCTTCAAGGCACCGTCGAAGGACGGCACCGTGATGGTGGCTTCGCCGCGCCCGAGAAAGCGGTTGGCGAATTCCCTGACGGCTGCGATCACGACAGCTTCCCCCACCGCTTGTCATACTGGACGAAGTCGGGATCGGCGTTGTCGAGCTTGTAGCGGCCGATCCGGTTGTTGGCGATGCCGCCGAGATAGAGGTAGCCGCGATGCTCGCGCATCGAGGTGATCATCGGATGGTTTTCACCGCGCAGGTCCCAGAACGATTCGAGGATCTTGCCCTGCTCGTTGAACTTGACCACGCAGCCCGTGTTGATGTTGGGGAACAGCCACTCGTCGACCGGCACACGCTTGGCCATGCGGCGCCGGAAGCCGGGCATCTTCCAGGCGAGGTCGAGCGAAGGGCTGCGCATGCCGACCAGCGCCAGCCAGTAATTGCCGTCGGAGGCGAGGTTGATGTTGTCGGGGTAGCCGGGGAGGTTGTCCATCACCACCTCGACCGCGCCCTTCTTCGGTCCTGCGAACCAATAGCGCTTGATCGAGCAGCCAAAGGTCTCGGCGAACAGGATCGACTGGCCGTCGCTGGCCACGCAGATGCCGTTGGGAAATTTGAGGCCGCGCAATTCCGTCCGTGTCGCGCCGGTCCTGGTGTCGTAACAGATGATGCGGCCGTTGCCCCGCGCCTCGAGGCCATCGATCGGCCACTCGTCCATCTCGTAGCGCACGGTCGCCTCGGAGAAGAAGATGAGGCCGTCGTCGGTAATGTCGAGGTCGTCGGCGAGCCGAAGGCGGCTGTCGTCGTTGACCGAACGCATGCTGCGGTTGGTCTCGTCGGTCGCCTTTTCCACGGTGCCATCGGGCTTGATGCGATAGAGCCCCATGCCGCCGATGCAGATGTAGAGATTGTCCTCGCGATCGAAGGCCATGCCGAGCGGCTGGCCGCCGATATGGGCGAATACTTCCATCTTCTGATAGTCGGGCGCGAGGAAGCGGATGATGTCGCCGTGGCGCGAGCCCGCATAGAGGTTGTCGTGGCGATCGAGGATGACGTCCTCCGGCGCCTCGATGCGGCCAAGGCCGATCAATTCGACATCGCGCAGCTTGTCGTTCTGCTCGAACGGGCCGCCCTGCCCGATCTCGGTCGGGGGAGGCGGCGGCAGCGCGTGGTAGGTCGGGGCGACGTAGACCTTGCTGATGATGCGCGTCCGATTCTTCTGCCAGCGGATGTCGACCATCGCGGCGACAAGCAGGATGCCGGCGAGCGCCATCCGGTTGACGCCGCCGCGCGCGTTCATGGTCGTGAGACCATTGGTGATCAGGAGCACGATCAGGACCCCGACCGCGGATTTGGCGACCGAGCCCTTGCCGCCGCCGAGCGTGATGCCGCCCAGCACCGTCGCGGTCAGCACGATCACCTCGAGGCCGACGCCGATGTCGCCGCCGACGGTGCCGAGCCGGGAGGCGAAGAACAGCGCGCCGATGCTGGTCAGCACGCCGCTTGCGACGTAGCAGAGTGCGATCGTGCGACGGACGGGAATGCCGGAATTGTACGCCGAGCGGCGCGAGCCGCCGATCGCGGTGATATGCCAGCCCGGCCGCAGCCGCGTCATGAAGATATGGCCGAATATGGCGATGACGATATAGACCAGCGCCACGGTCGGGATGCCGAAAATGCTGCCGCCGCCGATGAAGTCCCAGGACGGGATGTCGGGGAAGGCCGACGCGATGGCGTTGGAGTAGCGCTGGATCAGGAGGTCGTAGGCCGAGCGGTAGATGATCAGGGTGATCAGCGTGGTGATGAAGGCGCGCAGCCGCAGATAACCGATCAGGACGCCGTTGACGGCGCCGAGCAGCGCACCGCAGAGCAGCGTGGCGGCCACCACCGCCGGGACCGGCCAGCCCAGCACGTCGAGCAGATAGAGCGCGCAGAAATCCGTCAGTGCGAAGATCGAACCGACGGACAGATCGATGCCGCCGACGATGACGACCAGCGCCAGCCCGAGCGCGATGAAGCCGATCTCTCCGGCCTGGCGCGCGGTGTCGGCAAGGCTCGCCGGCGACAGGAAATTGTCGATGGACCGGCTGAGCGCGAGGCCGACGATCAGCAGCAGGATGACCGGGATGGCCGTCTCGGTCCATCGCTTGGACAGGATTTCGCCGAGCAGGTGATCGGGCCAGTAGCGGTAACGCAGGCTTGTCAGGGTGTCGCGCATCGGCATTCCGGCGGGGCATGGAAGATGTTGGGAGCGAGGTCCCCGAGACCGCAACGGCCCAGGGGACCTCGAGCGTCAGCGTCGAACTATTTCTTGAGGTCGCTGAGATTCCAGCAGGCGGTCTGGCTGTCGGCGTTCTCCTTGGTGATCGGAATCAGCGTGGTGTATTCCGAGCCCTTGACGGAGCCGGGCTTGACGCCCGACGAGAGCAGCCATTTGATCGTGCCTGCCATCTGTGCCGCCTGGGTCGGCACGTCGTAGCTCATGTTGAGATCGAACGCGCCCGACTTCACCAGTTCGCACGCGCCCTTGCGTTCGCCGCCGCCCGAGGTGGCCAGGAATACCTTGCCGGTGAGCCCGGCTTCCTTCACGGCCGCCGCGGTGCCGATATCCATGCCGTCCCAGAAGCCGACGATGCCGCAGAGATCGGGGTTCTGCTTCAGCACCGTTTGCGTGATCGCCTTGGCCTTGGCGGCGTCCCAATCGGCGGCCTGGCTCGACACCACCTTGATCTCGGGATGCTTGGCGAGCACGTTCTCGACGCCTTTGAGCGTATAGGCGCTGGCGGCCGCCGACAGCGCGCCCTGGATGATCGCGATCTTGTTCGATTTGCCTTCGCAGGCCTTGACCA
Source organism: Bradyrhizobium sp. LCT2 (assembly GCF_009931255.1). Lineage (NCBI taxonomy): Bacteria > Pseudomonadati > Pseudomonadota > Alphaproteobacteria > Hyphomicrobiales > Nitrobacteraceae > Bradyrhizobium > Bradyrhizobium sp. LCT2. The sequence continues at coordinate 9,362,650 of NZ_CP034432.1, read as the reverse complement.
CGCCTTCGGTCTGGCGTTCGCCGATCTCGACCCAGTTGGCGCCGACGAAGGCGGAGCTCCGATAGGCAGAGCCCATGTTGATCTGGATGACGTAGATGCCTTCGTTCTCGGCGCGCTGGAGCAATTTGGCATAGGTCTGCACGTCCGGATTATGGACCACCATCACCGCCGGCTTCTCCGAGATCAGCGAGGTGACGGCCTGCGCGCCGGCATTGGTGTTCCAGTTGGCGTCGCGGATCACGAACTTGACGCCGAGCGGCTCGAGCTCCTTCTTCAGGCCCGCATACCAGCCCTCGGTGAGGTCGAAGTTCATCGCGACCGGAACATAGGCCACGGTCTTGCCGGCCAGCGCTTCCTTGAACGGCTTCTGGAACGGCTCGTCCAGGCCCTGCTGGGCCAAAGCCGGTGCGGTCATGGCCGCAAGGCCCAGTGCTGCAACGATGGCCCTTGTCGGGCTGCCGAGATGCTTCATTGCTTCCTCCTTGGTTGTGGTTGTCGTTATCTCGTTGGGTCGGTCAGATGTCGCCCTGCTGTGCCGTCTCCTCGTTGCGCGGATTGAGGAAGGAATCGGTGATGACGGCGAGCAGCAGAACCACGCCCTTGATGAGATTCTGCCCGGCGTAGGAGATGTCCATGATGGTCATGCCGTTGAGCATCGTGCCGATCAGGAGCGTGCCGATCACGACGTTCAGGACGCCGCCGCGGCCGCCCGATAGCCCGATGCCGCCGAGCACGACGACCAGAATGACGTCGTAGATGAGCGTGGAGTTGAAGATGCGGGTCGGCATCGAGTTGACGGATGCAGCCAACACGAGGCCGGCGAAGCAGCCGATCAGGGCGGCGATCACATATTGCAGGACGATGATCGGGCGGGAGGGAATGCCGGTGACGCGCGCGGCGAAAGGGTTGTCGCCGATCGCATAGATATAGGCGCCCCAGCGCGTCTGGCGCAGCAGGAAAGCCACCACGATGCAGGCGATCGCGAACATGATGATCGACGTCGGGATGCCGAGGATCGTGCCCTGTCCGAGCCGCTCGAAGCCGTCCATGCCGGGGCTCCACTGCACGACGTCGAGCTGGAACAATGCGGCCTGCCCGAGACCGGCGAGGAGCAAGCCGGTCGCGAGCGTCGCGAACAACGAGGGAACCTCGGCGTAGGCGATCAGCCAGCCATTGACGAGTCCGAAGGCAATCGTCAGCAGCACGGCGGTCAGGAGCGAGGCCGGCAGCGAGTGGCCGTTCTGCACCATCTGCAAGACCAGCCCCGGCGGCACGGCGAGCGCGGCGATCAGCGAGATGTCGATGCCGCGTCCGATCACGACGATCGCCATGGCAAGGCCGAGGATGCCGAGCACGGAGACGTTCTGGAGCAGCGTCAGCATGTTCTCCGGGGTGAGAAAGCCGCGCAGGAAGATCGAGAATACCAGGAACAGCAGCGCGAAGACGGCGAAGACGATCTCTTGCTGATTGAACCGGAAACGCTTCATCGCCTGGCCCTTCCTGCGGACTATGGGTGCGCCATCTGCTTTGGCCGCGAGCGTGCCCTGGCGGACGAGCGTCCGTTGGCGCGGGTGCCACTCGACAAGGCGGCGCTCACGAAGTTGCCGACGCCATCGATGTATCCGTCGATCGACGTGCCGCGTTTGCGGTACTTGGCGCGCTTGACGTACCAGTCCTGCAGCAGCGGCTTGATCAGCGACGCCGTGAGCCTGACATGGTCGATCGTGAAGGCGCCACTGGCGACGCCCTGCCTGAGGACGTCGGCGATGATCTTCTCGGTCATGGCTTCCATGTCGATCGCGCGCTGACGTTCCGCCGGCGGAAAGGACTTCGCCTCCATGAAGGCGAAGACGAACCAGGGCTGCATCGCCTCGCTCATGCGGATATGGGTCGCGATGATCCAGTCGAGGTGCCTGTGGGCGTCATTCCTGACGTCGTCGGGAGGCGCCGTCAGAACCTCGGTCGCCGTTGCCGCGACCTCGCCGAGGATCATCGACAGGAGCCTGGGCTTGCTGTCGATATACGTATAGAGGCCGCCCATGCTGAGGCCGGAGGCCTCCGCGAGCTGGCGGAGCGTGGTGGCGTGAAAGCCCTGCTTGTTGGAGAGGGTGAGGGTTGCGCCGATGATACGCGCGAGATTTGCGACGGCAAGACGTGGCTTCTGGACGCGGATTGAGTCGCGGTGACGTTCCAGAATGCGCGTGCACAGCGCTTCCGTCGAGAACGCGTTCGTCCAAGGTCGTCGGCGCGCGAGATTCACGCTGCCTCCCCAAATTTCTTCCCGGGTCTTTTGGCGTTGTTGTTGATCCAGGCGTGGGCTTTACACCCTTGTCGTCATTCCTAGCGCAGAGAGTGGCCGTCGGGAAAGGGGGCGGACCAGAATTTTCTGAGAGAGCGCTCGCTCGTTTTTTCCGTGCAATGCAATGCCGTGGACCCGCCCCGCGACGGAAGGCAGGTCCCCGATGCGCGCAAAGCGCTAATTCAGCAGCGGGCAGCCGCCGTCCTTCAGCGGCCGGAAGGCCTGGTCGGCGGGGACTTCGGCGAGCAGCTTGTAATAGTCCCACGGACCCCTGGATTCTTCGGGCTTCTTCACCTGGAACAGGTACATGCTGTGGACCATGCGGCCGTCTTCGCGCAAGCTGCCGTTGTCGGTGAAGGCGTCCCTCACCGGCAGCTCGCGCATCTTGGCCATCACGGTCTTGGTGTCCCTGGTGCCGGCGGCCTGCACGGCCTTGAGGTAATGCAGCGTCGCGCTGTAGGTCGCGGCCTGGTTCATCGTCGGCATCCGCTTGACGCGCTCCAGGAAGCGCTTGCCGAAGGCACGGGTCTTGTCGTTGAGGTCCCAGTAATAGGCCTCGGTGATGATCAGCCCCTGCGCGAGCTTCAGCCCCAGGCTGTGCACGTCGGAGATGAACATCACGATCGCCGCCAGGTTCTGGCCGCCGGCGACGATGCCGAACTCGCCGGCCTGCTTGATCGCGTTGATAGTGTCGCCGCCGCCATTGGCAAGCCCGATGATCTTGGCCTTGGAGGCCTGGGCCTGGAGCAGGAAGGACGAGAAGTCGGCGGTGTTGAGCGGATGTTTGACGCTGCCGAGCACCTTGCCGCCGGCGGCCTTCACCACGTCGCCGGTGTCGCGCTCGACCGAATGGCCGAACACGTAGTCGGCGGTGAGGAAGAACCAGGTGTCGCCGCCGTTCTTGACGATGGCGCTGCCGACGGTGTGGGCGTTGGCATAGGTGTCGTAGGTCCAGTGCGCGGTGTAGGGCGAGCAGGATTTTCCGGTGATGTCGGAGCTCGCCGCATCCGTCACGATCATGATCTTCTCGTACTGCTTCGACAGCTCCATCACGGCGAGCGCGGTGGCCGAGGTCGGCAGGTCGATGATCATGTCGACGCCCTCGGTCTCCCACCATTTGCGGGCGATGGTGGAGGCGACGTCGGGCTTGTTGAGCACGTCGGCCGAGACCATGTCGATCGGCTTGCCGAACATCTGCCCGCCAAAATCCTCGATGGCCATCCTGGTGGCCTCGACGTTCCCCATACCGCCGATGTCGGAATAGACCGAGGAGAAGTCGGAGAGCACGCCGATCTTGAGCGGGGTCTGCTGGGCGGGCGACGGATTGATGAAAAGCGCAGACAACAGCCCGGCCGCAAGGGCGGCGCGTGCGATCCGATACATGACATTTCCCCCGATCTTTGTAGTTGGCGCGCCAGATTAGATTGCCCCGGCGAAGGGGCAATTCTTGCGTCATGACGCCGGCGCGCAGGCAATTTGACGCAGTCGACAGCGCCGACTACGCTTCGCGCAAATTGCAAATCTTGGGGAATAGAAATGTCCAGCGACACCGCAGCCACCATCTCGAAAGCGCGCGAGCATTCCATCGGCGATCTCCTGCGCCGTTCGGCGGGCCGCGATCCGGGTAAGCTCGCGATAAGCTGCGGCGGCGTGAGCTGGACGTTCGCCGAGATGGACGCGATCTGCAACCGGTTCGGCCGCGGCCTGCTCGGCCTCGGCGTCAAAAAGGGCGATCGTCTCGCCGTGCTCTCGCGCAACTCCCATGCCTTTGCCGCGCTCCGCTTCGCAGTGGCGCGGATCGGCGCGGTGCTGGTGCCGATCAACTTCATGCTCAATCCGGATGAGATCAATTTCATCCTGAAGAGCTCCGGCGCAAAGCTGCTTGCGACCGGGCCTGATTTCGTCGAGCCCGCGCGAGCGGCCTCGGCCAAGGACTGTGCGGTCGAGAAGATGATCTGGCTCCCGGGCGAGGATCCCGCCACCGCGCCCGCCGGCCTCACCACCTTCGACGATCTGCTTCATGCCGACGGCTCGTTCCTGGAGGCGTCCGTCGACAGCCGCGACCTCGCGCAGATCGTCTACACCAGCGGCACGGAATCGCTGCCCAAGGGGGCGATGCTGACCCATGAAGCGGTGATGTGGCAGTATGTCAGCTGCATCATCGACGGCGGCATGAGTGTGGACGATAAATTCCTGCACGCGCTGCCGCTCTATCATTGCGCCCAGCTCGACGTGTTCCTTGGCCCGCAAGTCTATCTCGGCGCCTCCGGCGTGATTACGGGCAAGCCGACTGCCGACAACATCCTGGCGCTGATCCAGGCGCACAGGATCACGTCGTTCTTCGCGCCGCCAACGATCTGGATCGCGATGCTGCGCTCACCCAATTTCGACAAGACCGACCTGTCGACCTTGCAGAAGGGCTATTACGGCGCCTCGATCATGCCGGTGGAAGTCTTGCTCGAGCTCCAGCGCCGTCTGCCCGCTGTAAAGTTCTGGAATTTCTACGGCCAGACCGAGATCGCGCCGCTCGCGACGGTGCTGCGGCCCGAGGATCAGCTACGCAAGGCCGGTTCGGCCGGCAAGCCGGTGCTGAACGTCGAGACGCGCGTGGTCAACACGTCGATGGAGGACGTCAAGGTCGGCGAGGTCGGCGAGATCGTGCACCGCTCGCCGCACCTGTTGTCCGGCTATTACAACGATCCGGTCAAGACGGCGGCCGCGTTCTCCGGCGGCTGGTTTCACTCCGGCGATCTCGCTACCGTCGATGGCGAGGGTCACATCACCGTGGTCGACCGCGTCAAGGACATGATCAAGACCGGCGGCGAGAACGTCGCGAGCCGCGAGGTCGAGGAGATGGTGTATCGTATCCCGGCGGTGTCGGAGGTTGCCGTCGTCGGGCTGCCCGATCCGCGCTGGATCGAGGCGGTCACCGCGATCGTCGTGGTCAAGAGCGGCGAGACGCTCGACGAAGAATCCGTCATCAAGCACTGCGCCGGCCAGATGGCGCATTTCAAAGTGCCCAAGCGGGTCATCTTCGTGGACGCGCTGCCCAAGAATCCGAGCGGCAAGCTGCTCAAGCGCGAGCTGCGCCAGCGCTTCGTCGGCGGAGAGACCCTCGACAAGGCGATCCAGAAGAATTTCGGGACGTGAGGGGGCTTCGCCTTTCCCGCTTGCGGGGTTCTTGCCGTCGTCGATCTCCCGTCCATATTTGAAGCGTGACATCCTGGATCACGAGCCATGTCCCTCTGGACCTGCGAAACCTGCGGCGCGCAATTCCCGGCCAGCGAAAGACCTCCTGCGTCCTGTCCGATCTGCGAGGACGAACGGCAATTCGTGAACTGGAAAGGGCAGACCTTCCTCCCCCGCGAGGCGTTGGCGGAAAGCCATCGCATGATCTGTCGCGACGATCTCGGCCTGACCGGCCTTGCACTCGAGCCGAGCTTCGCCATCGGCCAGCGCGCCTTGCTCGTGCCGCTCGCAGACGGCTGCGTGATGTGGGACTGTGTGCCGCTGGCAACGCCGGAGGCGATCGCGCAGGTCCGCTCGCTCGGTGGACTGCAGGCAATCGCGATCTCACATCCGCATTATTATGGCGCGCTCGCCGACTGGAGCGAGGCTTTCGGCGGCATCCCGGTCTATCTGCACGCGGACGACCGCCAATGGGTGACGCGGCCGCATGCCTCGATCGTGCACTGGACCGGCGACAGCCATCGCATCTCCGACGACGTGGTGCTGCTGCGCAGCGGCGGCCATTTCGCCGGCGCCACCATGCTGCACTGGCGGCAGGGCGCGGACGGCAGGGGCGCGCTGCTCACCGGCGACATCGCGCAGGTGACGATGGACCGCCGCTTCGTCAGCTTCATGTATTCCTATCCGAACTACATGCCGCTCAATGCCGCCGCGGTGCGGCGGATCGCCGGCGTTGTCGAGCCGTTCGCCTTCGACCGCATTTATGGCGCCTGGTGGGGGCGCAACATCGCCGCGGGGGCCAAGGCCGCATTCGCGGCGTCGGTCGCGCGCTATCTGGCGGCCATCGCTTGAGCCGGCGAACCGGCCAGATACATCTTGCCACCTGCTAATATATGTACTATTCGTACAGTTATTAAGCGTGACGCAATGATGCGTGAGCGGCCCGGCATGATCGATGCATCGCCATTTCAGCGGCGCGTTCTGCGACCGCGTGAGCGGAGTTGAACGCATGACGGCGCAGCGCGACTATGAGACCTTCGAGGCCGGCGACGTCACACTCCAGTCCGGGGCCATCTTCCCCTCGATGACGCTCGCCTACAAGACGTACGGCGCGCTGAGCCCGGCCAAAGACAACGTCATCCTCTACCCGACCTCGTTCAGCGCGCAGCATTACGACACCGAATGGCTGATCGGGGCCGGCGGCGTGCTCGATCCCGAACGCTACTTCATCGTCATCCCGAATCTGTTCGGCAACGGCCTGTCGTCCTCGCCCTCGAACACGGCTGGCCCGTTCCCTGAGCCGACCTACCACGAGGCCATCGCGGTCCAGCATCGCCTTCTCACCGGGCGCTTCGGCATCTCGAAGCTCGCGCTGGTCTATGGCTGGTCGATGGGCGGCATGCAGGCCTATCACTGGGCGGCATCTCATCCCGATATGGTCGAGCGCGCCGCGGTGGTCTGCGGCAGTGCGCGCTGCGCGCCCTATAATCATGTTTTCCTCGAAAGCGTGAAGGCCGCGCTGACCGGCGATCCCGCCTTCCGTAACGGCCGTTTCGTCGAGAAGCCGACCGTCGGCTACCGCGCGATGGGGCGCGTCTATGCCGGCTGGGCGATGTCGCACGGCTTCTATCGCGACGAGCTCTGGCGCGAGGCCGGTTTCAGCTCGCTTGAGGATTATCTCGTCCGTGGCTGGGACGCGACGTTCGCGCGGCGCGATGCCAACGACCTGCTGGCGCAGATCGGCATCTGGCAGAGCGGCGATATCAGCCGCTGCGGCGCATTCGGCGGCAATCTCGATCGGGCGCTCGCCGCGATCAAGGCGCACATGCTGCTGATGCCGGGCGCGACCGACCGCTATTTCGACGTCCGCGACAACGAGGACGAACTCGGCCGGCTGGTCAACGCAAAGTCGGCGGTGCTGCATCCGATCCCGTCGCTGCACGGCCATCGCGCCGGCAACCCCGTGAACAATCCACCCGACCAGGCCTTCATCAAGGCCGAGATCGCACAGCTCCTCAGCAAGTAAGACAGGCATCCGATCATGACTGACGCAACCGTTTCAGAGCCGGGCCACCGCCTGAAGCCGCTCACGCCGGCGATGCTGCGTGAATTGTCAGTGCGCTCCGATCTCAGGGGCGCCGCGAAAAGCCTCAGCCATTACGGCCTGGTCGTGCTGGTCGGCGCGCTGGTTTGGAAGGTCTCTTCGGCCTGGGGCGTGTTATGGGCCCTGCCGCTGATGGCGGTGCAGGGCTATTTCGTCGCCTTCCTGTTCATGGCGTTGCACGAGACCGCGCACAAGACCGCGTTCAGGAGCCGTGGCCTCAACCTTGCGGTCGGCTATCCTTCGGGCTTCATCATCGGACAACCTTACGAATATTACTGCCTGTTTCACTGGGACCATCACCGCTACACCCAGGATCCTGAGAAGGACCCGGAGCTGATCGTCGGCGTGAAGCCGAAATCCGATACGCAGCTGGCGCTCGCTTATAGCGGCCTGCTCCAGGTCGCCGGCCGCCTCTGGCTGATGCTCGGCCACGCCGTGACCGGCAAGGTCACGGTGCCCTGGATTCCCGAAAACAAGCGCGCCATCATCGTGCGCGAGGCGCGCGCCTATGCTGCGCTCTATGCGCTACTGCTCGCGCTCTCGCTGTGGTTCTCCTCGGCGCTGCTGCTCTGGGTCTGGATCGTGCCGCTTGTCATCGGGCAGTTCTTCCTGCGGCCCTATCTCTATGCCGAGCACACCGGCTGCGACCGCACCCGCAGCGCCTTCCAGAACACGCGCACCACCTACACCGGCGCGCTCGTCAAATGGTTCGCGTGGAACATGCCTTACCACGTCGAGCATCACGCCTATCCCTCGATACCCTTCCACGCGCTGCCGAAGCTGAACGAGATCGTCGACGGCGAGATCGTCTATCGCGGCCGCGGCTATATCGCGACGACGCGCGAGACCTGGGCCTGGTTTCGCCGGCAGCGGCAGGCCGGCTAGGCAAATGCAAAACCCCGATCGCGGAGCGATCGGGGCTTTGTCGACGGCGCGAGATATCAGTAGATTCCGTAGGCGCAGACATTCACGACGCGGACGCGCAGGCCGTGGCGGGTCTGGACGACGCGCTCCTGGTAGCAGTTGTTGACGCCGGTGTTGACGTAGATTCCGCCAAAGCCCCAGCCGGGACCCCAGTGATGGTGGAAGCCGTGGGCCGAAGCGGCGGTGGGGGCGAGAGCGGCAACACCGAGCGAGCCGGCAGCGATCAGACCGAGTGCAAGCTTACGAAACATCTTCATTCTCCAGTTGGCGCGAGGCCGTTGTTGTGTCCCTGCATCTCGGTCGGGTCGAAACGCGAATGCGTTCACGGGGCGAGGGGAGAATCGTGTTTCAGGATTGTTTCGTCGACTGCGGCGAGGCGCGCCGCCGTCATGCTTTCCGCGCCGCGCGATAGCGCGCGGCCATGGCCTGCGTCAGCTCGGCCATCTTCTCGCGGAGATCGGCAGGCTCCAGCACCTCGGCCTCGGGACCGAGCCGCAGCAATTCGGCCGCGGCGTGCCATGACGTCTTGCCGGTCGGCACTCTGGCGATGCGCCAGCCGTCCGCGTCGGCAGCGTCCTCGATCTGCGTGCGCGCCCGGACGTAAGGCTGGCTCAGCGCGTCGAGCAGTTTCACGCCGAACGGCGACAGCCGCACGATCGCGACATTCGGATGCATCTCGGCCTCGAGGCGCAGCGTGGCGGCCTGCCAATAGGCGGCGAGATCGAAATCGGCGGGACGATCGAAGCGCTCGTCGAGCGCCGTGCAATCGAGCACGCGCGCGACACGATAGGTGCGCACGCTGCCGTCGACCTGCCCTGCGAGATACCAGCCGCCGCCCTTCAGCACGAGCCCGAGCGGCGCCACGCGGCGCTGCTTTTCGGCGCGCCAGCTCTGGTAGCGGATCTTGATCAGCGTCCCGCGCAGGGCCGCACCGGCAATCGTGCGCAGGTGCTTTGGTTCTTCCGCCTCGCCGAACCAGCCGGGAGCGTCCAGGTGAAAACGCTCCTGCATCCGCCCGGCGTCCGCGCGCAGATTGGCGGGCAGTGCCGCCATCAGCTTGTTCTGCGCGGCGATCATCGCCGCATCCAGCCCGAGTGCTGCCGCCGGCCCCGGCAAACCGGTCAGGAACAGCGCTTCCGCCTCGTTCTGCGACAGGCCGTTCAGCCGCACGCGATAGCCGTCGAGCAGGCGGTAGCCGCCCTCCGCGCCGCGGTCGGCATAAACAGGGACGCCCGATGCCGCGAGCGCGTCGATGTCGCGATAGATCGTGCGCACCGACACCTCGCAGGCTTGCGCGAGCTCGGGCGCGGTGACTTGCCCCCTGGCCTGGAGGGTGGTGAGGATCGACAGCATCCGGCTCGCGCGCATGACTCCTTAAACCATACCTGACACAGGATGTCAGGTATGGTCCGCTACAAGGTGCGCATCGCCAGACGGCGCTCGAGGAGACCTGCCATGACCGATCCGAACCGCATCACGCTGTATTACTCGCCGCAAAGCCGCGCCACCGGCACGCGGGTGCTGCTGGAGGAGTTGGGGGCGCCCTACGATCTCCATGTCCTCAACATGAAGGCCGGCGAGCAGCGGCAGGGCGCCTATCTCGCGATCAACCCGCTCGGCAAGGTGCCGGCGATCCGCCACGGCGATGCGCTGGTGACCGAGCAGGTCGCCATCACCATTTATCTCGGCGACCTGTTTCCGCAGGCGGGATTGACGCCCGCGCTGGACGATCCGCTGCGCGGCCCCTATCTGCGCTGGATCGCCTATTACGGCGCATCGTTCGAGCCGGCTTTAATCGACAAGTTCATGCAGCGCGAGCCGGCACCGATCACGCAATCGCCCTATGCCGATTACGACACCATGCTGGGTGCGCTCGAGGCGCAATTGTCGAACGGGCCGTATCTGCTCGGCGAGCGCATGACAGCAGCAGACGTGCTATGGGGCGTCGCGTTCAGCTGGACGATGATGTTCGGCATCGTGCCGAAAAAGGACGTCTTCGTCCGCTATGCCGAGCGGATGACGTCACGGCCTGCGTTCCAGCGGATCAATGCGGCGGATGACGAGATGGCGGCGCAGCATGCTGCGGCTGCTGGCGGTTGAATGATCCAGGGTTGCAGATGACAATTCACACGACCAATTGCTTCGACACCTTCATCCGGGTCGCTGAAGACTGTCCGGCGCATACTGGCGAGGAGCCGCCGCTGCGCGCGGGAAAGCCGACGGTGGCGTCCCTGCAATACGAGATGATCGCCAAGGCACCCTACAAACGCACGTCCGACGACGTGATCTTCGCGACGTCTGCGCCGGGACGCGAGCTCGATGTGAAGGCGACGAAGACGGAGAAGCGTGCGGCCCGTGAAGCGTTCTTCTCCCGGGGGCAGGCGTGCATGAGGGCGTCGAGCCTGGGCAAGCGTTTTGGCTGGGGCGTTCATGCCGACAGTGAGGGCCGGATCGCGATTTACGCCGTCGACAGCAAACGCTACCAGGCGCTCGTCCGCGATCCCAAGCTCACGCAGGTGCGCGCGATGCGGTCGAAGCGGGCGTGATCAGAATTTTGGCGGCCGCTTTTCCGCGAACGCCTTGATGCCTTCCTTGATCTCGTCGCCGCGCATGCTGTCGCGGTGGCGCTGGTCGGCGGCTTGTTCATCCAATTCGCCGCGGGCGAATTCGTTGATGGCGCGCTTCATGCCGCGCATCGCCTGTGGCGCGTTGCCGGCCAGGACGCCGGCGAGCTTGTCGACCTCCTCGTCGAGGAATTCCACCGCCACCATGGCGGTGAGATAGCCGATCCGCAGCATCTCCGGCGCGCTGATCTTTTGCGCGGTCAAAAACAGCCTTTTCGCATTGTCGACGCCGAGCCGCGTCACGTAGCGTTTGATGCCGCTCCGGTAATAGTGCAGCCCGAGCCGCGCCGCCGGCATGAACATCTCGGCGGTGTCGACGCCGATGCGGAAATCGCAGGCGAGCGCGAGGTCGGTCGAGCCGCCATAGACGCCGCCATTGAGCCGGCAGATGGTCGGCACGCCGAGATCCTCCAGCCGGTTGACGACCACTTCGAAGGCCGAGCCCGCGCTCTGCTGCTCGCTTGCGCTCACCGCGCGCTCGGCGACCGAATTCAGATCATAGCCCGCCGAAAAGGCGCGCCCGGTGCCGGTCAGCACCAGCACGCGGATCGCGGGATCAGCCTCGATCCGGTCGAACAGTTTGACGAGCTCGCCGAGATCTTCGGCCTCGAGCCGGTTGAGATGCTTGGGACGATTGAGGCGGATGGTGGCCCGCGCGCCGTCGCGTTCGAGCACGGGGCCAGAGGCTGCGTCGGCTATATCCGACATTCTTGTCTCCCTTTACCTGTTTTCGAGCGTGCGCCGTTTCGCCTCGGCGTCGATGGTCTCGGCGAGGTCGGGATGCCGCGCCATCAGCACGCGGAAATCGACGAGATCGAGCACCAGGAGCCGCGACACCTTCGTGGTCGAGACGTTGGCGCCGCGCATGTTGTTGCCGAGCAGCGCCATCTCGCCGAAGAAGGCGCCTTCGCCGAGCTGAACCTTCTTGCCGGGCAGGTCGACCTCGACCGCGCCGGCCGCGATAAAATACATGCAGTCACCCTGCGTGCCCTTGCGGATGATCATGGTGCGCGCCGGCAGCTCCATGGTCCGCAGCATATGGGTGACGTCGGCGATGGCCGCCGGTCCAAGCGCCGCGAAGAACGGCACCTTGCTGACGGATTCCCAGGTCTTGAGGAAATTGTCGCGCCGGGTCTCCGCGGCAAAGCCGGTTGCCAGGATACCGGTCCAGAGGCCGAACACGCCGAGGCCGGAGATCATCACCAGCGCCGCCACCATGCGCCCCAGAGGCGTCACCGGCACGACGTCGCCATAGCCGGTCGTCGTCAAGGTCACCACCGCCCACCACAGCGCCGCCGGCACGCTGCCGAAGGTCTGAGGCTGCACGTCCCGCTCCAGGAAATATTCGGCGACGGAGGCGAGGAAAACCACCATCAGGAAGATCACGAGCACGCTGACCAGCGGCCCCGATTCCAGCACCAGGACACGGCGGAGCTGGCGCAGGCCCGGAATGCCCGGCACCACCTTCAGCACCCAGAGCACGCTGAGCAGCCAGGCCGTCCGGAGCTCGACGCCGAGAACCAGCGCGACCGGCACGGCCAGCGCTCCGATCGCATCGACGATGCCGGCGGAGGAGGACATGTAGAGCGCAAGGCGCTCGGTTCGCCTCATGTGGCGCAGCCGGACGACCCATTCGAACACGAAATAGGCGAGGCAGGCCCAGAGCAGGGCATCGACCCAGCGGGGCGCCGTCTCATAGGCCGGGCCAACCGTCAGCAGCACCATGCTGAGCAGGCCGACGCCGACCGCAACATAGGCCGCCTTGGTCATGTTGCGGCCGGCCGTGGCGGCCACGAACTGGGCCAGAGCGGAGATCAGCGGCTTGAACATGCGGGAAGGTGGCTCGGTCTTGGCTTTAGCGGTCTTGGCTTTAGCGGTCTTCGCTTCAGCAGTCTTGGCTTTTGCGGTCCCGGCTGGGACCTCGGTGTCAAAGTGCCTGCCCGGGCCGAGGCCGTCAACGACGGGCGCGGGCCGCGGCAAATGGGAAGACGAAGGCGGGGGGCGGCAGCCGGTCCCGCCGCTACCTGAAATGCGGCGGCTCGTCGTAGCCGCGGCGGCTGCTGAAGAACAGCAGGACCATCAGGCCGATGCCCACGACGACGGAAAATGCCGCCCCCAGCGCGAGAGCCACATAGCCTTCCGTCGGGATCGGCTCGCCTTCGACCGCCATCGCGGAATAAGCGAAATAGCCAACCGCTGCCAGCATTCCCACGAGGAAGATCATGAGGAGTGTACGCATGGCGCGTTCTCTGGTTGTATCCGGAAACCAATGGTTGCGGATGGGGAGGGTTCCCGAGTTCCGGCGGTTGATCCTCCCGGAAGACGTCCGCCCGGCCTGCCCCGAGAGTGCCAGGTGGGCGGGTCAAGCGCTCTGCGCGGTCTTGACCACCACAACGTTGCTGTCGTCGTGCTGGGGAGGGCCGGCATCCTGGGCGGTCTCGTCGATCTCGCCGGCATGGCGCTTCAGGTAGTCGCGACGCATGCCGATCTCGTCGCGGACGAATTCGTAGCCGAGCTTGAAGGTGTCGAGCCCGTCGGTACTGATCGTGCCGTCCCGGAGGCCGATGACCGCGCCGCGCAGGATGCCTTCCAGCTCATCCTGGAGACATTCGAGCTGATCCAGGGAGTGGGCGTGCTCGATGCGCTCGCCGATGTCGAGGATGGCGGTGGAGAGCTCGCTGGCCTTCTCCGGTGCGATCCGGGTGATCTTGGCGTAGATGGCGGCGAAGATCGAGCCGATGACGCTGAGCGCCGCGGCGCCGAGATACATCAGGTCGCTGTATTTATCCATGAACGACTTGGTGTCGTCGTTGATGTAATCGGCCGCGCCCTGATGCGCTATCACATAGGCGTCCTTCTCGACCGAGGCCGGCTCGATCCTGCTGGCGAAGCCGCTGTCGAGCCCGAGGGCCGACTTGTTCTCGTAGACGGTGCGCGCGAGTTCGCCCGCCGTGGCCGCCGACATCCTGGATTGCGCGACCAGCAGCCATTCCAGCCCGATCGTTTCGAGATCGTCGTCGGGAATTTCAGGCGAGACCGACAGCGTCCCTGCCGTCAGCGTCTCGTCGGCAATGCCGGGGAATTTGCGTGCCAGCGCCTTGGTCTCGTCGATTGCGTTGAGCGTGAAGCCACCGCGTTTGGCGACCTGCTCATAGGCCTTGTCCCGCACCGCTTTCGAGGCGTGGACGATGGCGATCACCGCACCGAAGCCGTTTCCCGGCGCAAGCAGCTTGTCGAGTGTTGCGCCCTGCGGCGCCATCTGTATCCTGGCGGCGTCCGGACCGTCGGGGATGTCGAGGATGCCGCGGACGAAGGCAAGCGAGGACTCGTTCTCGGCGAGGACTGCGACCTTCTTCTTCTTCAGCTCGGCAAGCGACTTGATCTTCTTGTTGCCGGGTCCAAGCAGGAGCACGAGGTCGTGCTCGAGGATCGCGAGCGTGCGCGCCCGCAGCGGGACCTTGGCGTCGGTGCGCAGCACGGCGAGGTCGGCCTGCTTGCGGTCGAACTGGGCAAGCGCCTTGGCATTGTCAGGGTTGTTGACGATCTTGATGCGGAAGCGCGAGGCGTTGTTCTTCAGGAGTGCGGCGAGCTTGGCCGCGAACAGCGCCTCGTCGCTGTTGGGTGCGCCGACGGCAAAGGTCAGCGTCTCCGAATTGTGAACCAGCGCGCGGCCGGCCCAGACGGTGGCAAGCGACAGCAGCAGGGTCAGCACGACGTACAGCAGGACCTGCTGCTGATTGGTCTTGATCACCTTGGGGCGCCGGGGCGGCGGTTCGACCGACGATGTGGTCGGGCCTTCAGTACTCATGGCAGCACTCTGGCCTTATTCTGGGTCGCGGGCGGCTCGCGGATCCGATCGCTGCGTGCGCCCCTGCAATTCTTAAACGCCTGAAAAAAGAACGATATTCTCTATCGTCAATGATAGCTTGCCGGTACCGGAATGCAAATTTCGAGCCGGAGGTAACCTTACTCCACGCCGACGCGGCGATTGGTCATCCTATCACCAGTTAGCCACAGTTGGCGATTTTCCGGTTCCCCCCGGCTGCATTCCGGTGCGGGAGGTGTCATAAATCAGAGGTCCCGGCGATTTGACCGGTCCAAGAAGAAGTTGCGCTGAACGCTCCAATCTTTTCTTGTCACCTCAATGAGGGCGTCAGCTTTGTCGTTTCCACCCATGTCATCGGCGGTTCCGGTTGAGGCGCTCATTGGCTGGATGTTGTTGCTCACGTTCAAGCACATCATCGCTGATTTCGTCCTGCAGACCGCCTGGATGGCGCATGGCAAGGACCAGAAGCACGGCTGGGCCCTGCCGCTCCTGGTGCATTGCCTGATTCACCTTGCGGTTGCGCTGCCGCTGATCCTGATCGTCGCGCCGAAATTCTGGTTCGTGGCCTTCATCGATTTCGTGATCCACATCACGATCGACCGCGCCAAGGGGTTCGTCTCCGCCAATTTCGGGGTCGACCTTGCGCACCCCTGGTTCTGGACCCTGATCGGCGTCGACCAGGCGCTCCATCACCTGACCGGCTTCGGCCTCTCCATCTTCATGGCGGCGAACTGATTGCTTGCACCGGTCATTCCGGGGCGGTCCGCAGGACCGAACCCGGAATCTCGAGATTCCGGGTTCTCGCTTCGCGAGCCCCGGAATGACGGCAAGTGGCAATTCTCGCCGCCTCCGATTCGCGGGGAGGGCACAAGGAACCCCGGGTGACTACCGTCAGGGGTGGTTAACCTTCCGTTAGAGAATTGCGCTGCATCTTCCCCACACGAGGGAGAACTGCAATGTTTTCAAGCCGCGACGCCTTTGAAAGCGATTTCTGCCCGGTTCGCGACGAGCTCCTTGGCGAGATGTATCGCGCCAGCGAGAGTGGCCTGCCGAGGTTGGTTGAGAGTGTTTCCCCTGACGCACGCGCGAAGCTGGCGCTGTTCTGCTATCGCCGCAGCCATTTGCATTCGCTGGCGGTCGCGATCGCGGGCAGCTGCAGCGAGCGCGACCTGATCGAGAACGGCGGCCGGGTCGGCTCGACGCTCTACGCGCTGTCGCGCGAAGGCGTCGCCAAATCCTCGCCGTCGCTGTCGGGTGGCCGCAAGCCGATCACGCTGTCGACCAAGCCGCTCTCGGTGCTTGCACCGCTCGATGACGAGCTCGACGACGAGATCAGCGAAGCTGTCCCCGCTTAAGGGTTCGCGATCATCGGCAGCCCGAACTTCCGCCGCGCCATTGCGCATTCGGCGTCGCCCGGCATGCAGGTGCGACAGACTTCCGGCCGCACGGCGTAGATGCCGCAGGCGGTCTCTTTCCCGATCTCCCCACGCAACGCCGAGCAGCGATCGCCTTCGCAGCGCATGCCGGACTGTCGCGCATTGACGAGCGCCTCCGGGATCGCCGCAAGCTCCTCGTCGCTCTCGATCGAGAAGCGGGGCCAGTTCTCCGAATAGCCGCAGCAGGCGCCGCAGCTCTGGCAGCAGCTCGACAGGTCGATGGGGGATGGCTCTTCCATCGTCGTCACGTGTCCTTTGGCGGGCCCCAGACCAGGCTCTGCCGCCATTTTGCGCGCAGCACGTCGCGCCGCTCCGGATATTTCTCGTCGAGATAGGTCGCCTCCACGACGCGGTCGGTGCGGAAGCTGCGGAAGTCGCTGCGCAGCTCGCACCAGGCCGCGAGCAGGCGCACGGCTTCGAGATAGCCGACCGAGATCGGCCAGATCATGCGCTCGCTGGGGCGGCCCTGCTCGTCGCGATAGCGCAGCATGATCTTCTTGCCTTCGTGGATCTGGGTGCGCGTGCGCGCCATGTCGAGGCGGTCCGGCTCCCTGTTCCAGCTTGGCCGCGCGCGGCTCGCGGGCTCCAGCACGAAGGGGCGCAGGCGCTCAGGCACGGTGTCGGCGATCTTCGCCATCAGATCTTCGGCCGCGCGCGCCAGTGTGGAATCGGCATGGCCCGCGACCCATTGCGCGCCCAGCACCGCCGCCTCGATCTCGTCGGGTGTCAGCATCAGGGGCGGCAGGTCAAAACCCTTTTCCAGGATGTAGCCCATGCCGGCTTCGCCGCGGATCGGCACGCGCTGGCCGATCAGTGTCGCGATGTCGCGATAGATCGTGCGCTTGGAGGTCTCGAGCTCGGCCGCAATCGCATCCGCCGTCAGCGGCTTACGCGTGCGCCTCAGCACCTGGATGATCTGAAACAGCCGGTCGGCGCGTCTCATGACAATTCTCTTTCCAAATTCCTGACCGCAGCCCGCTCAAAATCCGGCGCGTGGATGCTGACAGGATGTTGGCAGCAGGGGGGTTCTATACCGGGACAACACATCGACTGAAGAGGATTTGTCCATGATCATCCCAACCCATTTCAGCCCGGCCGGTCCGCTGTGGCGGGCGCAGGCCGTGCTGCACGCTTTGGCCTTCAGCCGGCTCATGTTTTTCGATCTCACCGTCGTCGACCTCCGCGTTGCGCTCGCGACCATGGTGACACGCTCGCTGATCCAGGCTGCGGACGCGCTGGTCCGCCACATCATGGGCCGCGCCTGGCGAGGGGCCCGTTTCGCAGAAGATATCACGGCTGCTGCCACCATGGTGGCAGCAGCCCGCGGTTAGGTTCCGTCAACTCTTTCGGTGGTTCAGGAGAGCTTTATGATCACGCTTTACGGCTTTGGCACCGGCTTCGGCCTGCCGGAAATCAGCCCTTTCGTCACCAAGACGGAGGTGCAGCTCAAGATGGCGGGACTGCCCTACCGGAAGGAGCGTGCGATGCCGCCCGCCTCCCCCAAGGGGCAGCTGCCGTTCATCGACGACGGCGGCGAGGCGGTGGCCGATTCCACCTTCATCCGCGCCCATATCGAGCGCCGCTACGGCTTCGATTTCGACGCCGGGCTCTCGTTGCAGGAGCGCGCACAGGCCTGGGCGTTCGAGCGCATGATCGAGCATCACGTCTATTGGGCGCTGGTCGGCGCGCGCTGGGTCGATCCGATCAACTTCGCCAAGGGCCCGTCGCATTTCTTCGACGGCGCGCCGGAACACAATCGCGAAAAATTGCGCGAGGATGCGCAATTCCGTGTCGCCGAGAACTATCTGCTCTCCGGGCTCGGCCGCCACGCACCGGACGACGACGTCGATCTCGCGGTGCGCTCGCTGTTCGCGCTTTCGGTGCAGCTCGGCGACAAGGCCTATCTGATGGGCAACAAGCCCTGCGGTGTCGATGCCACCGCCTTCGGCGCACTCGCCGGAATCCTGACGCCGTTCTTCGAATCCGGTTTGCGGCAGCGGGCCGAGGGCTTCCCGAACCTCACCGCCTATGTCGACCGCATGATGGACAATTACTATCCGGAGTTCGCCTGGACCCCGCTGCGGCAGGCGGCTTAGCGTCGCCTCAAGGAAGCCAAAAGAAAAGAGCCGGCCCATCGGGCTGGCTCTCGTCGTCTCGAAACTGTCGCAGCGCTTACTTCACCAGCGTGTACTTGCCGTTCTTCACCGTGAGCAGGATGCGCGAGCGCTCGTCGAGGCCGTAGCGGTCCTTTTCGGTGAAGTTGTAGACGCCCTGGCTCGCCGCCAATTCCTTCTCCGACAGCAGCGCCTGGCGGATTGCTTCGCGGAATTCCGGCGTGCCGGGCTTGGCCGTCTTCAGCGCGGTCGGGATGACTCGCTTCAGGATCTCGAAGGCGTCATAGGAATGGCCGGCGAACTGGCTGCGGCTGTTCGGGCCGTACTTGCCTTCATAGGCCGAGTTGAGCGCGAGGCCCGGCTTCTTGGTGGCGGCTTCGTCCGGCTGGTCCTCGGGGTCCATGACGGGGCCCGAGGCCATCAGCACGCCTTCGGCCGCTTTGCCGGCGATGCGGATGAAGTCCATGCTGGCGGCGCCATGGGTCTGGTAGATCAGGCCCTGGTAGCCACGCTCGCGCAGCTCGGTCTGCGGCAGCGCGGCCGCGGTGCCGGAGGCGCCGACCAGGATCGCGTCGGGATTGGCGGCGACGAGCTTGAGCACCTGTCCGGTCACCGACGTATCGGGACGGGCGAAGCGCTCCTCGTCCACGATGGTCATGCCCATCGGCACGGCCTGCGCCTTCAGGTCGTTGAACCAGAGGTCGCCGTAGGAATCGGAGTAGCCGATATAGCCGAGGGTCTTCACACCCTTCGACTTCATGTGGTCGTACAGCACCTTGCCCACGATCGGGATCGGCTGCGGCATCGCCACCGACCACTTCATGCGCTCGGGCGTGATCGGGAACGGCGCGAGGCCGAAATGCGGAATGCCGGCTTCGTTGGCGACGTTGGAGACCGCGATGGTCGGCGGCGTCAGCGCCGAGCCCATGATGATGTCGGCCTTGGATTCGGTGACGAAGCGGCGGGCGTTGGTGGTCGCGGTGGTGGGATCGCCGCCGTCGTCGAGCACGATCACCTTCAGCGGCACGCCGCCGATCTCCTTCGGCACGAATTCCAGCGCATTGCGCTCGGGAATGCCGAGGGCGGCGCCCGGGCCGGTCGTGGTGGTGGTGATGCCGATGGTGATTTCGCTGGTCTGCGCCAGCGCGGGCAGGGCCGGCAGGGCAAGCGTCGCCGCGGCGATCGCGGCGGTCAGGTAAAAGCGTTTCATCTATTGTTCCTCCCTTGACGTGTTTCTTTGAAAGCAGAAATCGGGGGGTAATTCAGCCCCCTCTTTTGGTGATGCGGCGATTTAGCTCCCCGATCTAACTTCCCGTGAACTTGGTCACCATTTCCGCCGGAAACGGTGCCGATTTCAGCTTCTCCGGATTGGCCGGGTCGCGGCCGACCAGGACGCGGGTCTCGAATGCCTCGATGGCGAGATCGGCGGTCTTGTAGACATTGTGCTTCACCTCGAAGCTCGAGCGCTTGATGCTCTCGATCTTCGTCTCGATGGTGATCCAGTCGCCATGGGTCGAGGGGATGTAGAACTTGGCCCGCGTGTCGACCATGGGGATACCGACCAGGCCGTATTTGTGGACCAGGTCCTGCTTCGAGAAGCCGGCCTTCTCGAACAGGACCGAGGTCGAATCGTCGAACATGCTGAAATAGCGCGGGTAATAGACGATGTTGGCGGGGTCGCAATCGCCCCATTGGATCTGTACGTCGCGCCGGTTCACGAACATGTGGTTGGTACTCGTTGGGGCCGGCTCTCACCTCTCCCGTAGGGAGAGGTCGAATTGCGCAGCAATTCGGGTGAGGGGTTTCGGTCTCTCGATAGTGCAAAGCCCCTCACCCGGCGCTGCGCGCCGACCTCTCCCAATGGGAGAGGTAAGGTCGAGGACGCTGCTGCAATATCGCTCATGAATTTACTTCGGCGCCATGCGCAGCGAGCCGTCGAGGCGCACCACCTCGCCGTTGAGGTACGAATTCTCGACCATGTGCAGCGCGAGCGCGGCGAACTCGTCGGCATTGCCGAGCCGGCGCGGGAAGGGGATCGCGGCTGCGAGCGAATCCTGGGCTTCCTGCGGCAGGTTCGCGAGCAGCGGGGTGAGGAACAGGCCGGGCGCGATCGTCAGCACGCGGATGCCGAACTGTGCAAGCTCGCGCGCGATCGGCAGCGTCATGCCGACGATGCCGCCCTTCGAGGCCGAATAGGCCGACTGGCCGATCTGGCCGTCATAGGCGGCCACGGAGGCGGTGTTGATGATGACGCCGCGCTCGCCGGTCGCCTGCGGCTCGAGCTTGGACATCTCGGTTGCGGCGAGGCGGAGCATGTTGAAGGTGCCGATCAGGTTGACCTTGATCACCTTGTCGAAATCGGCGAGCGCCATCGGGCCGTCGCGGCCGACAACGCGTTTTGCCACGCCGATGCCGGCGCAGTTGACCAGCACGCGCGCGGGGCCGTGGGCCTTGGTCGCCTGCGCGATCGCAGCTTCAGCGGAAGCGGCGTCGGAGACGTCGCAGGTCACCGCCACGCCCTTGATCTCGGCGGCGACGGTTTCGGCGAGCTTGGCATTGAGGTCGCACACCGCGACCTTGGCGCCCTGCGCCGCCAGTCTTCGCGCGGTCGCCGCGCCCAGCCCCGATGCGCCGCCGGTGACGATGGCTGCCTGATCCTTCAACAACATGGCGTTCTCCTGTAGCGATGGTTTCTTAGCCGACCGATATCACACGGTCCGACGGATTGGCAGCGTAGAGCTCGTCGATCAGCGCGCCGCGATGCTCCAGCACCGCGCGCTGGTTGATCGAGCCCTTGTCGGTGACCTCGCCCTTGTCGATCGAGAGCGGCGTATCCATCAGGATCGCGCGCGTGATCCGCGTCGAGGAACCGGTAGCCGAGCCGAGGAATCGGGTCAGGCGCTCGCGAAAGGCCTCGCGCACCAGCCGGTCGCGCGTCGCGACGACGAGGTCGTCGGCCGGCAGCGTCGGGTTGACCAGCCTACAGCCGTCGAGGTCGAGCACGACCAGCGCGGAGACCTCGTCGCGGTTGATGCCGGCGATGACGACGTCGCGCACCAGCGGTGCGCAGGCCGCAACGAAGCGCGCGCGCAGGGGGCCGACACTGACCCAGGTACCGCTCGCGAGCTTGAAGTCCTCGCTGACGCGGCCGTCGAAATCGAAGCCGGCGTTGAGATCATCGGGATCGGCAGGCTTGAGCGCGTCGCCCAACTTGTAGAATCCTTCCTCGTCGAAGGATTTTGCGGTGATGTCCGCCTGGCGCCAGTAGCCGGGCATCACGTTCGGCCCCTTGGCGCGGACCTCGAGCTTGCCGTTGTTCGGCACCAGCTTGGCGTCGTTGCCGGAGACGGGGAGGCCGACATGGCCGGAGCGGCTGGTGCGCGGATTGACCGACATGAAGAACGGCGCGGTCTCGGTCGCGCCAAGGCCGGTCAGCATCGGCACGCGATAGCCTTTTTCCTTCACCGCGAGCTCGTCGAGGCTGTCCCAGACGAACGGCGACAGCGCCGCGCCCGAGAAGAACATCGCATGCAGCCGGTCGAAGAATTTCGCGCGCAGGCCCTGGTCGTCGCGCAGATAGGGCAGCAGCGACTCATAGCCCTTCGGCACGTTGAAATAGACCGTCGGCGAAATCTCCTGGAGATTGCGCACGGTTTCCTCGATGCCGCCGGGCATCGGCTTGCCGGCGTCCAGATACATCGAGCCGCCATTGTAGAGCGTCAGGCCGATATTGTGGTTGCCGCCAAAAGTGTGATTCCAGGGCAGCCAGTCGATGATGACGGGCGGCTCGTCCTTGAGGAAGGCGAGGGTCTCGCGCAGCATCACCTGGTTGGCGCAGATCATGCGCTGGGTGTTGATGACGGCCTTGGGATTGCCGGTCGAGCCCGACGTCAGCAGGAATTTCGCGATCGTATCGGGGCCGATCTTGCCGTGGACTTCGTCGAGATCGCCTCGGATCGGCGTCGCCATGAGGTCGGCGAGCAGCGTGACGTCGCGGCCCGCCACATGGCCGTAGGAGGCGGCGATCTCGGTGCCGAGCGAAACATTGGCCGCGAGCGCATCTGAGAACTTGTCGGCGTCCTCGGCGAAGACGAGGCCGGGCGTCAAGAGCTTCATCAGATAGGAGAGCTTGCCGTAATCCTTCGACACCAGCGAATAGGCCGGCGATACCGGGCAGAATGGAACGCCGGCATAGAACGCGCCGAAAGCCAAAAGCGCATGGTCGATCGAATTGCCGGAGAGGATGACCACCGGCCGGTCCGCCGACAAGCCGCGCTGGATCAGCGCCGAGGCGATGTGCCGGCTCGCGGTGAGCAGCTCGGCATAGGTGATCTTGCGCCAGCCGCGGCCGCCTTCGCGCTCCGCCATGAAGACGCGGTCCGGCGTCGTCGTCGCCCAATGATGCAGGCGGTCGGTGATGCGGACGGGATAGTCGCCGAGCGGCTGCTTCGGCCGCAGGTAGATCGTCCCGTCCTCGCGTCGTTCGATATTGACGACGGGATCGCCGAACGAAATGGGCCGCAGCGGGAAAGTGCTTGCGCCGCGCTCCGTGCCGGAAGAGGACGGCTGTGCACTCATGACTTTGGCTTCACCTTGGCGGTCTTGTGCTCGAGGAATTCGCGGATCCTGCGCTTTGCTTCCTTGTCGCTCTGGGCGACGGTGGCCATCAGCGATTCCATCAACAGGCCGGTCTGCGGATTGGCTTCCGCGATCATCGGCAGCGCCTGGAGCACGGCGAAATTCGTCAGCGGCGCGTTGGAGGCGATCTTGGTCGCAAGCTCAAGCGCCTTGCCGAGCCCGTTGCCGGCTTCGGTCAGATATTGCGCAAAGCCGTAGGAAGCGCCTTCGGTCGCGCTATAGACGCGGCCGGTCAGCATCATGTCCATCATCCTGGCAACGCCGATCAGCCGCGGCAGCCGCACCGAGCCGCCGCCGCCGACGAAGATGCCACGCTGCCCCTCCGGCAGCGCGAAATAGGTCGAGGGCTCGGCGACGCGAATATGGGCGGCGCAGGCGAGCTCCAGCCCGCCGCCGATCACGGCACCCCGGAGCGCGGCGATCACGGGCACGCGGCTATACTGGATGCGGTCGAACACCCGGTGCCACATCTGCGAATGGAGCAGCCCGCCGGTCGCGTCGTGCTCCGTCAGTTCGGACAGGTCGAGGCCGGAGGAGAAATGGTCGCCGATGCCGTGGATGACGACCGCGCCGATATCCTCGGGCAGGGACGCAAAGCACTCGCCGATTTCCAGGATGATGCCGTCATTGAGCGCATTGCGCTTGGCCGGCCGGTTCAGGCCCACGGTCAGAACCCTGTCGGCCCGCTCGATCCTCAACAGCCCGGAGGCACCCGCGTCAGCGGTCTCGGCGTTTCCCTGTGTCATTTGCGTCCTTATCAGAATAGTTATATTGTATAACGAATTTACAAGGAGTCAACAAGGGAGGCCCTCCCTGGCGTCGGGGCAGCTACGCTCGTCTCGGCTCCCCCGGGGAACGGGTAGCCGCCGATGTCATCAGCCCATCGCCACCCGGTCGCCCTTGGTCCCATGCTCGCGTCGGTCGAGCCACATCGTGCCAAGCGCAAACGCCAGCCACCCGAAATTGTAGGCAAAGCCTACGATCAGAACGACCCAGCCGGGAATCGGTCCGACGGCGGCGCGATCGATAAGCTCCGTCAAGGTCATTGCAGGCGTCGGATGGATTGCAATCTTGCCGTAATAGGCTGTCGCCTGGATGGCGAATATCCAGACGTAGTTGCGACGCAACCGCCGTCCGGTAGCGCGGACAAATGAAATGTGATGGCGGGGCGCAGTGTAGTCGCGCGCGAGAACGGCCTTCCAGCTATCGTCGTGCGCTTCACCGGTGAAGATTGGCGCATAGAAATTCCTCTCCAGCCAACGAGCCCGGGCACGCCAGACATTGAAATAGCGATAACGCCGCGCCTCCATACCAAGGAACACGGCAAGGAGCAGTCCGACGAGCACGAGTGGTAGAGGCGAAGCCTCCGGGCTCGAAAATGTCGTCGACAGCGCGATGCCCATCGTGACGATCGCCCAATTGGTCGTGTTGTCGAGCCGCGTTCGCCAGATCGTCGATCGATAGACCTCGCCGCGGTAGAGATGAGCGATGGCGCCCATTTCGGCGGAGTCGAAGGTGTGTTGGGGGACTGGTTCGCTGGAAGCCATAAGAGACATGGTGGGACTCCCGTGGTCTGCACAACTTGGTGCAGATCACATTCTGAACCAGGTTCGCCCTGGGTCAAAGACCGATTCCTCACATCACCTGATGGACGTCGATCACGACACGGTCCGCGTGGCGTGCGGCTGAAGCTACAAAAATGTGCTCCATCAGCCAGCGATACTTTTCATGCCCGGTCTCGAATCGCGGCACGGTCCGGAAATAGATCAGTTTCGGATCGACCGGCTCGCCGCGCTTGAGCTTTTGCAGCAGCTCGACCGGGCCGAAGCGGATGCCCTTGTTCTCGACATAGACGATGGCGCCGTCGGCGGTCTCGAAGGCGTATTTCGCTTCGAGGTCGATCAGCTCGTTGGGACGGATGGTCTGGAAGTCGGCGCCGAACGGCAGCACCTTGCCGGTGACCGCGCCCTTCACCTCGCCGCCGATGATCGGAATGATGCGGCGCACGCCGACGCCGGTCTCGCCGGCGGTGACGACGTCGCCGATGCGGGCGGTGATGGTGAAGACGTATTTGGTGTCGAGGGTGGGGGTCATCGGTCACTCCAACGGTCACACGGTCAGAAGGCGCCGGTGTCTTCGCCTCTCCCCGCAAGCGGGGCGAGGGAGATCACCGCCGTTGCGGCGAGAGCCCGCATTCAATCCATCATTAGTGCGCCATCATCCGCGTCGGCAGCCACGTCGCCAGCAGCGGGAAGGCGATCAGGATCACCAGCCGCACCAGATCCGTCGCCACGAACGGGATCACGCCCTTGAAGATGGTGGAGAACGAGACGTCCTTCACCACGCTTTTTATGACGAAGACGTTCATGCCGACCGGCGGGTGGATCAGGCCGAGCTCGACGGTCATCACGATGATGACGCCGAACCAGATCGGGTCGAAGCCGAGATGCATGATGACGGGGAAGATGATCGGCACGGTGAGGATGATCATCGCCATGGCGTCCATCAGGCAGCCGAGCACGAGATACATCACCATGATCAGCGCCAGCACGCCGTAGGGGCCGAGGCCGAGGCCGGTCAGGAATTCCGTCACCTTCTGCGGCGTCTGCGTCACCGTGAGGAAATAGCCGAAGATCAGCGCACCGATCAGCACGGTGAACACCGCGGCGGCGGTGCGCGTCGCCTGGAGCAGCGAGGCCAAAATCTTCTCGCGGTCGAGCCGGCCGGTGACGACGCCGATGATGAAGGCGCCGGTGGCCCCGACGCCGCCGGCTTCCGTCGGCGTGAAGCGCGGCAGGAAGGGCAAGCCGTAAAGGCCGCCGATGACGAAGACGAACAGCAGGACCGGGGCCCAGATCTCCTTCAGGCCGGCAAAGCGCTCGCGCCACGGCAGCACCTTGCCCTTGGGCAGGAAGTCCGGCCGGAAGTATCCGATCAGGGCGATCGTGATCATGTACATGGTCATCGCCAGCAGGCCCGGAATGATGCCGGCGATGAAGAGTTTTCCGATGTCCTGCTCGGTGATGATGCCGTAGACCGCCAGCACGGTGGAGGGCGGCAGCATCGCGCCGAGCGTGCCGCCGGCCGCGATCACGCCGGTGGCGAACGACTGCGGATAGCCGAAGCGGCGCATCTCGGGGTAGGCGACGGCGGAGAAGGTCGCGGCGGTCGCAACCGAGGAGCCGCAGATCGCGGCAAAGCCGCCGCAGGCGCCGACGGTGGCGATGCCGAGCCCGCCGCGCAAATGTCCGACAAAGCCGTTGGCGGCGCGGAACAGCTCGCGGCTCATGCCGGAATTGCTGACGAAGGAGCCCATCAGCAGGAACATCGGGATGACGCCGAACGTGTAGTCGGTGACCGTGCGCATCGAGGTCTGGCCGACCAGCTTCAGCGCCGGCGTGGCGCCGACCAGATAGGAGAAGCCGGAGACGCCGACGAGGCCCATGGCCATGCCGACGGGCACGCGCAGCAGCATCAACGCAAACAGGGAAACGAAGCCGATTACGGCGACGGCATCGGTGCTCATGATTACTCCGTCGCCTTCAGCTTGGGGTCGTGCATTTCTTCGGGATGGAAGATCAGCCGGTAGGTGCGGATCGCGATCAGCAGCACGGCGGAGACGTCGCCGATCCAGGCGATCGCGAAGAACGGCCAGGTCGGCATGTGCATGTCGAAGGTCTGGACATTGTCGTTGTAGGTGCCGCGCACCTTGTCGAACAGGGTCCAGGTCTGCACCGTGACGACGAACAGCAGCACCAGGGTGGCGAACACGTCGATCCAGCGCTGATAGCGCGGCTCGACATTGCCCCAGACCAGGTCGACCGTGATGTGGGTGCCGCGATAGGAGGTCGCAGCGATGCCCCAGAAGATCAGGATGCCGAGCAGCATGCGGCCGATGTCGAAGCTGTCGGGGATCGAATAGTTCAGCGTGTTGCGCAGCAGAACCGACACGAAGATGTCGAGCGCGACGAGGCCGACGAAGCCGGCCGCGATCCATTCGATCGTGTCGATAAAGCGATCCATCCAGGCGCGCTTCATGGGTGTGTCCTGTGTGATGTCATTCTCGCTCTCGGCTCAGAAGGCGGTCGTTCGCCTCTCCCCGCTTGCGGGGAGAGGCCGGAATGCGCGCGCAAGCGCCGATTCCGGGTGAGGGGGGCTCTCCGCGAGTCCAACTTTCACCGTCCCCGCGGAGACTCCCCCTCACCCCAACCCTCTCCCCGCAGGCGGGGAGAGGGGGAGGAAGCGTCGTGCGCTCCTAACAGCGCACTTGCAGAATGACGGCGGCGAGATGTCTCTCGCCGCCGCATCTGTTTCAACGAAGCGCTACTCCGCCAGCGCGTTGTACTTCTTCAGCGAGGCCTTCAAATCCGCCAGCGCGGCGTCCGGATCGGCGCCCGCTTTCTTGGCGCCGTCGCCCCAGGTCTTGACCAGCGGCTCGGCCGCCTTCTTCCAGGCCGCGGTCTGCTCTTGTGTCAGCTTGTAGACCTCGTGCCCCTCTTCCGCCTTCACCTTGTCGACGCCGGCGTCCTCGAACTTGCCCCAGTGCTCGCCGACCACGCCGGCCATCTCGACCGAGCAGTTCTTGTCGATTGCGGCCTTCTGCTTGTCGGACATTGCATTGTACTTGTCCTTGTTGATCACGAACACGAAGGTCGTGGTGTAGAGCGGCGCCTCCATGTCGTACTTGGTCACCTTGTCGATGCCGAACAGCACGAGGGAACCCCATGGGAAAGTGACGCCGTCGGCGACGCCGCGCTCGATGATGTCGCGCACTTCGGGCGCGGAGGACTGCA
This sequence comes from Bradyrhizobium sp. LCT2, assembly GCF_009931255.1. Classification (NCBI taxonomy): domain Bacteria; kingdom Pseudomonadati; phylum Pseudomonadota; class Alphaproteobacteria; order Hyphomicrobiales; family Nitrobacteraceae; genus Bradyrhizobium; species Bradyrhizobium sp. LCT2. The sequence goes on along the minus strand of NZ_CP034432.1, from coordinate 9,334,703 downwards.
CATTGGTGCCGCCGAGCGAGGTGACGAAGTTCGCCATGGTGGCGTGCGCGGGACGGATCTTCAGGCCCTTCACGTCCTCCGGCATCACGATCTTCTTGGTCTTGGAGTGGAAGGAGGAGGGCGAGTGGACGAAGGCGAGGCAGTATTTGACGTCCTTCATCTCCTTCTCGGCATATTTGCGATACCAGGCGTCGAGCCCCATCGAGCCGCCCTTGGCATCCGAGATCAGGAACGGCAATTCGCCGGCGCCGACGATCGGGAAGCGGCCGGGTTGATAGCCGGGATTGACATAGGTGACATCGGCGATGCCATCGCGCGCCATGTCGTAGTGATCGAACGCCTTGCCGAGCTGCTGGGCCGGAAACACCTTACCCGTAATGGTGCCGCCGGAATCCTTGTTCACCGCGGCCACCCAGTCTTCCAGCGATTTCTGCAGCGGGTGCGATGCCGGCACCCAGTGCGAGATCTTCAAGTCGAAGGTCTTGTCCTGCGCCAACGCCGGCGTCACGCTTGCTGCGAGCAACAAAGCCAGACAGGCTTTCCTCATCACACGTCTCTCCCTGTTTTCGACGGCGGGCTTCGATGGCCCGGTCTCGTTATTTAACATGTTATCTAATTGGCCGGCGCGTTCAAGCCGGAATTGGCGCGCACGTTGTCGCGTCCTGTACGTCAGCCATGTTGCATGGATTTGTCGCTGCTAGCGCGACCAGCACTCCCCTTTTGCCCAACCGTTATATGATATAATTAACTTGCGCGGATCATCGCGGCAAGCGAGCCGCGACGAAAGCCTACAGGATCGGGAGGAGCAAGTATTGCGGACAAAAGTCGCAATCATCGGGGCCGGGCCGGCTGGATTGTTGCTTGGGCAACTGCTGCACAATTACGGCATCGACAATTTCATCCTGGAGCGGCAGAGCCCGGACTACGTGCTCGGCCGCATCCGCGCCGGTCTCCTCGAGGAGGGAACCGTCGCGCTGCTCGACCAGGTCGGTGCCGGCGTGCGGGCGCATGCCGAAGGCCTGGTGCATGAGGGCATTGAGCTGGCCTTTTCCGGCCGCCGTCATCGCATCGACATGAAGGCCGCGACCGGCAGGACGGTCATGATCTACGGCCAGACCGAGGTCACGCTCGACCTGATGAACGCGCGCAAGGCGGCCGGCCTCGATACGGTCTACGAGGCCAAGGACGTGCGACCGCATGATTTCGACGGCAGTCACCCGCGCGTAACCTGGGTCAGGGACGGCGTCACCCACACGCTCGATTGCGATTTCATCGCCGGCTGCGACGGTTTTCATGGTGTCAGCCGCGCCAGCGTTCCGGCCTCGGCGATCGAGGAGTTCGAGCGGGTCTATCCGTTCGGCTGGCTCGGCATTCTCTCCGAGACGCCGCCGGTCAGCCACGAGCTGATCTACTCCAACCACGCCCTCGGCTTTGCGCTCTGCACCATGCGCTCGATGAAGCGCAGCCGCTACTATGTGCAGTGCTCGCTGGACGACCATGTCGACCAATGGCCCGACGACCGCTTCTGGGACGAATTGAAGCGTCGGCTCGACCAGGAGGCCGCCGACAGCCTCGTCACCGGTCCCTCGATCGAGAAGAGCATCGCCCCCTTGCGCAGCTTCGTTGCCGAGCCGATGCGCTTCGGCAGGATGTTCCTGTGCGGCGACGCCGCCCACATCGTGCCGCCGACCGGCGCCAAGGGACTGAACCTTGCGGCCAGCGACGCGCATTATCTGTCGAGCGCGCTGCGCGAATTCTACGACGAGAAGTCCAGCGCCGGCATCGACGCCTATTCCGCCAAGGCACTGGCGCGCGTCTGGAAGGCGGTGCGCTTCTCCTGGTGGATGACCTCGATGCTGCACAAATTCCCCGACACCGGCACCATCGGCGCCCGCATCCAGCTCGCCGAACTCGACTACGTCACGCAGTCGCAGGCCGCGATGTCGTCGCTGTCGGAGAATTATGTGGGGCTGCCGTTTTAGAGAAGTGCCGTAGGGTGGGCAAAGCGAAGCGTGCCCACCAGCTTTGTGTTTGTGGAGAGATGGTGGGCACGGCGCGTTGCGCCTTTGCCCACCCTACGGGCGTTGCATTCCTCGCAACGCCGCCGCCCGTTTCAAACACCCGCGCAAATTCCGTTTAAAACTTTGTAGGTGATGCGTCCGCCACGCCCATCGCGTTCAATGCTGGCAACCAGCAACGCGAGACAGCGATGACCGCCACCGACATTCCCGCCGGCTTCGAGCCGCATTTCCGCAAAGCCCCGCTCACCGATCCCTGGGAGCCGCTCTACTCGAAGAAGGCCGACAAGGCCGTGATCATCGGCCTGCGCCTGGCCAAGCCGCACACCAACGCGCGCGGGCTCATCCATGGCGGACTGATCGCGGCGCTCGCCGATGCCGCCATGGGTTACAGCTGCGCAGAGGCGACCGGCTGGACGACGTCCTTCGTCACGATCTCGCTGTCGGTCGACTTTGTCGGCGCCGCCGAAATCGGCCAATGGCTCGCGGTCGAGGGCGAGGCGATCAAGACCGGCAGCACGATCTGTTTCGCGCAGTGCCTGGTCAAGGCCGACGCCACCGTGATCGCGCGCGCCAGCGGAACGTTTCGGGTGGTCCCGAAGAAGGGCTAGCTGTCATTCCGGGGCGATGCGAAAGCATCGAACCCGGAATCTCGAGATTCCGGGTTCTTGCTTTGCGAGCCCCGGAATGACCGCCTTTACCCAAACCTCCACTCCGCCGTCTCCACCACGAGATCGACGAACGCGCGCACCTTGGCCGAGAGCAGGCGCGAGGTCGGGTAGACGACATGGATGGGCAGCGCCGGCTGCTCGTATTTCGCCAGCACGACCTTCAGCCGCCCGCGCTTCAAACCCTCGGCGGCCTGATAGGCCAGCACCCGCGTGACGCCGCCGCCGGCCTCGGCATATTGCAGGGCGGCGTCAGCGCTATTGCTGGTGAAGCGCGGGTTCGTCGTCACCTCGATGTCGCGGCCGTCCTGCATGAAATGCCAGCTGGCGGATGGTCCGAACTGGATGGTCTGGTGCGAGGCGAGCGCTTCCGGCGTCTTCGGCTCGCCATGGCGCTTCAGATAGCCGGGCGCGGCCACCACGATCCGCCGCATCTCGCCGACCTGGCGCGCGACGAGGGACGAATCGGCGAGATGGCCGATCCGCACCGCCACATCGACGGCGTCTTCCACGAGATTGACGAGATGGTCGGACAGCCGCAATTCGCCGGCAACCTCGGGATAGCGCTTGAGATAGGCGGTCATGACCGGCCCGACATGCAGCCGGCCGAAGCCGACCGGCGCCGACACCACCAGACGTCCGCTCGGCCGGTTACGCTCTTCCCGCGCCGAGCCGTCGGCCTCCTCGACATCGGCGAGAATGCGCCGCGCGCGCTCCAGATAGCGTGTGCCGACATCGGTCAGCGTCACCTGCCGCGTGGTCCGCTGCAACAGCCGGGCGCCGAGATGCTCTTCCAGCGCCGCGATCAGCCGCGTCACCGCCGAGGGCGACAGGTGCAGCTTGCGCGCCGCCGGCGCAAAGCCGCGCAGATCGGCGACGGTGACGAACACGTGCATGGCTTCCAGGCGGTCCATGCGCATTATTGCATATATTGCAATGATGAAGTGTCAAGCCGGCTGATTGTTCTAGCCGCCGGAGGTTGCCATTTTAGCCGGGAAAAGACGCAGGGATGCGCCGGGATTTCAGGAGAACTTCCGATGACGGCAACTCACACCTACGCCAGCGACGTGGCGTTCACACCGGCGGTGAAATCGATCCAGACCCGAAAGGGATCGCGCGAAGGCTATGCCCATGCCGAGCAGCGCGGCTGGCGCACCGAGGTCGATGAGAACCTCGCGGCGTTCCTGGCCGATGCCAACAGCTTCTATTTCGCCACCGCCTCGGCCGATGGCCAGCCCTACATCCAGCACCGTGGCGGCCCGAAGGGGTTTTTGAAGGTGCTGGATAAGCAGACGCTGGCTTTCACGGACTACGCCGGCAACCGGCAATACATCACGCAGGGAAACCTGTCCGAAAATCCCAAGGCCTACATCTTCGTGATGGACTACGCCCATCGCCGCCGGGTGAAGATCTGGGGCGAGGCACGCGTGGTGGAGGACGACGATGCGCTGACGACGTCGCTGATGCCGAAGGGATATCGCGCGCGGCCGGAGCAGGTGATCCTGTTCAAGATCGCGGCTTGGGACACCAACTGCCCGCAGCACATTCCGCAGAAGTTCGATGCGACGGATGTCGCGGCCGCGCTGGCGGCGAGGGACCAGCGCATCGCCGAGCTGGAAGCGGAGGTGGCGGCGTTGAAGGAGAAGGCGGCGAGCATCTAGGCGCGAATCTCGTCGCATTCTTCGGTGTCATGCCCCGCGAAGGCGGGGCATCCAGTACGCAGCGACCTATCGATTCAACCACAGTCTTCTCGGAGTACTGGATCGTCCGCCTTCGCGGACGACGACAGTTGAGTTCGTGGCGACGCCTCAGAACTACAGAACGCTCGCACCTTCGTGCTGGAAGCCGAGATAGCTCGCCGCAACGCGTTCGTTCGCGGCGATGTCGCTGGCCTTGCCGCTGAGCACGAACTCGCCGAGCTCCATCACATAGGCCTGGTCCGCGATCTTGAGCGCGGCCTGCGCGTTCTGTTCGACCAGCAGCACCGAGACGCCGGCGGTGCGGAGCTCGGTGACGATGCGGAAGATGTCGGCGACGATGATCGGGGCGAGACCGAGGCTCGGCTCGTCCAGCATCAGGAGCTTCGGCTCGCCCATCAGCGCGCGCCCCATCGCGAGCATCTGCTGCTCGCCGCCGGAGAGCGTGCCGGCGAGCTGCTTGCGCCGCTCCTTCAGCCGCGGGAACAGCGTGTAGACCCGCTCCATCGAGGCCTTCGACTTGCTCCGCTCGATGCGGAAGGCCCCGAGCTCGAGATTGTCCTCGACATTCATGGTCACGAACAATTCGCGGTGCTCCGGGACGAGGCCGAGGCCCATCGCGACGCGGTCCTCGATGTCGAGCCGGGCGAGGTCCTGGCCTGCGAAGGCGACGCGGCCTTTCAGCGGCAGGATGCCCATGATGGCCGACAGCAGCGTGGTCTTGCCGGCGCCGTTGGCGCCGACGATGGTGACGATCTGGTTCGCCCCGACCTCGAGCGAGACCGAACGCACGGCCTCGACCTTGCCATAGGCGACATGCGCGTCGGTGACGGACAACAGCGCGCTCATGCCGCCACTCCGAGATAGGCCTTGATCACTTCGGGATTGGTCTTGATCGTGGCGGGCGTGCCCTCCGCGATCTTGGTGCCGAAATCGAGCACGACGATGCGGTCGGCGAGGTTCATGACAAAGCCCATGTCGTGCTCGACCAGCAGCACGCTCATGCCGCCGTCGCGCAATTCGCGCAGCAGCCTGGCAAGCTGCTGCTTCTCCATGTGGCGCAGGCCGGCGGCTGGCTCGTCGAGCAGCAGCAGCATCGGATCGACGCACAGCGCGCGCGCGATCTCGACGATGCGCTGCTGGCCGAGCGAGAGCGAACCTGCGAGCTGGTGCATCTGGTCGGCAAGCCCGACGCGCTCGATCTGGCGGGCGGCCTCCGCGAGCAGCTTTGCCTCGTCGGCGCGGTCGAGCCGCAGCATGGAGGAGATCGGCCCCGAATGACCGCGCAGATGCGCGCCGATCGCGACGTTCTCCAGCACGGTCATGTCGGGGACCAGCTTCACATGCTGGAAGGTGCGGGAGATGCCGAGCTTGACGATCTCCTGCGGCGGCGCGTTGTCGAGCCTCTTGCCGAGCACCGAGATCGAGCCTGAGGTCGCCGACAGCACGCCGGTGATCAGGTTGAACGTCGTGCTCTTGCCGGCGCCGTTCGGCCCGATCAGCGCGACGATCTCGCGGGCCTGGACCTCGAAGGAAACGTTGTTGACCGCGATCACGCCGCCGAATTGCTTGCGTGCCTTCTCGACCTGGAGCAGGACGCTGGCTTCGCCGGGCGCGCGGGTGCGCTGCTCCAGCTTCAGCGAGGTGTCCGGCTTCCTGCCGCGGGTAGGCTCGGGCAGGAACGACATCAGCCAGGGCCAGACGCCGCCGGGCGCGAGCTGGAGCAGCGCCACCAGCATGATGCCGAACACGATGGTCTCGACCTGGCCGGAACCCGGCAGGAGCAGCGGCAGATAGCTTTGCAGCACCTCTTTCAGGACTACGACGATCGCCGCGCCCAGCACGCCGCCCCAGACATAGCCGGCGCCGCCGACCACCGCGATGAAGAGATATTCGATGCCGGCCTGTGCGCCGAACGGCGTCGGGTTCACTGCGCGCTGAAGGTGGGCATAGAGCCAGCCGGAGAGACCGGCGAGCACCGCGGCGTGGATGAACACCAGCAGCTTTGCCCGCGGCGTGTGCACGCCGAACGCCTCGGCGGCGACATGGCCGCGCCTGAGCGCGCGGATGGCGCGGCCGGTGCGGGAGTCCAGCAGGTTCATCGTGAGCAGGGCCGAGAGGATCACGGCGACCCAGATCGCGTAGTAGATCGAGCCGGGCGAGAGCATCTTGAACGCGCCGATCGACAGCGGCGGGATCGCCGAGATGCCGTCGTTGCGGCCCAAAAACTCCAGCTTGCTGAAGAGATAGAACAGGCCGAGCCCCCAGGCGAGCGTGCCGAGCGGCAGATAGTGGCCGGAGAGGCGGACGGTGACGAGGCCAAGCAGCACCGCCAGCGATCCGCTGACCACGAGCGACAACGGCAGCGTCAGCCAGGGCGACAGGCCGTAGCTCGTCGACAGCACCGCGGTGGTGTAGGCGCCAAAGCCGACGAAGGCGGCTTGTCCGAACGAGGTCAGGCCGCCGACGCCCGTCAGCAGCACGAGGCCCATCGCGACCAGGGCGGCAAGGCCGATATTGTCGAGCAGCACGATCCAGAACGGCGGCATGCCCGGGACAAACGGGATCGCCGCCATGACAAGCGCGAAGACGAGGATGGGGAGCCGGCTCTGCATCTTAGCCTCAGTCCTTCTCTTCCTCGACCGCGGGCGCGGCGAGCGAGCGCAGCAGCAGCACGGGGATCAGCAGCATGAAGACGATCACTTCCTTGTAGTTGGAGGCATAGAAGGACGAGAACGCCTCGACGATGCCGACGACCAGCGCGGCGACGGCGGTGAGGGGATAGCTGACGAGGCCGCCGATGATCGCGGCAACGAAACCCTTCAGCCCGATCAGGAAGCCGCTGTCGTAATAGAGCGTCGTGATCGGCACGATCATGATGCCCGACAGCGCGCCGATGACGGACGCCAGCAGGAAGGCGATCTGCCCTGACAGCGTGGTGCGGATGCCGGCGAGCCGCGCCCCTAGCCGGTTCACGGCGGTCGCGCGCAGCGCCTTGCCGTAGAGCGTCAGGCCGAAGAACAGCCAGAGCCCGACGATGAAGGCGATGGTGATGGCGTAGACGGTGATGCTCTGGCCGGTGAAGCGCAGCGCGCCGGCGGTGAAAGAGCCGGACAGCACGGCAGGCCCGCGCTGGCCCTCGGCGCCGAAGAACAGCAGGCCCATCCCCTGCAGCGCGAGGTGGACGCCCACGGAGGCGATCAGCAGCACCAGCACCGAGGTGTGCGCCAGCGGCTGGAACGCGATGCGGTAGAGATACAGGCCGATCATCGCCACGATCACCAGCGACAGCGCGATGCAGACCGCCACCGGCGGCTTCTGGGCGGCGAAGTAGATCGTCAGCGCCAGCACGATGGCCGGCAGCACGATATTGGTGAGGACGCTGCGCAGGATCAGCCGGCCATGCAGCGCCTTGCGGGCCACGAACAGGTCGAAGACGAAGGCGCCGATGCCGAGGGCGAGCGCGAGCTTTGCCGTGCCCGGCATCTGGCCCGCGGCCAGCGAGGCATAGGTCAGCGCGCCATAGGTGACGAACTCGCCCTGGGGAATGAGGATCACGCGGGTAACGGCGAACACCAGCACCAGCGCGAGGCCGAGCAGCGCATAGATCGCGCCATTGGTGATGCCGTCCTGCACCAGGAACAGCATGATAGTGGTGTTCAAGACCGGACGCTCCCCCTCAAAGATTAAGGACCGGTCTCCGCAATCGCGGTGGATGGTCCCTCACAGCCATTGAAATACGCTGACGATATTTGATATGGTGCATAACAATTATCAAATATAACTTCAAGGGTGGCGGGCGACCCGCCCCGAATTTAGCGGGATTACGAGCACGAGGCGATGACCGTTTCCAAAACCGCTGAAAAGTCTTCAGAAAAACCGGCTGACTCGGCCAAGGGCCGCAAGGACGCGGCCGAGGCCCAGGGCCAGGGCTCTACCGATGCCCTCCAGCTCGGCGAGCTCTCCGAACAGCTCGGCTATGTGCTGAAGCGTGCGCAGCTCAAGGTGTTCGAGAACTTCCTGCGCTGCATGGCCTCGCTCCAGCTCACCCCCGCGCAGTTCTCGGTGCTGCTGCTGGTCGAGAAGAACCCGGGGCGTAACCAGACCGAGATCGCCTCCACCCTCGGCATCCTGCGCCCGAATTTCGTGGCCATGCTCGACAATCTCGAAAGCCGCGACCTTTGTGCGCGGATCCGTTCCACCAACGATCGCCGCTCGCATATCCTGGTCCTGACCGACAAGGGCAAGGCTGTGCTGACGCGGGCGAAAAAGCTCGTCGCCACCAAGCACGAGGCGCGGCTGAACGACCTGCTCGGCCAGGCCAACCGCGAAGCCCTGATCGAGATGCTCTCGAAGATCGCCAACGAGTTTTGAGCTGGGCTTAACCGCACGCTCTCTCCGCTCCCTCCCCCCTTGCGGGGCAGGGCCATCGCATGTGAATTTCACGAGGATTGTCCGCGGGTTTGCTCCGCCTCTCCCGCTTGCGGGAGAGGCCGACGCGCCCCGGGCGATGCGAAGCATCGTCCCGAGCGCGGCGGGTGAGGGCTCTCGCCACGCAGGGACGTTCTCTGCAATCCCAGGCAATCCCGACGCGGAGACACCCCCACCCCAGCCCTCCCCCGCAAGCGGGAGAGGGAGCCGAGTGCCGATGCCGCCGCATTATGCACACCACATACGATAGCCCTGCCCTTGTGGGGGAGGGAACGCAGCGGAGCGAGAAGCGCTCGTTCAATCCACCAAAATCACCCGGATGTCGTTCACGTTGGTCAGCGTCGGGCCGGGCATCAGCAGATCGCCGGTCGCCTCGAAGAACGTCGTCGCGTCGTTGTTGTCGAGATAGGCCTGCGGCTGGAGTGCCAGCGCCTTCATCTTCGCAAACGTGGCCGCGTCGATCAGCGCGCCTGCGGGGTCGGTAGGGTGGCCGGCGCCGCCGTCGGCGCCGTCGGTGTCGCCCGCGAGCGCGGAGATGCCGGCCGTGTCCTTCAAGAGGCCGGCGAGCGCCAGCGCGTATTCCTGGTTCGGACCGCCGCGCCCCTGGCCGCGCACGGTGACCGTGAGCTCGCCGCCGGAGAGGATCGCGATGCGCTTGCCCTGCGCACGCGCCTGCAACGCGAGTCCGGCATGATGGGCCGCGACCTCGCGGGCCTCGCCTTCGAGATCGGCGCCGAGATCAATCGTCTCGTAGCCGGCCTCTTTCGCGAGCTTCACCGCGGCGTCGAGCGACTGCTTGGGCCGCGCGATCAATTCGAATGATGCGCGCGCAAAGGCGGCATCATCCGGCTTGCAGCTTTCGTTATCGGGATTGTCGAGCGCGCGGCGCACGGCATCGTCGATATCGAGCTTGTACCTGGTCACGATCGCGCGCGCATCCGCCAGCGTGGTCGGATCGGGCACGGTAGGGCCGGAGGCGATCGCGGAGGGATCGTCATGCGGCACGTCGGAGATCGCGAGCGTGACGATCTCGGCGGCGTTCCTGCCGGCGCGCGCCAGCCGCCCGCCCTTGATGCGCGACAGATGCTTGCGCACGACGTTCATCTCGCCGATCGGCGCGCCCGAACGCAGCAGCGCCTTGTTGACCGCCTGCTTCTGCGCGAAACTGATGCCGTCCACCGGCGCGATCCAGTTCGCCGAGCCACCGCCGGTGAGCAGGACCAGAAGTAGGTCGTCGGGCCCGGCCTCGCCCGCGAGCGCGAGCGTGTCGGCCGCGCCCTTGAGGCCGGCTTCATCGGGCACGGGATGGCCGGCTTCGACCACGCGGATGCGGCGTGTCGGCACGCCGTAGCCGTGGCGCGTGGTGGCGATGCCAACCAGCCGCTCCGGCGCGAGCTTCAGCGTGTCGAGATAATGCCGCTCGGCGGCCGCGGCCATCGCGCCGGCGCCCTTGCCGGCGGCGAGGCAGATCACGCGTCCTTTTGGGGCCGGCCGCAGATGCGGCGCCAGAATTGTACTCGGATGCGCGGCGGCAACGGCGGCGTCGTAGAGCGCGCGGAGCAGGGGACGTCGGTCGGTCATGACGATGGCCTTGAGCAGACTGAAGCGATGGCGACGAATTCGCCGTTCACCTGCCTACCGTATCATGCGCGAAAGCGTAAGCAGGGTTTACTATCATTCGATTGTGCAATCGCGTGATCATAATCGCCGCGCGACAAAAAGGCCCCCCGCGATGGTCTCGCGGGGGGCCTTTCGCGCAACTCGATGTTGCTGGACGGCTAGCCGCCGGCGTCGGCGCTGATCACGTCGCCGAACAGCTCCCAGCGTTCGCCCTTGAACTTTTCGAGCTGGAGCTGGCTGATCGGCGCGAAGTCGTTCGGCCCGGTGTTGATCTGGATGCCGGGCAGCAGCGCCTCGGTGCGGAAGTTCTTCAGGTTGGCGGCTTCCTTCATGATGTTCTCGCGCGTGAGATTGTCACCGCACTGCTTGAGGACCTGAACCACCGTCTGCGCCACGGCGAAGCCGACGATAGTGCCCTTGTCGAGCTTGTCGCCTTCCGGGAAGTACTTGGTCATGAAGGCGAGAAATTCCTTCATGCCCGCGTCATTGTTCCATGCCGGATCGGACACGTCCTTGAGATAGTCGGCCGAGATGATGTCCTGGCCGTTCTCGAAGCCGGCGGGCTTCATCACGCTGCCGACGGAGGCGGAGACGTTGTTGAGGAAGTGCAGCGGCTTCCAGCCGATCTCGGAATTCTTCTTGATCGCCTGCGCCGCGAATTTCGGCGTCGTGATGTTCATGAACACGTCGGCGCCGGTCGATTTCAGCTTGACGATGTGGTTGTCGATGGTCGGCTCGGAGGTCTCGTAGCTCTCCTCGATCACGATCATCGAGGCAGCCTTGGCTCCCAGGCCGTCCTTCAGGCCCTTGAGGTAGTCCTTGCCGTAATCGTCGTTCTGGTAGAGCACGGCGATCTTGGCGTCCGGCTTGTTCTTCAAGAGCCACTTCGCGTAGATCTGCGTCTCGCTCTGGTAGTTGGGCTGCCAGCCCATGGTCCAGGGGAAGTTCTGCGGATCGTTCCACTTGGTGGCGCCGGTGGCGACGAACAGCTGCGGCACCTTCTTCGAATTCATGTACTTCTGGATCGCCGAGTTGGGCGGCGTGCCGAGCGAGTTGAAGATGAACAGCACCTCGTCGCTCTCGACCAGCTTGCGCGCCTGCTCGACCGTCTTCGGCGGCGAATAGGCGTCGTCATAGCTGATGTAGTTGATCTTGCGGCCGTTGATCCCGCCCTCTTCGTTGATCTTCTTGAAATAGGCGGCTTCGGTTCGCCCGATGATGCCGTAGGCGGAGGCCGGTCCGCTGTAGGGCATGATGTTGCCGATCTTGATCTCGGTGTCGGTCGCGCCGGTATCGTATTTCTTCTGGGCCGATGCAGTGGAGGCCGAGGCCGCAACGAGCGCAAGCGCCAGTGACGCGGCCGCAAGTTTGCCGGTGACAGCGGGCATTCCTATCTCCCTATTTTCTTGGTGTGTGTGCGTCCCGTTTCTTGTCTTGATTGTTTTTGGCGACGCCGCCGCAATTCAATACGATTTGTCCTGTGCCTTCAACAGAAAGCCCCCGCGACGGCGTCGCAGGGGCTGCTTCTTTAGTAGTCAGGGACGGGCGCGGTCTCGTGTGCGAGTGCGAGACAGCGCGACTGCCTTGAGTTGTTTAACGCGAGTATATCGATTTTGAGTTGATCCAGCTAATGTCCCGTATCGCTCGAGATGATGTCGCCGAACAGCTCCCATTTCTTGCCCTTGAACCGCATCATCTGGAGCTGTTCGATCGGGGCGAAATTGTCCGGCGCGGTGTTGATCCTGATGCCGGGCAGCAGCGTGTCCGGCTCGAAATCCTTCAAGGAAGCGGCCTGCTTCATGACGTTCTCGCGGGTGAGGTCGTCGCCGCACATGTGCAGCACCTTCACCATGGTCTGGGCGGCGGCATAGCCGAACACCACGCCGGCATCGAGCTTGTTCGCCTTGGGATCGAATTGCGCGAGGAAGTTATAGAACTTCTTCATGCCCTCATCGGCGTTCCATTGCGGGTCCGAGCCGTCCTTGGTGTAGCTGGCCGAGAGAATGCCTTGCGAGATCTCGATTCCCGCCGGCTCCAGCACGCCGCCGACCGAGGCCGAGACGTTGGAGATGATCTGCATCGGATGCCAGTTGATCTCGGCCGCCTTCTTGATCGCCTGGGCTGCGAATTTCGGTGTGGTGATGCTGATGAAGACGTCGGCGCCCGAGGCCTTCAGCTTCACGACGTGCTCGTCGACGGCCGGCTCCGAGGTGTCGTAAGCCTCCTCCAGCACGATCATCGACGCCTTGGCCCCCAGGCCGCCCTTCAGCCCCTTCAGATAGTCCTTGCCGAAATCGTCGTTCTGGTAGAGCACTGCGATCTTCGCGTCCGGCTTCTCCTTCATGACGTATTTGGCATAGATGCGCGCCTCGCTCGCGTAGCTCGGCTGCCAGCCCATGGTCCAGGGATATTGCCTGGGATCGTTCCACTTCGAGGCGCCGCTCGCCACGAACAATTGCGGCACCTTTTTCTCGTTCATGTATTTGCGGATCGCGCCGTTGGTCGAGGTGCCGAGCGAGCCGAAGATCAGGAGCACCCCGTCGCTCTCGACCAGCTTGCGCGCCTGCTCCACCGTCTTCGGCGGCGAATAGCCGTCGTCATAGGAGATGAACTTGATCTTGCGGCCGTTGATGCCGCCCTCGGCATTGATCTTGTTGAAATAGGCTTCCTCGGTCTTGCCGATCACGGCATAGGCGGAGGCCGGCCCGCTATAGGGCATGATGTTGCCGATCTTGATCTCGGTATCGGAAGCGCCGCTGTCGTATTTCTTTTGCGCCAGCACCGGGCCAGTCATCGCAGTGCACAACGCGAGTGCGGCTGCGAGGGCCGCAACCTGAAAACGAACGGCAGTCATTGTTCTCCTACCCCGGGCTGGATCAGCGCCGCATTGAACAAGATTGACGCCCGCCGTCAACAAAAAGCCCCCGCGGTCGCCCGCGGGGGCTTCTTTACGGTCGGCCTATTGCGTCAGCGTGTCACTCGGAGGCGACGTCGCCGCTGATGATCTCGCCGAACAGTTCCCACCTCTCGCCCTTGAAGCGCTGCATCTGGAGCTGCGCGATCGGAGCGAAGTCGGTGGCGCTGGTGTTGATCTTGACCCCAGGCAGCAGGGTGTCCGGCGTGAAGTCCTTCAGGCTCGCCGCCTGCTTCATCAGGTTGGCGCGGGTGAGATCGTCACCGCACATTTCCAGCGCCTTGGCCAGGGTCGACGCGGCACCATAGCCGTAGACCATGCTGGTGTCGGACTTGTCGGCACCCGGCATGTACTTGTCGACGAACTCGTTCCACTTCTTCATGCCGGGGTCGTTGGCCCACTGCGGATCCGTCGAGTCCTTGGCATAGGCCGCCGACAGCACGCCCTGCGCGTTCTCGAAGCCGGCCGGCTTCATCACGCTGCCGACCGAGATCGACACGTTGGTCAGGATCTGGAGCGGCTTCCAGTTGAGCTCGGCGGTCTTCTTGATGGTCTGGGCCGCGAACTTCGGGGTCGCATAGATCAGCAGCACGTCGGGATTGGCGGCCTTGATCTTGACGATGTGACCGTCGATCGACGGCTCGGATACCTCGTAGCTCTCCTCCATGATGATGGTCGACGCCGCCTTGGCGCCGAGCCCGTCCTTGGTGCCCTTGAGGTAGTCTTTGCCGAAATCGTCGTTCTGGTAGAGGATCGCGACCTTGGCGTCGGGCTTTTCCTTCGTCAGCCATTTCGCGTAGATCTGCGCTTCGCTCTGGTAGGAGGGCTGCCAGCCCATGGTCCAGGGGAAGTTCTTCGGGTCGTTCCACTTGGTGGCGCCGGTGGCGACGAACAGCTGCGGGATCTTCTTGGCGTTCAGGTATTTCTGGATCGCGCTGTTCGAGGGCGTGCCGAGCGGGTTGAACACGGCCAGCACCTCGTCGCTCTCGACCAGCTTGCGGACCTGCTCCACGGCCTTCGGCGGCGAATAGCCGTCGTCATAGGTGACGAAGTTGATCTTGCGGCCGTTGATGCCGCCCTTGTCGTTGATCATCTTGAAATAGGCTTCTTCGGTCTTGCCGATGATGCCATAGGCCGACGCCGGACCGCTGTACGGCATGATGTTGCCGATCTTGATCTCGGTATCGGACGCGCCGGTGTCGTATTTCTTCTGAGCAAGTGCTGCGCCGGAGCTGAGGGTCGCGACCGCCGTTACGAGCGCGGTGGTTCGCACTATTCTTCCAAGAAACAATTTGGTCTCCTTCCTTAAGAGGGTTTCAGTTCTTTCTGAGCCTTCCGGCGAGTTGCTGGCCCAGGATTGCGATTTGCCTTGCGCCATGCGGCACGAGGTAGATGACGGCGAACAGGAGCACGCCGAACACGGCGCCGGAGAGGCCCTTCGAGATGCCTTCCGCGATGTTCGGCACGAAGATGATGAAGGCGGCGCCGACGATCGAGCCGGGCAGCCAGCCGACGCCGCCGACGACCATGCCGAGGAACAGCGAGATCGCGAGCGTGATGGTGTAGCTGTCGGGCGCCACGAACTGCACCGCGATGGCGCCGAGCGAGCCGGCGATACCGGTGATGGCCGCGGAGACGCCGAAGGCCAGGGTCTTGTACAGCGCGACGTCCACGCCCATGGCGGAGGCCGCGATCTCGTTGTCGCGGATCGCCATGAAGGCGCGGCCCGAACGGGAGCGCAGCAGGTTCACCGAGAAGATGTAGATCGCGATCACGACGACCAGCGTGAAGTAGTACAGCCACATGTCCTGCGACATCGGCAGGCCGAACGGCGCGTCGGGCTTGGTGACGACGAGGCCCTGCACGCCGCCGGTCCAGTGCTCGAGGAAGTTCAGCTTCAGAAGCTGCGGCATGGCGGTGGCGAGCGCGAAGGTCGCGAGCGCCAGATAGACGCCGGAGAGCCGCAGCGCCGGCTGTCCGAACAGGAAGCCGAAGCCGAAGCAGACCACGCCGGCGACCGGCAGCGTCAGCGCATAGTTGATGTTGAAGTGCTCCATCAGCACCGCCGTCGTATAGGCGCCGACGGCGTAGAAGGCGCTCTGGCCGAGCGAGAACTGGCCCGACCCGCCGGTCAGGATGTTCAGCGCCAGCACCGCGAGCCCGTAGATCAGGAGCATCGTCATCTGGAAGATGATGAAGTTCTTGACGAAGACGGGTGCGATCAGCAGCGCAGCCAGCACCACCAGCGAGGTGCCGGTGCCCAGCGTCATGGCGCGCTTCGGAACGGCCTCGACCGCCTGATGGCCTTCGGCGACGACTTCTTCTGCTGCGCTCATGATCAAACTCGCTTGACGATGTGCCGGCCGAACAGACCAGCGGGTTTGACGACCAGGACGGAGATGATCAGCGCGAGCGCGATCGGGAGTTTCAGCTCGTTGCCGACGCCGGGGATGTAGGTGCCGGCGAGGTTCTCGAAGATGCCGACCAGGAAGCCGCCGACCACGGCGCCGAACGGGCTGGTCAGTCCGCCCAGCACCGCGGCGGCAAAGCCGTAGATCAGCACGCCGCCCATCATGTTGGGCTCGAGGAACACCACGGGCGCGATCAGCATGCCGGCGATCGAGCCGATCGCGGACGCCATGCCCCAGCCGAGCGCGATCATCCAGCTCGTGTTGATGCCGACGAGGCGCGCCGATTCAGGCACCGAGGCGGCCGCGCGCATGGCAAGGCCGATCCGCGTGTACTGGAAGAAGAAATACAGGCCGAGCAGCAGCAGCACGGTGACGCCGATCATGCCGGCCTGGTGGGTCGAGATCAGCTGGCTGCCGAGGAACGGCGAAGAGCCGAACGGGGTCGGATATTGCTTGATGGTGAAGTCCCAGATCAGGCCGGCCGAGGAGTTGATGATCGCGAACAGCGCGATGAAGCCGGCGACGTTGGTCAGCACGGGCGCCTTCGCCAGCGGCTTGAACAGGATGCGCTCGATCGCGATGCCGCCGACGAAGGAGAGCGCCAGCGTGATGACGAAAGCGGCCCAGTAGGGGATGCCCCACTGCATCAGCTGCCAGGAGATGAAGGTCGAGAACATCGCCATCTCGCCCTGCGCGAAGTTGAGATGGTCGATGGCCTGGTAGATCATGACCACGGCGAGCGCCATGCAGGCATAGATCGCGCCCGTGGCGATGCCGGCCAGCACTTGATTGGTGAAAAGCTCCATCGTGCCGGCTCCTCAGTAACCCAGATAGGATTTGCGGATTTCTTCGTTGTTCGCGATGTCCTTGGCGTTGCCCGACATCACGATGCGACCGGTCTCGATCACGTAGGCCTGGTCGGCGAGCTCGAGCGCGAGCTGGGCGTTCTGCTCGACCACCAGGATCGACACCTTGTCCTCGCGGTTGATCTTGCCGAGGATGCCGAACAGGTCGCGCACGACGAGAGGGGCGAGGCCGAAGGACGGCTCGTCCAGCAGCATCAGGCGCGGCCGCAGCATCAGGGCGCGGGCGACCGCGAGCATCTGCTGCTCGCCGCCCGAGAGGGTGCCGGCCTGCTGGGTGTGGCGCTGCTTGAGCACCGGGAAATGCGCATACATGCGCTCGATGTCGGAGACGATGCCGGCGCCGTCCTTGCGGGTGATCGCTCCCAGCTGGAGGTTCTCCTCCACCGTCATGTTGGTGAAGGTGCCGCGGCCCTGCGGCACATGGGCGATGCCGAACCGCACGATGCTCTCGGTGGAGCGGTTGTTGAGCGGCTTGCCGTCGAACTCGATTCCGCCGGTCGAGCGCACCATGTTGCAGATCGCGCGCAGCGTGGTGGTCTTGCCGGCGCCGTTGGCGCCCAGCAGCGTCGTCAGCGAGCCCTCGTTGAGCGAGAAGGACAGGCCATGGAGCGCCTGGACCTGGCCGTAATAGGCGCGCAGGTCCTTGACGTTGAGCAGTGTCGTCATTGGTCCTTGCTCCCGAGATAGGCCTTGATGACGTCGGGGTCCGCCTGCACCTGGGCGGGGGTGCCTTCCGCGAGCTTCTTGCCGAAATTGAGCGCGACGACGTGGTCGGCGATCGACATCACGAGGCCCATGTGATGCTCCACCAGCAGCACGGTCATGTGGCGGTCGTCGCGGATGCGGCGGATGAGGTCGCCAAGCACGTAGACTTCCTCGTGATTGAGGCCACCGGCCGGCTCGTCGAGCAGCAGGATCTTCGGATCGGCCGCCAGTGCGCGCGCCAGTTCGACGCGCTTCTGGGTGCCGAAGGGCAGGCCGGACACGACGGTGTGCGCGACTTCCTCGAGGTCGAGATAGGCGAGGATCTCGTGAACCTTCTTGTTGACGTCGTTCTCGCTGCGCCGGACCCAGGCCAGTCTCAGGGAGTCGCTGATGATGTCGCTGGAGGTCTTCGAATGGGCGCCGACGCGGACGTTGTCCATCACCGAGAGGTTCGGAAACAGCGCTACGTTCTGGAAGGTGCGGCCGATGCCGATCTCGGCGATCCGGTGCGGCGGCCGCGACAGGATGCTCGCGCCCTCCATCAGGATGTCGCCGGACGACGGCTGGTAGAGCCGCGAGAGGCAGTTGAAAAGCGTCGTCTTGCCGGCGCCGTTGGGGCCGATCAATCCGAGGATCTGGCCCTTGTGCATGTCGAAGGACACACCGTTGAGCGCGATGATGCCGCCGAACACGACGCTGACGTCGCGAACCGCGAGCAGGGGCGATGTCCCCTGCGCGAGCTGTGCCTGCGTCATCTCGTCTCGCCCACAAATTTCAGTGGGCGACGGGGCGATGCGAACCGCTCCCGATCATGACAAAGGCTATCTGAACCCCTCGGCCACACGCGCAACTTTTCCTCCTGATTTCAGCTTTTTGCTGACTTCTTTTTTGGAATGCGGCATCAGACCCCCGAGTGCCGCTTCGATGTTCCTTACCATCGCTAAGAGACGCGGTCCAATGTCGTTGATCAAACGCTCTTCCGTGAAGCGGAATGCGGGCGCGCCGCAATTGAATGCGTAAGGTCCGGTTCCATCGTTGAGCTTGAGCGCGACGCCGGCGGCGCCGATGTCGTCGTGCCAGTCGCCGACGGAAATCGCAAAGCCGTATTTCGCGACGGTCTCGCCGGAACGTTCGAGGCCATCGCGCATCTTCGGCCAGCGGCTGCCGTAATGCTCGCGCAGGACGCGCGACAGCTCGGCGCGATCTTCGTCAGCCAGCGCCCAGAAATAGGCGCGGCCCATGGCGCTGGTTGCAATCGGCACGCGGGAGCCGACGTCAAGTTGAACGCCGACCGTCTCGCTGCCGCGGCTCTGCCCGAAATAGATCATGCTGTGACGGTCGCGGCCCCCGATCGCGACCGCGCCGCCGGTCGCGCGCATCACTTCCTCGCGAAACGGTTCGGACAAATGCCGAACGCCGAGATTGGATAACGCCGCGTAGCCGAGCGCCATCGCGGCCGGCGCGAGCTGGTACTTCTCGAAACGGGGAACCGGCGTCAGATAACCGAGCTTCGTCAACGTGTAGGTCAGGCGCGAAACGGTCGGCTTGGGCAGATTGGTGCGGGCCGCGATCTCCTGGTTGCCGAGAAGGCCGTCGCTGGGTTGGAATGCGCGCAATACATCAAGTCCGCGGGAAAGCGCGACGACGAAATTCCGATCGGTCGCAGTCTTCTTTCCTGTACGCTTCATCCCTGATCTGCTTCTTGCGCGGAGTCGTTGACAACGTCCGTGCTTCAAAATAACCCTGCCGTCAAGATGCGGAATTAAATTCCGCACCGCGAAATCAAACAAAAGTAAATCCCCACCAAGGAGGGAAACCGTGAGCGAAGTGGTCAAGCTTGAGCGTCATGACGAAGTCGGGATCGTCACGGTCAACAGCCCTCCGGTCAATGCGCTGAGTGCCGCAGTCCGCGGTGGCATTTTGGAGTGCATCAAGGCCGCGGTCGCCGATCCGGCGATCAAGGGCATCGTGCTGACCTGCGCCGGCCGCACCTTCATCGCCGGTGCCGATATCACCGAATTCGGCAAGCCGCCGAAGTCGCCCGCCCTCAACGACGTGCTGTCCGAGATCGAGAACTCGCCGAAGCCGGTCGTTGCCGCAATTCACGGCACCGCGCTCGGCGGCGGCCTCGAGGTCGCGCTGGCCTGTCATTTCCGCGTTGCGGTGAAGGAGGCCAAGCTCGGCCTGCCCGAGGTGAAGCTCGGCCTGCTGCCGGGTGCCGGCGGCACCCAGCGCCTGCCGCGCGCGGTCGGGCCGGAGCTCGCGGTCAAGATGATCGTCGGCGGCGATCCGATCGGTGCGACTGAGGCGCTCAAGAACGGCCTGATCGAGGAGATCATCGAGGGGCCGGCCTCCGGCGGCGAAGCCTTCGTCCGCAAATTGCTGGCCGAGAAGCGTCCGCTGCGCCGCCTGCGCGACGACGATTCCAAGCTCGCGGCCGCCAAGGCCGACCGCTCGATCTTCACCAATGCGGTCGCCGCCATGACCAAGAAGTCGCGCGGGCTGGAGGCGCCGTTCGCGGCCGCCGACGCGGTCGGCTACGCCATCGATTTTCCGTTCGACGAGGGCCTGAAGAAGGAGCGCGAGGGCTTCCTCAAGCTGGTCGCCAGCGACCAGTCCAAGGCGCAGCGCTACGCCTTCTTCGCCGAGCGTGAGGCCGCCAAGATCGCCGGCGTGCCCGAGGGCACCAAGTCGCGCCCCGTCAACCGTGTTGCCATTCTCGGCGCCGGCACCATGGGCGGCGGCATCGCGATGTCGTTTGCCAATGCCGGGGTTCCCGTCACCCTGATCGAGACCGGCGAGGAGCAGCTCAAGCGCGGCCTCGGCATCATGCAGAAGAACTGGGAGGCGACCGCCGCGCGCGGCGGCATCCCGGCGGACGCGCCCGCCAAGCGCATGGCGCTGATCACCGGCGTCGTCGGCATCGAGAATGTCGGCGATGCCGACCTCGTCATCGAGGCCGTGTTCGAGACCATGGCGGTCAAGAAGGAAGTGTTCGGCAAGCTCGACCAGTTTGCGAAGCCCGGCGCCGTGCTCGCCTCCAACACCTCGTATCTCAACATCGACGAGATCGCGAAGTCGACCAAGCGTCCGCAGGACGTGCTCGGCATGCACTTCTTCTCGCCGGCCAACGTCATGAAGCTGTGCGAGATCGTGCGCGCCGACAAGACCGCGCCGGATGCGCTGGTGACCGCCGTCACCATCGCGCGCAAGATCGCGAAGGTGCCGGCCGTGGTCGGCGTCTGCGACGGCTTCGTCGGCAACCGCATGCTGGCGCAGCGCGGCAAGCAGTCCGAGAAGCTGCTGTTCGAAGGCGCCTTGCCGCAGCAGGTCGACGCGGTCGTCACCAAGTTCGGCATGCCGATGGGGCCGTTCGCGATGGGCGACCTCGCCGGCCTCGACATCGGCTGGCGCTCGCGGAAAGACCGCGGCATCAAGTCCGAGATCGCGGACGCGCTCTGCGAAGCCGGCCGCTTCGGCCAGAAGACCGGCAAGGGCTATTACAAGTACGAAGCCGGCTCGCGTTCGCCGCTGCCCGATCCTGAGGTCGAGAAGCTGATCGACGAGACCTTGCTGCGTCTTGGCCGCAAGAAGCGCGTCGTCAGCGACGAGGAGATCCTCGAGCGCATGATGTATCCGATGATCAACGAGGGCGCAAAGATCCTCGAGGAAGGCATCGCCGCGCGCCCCTCCGACATCGACGTGGTCTGGCTCTATGGCTATGGCTGGCCGATCTACCGTGGCGGCCCGATGTTCTGGGCCGACACCGTCGGCCTCAAGCACATCGCCGATCGTCTCGCGTTCTACGCCAAGGAGACCAACGATCCGAGCCTCGAGCCCGCGCCGCTGCTGAAGAAGCTCGCGGCGGAGGGCAAGACCTTCGCCTCGCTGGCGGCGGCGTCGAAGGCGGCGTGATGGCCGCTGGCTATCCTCTCGTCATTCCGGGATGGCCCGAAGGGCCAGACCCGGAATCCATTTCGCCTTCGAGTATGCTGCTCGATGGATTCCGGGTTCGCGACTTTGTCGCGCCCCGGAATGACCACTGAGTGTGATGTAGTAAATGACCCATCCCGGCGAACAGTTTTATCCCGAGGGCGTGCGTTGGGACGACACCATCGTCCAGGGCACGCTCCCCGACCTGCTGTCGAAAGCCGCCGCCGATTACGGCCCGCGCACCGCGCTGGAATTTCGCGAACGTCCGATCACCTACACCGAGCTCGCCGCGATGGCCGAGCGTGCCGCGGCGGCGTTCCTCCGCGCCGGCTGCGGCAAGAACGCCTCCGTCGCGCTGTTCCTCGGCAACACGCCCGATCACCCCGTCAATTTCTTCGGCGCGCTGAAGGCCGGCGCCCGCGTCGCGCATCTGTCGCCGCTCGACGGCGAGATCGCGCTGACGCACAAGGTGTCCGACTCCGGCTCGCGCCTGCTGGTCACCTCCAACCTCGCCGCACTGCTGCCGACGGCGCTGAAATTCCTGGAGAAGGGCCTGATCGATCGCCTCGTCGTCTGCGAGGACGATAATTGGGGCAAGGTCGGCACGCCCCAGGCCGCGATCCCCCCTGATCCCCGCATCGTCACCTTCAAGACCTTCGTCGAAGGCGCCGCCGCGCCGGCAGAGTGGCCAAAAGTCACGGCCGACGACGTTGCCCTATTGCAATATACCGGCGGCACCACCGGCCTGCCCAAGGGCGCGATGCTCACGCACGGTAATCTGACGTCGGCGGTGTCGATCTACGACGTCTGGGGCAAGCCATCGCGCGCGAGCCGCGGTGACGTCGTCGAGCGCGTGATCTGCGTGCTGCCGCTGTTCCACATCTACGCGCTCACCGTCGTGCTGTTGTCCTCGCTCCGCCGCGGCAATCTGATCTCGATCCACCAGCGCTTCGACGTCGAAGCTGTCATGCGCGACATCGAGGTCAAGCGCGCCACCTATTTCCCGGGCGTTCCGACGATGTGGATCGCGATCGCAGCGCTGCCCGATCTGGACAAGCGCGATTTCTCCTCGCTTGCGACGATCGGCTCCGGCGGCGCGCCGCTGCCGGTGGAGATCGCGAACTTTTTCGAGCGCAAGGTCGGCAAGAAGCTGCGCAGCGGCTGGGGCATGACCGAGACCTGCTCGCCCGGCACCGGCCATCCGCCCACGGGCCCCGACAAGCCCGGCTCGATCGGGCTGATGCTGCCCGGCATCGAGCTCGACGTCGTGTCGCTGGACGATCCGACAAAAGTGCTGCCGCCGGGCGAGGTCGGCGAGATCCGCATCAAGGGCCCGAACGTCACCAGGGGCTATTGGAACAAGCCCGAGGGATCCGCGGAGGCTTTCATCGACGGCCGCTTCCTCACCGGCGACATCGGCTATGTCGATACCGACGGCTATTTCTTCCTGGTCGACCGCAAGAAGGACATGATCATCTCCGGCGGCTTCAACGTCTATCCGCAGATGATCGAGCAGGCGATCTACACCCTTCCCGGCGTGCACGAGGTGATCGTGCTCGGCATCCCCGACCAGTATCGCGGCGAGGCCGCCAAGGCCTTCATCAAGCTCAAATCCGGCGCAAAACCGTTCTCGCTCGACGAGCTGCGCGCGCAGCTTGCCGGCAAGGTCGGCAAGCACGAAATGCCTGTAGAGGTCGAGTTCGTCGACGATCTGCCGCGCACGCCGGTCGGAAAACTGTCGCGTCACGAATTGCGCCAGCAGCAGAAACCGTCACAATCCACCAAAACCGCATCAGGAGGTCGTTCTTGACCGACGCCGTCATCGTTTCCACCGCCCGCACCCCGATCGGCAAGGCCTATCGCGGCATGCTCAACGCCACCGAGGGCGCCACGCTGCTCGGCCACGCCATCGGCGAAGCCGTTGCCCGCGCCAAGGTCGATCCGAAAGAGGTCGAGGACGTGGTGATGGGCGCCGCCCTCCAGCAGGGCGCGACCGGTGGCAACATCGCGCGCAAGGCGCTGCTCCGCGCCGGCCTGCCCGTCACCGTCGCCGGCACCACCATCGACCGGCAGTGCGCCTCGGGCCTCCAGGCCATCGCGCTCGCCGCGCGCTCGGTGATCTTCGACGGCGTCGAGATCGCGGTCGGCGGCGGCGGCGAGTCGATCTCGCTGGTGCAGAACGACAAGATGAACGGCTTCCACGCCCAGGACCCGGCGCTGCTCAAGATCAAGGGCGAGGTCTACATGCCCATGATCGACACGGCCGAAATCGTCGCCAAGCGCTACGGCATCTCGCGCGAGAAGCAGGACGAATATTCGCTGGAGAGCCAGCGCCGCACCGCGGCCGCGCAGCAGGGCGGCAAGTTCAAGGATGAGCTCGCGCCGATTACCACGCAGATGGCGGTCACCGACAAGGCGACCGGCGCGGTCTCGTTCAAGGAGGTGACCTTGTCGCAGGACGAAGGCCCGCGCCCCGAGACCACCGCCGAAGGCCTCGCCGGCCTTAAGCCGGTGCGCGGCGAAGGCTTTTCCGTTACCGCCGGCAACGCCAGCCAGCTCTCGGATGGCGCCAGCGCCACCGTCATCATGAGCGACAAGGAGGCCGCCAGGCGCGGCCTCAAGCCGCTCGGCATCTTCCGCGGCTTCGTCTCCGCCGGCTGCGAGCCGGACGAGATGGGCATCGGCCCGGTCTTCGCCGTGCCGCGCCTGCTCAAGCGCCACGGCCTCACCGTCGACGACATCGGCCTGTGGGAGCTCAATGAAGCCTTCGCGGTGCAGGTGCTGTATTGCCGCGACAAGCTCGGCATCGACCCCGAGAAGATCAACGTCAATGGCGGCGCGATCGCGGTCGGCCATCCCTACGGCATGTCCGGCGCGCGCCTGACCGGCCACGCCCTGATCGAAGGCCGCCGCCGCAAGGCCAAGTATGCGGTCGTCACCATGTGCGTCGGCGGCGGCATGGGCGCGGCCGGGTTGTTCGAGGTGTTGCAGTAATTTTCTGTCGTCCTGGCGAAAGCCAGGACCCATACTCCGCAGCAGGAGTTTGGCGGACAGACAGCAGTTGCCTTCGCAAAACGAAGGCCGGTGGTAATGGGTCCTGGCTTTCGCCAGGACGACGGGGAAACAGGAGGATCCGATGGATCTCGCATTCACGAAAGAAGAGCAGGCATTTCGCGAGGAAGTGCGGTCATTCTTCCGCGACAACGTGCCGCCGGATACGCGGCGCAAGCTGGTCGAGGGCCGCCACCTCTCGAAGGACGAGATGGTGACGTGGTGGCGCATCCTCAACAAGAAGGGCTGGGGCGTCAGCCACTGGCCGAAGCAATATGGCGGCACGGGGTGGACGTCCGTGCAGCACTACATCTTCAACGAGGAGCTGCAGTCCTATCCGGCGCCGCAGCCGCTCGCCTTCGGCGTCAGCATGGTCGGCCCCGTCATCTACACCTTCGGCAACGAGGAGCAGAAGAAGAAGTACCTGCCGCGCATCGCCAACGTTGACGATTGGTGGTGCCAGGGCTTCTCCGAGCCCGGCTCCGGCTCTGATCTCGCCTCGCTGAAGACGAAGGCCGAGCGCAAGGGCGACAAGTGGATCATCAACGGCCAGAAGACCTGGACGACGCTCGCCCAGCACGCCGACATGATCTTCTGCCTCTGCCGTACCGACGCGACCGCCAAGAAGCAGATGGGCATCTCCTTCATCGTGTTCTCGATGAAGTCGAAGGGCGTCACCGTGCGCCCGATCCAGACCATCGACGGCGGCGTCGAGGTCAACGAGGTGTTCTTCGACGACGTCGAAGTTCCCTACGAGAACCTGATCGGCGAGGAGAACAAGGGCTGGGATTACGCAAAATTCCTGCTCGGTAACGAGCGCACCGGCATCGCGCGCGTCGGCGTCTCCAAGGAGCGGCTGCGCCGCATCCGCGATCTCGCTTCCAAGGTCGAATCCGGCGGCAAGCCGATCATCCAGGACGCCGCCTTCCGCGAGAAGCTGGCGGCCTGCGAGATCGAGCTGAAGGCGCTCGAGCTGACGCAGCTCCGCGTCGTCGCCGACGAGGGCAAGCACGGCAAGGGCAAGCCCAATCCGGCTTCCTCGGTGCTGAAGATCAAGGGCTCCGAGATCCAGCAGACCACCACCGAGCTGCTCATGGAAGTGATCGGTCCGTTCGCCGCGCCCTACGACGTGCACGGCGACGACGGCTCCAACGAAGCCATGGAGTGGACCGCCCAGATCGCGCCGAGCTACTTCAACAACCGCAAGGTCTCGATCTACGGCGGCTCCAACGAGATCCAGCGCAACATCATCGCCAAGGCGGTGCTGGGGCTCTAAACGTCATTCCGGGGCGCGCGCCAGCGCGAACCCGGAATCTCGCGCCACAATCTCTGGATTCCGGGTCCCCGCGCTATCGCGCGTGTCCCGGAATGACGAAGCAAAAATTCCGGGTACGAGGAACCAAACAAATGGATTTTGATCTGTCCGAGGAGCAGCGGCTTCTCAAGGAAAGCATCGACGGCCTGCTGACCGATTCCTATGATTTCGAAAGCCGCAAGAAGTACATGAAGGAGAAGGGCGGCTGGAGCCAGGCCGTCTGGGGCAAGCTCGCCGAGCAGGGCCTGCTCGGCCTGCCGTTCAGCGAAGCCGATGGCGGCTTCGGCGGCGGCGGCGTCGAGACCATGATCGTGATGGAAGCGCTCGGCAAGGCGCTGGTGCTCGAGCCTTATCTTGCGACCGTCGTGATCGGCGGCGGCTTCCTGCGTCACGCCGGCTCGGATGCGCAGAAGGCTGCGCATGTGCCCGGGATCATCGACGGCAGCAAGACGCTTGCGTTTGCCCAGCTCGAGAAGAACTCGCGCTACGATCTGTTCGACGTCTCGACGACCGCGAAGAAGAAGGCCGACGGCTGGATCATCGACGGCGAAAAGTTCGTCGTGCTCAACGGCGAGAACGCCGCCACGCTTCTCGTGACCGCCCGCACCAAGGGTGACCGCCGCGACAAGACCGGGATCGGCGTGTTCCTGGTCCCGGCGAATGCCAAGGGCGTGACGAAGAAATCGTACCCGACCCAGGACGGCCTGCACGCCGCCGACATCACCTTCACCGGTGTCGAGGTGGGCGCGGATGCCGCGATCGGCAATCCCGAGGATTCGCTCGCGCTGATCGAACGCGTCGTTGACGAAGCTCGCGTCGCGCTTTGCGCCGAGGCGGTCGGCCTGATGGACGAGTCGCTCAAGACCACGGTCGAGTACATCAAGACGCGCAAGCAGTTCGGCGTCGCGATCGGCTCGTTCCAGTCGCTCCAGCATCGCGCGTCCGACATGTTCGTCGCCGCCGAGCAGGCACGCTCGATGTCGATGTTCGCAACCATGGCGAACGACTTCGAGAACGCCAAAGAGCGCTCGAACGCGATCGCCGCGGCCAAGGTGCAGATCGGCAAGTCGCTGAAATTCGTCGGCCAGCAGTCGATCCAGCTCCACGGCGGCATCGGCATGACCATGGAGGCGAAGATCGGCCACTACTTCAAGCGCCTCACCATGATCGAGAACACGTTCGGCGACACCGACTACCACCAGCGCCGCGTCGCGGATGCGGGCGGGTTGGTCTAGCCGCCACGTCGCGCTTGGATGCATCGAAAACCGAAAGCCCCGGAGACATCTCCGGGGCTTTCGTCGTTCCTGACGTCGTTCGCCGTTCGGCGCCTCACGTCCGCGTGCGCATCCGCATCATGAAGCTGTCGTAGCTGAGCTCGGCGACCTGCATCCAGGCGAGCGATTCGTTCCGGAACGCGGACAGGCTCGTGTACATCTTGGCGAAGTGCGGGTTGGTCTTGGAGAGATCCGCGTAGATCTCGTTCGCGGCGGCGTAGCAGGCCTCAAGCACTTCCTGCGGGAACGGCTTCAGGATCGCACCGGCCACCAGCAGGCGCTTCAGCGCCGGCGGGTTGACGTAGTCGTATTTCCCGGTGACCCAGGTGAAGGTATCGCGCGAGGCCATCTCGATCGCGGCCTGGTAGTGCTTGGGCAGCGCGTTCCACTTGTCGAGATTCATGATGTTGTGGCCCTGGCCGGTGCCTTCCCACCAGCCCGGATAGTAGTAGAATTTCGCGACCTTGACGAAGCCGAGCTTCTCGTCGTCATAGGGCCCGACCCATTCGGCCGCGTCGATCGTTCCCTTCTCCAGCGCCGGATAGATGTCGCCGCCCGCGATCTGCTGCGGCACGCCGCCGACCTTGGCGATGATCGTGCCGGCGAAGCCGCCGACGCGGAATTTCAATCCCTTGAAATCCTCCATCGACTTGATCTCCTTCCGGAACCATCCGCCCATCTGGGCGCCGGTCGAGCCGGTTGGAATGCCGACCGTGTTGTATTCCTTCAGGAGGCCGTTGAGCAACTCGGTGCCGCCGCCGAACAGCAGCCAGGAAATATGCGCGCGCGTGTTCAGCCCGAACGGCAGCGACGTGCCGAAGGTGAAGGCAGGATTCTTGCCCCAATAGTAATACAACGCCGTGTTGCCCATCTCGACGGTGCCGTTCGACACGGCGTCGAGCACCTGCAGGCCCGGGACGATCTCGCCGGCTGCGAACGGTTGGATCTGGAATTTGTTGTCGGTGACTTCGGCGACGCGCTTGCAGAAATATTCACAGCCGCCATAGAGCGTGTCGAGCGCCTTGGGCCAGCTCGCGGCGAGCCGCCATTTCACCTCCGGCGCCGACTGAGCGATCGCCGGTGCGGCAACGGCCGTGCTTGCCGCTAGCCCAGCGCCTGTCACTTTCAAGAAATCACGACGTTTCATGCGTAGCCCTCCATTGCGCCGATTCCTCGACAAGGGGAACGATCTTCTGTCGTCCTTGCTTCGCCGATAACCGACGGGGTGTTGTGACGATGTGGGTGTTTCCGCTGGCCCTTGAGGGCTCTTTGTGGATCCCGTGCGTTGCGGTTCCGCTAGCGAGGATGACCGGGAGGCTCGCGAGAATCAAGCCTCGTGCCGCCCTCGCAAGTGCGAACGCCGGCGAAGCAGGCGGCCTATACCTCTCCCGCGAGCGGGAGAGGTGAGGGAGCTAGCGGCGCAAGTCCTTCAATCCAACACGCCTTAACCCTCTTTCGCGAACGCCGCTTCCATCGCCTTTCGCGTCCTGATCGTCTCGTTGCCGGCGTCGAACTCGACGTCGTCCCAGCGCACCACCGTGCCATGCGCAACGTCATGTTTCAGCTTCACGCGATGGGCGAGCCCGATCGGCAGCGCGCCGGCCTTGAGGCTCGCGGCCGCCGGCACCAGCTTGCCCCACACGGTGTAGCCGCCTTCGCCGTCGAGCATTTCGCCGGCGCGCAACGCCCGCTTGGCCACCGCTGCGACGTCGCCGCGGAAGCCGTGGGGCTGGCCGGTCGGCTCGCCCCGCAACGCGGCCGACAGCACCGAGATGTTCAGCTCGAGCCCGATCAGGTGATAGGGCTTGTACATCGCAGCAAAGCGTCCGCTGGAATCGGTCTTGAGGCCGTACTGCTTGAAGCAGTCGGCGGCATAGTCGTTCGGAGCCTCCAGCACGACATAGACACCCCAGCGCAGGTCGCGAAACACCGGCCGTCCATCGCGTTCGAGCGAGGAGACGACTTCCACCACGCCGGAGCGCTCCAGCACGCCGCCACGCGAACGTGGCCGCATGATGTGCGGAAGATCGTCGACGCCGCAGGGCGGAAACAGCAGTCCCTCCGCCGGCACGTCGAGGCCGCAGGCATTGGCGATCGCGGCCATCTCGATCGCCGACTTGGTGCCGTCGAGGAAGGAGTTGAACATCTGCGGGTTCATGCCGGCCGACTGTGCTTCGCCGGCGGTCAGGCCGTAATGCTGCCAGACGCCGTCCGGCGTCACGTCGTGATAGGCCGGCAGATATTTCGTACCCTTGCCGGCGGCGACGACGCGAAAGCCGGTGGCGCGGGCCCAGTCGACCATCTCCGCCGTCAATGCCGGCTGGTCGCCATAGGCGAGCGAATAGACCACGCCCGCCTTGCGCGCCTCCTCGGCGAGCAGCGGGCCCGCTAGCACGTCGGCCTCGACATTGACCATCACGATATGCTTGCCCGCCGCGATCGCCGCGCGCGCGTGCCTGATGCCGACGGCCGGGTTGCCGGTCGCTTCCACCACCACGTCCATTGCGCCGCCGGCAATGGCGCGTGCGCCGTCATCGGTGAACACGGTCGCGGCGATCCGCGCCGCATCCCAGCCGACCGTGCGGCAGGCCTCGCGCGCGCGGTCGCGGTCGATGTCGACGATGATGGGCACCTCCAGCCCCGGCGTGTGCGGCACCTGCGCGAGAAACATCGAGCCGAATTTGCCCGCACCGATCAGCGCGACACGGACAGGCTTACCGGCGGACGCGCGGGCCTGGAGGAGGCGGAAGAGGTTCATGGGAGACATCCAAGAGTGCTATCGCGGTCGGGACGACGCGAACGATCAGGTTCAGTCATTCCGGGGCGACGCGACGGGACCGCGCGAAGCGCGCCCCGGGAGCGTCGAGCCCGGAATCCATCGGGCCGCAAAGGACGCGGATAAATGGATTCCGGGCTCGCGACTTCGTCGCGCCCCGGAATGACAGCTTACTCCGCCGCCTGCCGCGGCGCACGGGCAAGGCGCAGCAGGGCGTCGTCGTCCACCGTCTTGATCGGCGCGAAATCGCGGTGGGCGATGTATTCGGGCCGCGTGGGGGTACGGATATAATTCGAGACCGCGTTCAGCGTCAGGTACACGATCTTGCGCGGGTAGGGCGTGATGTTGCCGGCCGAGCCGTGCACGAGATTGCCGTGGAACATCAGCATGCCGCCGGGCTTGCCCGTGGGCGCCACGATGCCGCCCTGCTTGACGAGGCGCGTCACGGTGTCCTCGTCCAGCGTCCACAGCGGGTAGGACGTGGTGGCAAGGTCATGCGAGGCTTCGAGATCGCCGGCATTCTGGCTGCGCGGCACCAGCATCAGGGGGCCGTTGATCGGCATCACCTCGTCGAGGAAGATCGCGATGTTCATCGCGCGCGGCTCCGGCATGCCGTCGTCGCGCTTCCAGGTGCCGTAATCCTGGTGCCATTGCCAGACGTCGCCGGTGAAGGCCGATTTCGCGTTGATCTTGAACTGGTGCATGTAGACAGGCTCGCCGAACAATTGCTCGACCGGGTCGATCATGCGCGGATGCGCGCCCAGAATGCGGAAGGCCTCGTTGTAGAGGTGCGCGGCAAACGCCGTGCGCGGCGCGCCGCTCTTCTCGCGCCAGACCTCCGGCCGGTTGGCGTCGTAAATGCCGACCGCCTCGCGCGCGAGCAGATCGACCTCCTCCTGGCTGAACAATTCGGGCAGGAACAGCCAGCCCTCGCGGTGGAAGAACTCCAATTGCTCCTGAGACAGTCTCATGGGTCGTCCTCCCGTTGTTTTGTTCTTGTCATTCCGGGGCGCGACGAAGTCGCGAACCCGGAATCCATTCATCTACAGTCTCTGCCGCCTGATGGATTCCGGGCTCGATGCTGCGCATCGCCCCGGAATGACAGCGTTTAGCTACGCCGCCGCCTCGTCCGTCGCCTGCAACCTCTCCTCGGTCATCCGTCCCGCCGTCTGCGCATGCGCCAGCGCGGCGCGTTCGGCGGCCTTCGCGTCGCCTGCGAGAATGTGGGCTGCGATGTCGGCATGCTCGGCCCAGGCGCTGTCGCGATAATCGAGCTCCGACAGCACGGTCGCCATCGAGCGGCGCATATGCGGCCATTGCGGCGCGATGGTCTCCTCGATCACGGGATTGCCGGCGAGCTGATAGATCGCGCGATGAAAATCGACGTCGAGTGTGATGAGCTCGGCAAGCGGCGTCTTGCGATCGATGCGGCGCCCGGCGGCGAGCGCCACCTCGAGCCGCGCGCGTCCTGCCGCGTCGCTTGCGGCGCGCGTCGCGGCGAGCCTGGCGGCGAGTGCGTCGATGGCGCCGCGCACCTCGTAGAGCTGGCGGATGCGCGCGGGATCGAGCTGGGTGACCTCAAAGCCGCGCCGGCCGCTTTCGGCGACGAGGCCCTGCCGATGCAGCAGATGCAGCGCATGCGACACCGGCTGGCGCGACACGCCGAGCTTGTCGGCAAGCTCGTTCTGCCGGATGCGCTGGCCGGGCTGCAACGTGCGATCGGAGATCGCCTCCAGGACCCGGGCATAGACCTGGTCGATCAGGTTCGGGAGCGGGTCGAGAGGGATCACGCCGGCAGCTCCAACAGCACTTAGATGGAATACGGAATTCCGTATTCGAAGGTACTCTGGGAGGCCGAAGGCGTCAAGCGCCGCCCGACGCGGCGTCAGTCGCTGTTGTCAGCGGGGGGGGCTAAGCCATTGATATCGCTAGTGCCGCCTACTGTGCATGGGGTTGTTTTCGCGCTAACGGCTTTTGCCCGGTTGGGCGCCTACCTCTTGTTGCCCTGCTCGATCAGCATCCGGCCGGCCTAGCGCTCCAGCACCTCCACCTCGATCGCCGCGATCGCTTCTGCATCGGCCACCGCCTCGATCGCCGCAATCCGGTCGCCGCTGAAGGTCACGCGCAGCGCGATGCGCAATTGCCTGCCGAGGATGACCACAACACCGATCTCGCCATCGACCAGTGCCGTGCGCGCAGCCTGGGCGCGGCCCTTGTAGAGCTTCGCGACCGCATCCGCGCCGCGGATCTCCGGCAGCGTACCGAGCCGCACCGCGGCCTGGTCGGCGCGAAAGACGACGTCGGGATCGAGCACGGCTAGCAGTCCTTCGAAATTGCCTTCGCGCGAAGCTGCGAGGAAGGCATCGACGATCTTGCGTTGACGCGACAGGTCCGTCTCGGGCACCGGCGCGCCCTGCACGCGCCGCCGCGCACGGCTGGCAAGCTGGCGCGAGGCATCGACGGAGCGCCCGACGATCGGCGCGATCTCTTCGAAGGGCACCGCGAACATGTCATGCAGCACGAAGGCGAGCCGCTCGGCCGGCTGCAATGTTTCCAGCACGATCAGGAGTGCCGCGCCGACGGAATCGGCCATCTCCGCTTCGCGCTCCCGCGTCTCGTCGACCGGCTCCGGTACATGCGGGCCCATCGGGTCCTCCCGGCGCGACTTTCGTGCGCGCAGCATGTCGAGGCAGATGCGCGCGACCACGGTGGTCAGCCAACCCCGCAGATTCGCGACATCGGACGTATCGCTCCGGCTGAGCCGCAGCCAGGCCTCCTGCACGGCATCGTCGATCTCGCCGCGGGAACCCAGCATCCGGTAGGCGACCGCGCGCAAATGATCCCTGTTGGCCTCGAACTGCTGGCTGAGAAAATTTTCTTCAGAGTTTTTTTGGGTCATCGGTCACATTCCTGGATCTCGATCCGTCATGCCCATGACGAAGCCAATCCGGCCAATGTGACCGGAACCTTCGAAATTCGACAGATGGAGACGACAACGATGCACGCCCGCATGAATCACCCCGTCATGGTCCTGCCCGAGGCCATGAATGTTCTGCAATCTCTCGGCAATTTGACCAAACAGGGCCTGCCGGAAAAGCTCCTGGAACTGGTGCACCTGCGCGCCAGCCAGATCAATGGTTGCAGCGTCTGCGTCGACATGCACCCGAAGATCGCCCGCAAGGCCGGCGAGACCGACGAGCGCCTGTTCGCCGTCTCGGCCTGGCGCGACGCGCCTTATTTCAGCGAAGCCGAGCGCGCCGCGCTGGCTCTGACCGAGGCGGTCACCCGTCTCGCCGACCGTGAGGATCCGGTGTCCGACACGATCTGGAATGAGGCCGCCAAGCATTTCGACGAGCGCGAGCTTGCAACGCTGATCCTCTCGATCGCGACCATCAACGTCTGGAACCGCCTCAACGCGACGATCAAGATGCCGGTCGGCGTGTGGAAGGTGGCGTGAGTGCAAGTGAGGGAGGCACCAGCCGTGCACTCCCTCGCCCCGCTTGCGGGGAGAGGCGAACAAGCAGCTACTCCGCCAGGAACCTGTTCACCTCCTCGCCATACTCCAGCGGCGCCTGCTCGAACATCCAGTGGCCGGCATTCGCGATCACCGCCGTCCTGGCTCCTGCGATGTGCTCCGCCAGCACGCGCCACATCACCGACAGGCTTCCCGTCGTCGCGCCGCCGCCGATCAGGAGCGTCGGCGTCCTGATCGCCTGCGCATCCGCGAGCGTGTAGGGCCGGCGCTGCTCGTTGATCTGGCCGAGGAAGGTGAGCGTGTTGTCGCGCA
The DNA here is from genome assembly GCF_009931255.1 of Bradyrhizobium sp. LCT2. Taxonomy (NCBI): domain Bacteria; kingdom Pseudomonadati; phylum Pseudomonadota; class Alphaproteobacteria; order Hyphomicrobiales; family Nitrobacteraceae; genus Bradyrhizobium; species Bradyrhizobium sp. LCT2. The sequence goes on along the minus strand of NZ_CP034432.1, from coordinate 9,301,237 downwards.
GTTGCTGCTTCGCCGCCGCCGGCACGCGCCGCCAGGAGCCGTCGCCTTCGATGCCCTCGTAGAAATTCTGCAGCGCGCCCTCGATGTCGCCGGCGCGGATCATCTCGACCGAGCGCGCCGTGCGCGCCGCCAGCGGCGGATGCGCCGGCGTGCCTTCGGGCACCGGCAGGCTGGCATCGAGATCGCCGCCGGGCTCGGCCAGCACCAGCTTGCGCAACAGATCAGGTCGTGCCTGTGCGACGCGGAACGCGATGTGGCCGCCGCGCGAATGGCCCATCAGGTCGACGGGTGCGGGCCTGACCTGCTCGATGAAGGCGATCATATCGGCGACGTGCTGCGCCATCCTGTAGTCGTCGCCGCCGGCGTCCCAATGCTCGGGAAAGAAATGCCGTAGGCTGACCGAGATCACCCGATGGCTCTTCGACAGCGGGCCGAGCACCGAATACCAGGTGCGGAAATCCCCGAGTGTGCCATGCACGCAGACCAGCGGCGGACCATCCCCGACTTCGAGATAGGCCATGTCGTAACCGTTGACGCGAAAGCTTTGCATGATCAGCTCGCCAGGAAATCGAGAACCACTTCGGAGTATTTTTGCGGCGCCTGCTCGAACATCGGATGCGTCGCGTTCGGGATGATCGCCGTCTTGGAATAGGGCACATGCGCTGCGAGCGCATGCAGCACCTTCGGCAGCAGGCCCTTGGTCCGCGCGCCCAGGATGAACAGCGTCGGCATCAGAATCGATGCCGCATCCGCCTTCGAGAAGGGCGGGCGGTTGTCGCGGACCTGGCCGATCAACGTCATGGCGTTGTCGCGCAGATTCTGCTTCACCATCGCCGGCAGCCGCGGCCAGGTGCCGGCGCCCTCCAGCGTGTCGACGAACACGGCGAGGCCGCCGTCGACATCGCCCGCCGCGATCTTCTCCGCCGAGGCCGTGAATCGCGCCAAGAGCGGCGAGGGACCGCCGGCATAATCGGGATCGAGGCTCGCATCGAGCTCTCCGCCGGGCTCGGCCAGGATCAGCCGCCGCAACAGATCGGGGCGCGCCTGCGCCACGCGAAAGCAGATGTGTCCGCCGCGGGAATGGCCCATCAGATCGACCGGGCCGACGTCGAGCTTCTCGATGAAGGCGATGACGTCCTGGACATGCTGGGCGATCGAATAGGTATCGCCGACGCCGTCCCAGCGGTCGGGGAAGAAATGGCGTAGGCTGACGGCGATCACCCGATGCCGCTGCGTCAGCGGCCCGAGCACGCAGCCCCAGATGCGGAAGTCATTGAGCGAGCCGTGCACGCAGACCAACGGGGGGCGGCCTCGGTCTTCACCCACGTCTATATAGGCCATGCCGTATCCGTTGACGTGGAGGCGTTGCATTCCGGGCTCGCGAGAAATTGGAACTCCTGTGCAAGATTCCCGGAAACCGGGTGGATCGCAACTATTTCCAAGCCTAGATTTGGTCAGAGTTCACATTGGGGGCATGCGTTGAGGACGCAGCCAGGAATCAAGCCATGACCGACCAGCATTTTGCCCTGTTCGATACCAGGATCGGCCTCTGCGCCGTCGCCTGGGGCCCGCGCGGCATCAACGGCACGCAGCTGCCGATGGGCGGCGAGCAGAAGATCCGCACCCGCATCAGTCAGCGCCACGCTGATGCCAGCGAAGCCGAGCCGACCGCCGAGGTGCAGCAGGCGATCGACCGCATCACGAATCTGCTCGCAGGCGAGCCGGATGACCTCACCGACATCCCGCTCGATCTCGACGGCGTGCCCGATTTCAACCGCGGCGTCTACGAGATCGCCCGTACCATCCCGCCCGGCAAGACCGTCACCTATGGCGACATTGCCAAGCAGCTCGGTGGCGTCCAGCTGTCGCGCGACGTCGGCCAGGCGCTCGGCCGCAACCCGTGCCCGATCGTCGTGCCCTGCCATCGGGTGCTGGCGGCCGGCAACAAGCCCGGCGGCTTCTCGGCCAATGGCGGCGTCGTCACCAAACTGAAGATGCTCGAGATTGAAGGCGCGCTGGTGAACCACACGCCGAGCCTGTTTGATTGAGGATGCCGCCACCCTCCCGGGAGGGGGAGGGTAAGAGAGAGCGCTAGATCTTCGCTGTTGTCTTCGGCCAATACCTGTCGCGCAAATGCCGCTTCACCAGCTTGCCCGTCGGCGTGCGCGGCAGCTCCGCCTCGAAATCGATCGAACGCGGGCACTTGATCGCGGAGAGGCGACCCTTGCAGAACGCGATCAGGTCGGCTTCCAGCGCCTTGCCCGCACGCGTCATGTCGTGCGGCTGCACCACCGCCTTCACCTCCTCGCCCATCTCCTCGTTCGGCACGCCGAACACGGCGACGTCGGCGACATCGGGGTGGGTGATGAGCACGTCCTCGGTCTCCTGCGGGTAGATGTTCACCCCGCCGGAAATGATCATGTAGGATTTGCGGTCGGTGAGAAACAGGAAGCCGTCCTTGTCGAGATAGCCGACGTCGCCGAGCGTCGACCAGCCCTTGGCGTTGTAGGCCTTCTTCGTCTTCTCGGGGTCGTTGTGATAGGCGAAAGCAGGCGCGTCGGCGAAATAGACCGTGCCGATTTCGCCGGTCGGTTGCTCCTCGTCGTTTTCGTCGAGAATCTTGATCTTGCCGACCACGGCGCGGCCGACGCTGCCGCGATGCTCCAGCCATTGCTGCGAGTTGCAGACGGTGACGCCGTTGCCTTCCGAGCCGGCGTAATACTCGATCAGGATCGGTCCCCACCATTCGATCATTTTGGCTTTGACGTCGACCGGGCAGGGGGCTGCGGCGTGGATTGCGCCCTTGAGCGTCGAGACGTTGTACCGGTAGCGTACCTCGTCCGGCAGCTTGAGCATCCGCACGAACATGGTCGGCACAAGCTGCGACTGCGTGACCTCATACTTTTCGACCAGCTTCAAGAATTCTTCGGCGTCGAAATGCTCCATGATGATGGAGGTGCCGCCGAGCACGATCGCCATCATGTTGAAGCGCAGGGGCGCCGCGTGATAGAGCGGCGCCGGCGAGAGGTACGTGCTCGCCGCATTCATGCCGCACATGTCGGCGCAGAGCACGCGCAAGAAGGCGTTCGGCACGTCGATCTTGTTGCCCTCGAACGCCTTCTTGATTCCCTTGGGCCGGCCGGTGGTGCCGGACGAATACAGCATGTCGTAGCCGGCGACCTCGTCGGAGATCGGCGTCGTCGGCTGCGCGGCGGCTTCCTTGTCGTAGGAGCGGAAGCCGGGCAGCGGTTCGTCCATCATGTAGAAGACCGGCTCGCCGGGCGTGCCCTTGATCAGGGCCTTGATCTGGTCGGCGCATTTCGGCGTGGTGATCACGACCTTGGCGCCGCAATCGGCGATGATGTAGTCGATCTCGTCCTGCTTCAGGTAACGGCTGATCGCGGTGTAATAGAGCCCGCTGCGCTGCGCGGCCCAGCAGAGCTCCATGAAGGCAAGCCGGTTCTCCATCAACAGTGCGATGTGATCGCCGGCCTTCAGGCCGAGCGAGCGGAACAGGTGTGCGCCCTGGTTCGAGAGCTCGTCGAGTTCGCGATAGGTGATCGCCTTGCCGGTGCCCGCCATCTGGTAAGCGATCTTGTTCGGCGTGGCGCGGGCGTGGATGGAGGGGTGGGTCATGAGCGTAGGTCTCTCAACAAGAAAGGTGTCATCCCGGCGAAGGCCGGGATCCATAACCACAGGCCTCGGTTGTTGAAACGAGATGGAGCTCCAGCGCGGCATAACCACAACCTTCTGTGGCTATGGATCCCGGATCGGCGCGCGCTTTAGGCGCGCTTGTCCGGGACGACACCGTCTGTGTCGAAGCAGCTTACAGCCGCTCCACGATCGTCACATTGGCCATGCCGCCGCCTTCGCACATGGTCTGCAGGCCGTAGCGCTTGCCGCGCTGGTGCAGCGCGTGGATCAGCGTGGTCATCAGCTTGGTGCCGGAGCCGCCGAGCGGATGGCCGAGCGCGATGGCCCCGCCATTGACGTTGAGACGCTCCGGATCGGCGCCGGTGGTCTTGAGCCAGGCGGTCGGCACCGAGGCGAAGGCCTCGTTGACCTCGAACAGGTCGATGTCGCCGATCGTCATGCCGGCCTTCTCCAGCGCGCGCTTGGTGGCGTGTAGCGGCGCGTCGAGCATGATCACGGGATCGCCGCCGGTCATGGTCATGTGATGGATGCGCGCGAGCGGCTTGACGCCGAGCTGCTTCAGGCCGCGCTCGTTCACCACCATGACGCCGGAAGCGCCGTCGCAGATCTGGCTGGCGCTGGCCGCGGAAAGCTTGCCGTTTTCGGCGATCAGCTTGACGCCCTTGATGCCTTCGAGCGTGGCGTCGAAGCGGATGCCCTCGTCGATGTGGTGGGTATCCTTGGAGCCGTCGGCGCGCGTGATCTCGAGCGGCACGATCTCCTTCTTGAAGTGACCGGCTTGCGTCGCCGCGATCGCGCGCTGGTGGCTGTTGAAGGAGTATTCGTCGAGCTCATTCTTCGACAAGCCGTACTTCTCGGCCATCATCTCGGCGCCGGTGAACTGGCTGAACACGATGTTCGGATACCTCGCCTCGATGCCCGGGCTCTTGTAATTGCCAAAGCCGTTCTTGGCCGGGAGCTGCGATGACAGGCCCATCGGCACGCGCGTCATCGATTCCACGCCGGCCGCGATCACGACGTCCATCGTGCCGGACATCACGGCCTGCGCGGCGAAGTGCAACGCCTGCTGCGAGGAGCCGCACTGGCGGTCGATCGAGGTGCCCGGCACGCTCTCCGGCAGCTTCGAGGCCATGATCGCATTGCGCGCGACATTGTTGGACTGTTCGCCGACCTGCATCACGCAGCCCATGATCACGTCCTCGACCAAGGCCGGGTCGACCTTGGCGCGATCGACCAGCTCGTCCAGCACTTTTGCGGCGAGATCGGCCGGATGCCAGCCGGCGAGGCGGCCCCCCTTGCGCCCGCCGGCGGTGCGCGCAGCGGCGACGATGTAAGCCTCGGCCATTTCGGTTTCTCCCTGGATTTTTCTGGATCGGGTTGGGTTGTCGGGGCGGATTAAAAGGGTGCAACATCATTTAGTCAATCGATCAATTAACTCTTGTGATGAGGCGCTGCTTGGGCTTATCTGCGCCCCGCTTCAAGCGGCGAGAACAGGGAACTCCGTGGCTACCAGCGTACCGACCAAGCTCCCCAGCGGAAAGAATTCCACGGCAGAGAAATTGCTCGTGGCCGCAAGCGAGCTGATGATCGAACGTTCCTCGATCGAGATTTCGCTCTCCGACATCGCCCAGAAGTCGGGCGCCAACGCCGCGCTGGTCAAATATCACTTCGGCAACAAGGACGGCCTGCTGCTGGCGCTGCTCGAGCGCGATGCGGGGACGGAGCTGTCCAATCTCGAATATCTGCTGGCGCAGCCGATCACGCCGACCGCGAAGCTGAAGCTGCATATCGGCGGCATCATCCGCGCCTATCACCGGTTCCCCTACATGAATCGGCTGATCCACTATCTCCTGCACGAGAGCGTTGCCGGCTCTGCCGACGAAGTCTCGAAATTCTTCGTCGCGCCGCTGCTGGATTTTCATCGCCGCCTGCTCGCCGAAGGCGTCAGCAGCGGCGAATTCCGCCGGACCGATCCGGTGCTGTTCTACACCAGCCTGATCGGCGCCTGCGATCATCTGTTCTTCGGCCGGCACGCGATGTCCCGCGCGACCGGCGTCGGCCCGGTCACCGACGAAGTCTGCCGGCAATACATCAAGCACATGGAAACGCTGATCTGCGGCGGCATCCTCACGCAAGCCGAGGAGGCTGCTGCTGCCGGATGATCCGGCCGAAGCTTCAAGTCCAGAGAAGAAACGCCCAAGGAAAAGGTAGAGGAAAGGTAGCTCACGATGCAGTTGAAAGACGTAGCCGTTCTCATCACCGGCGGTGGTTCGGGCCTTGGTGCCGCGACCGCCCGCGCGATGGCCGCCAAGGGCGCCAAGATCGGCGTGATCGACCAGAGCAAGGAAAACGCCGAGAAGGTCGCGGCCGAGGTGAAGGGCGTCGCGCTGCATGCCGACGTCACCAGCGAGGAGCAGATCAAGGCGGCGATCGCCAAGGCGGAAGCCGCGCATGGCGTTGCCCGCGTGCTGATGAACTGCGCCGGCATCGGCGGCTCGCAGCGCATCGTCGGCCGCGACGGCGTTTATCCCTTGGAAAAGTTCGCGCGCATCATCAACGTCAACCTGATCGGAACCTTCAATTGCCTGCGGCTGTTCGCCGAGCGCCTCGTCACCGCCGAGCCGATCGGCGAAGAGCGCGGCGTCATCGTCAACACCGCTTCTGTTGCCGCCTATGAAGGCCAGATCGGCCAGATCGCCTATGCGGCCTCCAAGGGCGGTGTCGTCGGTCTCACGCTGCCAGCCGCGCGCGACCTCGCCAGTCAGAAGATCCGCGTCAACACCATCGCGCCCGGCCTGTTCTTGACGCCGCTGTTGATGGGCTTGAACGAAGAGGCCCGCAAGAGCCTGGGCGCCCAGGTGCCGCATCCCGCGCGCCTCGGCGATGCCAATGAATACGGCATGCTCGCGGTGCACATCGTCGAGAACCCGATGCTCAACGGCGAGACCATCCGCCTCGACGGCGCCATCCGCATGGCGCCGCGGTAGAGCTCTCTTCCCTTCTCCCCTTGTGGGAGAAGGTGGCGCGCGTAGCGCGACGGATGAAGGGTTCGCTCCGCGATCTCATCTGTGGAGGCAGACCCCTCACCCGAGCGAATGCGCGTCGAGCGACGTACATGCCCTCTCCCACAAGGGGAGAGGGCGCAGCAATCGGCACCATCGTTGCGGATGAAGGAGATCGCGCATGTCCCAACCGCTGCTGATCGAGCACAACGACGGCGTCGACCGGGTGACGCTCAATCGTCCTGACAGCCTCAACGCGCTCGATCCAGCGCTGATCGATGCGCTCAACGCCTACTTCCAGGGGCTGCAGCGCAACCGCGATACGCGCGTGGTGGTGCTGAAGGGCGCCGGCAAGAATTTTTGCGCGGGCCTCGATCTCAAGGCCGCGATGGCGCGCCGTGCCGGGCAGCAGGAGCCGCCCGGCGTCACCGAGTCGCTGGACTCGCAGCGCCGCATTGCCGACATCGTGATGCTGATGCGGCGCTGTCCGCAGCCGATCCTGGCGCTGGTGCAGGGCGCGGCGGCGGGCGGCGGCTTTGCGCTGGCGCTCGCCTCCGACATCCGGGTCGCGACGAAATCGGCGCGGATGAACTGCGCCTTCATCAAGCTCGGCCTCGGCGGCTGCGACATCGGCACCAGCTATTTCCTGCCGCGCCTCGTCGGTGTCTCCGTCGCCTCCGAGCTGATCCTCACGGGACGCTTCATCGGCGCCGAGCGGGCGCTCGCGGTCGGTCTCGTCTCAGAGGTCGTAGACGAAGACAAGCTCGATGACGCTGCCGAGCCTTACATCGATGCGATGATCACGGCCTCGCCCGTGGGGCTTCGCCTCTCGAAAGAATGTCTCAACATGAGCGTCGATGCCGGATCGCTGGAAGCCGCGATCGCGATGGAGGACCGCAATCAGGTCCTGTGCAGCCGATCCGAGGAATTTTCGGAAGGCATCAGGGCCTTCCTTGAGAAGCGAAAGCCTGTCTATATCAGGCGCTGAACGACGAAGATCCGCAAAGGACAGTAATTCCGGGAGACGCAAAATGAGTGGCAGCGCGGCGGCGGTGATGACGAAGCCCGCCTTTCGCAAGGTCGAGTGGCTGGCACGCGACATCGACGTCGAGCGCCGCGGCGACGGCACGGTGGTGCTGAAGTCGCGCATTCCGCTGCAACCTTACGAGAAGCACATCCCGGCCTCGCTGGCGAAATGGGCGACGCAAGCACCCGAGCGCATCTGGCTCGCCCAGCGCGGCGGACCGAACCGCGAATGGCGGAAGGTCTCTTACGGCGAAGCCAAGCGCACCGTGGATGCACTGACGCAAGGCCTGCTCAATCTCGGTCTCGATGGCCGCCCGGTCACGATCCTGTCCGGCAACTCGATCGAGCATGCGCTGATGACGCAGGCCGCGATGCAGACGCGCGTTCCGGCGGCTCCCGTGTCGCCGGCCTATTCGTTGATGAGCCACGATCACGTCAAGCTGAAATATTTGTTCGACCTGATCAAGCCGGCCGTGGTGATGGTGCAGGACGGCCCGACCTTCGAGAAGGCACTGAGGGCGATCGACCTCACCGGCGTCACCGTCGTTCACGTCTTGCGGCCCTGCGAGGGTATCAAGAGCGTCAGCTTTGCCGAGCTTGCGGCAACGCCGGTGACCGCCGCCGTCGAGGAGTCGATTGCCAGGATCACGCCCGACACCGTCGGCAAGCTGCTGTTCACGTCAGGTTCGACCGGCATGCCAAAAGCCGTCATCAACACGCAAGCGATGATGTGCGCCAATGCGGCGATGATGATGCAGGTGCGGCCGCGCGATCCGGGCGGTCCGATCTCGACCATGCTGGACTGGATGCCGTGGAACCACACGATGGGCGGCAATGCGGCGTTCCATCCCATTCTGGTCGATGGCGGCACGCTCTATATCGACGACGGCCGGCCGATGCCGGGCCAGTTCGAGGAGACGCTGCGCAATCTGCGCGAGATCTCGCCGACCTATTACGCCAACGTGCCGGCCGGCTACGCCGCGCTTGCCGCTGCCATGGAGAAGGACGATGCGCTCTGCCGCTCCTTCTTCAAGAACCTGTCGATCATGGCCTATGGCGGCGCGCGGCTGCCTGATGATCTCTACGACCGCATGCAGGACCTCGCGGTGAAGACCACCGGCGAACGGATCGTGTTCTACACCGGCTGGGGCTCGACCGAGACTGCGCCGACCTCGACCGGCACCTATTGGGACACCGAGCGCGTCGGCCTGATCGGCCTGCCGTTCCCCGGCGTCGAATTGAAGATGGTGCCGTGCGGCTCGAAATACGAGCTGCGTCTGCGCGGCGTCAACGTCACGCCCGGCTATTTCGGCCAGCCGGAGCTGACCAGGAAGATGTTCGACGAGGAAGGCTTCTACTGCATCGGCGATGCCGGCATTTTTGTCGACGATGCCGATCCGGTGAAGGGCATCATCTTCGCCGGGCGCGTCGTCGAAGACTTCAAGCTCACCACCGGCACGTTCGTCCATGTCGGCTCGCTCCGCACCGACACCATCGCAGCCACGACGCCTGTCGTGCATGACGCGCTGGTCGCGGGGCAGGATCGCGCCTTCATCGGCCTGCTCGCCTGGCCGAACCTGCATGCCTGCCGCCAGCTCGTCGGCAATCCCGATCTCAGCTTTGAGGATGCCGTGAAGCATCCCGAGGTGATCGCCTGCTTCAGGCGCGGTCTGGAGACGCACAACAAGGAGTGCGAAGGCGCCAGCAGCCGCATCATCGCGCGCGCCATGCTGATGGTCGAGCCGCCCTCGATCGACGGCAATGAGCTCACCGACAAGGGCTACATCAACCAGCGCGCCGGCCTGGAGCGCCGCGCCGCGCTGGTGGAGCGGCTCTATGCGGACAAGCCGGATCAGGATGTGGTCGTGCTGCGATGAAACACTCCTCTCTCCATTCGTCATTCCGGGATGCGCCGAGAGGCGCAGGCCCGGAATCCATAACCCCGGCTGGTGGATATGGATTTCCGGGCTCGCGCTCCGCGCGCCCCGGAATGACGGCAATAAATGACAACGAATAAACAAAGGTAGCCCGCCATGAACTTCGACTTCTCCGACGACCAGAAGCAGCTCCGCGATCAGGCGCGCAAATTCCTCACCGAAAAATGCCCGCCCAAGGCGGTGCGCGTCGTGCTCGACGGCAAGGCGCCCTACGACAAGGAGCTGTGGAAGGGGCTCGCCGAAATGGGATTTCTCGGCGTCGCAATCCCCGAGGAATTCGGCGGTGCCGGCGCCGGCCATCTCGAGCTTTGCGTGATCGCGGAAGAGATGGGCCGGGCCAACGCGCCGGTGCCGTTCTCCTCGACCGTTTATCTCGCCGCCGAAGCGCTGCTGATCGCCGGCAGCAACGCGCAGAAGAAAAAATGGCTGCCGGCAATTGCCTCGGGCGAGGCGATCGGGACGCTGGCGCTGTTCGAGGGCAAGGGCAATCCGTCGCCGAAGGCCATCAAGCTCGCTGCTGCGAATGGCGTGCTTAACGGCGTCAAGAAGCCTGTGGCCGATGGCGCGATCGCCGACTTCGCCGTCGTTGCAGCTCGCACGGGTTCGAGCGGGCGTGAGAGCGACATCTCGCTATTCCTGGTCGATCTCAAGGGCGGCGGCGTCGAGGTGAAAGGCCTGACCAACCTCGATCCGACTCGTGGCCAGGCGGAGATCACTTTCAAGGACTGCAAGGCCGAGCCGCTGGGCGCTGCCGGCGAGGGCTGGAGCATCCTCACCCAGGTGCTCGACCGTGCCGCCGTGCTGTGCGCCTTCGAGCAGGTTGGCGGCTCCGACCGCGCGCTGGAGATGGGCCGCGACTACGCGCTCGACCGCATTGCCTTCGGCCGTCAGATCGGCTCGTTCCAGGCGGTCAAGCACATGCTGGCCGATATGTATGTCTCGGCGACGCTGGCGCGCTCCAACAGCTATTACGGCGCCTGGGCGCTTTCGACCAATGCATCGGAATTGCCGGAAGCCGCCGCCGCCGCCCGCATCAGCGCCACGCAGGCGTTCCAGCACTGCGCCAAGAACAACATCCAGGTGCACGGCGGCATGGGTTTCACCTGGGAGTTCGACTGCCACATGTACTACCGCCGGGCGAACGCGATGGCGCTGGCCCTCGGCAGCCTGTCCTATTGGGAAGACCAGCTGATCGACCGCATGCGCAAGAAGAACGCGGCTTGATGTTGTCGTCATTCCGGGGCGCCGCAACGCGGCGAACCCGGAATCCGGAGATGAGTGAATAGCATCGAGATTCCGGGTTCGCGCTGCGCGCGTCCCGGAATGACAGAGAGAACAGCACCATGAACTTCGACGACACCCCCCAGGAAGCCGAATTCCGCGCCACCGCGCGTGCCTGGATATCGGCGAATGCGCCGAAGCAGTACGAGGAAGAGCTGCGCAAATCCTCGCTCGGCCGCACCCAGCTCAAGAACGCCAACATTCTCGAGGTCGCGAAGGCCTGGCAGAAGAAGAAGGCCGATGCCGGCTGGGCCTGCCTGCACTGGCCGAAGGAGTATGGCGGCCGCGGCGCCTCTCCGATCGAGCGCGTGATCTGGCAGCAGGAAGAGGGGCCGTTCGGAAAACTCTCCCATATGTTCATCATCGGCCACGGCATGTGCGGGCCGACCATGATGGCGTTCGCGCGCGAGGAGCATAAGCGCAGCTATCTGCCGCCGCTCGCCTCCGGCGAAAAGGTCTGGTGCCAGCTGTTCTCCGAGCCCGCCGGCGGCTCCGACGTCGCGGGCCTGCGCACGCGGGCGGAGAAGGACGGCGATGAATGGGTCATCAACGGCCAGAAGATCTGGACATCAGGCGCGCATTATTCCGATTACGGCATCCTGCTTACCCGCACCGATCCGACCGTGCCCAAGCACAAGGGCCTCACCATGTTCTTCCTGGACATGAAGAGCCCCGGCGTCGAGGTGCGGCCGATCAAGCAGGCGAGCGGCGCCTCCGACTTCAACGAGGTCTATTTCACCAATGTCCGCATTCCCGACCATCAGCGCCTCGGCGAGGTCGGCGACGGCTGGAACGTCTCGCTGACCACGCTGATGAACGAGCGCATGTCGATCGGCGCGGGCGTCTCGACCGGTTTCCCGGAGTTGTTCGAGTACTGCTCCAGCCTGATGCTGGACAACGGTCCGGCGATCGAGGATCGCGCCGTGCGCTCGAAGCTGGCGAACTGGGCGGTGAAGGCGAGTGGTCTGCGTTACACCAGCATGCGCGCGATCTCGGCGCTGTCGAGGGGCGAGCGCCCGGGACCGGAAAACTCGATCGGCAAGCTGGTGGCGGGCTCGATGATCCAGGACGTCGCGACCTACGCACTGGACTTGCAGGGTGCGAGCGGCGTGGTCAGCGGCGAGGATGCCGAACTCGCCGGCCGTTTCCAGGCCATGCTGCTGCGTGCGCCGGGCACCCGTGTCGAAGGCGGCACCGACGAGATCATGCGCAACATCATCGCCGAGCGGGTGCTGGGCCTGCCGGGCGATATCCGGGTCGACAAGGACGTGCCGTTCAACAAGATCCCGACCAAGGGAAGGAATTAGCCGTCATTCCGGGGCGGCTCGAAGAGCCGAACTACGATGTGCAATTGCACATCTGAGAATCTCGAGATGCGTAAGTAACCTCTGGATTCCGGGTTCGCGCGTTGCGCGCCCCGGAATGACTAGGAAAAGGAAGCCGCCATGAATTTCGACGATACCCCGCAGGAAGCCGCATTCCGCGAGACCGCGCGCCAATGGGTCGAGGCCAACGCGCCGAAGGAGCTGCATGCCGAGCTGTCAAAATCCTCGCTCGGTCGCATCCGGCTTGCGAAGCATGACATCGTCGATGTCGGCAAGGCCTGGCAGAAGAAGAAGTTCGAGGGCAATTGGGCCTGCCTGCACTGGCCGAAGGAATATGGCGGCCGCGGCGCCACGCCGATCGAGCGCGTGATCTGGCAGCAGGAGGAGGGCGTCTACGGCAAGCTGACGCAGCCGTTCCAGATCGGCGAAGGCATGTGCGGGCCGACCGTGATGGCCTGGGGCAGCGAGGACGCCAAGCGTCGCCATCTGCCGAAGCTCGCCTCGGGCGAGGAGATCTGGTGCCAGCTGTTCTCTGAACCCTCGGCCGGCTCTGACGTTGCGGGCTTGCGCACGCGTGCGGAGAAGAAGGGCGACAATTGGGTCGTCAACGGCCAGAAGATCTGGACCTCGGGCGCACATTATTCCGACTTCGGTCTTCTGATCGCGCGCACCGATCCGAGCGTACCCAAGCACAAGGGCCTCACCATGTTCTTCCTGGACATGAAGAGCCCGGGCGTCGAGGTGCGGCCGATCAAGCAGGCCAACGGCATGCAGGAGTTCAACGAGGTCTATTTCACCGACGTGGTGATATCAGACAGCCAGCGGCTCGGCGCCGTCGGCGAGGGCTGGAGCGTGTCGCTGACCACGCTGATGAACGAGCGCATGTCGATCGGCTCGCGGCTCGCGACCGGCGTGCCTGAGATGTTCGAGTTCTGCTCGAACCTGATGCTGGAGGACGGGCTTGCCATCGACGATCCCGCGGTGCGCTCGAAGCTTGCGAGCTGGGCGGTGAAGTCGAGCGGGCTGAAATATACCAGCTACCGTGCGATCTCGGCGCTGTCGAAAGGCGAGCAGCCGGGTCCGGAGAACTCGATCGGCAAGCTGGTCTCGGGCATGATGCTCCAGGACATCGCGACCTACGCCATGGACCTCCAGGGTGCGGCCGGCGTTCTCACGGGCAGCGATGAGGAGACGGTGCAGGGCCAGTTCCAGCAAATGCTGCTGTCCTCGCCCTCGATGCGCATTGCCGGCGGCACTGACGAGATCCTGCGCAACATCATCGCGGAGCGCGTGCTGGGCCTGCCGGGCGACATCCGCGTCGACAAGGACGTGCCGTATAACAAGATCCCGACCAAGGGACGCTAGTATCGTAGGGTGGGCAAAGCGAAGCGTGCCCACCATATGCAGGTGCGCCGAGGTAGGTCTGTTGGTGGGCACGGCGCTATGGCGCCTTTGCCCACCCTACGAAGAGAACAATGCGAGCTGATCAATGGACGCAAAAGTGAATCAGAATAACCGCATCGGCGTGCTCGAAGAGCTGCTCAACGAGCGCTACTCCGTCCGCGCTTTCCTTCCCAAAGAGGTCGATCGCGCCACCATCGAGCACGTGCTGACCACCGCGCAGCGCACCGCGTCCTGGTGCAACAGCCAGCCCTGGCAGGTCATCATCGCCAGCGGCGAGGCCAAGGAGCGCTTTCGCCGGCTGATCTACAAGGAAGCCTCCAGCGGACTCGGCGACGATTACGATTTCACCCCGCCGCGCGAATATGTCGGCGTCTATCTCGATCGCCGCCGTGAGAGCGGCTTTCAGCTCTACAACACGCTCGGGATTCCCCGCGGCGACAGAAGCGGCTACGCCAGGCAGGCGCTGGAGAACTACAATTTCTTCGGCGCGCCGCATGTCGCAGTCATCCACACCAACGAGCCGCTCGGCATCTACGGCGCGATCGATTGCGGGGCCTATGTCTCCAATTTCATGCTGGCCGCCCAGGCGCTCGGGCTCGGCACGATTCCGCAGGCCGCGCTGGCGCGCCACTCCGGCCTGATCCGCCGTCACTTCAATCTGCCCGATGACCGCCGCGTCGTCTGCGGCATCTCGTTCGGCTATGCCGACCACGCCCACAAGGTCAACAGCTACCGCACCTCGCGGGCGAGCGTCGCTGACACCGTGACATTCGTGGACGAGTGATCGGGCGGCACGCCCGATACTCACGCGCGCATCAAGGCGGCCGCGGAAACGGCCGCCTTCATGCTTGTCGTCTCAGTCCGGTTGACGCGTGCCGCTATCCGCCGCTGCCGCCGATCACGGCGCGCACGGTCTCGTCGGGCCCGAAATCCTCGGCGCCGTCGACATAGAGCAGCGCGGCGAGCTTCGAACGTGCACGGTTGACCCGGCTCTTGATCGTGCCGACCGCGCAGCCGCAGATCGAGGCCGCGTCCTCATAGGAGAAGCCGGAGGCGCCGACCAGGATCAGCGCTTCGCGCTGGTCCTGCGGAAGCTTCTCGAGCGCGGTGCGAAACTCCTCGAACTCGAGGTGCGCGTTCTGCGAGGGCTGAGTCTTCAGCGTCTTCGCATAATTGCCCTCGGCGTCCTCGACCTCGCGCCGCCGCTTGCGATAGTCGGAGCGGAACAGATTGCGCAGGATCGTGAACAGCCAGGCCGGCAGGTTGGAGCCGGGCTGGAACGAGTCGATGTTGGCAAGCGCGCGCAACAGCGTTTCCTGCACCAGATCGTCGGCGCGGTCGGCGTTGCCGCTGAGCGAGATCGCGAACGCGCGCAGACTTGGCACGGCCGCGAGGATGTCGTTACGCAGGGAGTCCGTGAGAGGCATTAATCCCTCCCATTGTTGTTGTCGTTGGATCCGCCCTCATTTCCCACTTGGGATGTCGCTCCCGGCGCATCAAGCTTCTTGATCAGTTCTGCGAACCGATCTGGAACCCCCTGCCGTACGACGTCGTCGTACATGGCGCGGAGCTGATGCCCGATCCGGGATTGGATCTCCGGAGTGAGCCCTCCCTTGCCGGGGGTCGTGCTTTTGCTGGCTTGAGACTTGAGATCTTTCATGACCTGTTCCACGTTTCCCCGAGTTAAGTGACTGTAAATTCGAGAAGTTTCCTCAACCGGGAGCCGTTCCCTGGATAGGCACAATTCCAGGTTCGAGAAAAAGTTCCGCCGGCTGCGGAACTTTTCTTGCCCTGAGGCGTAGTCAGCCCCAGCAGGGGAACCCGGGCCTCCCCTCGTGATGTCTCTAAAGTCTTCTCTAAGGTCGGTCCGAAGATGAATGGAGTGGGGATGTCCCGTTCACAGCTTGTCGCTGAACACTTGCCGTTGTTGCGCCGGTATGCACGCGCCCTGACGGGCAGCCAGGCTTCCGGCGACGCCTATGTCGCAGCCATGTTGGAAGCCATGCTCGGTGATCCCGCCGTGCTCGACGAAAGCCATGGCCCGCGCGCGGGCCTGTTCCGGCTGTTCACCCAGATCTGGAATTCCGTCTCCGTCAACGACGACTCCGAGGTGACCACCCTGCCGATGCCGCCGGAGCGGCGGCTGTCGAACATCACGCCGCTGCCGCGGCAGGCCTTCCTGCTGCTTTCGCTCGAGGGATTTTCGGAAGAGGAGGTCGCCTTCATCCTCAGCACCGATGTCGCCGAGACGCGGCGGCTTGCGGACGCAGCGGGGCGCGAGATGGCGGCGGAGATCGCCACCGACGTGCTGATCATCGAGGACGAGACCTTCATCGCCATGGACCTCGAGAGCCTGGTGAAGAATCTCGGCCACAACGTCGTCGGCGTCGCGCGCACGCATGCCGATGCCGTGGCGCTGGCCAAGAACAGGCGGCCCGGCCTGATCCTCGCCGACATCCAGCTCGCTGACGGCTCGTCGGGGCTCGACGCGGTCAACGAATTGCTGCGCACCTTCGAGGTGCCGGTGGTGTTCATCACCGCCTACCCGGAGCGCTTCCTCACCGGCGAGCGCCCGGAGCCCGCGTTCCTGATCTCGAAGCCGTTCCAGCCGGCGATGGTGTCGGCGGTGGCAAGCCAGGCGCTGTTCTTCCAGCGCAACTCGCGCAACCGCACGCCCAAGGCGCCCGCGGCGTAAGAAGAGCTGTATCGAACAAGAAGACGGCGCGTCGCAAGGCGCGCCGTTTTTTGTTTGCCGATACCCTGTTCAACAACCTCGGCAGACGCTGTTGATCTTGGCCTTCAATTTGGCCTCGTCCGCCCACGGCCCGGGCTCGACCAAGCGTTGCACGCCGTCGAGAGTCATGAAGATGGTAATCCGCTGGAGGTCGTCCTTGGCCTCGGGAGGCGGCTTCGGAAATGGTTCGCTTCGCTCCACCATTTTGAGAGCTGCTGCATCCAGGGGCGGGGAGCCTGTGCTTTCCACCAAAGCGTGCGAGATCAATTTGCCCGAGCGGTCGATCACGAATGTGACGCCAGCATTGCCTATCTGACCCATCGCCTCCGAAGGAAACACCCTGTGACGCCAGACATGTTCGGTGGCCACCTTCCGCCAGGCGGCCATGGCATCCGCCTCCGTGAGCACAGGACCGGGCCTGCTCAGCACTAGCCCGGAAGGTTGCAGCTGGAATTGACGGCCATTGAAGACAATCGGCACTGTCAACGTGAGTGACTCATCCTTGAGCTCCGAAGGCGGCGCCGGAAACGGTTGGGCACGAGCGACGATCTGCAGCGCGGCAACGTCGAGTGGCCGAGAGCCGGTGCTCACGGCCAGAGCCTGTGAGATCAACCTGCCGGACCGGTCGATGACGAATGTGACCCTGGCCTCGCCGGTTTGCCCCAGTGCTTCAGCCGGAAATTGACGGTAGCCGGCTATGTGCGCCGACAGTCTTGCCTTCCAGGCCGTCGCGCGTTCGGTCTGCAAATCTGTTTGCGCGTGTGTGGGGGAAACCGCGAGTAATCCGAGAAACGCGGCCAACAAAGGGAATTTCATCTGCATCGGTGCGGATATTAGTCGCGGCCAGGTTGATTGCAAGGCTCGTTGCTCGTATCGCGTTTCTCTCGCTGTGGGCAATTCGAACGGTGGTGAAGCATCGGGCGCTTGACGGCAACCCAATTGCCCCGTTGATACGTCGGGCCGATGACATCCATCGCAGCCTCAAGCCGCCCGGAGAGACGTACCATGGACCCGCAACTCCTCGATCGTCTCGCCATCCGCGACCTCGTCGAAAACTGGGCGGTCTGGCGGGATGCCGGCGACTGGGAGCGGTTTGCGACCGTCTGGCACGAGGAAGGCTGGATGTCCGCCACCTGGTTTCAGGGGCCGGCGCGGGATTTCATCCGCGTCAGCCAGGAGGGGTTCGCAAAGGGCGTGCGCATCCTGCATTTCCTCGGCGGCACCAGCATCGATCTGTCCGGCGAGCACGCCATTGCGCAGACCAAGATGACCATCTCGCAGCGCGCTTTGGTGCACGACGTGCTCTGCGACGTCGTCTGCACCGGGCGCTTCTACGATTTCCTGGAGAAGCGGCAGGGAAAATGGGGCATCGTCCGCCGCCAGCCGATCTACGAGAAGGACCGGATCGACCCGGTCGATCCCGCCGCGACGCTCCGCCTCGACCAGCAAGCGCTCGCCGCGCTGCCCGAAGGCTACCGCCATCTCGCCTACATGCAGGAGCTGATCGGCTACAAGGTGAAGCGCGACATGCCGGGCCTCACCGGTGCCGAGGTCGAGAAGCTCTACGGCGAGGGGCGGGAGTGGCTGGCGGGGAAGGCGAAGTAAGCCCCAGACCAGAGCAAGCGCGACTGGCTTTGTGCCGGGCGGCTCCTGTCGATATCTTGTTGCGCATCGTTGCCGATGAGCTCTCCAGGAAGCTTGGGTTGCCGATCATCGTTGCGGCAGAGCCGGTGCGAGGGAAACATTGCGGCAGATGCCGCCACGCATCGCGATGATAGCCTGTTGCCGCTGCGTAGAGGCTCCGAGAGTGGCCAGCGTAGCGCGGAACGATAACGGAACTTTCGATGCGCTATGATCGGCTTCTCACGCGGATGCCTCGCGCAAATCTTGAATGCGCGTGGTCGCCGTAATTTTCGTCACGCTGCTGATAAATTCATCCGGCAATACTCGCGCGCGCGCGCGTCACGGCATTGTCAGCAGAGAACGCGCAAGACGCCGTTCAAAATCTTCATTGAAAAATAGGGTCTGCTTGACAGGCATTCTCAGCTAGCGCAGTTTTAGGTTGAATGGTCGTCGCATGATTTTGCTTTGCTCGTTTGATTTTCCAAGCACCGAACGCGGAGCATTCGTATGACGGTTATTCCTCCCGCCAGTGGCATGACGCTCCATGACGGCGACACGATGGATGTCAGTGGCGGCATCTCCGTCGATAGCACGACGATCCTGGCCGGCGCCTTGCAGACGGTCGGCGGATCCTTCGCAACGAGCACGGCAACCCACACTGTCATCAACGGCGGAGAACAGGACGTCGTCTTTGACGGCGTCGCCAGCTACACGACCATCAACGCGGGCGGCGTCCAGCGTGTCACGGGCGAATATATCCATGAAGGTCCAACCCCGGGTGAGGTCGATCACACCACGATCAATGGCGGCGGCGAGCAGGACGTCGACACGGGCATCGCAACGACGACGACCGTCAATTCCGGTGGCGTTCAGAACGTGACGAATGGCGGCAGCGCCAGCGGCACCATCGTCAATTCTGGCGGTGTTCTCAGGGTTTCGGGTGAAACTGTGGAAACGGCGCCCGTGTACCCGGAGCCGGTGATCCGAAGCGTGGCGACCGCTGCAACCATCAACTACCAGGGCGAGCTCGACGTCACTGGCGGCGGGACCGCAGTGAACGCCATCGTCAACGGCGGCGTCATGACTGTCTCGGGATCGATCCCGGATCCGTTCGCCAATGTCCCCGGCCAGCCGGCCGTCGACGCCAGTATGGCGACCGGCACCATCGTTGAAGGTTTTGGAACACTAACGGTGTCGGACGGAGCGTTGGTGTCGGGCACGATACTCCAGAACTTCGGCACGCTGAATGTTGATGCAGGTGGCACGGCAACGGGCACGACGATCAATTACGGAACGATGGTGCTGTCCGCGGGCGCGACGGCGATCAACACGACCGTCAATAAGTATGGCGGGCTTGTTGTGCTTGGTAACGCCGATTTTTCGGGCACGGTCTTCAACGCCGGCAGCACATTGCAGATCGGCGACGGCACGATTGAAAACGGATTCACTGTCCCGAAGAGCGTGACGCTGGCCGTCCTGGATGGTGGCGTGCTCAGTAACAGTGTCATTTCCGCGGGCGCAACGCTCATCGCTGAAGCTGGCGCGACGCTGTCCAACACGACCTTCCAGAGTGGCGCAACGTTTGTTGCCGACTATGGCTACACGGAAAACGGCTTCACCGTATCGGACGGCATCTTGTTCAAGGTGTTCGGTACGGCCACGAACACGACGATATCAGCGGGCGGTAAGCAGATCCTGGGAAACTACGACTTAGGGGCCACCGCCAGCAACACGGTCATCAATGGCGGCGAGCAGGATGTCGGGCTTGCATCCACCGCGAGCTACACCACGATCAACACGGGCGGTATCCAACGTGTCGCCGGCATTTACCTGCACGATGCGCCGGGTCCAGGGCGGGCCGATCACACCACTGTCAACAATGGCGCCGAGCAGGACGTCGATACCGGCATCGTGACGTCAACCACCGTCAATGGCGGGGGTGTCCAGAATCTCACCAACGGGGGCTTTGCCAGCGGCACTGTCGTCAACTCGGGCGGTGTCATCAACGCTTCGGGAGAGACGATCTATTATCCTCCCGGAGGCCCGTACGGCATCGTCTTCAGAAGCGAAGTCGATTTTGCCGTTGTCGGCAGCGGCGGCCAATTGCACCTGTTCGGGGCGGGGATCGCCAAGAAAGCCATCATCAATGGTGGTGTGATGACGGTTTCGGGATCCGTTGCAGACCCTACGAACGACCCGAGCGCGCCCGCGGTCGACGCCAGCGCGGCGAGCGGGACAGTCCTCAACTCAGGAAGCCTCTCCGTCTCGGACGGCGGCATCGTCACCTCCACTATCCTGAACGGCGGCACGCTTGATGTGCTCGATCAGGGCGCCGCGAACGCTTCGACAATTCACAATAGTGCCACAGAGCTCGTCGAAGCGGGTGGCATTGCCGGCGCGACCACGATCGCCGGCGGCATGCTTGATCTCAAGGCCGGCGCGATTTCCGACGACGCGATCACCTTCTCCGGCCAAGGCACGCTCAAGATCGAGCAGAAGCTGGTTTCGGGCTCATCGGCCTTTGCAAGCCAGATCAAGGGCATTGCGCTCGGTGACCAGATCGACCTGTCCGGGCTGTCCTATACGAGCGGCGCAACGGTGACTGTATCCGGCTCGAAGCTCACGGTCAGCAACGGTGCGGCCAGCGAGACCTTTACACTGGCGGATACTTCGGTCACGCGTTTCGGCATCGCGAAAGACAGCTCCGGCGGCATTCTGCTGACAGCCGCGGCCTTGCCGGCCATCGCTGGAGCCGTATCGGGACAAGCGACCAGCAACCAAGCTGCTATCAATCCATTCGCGACCGTAACGATCACGGATCCAAACGCAGCGGCAACGGACAGCTTGATCATCACGCTCGCAGGTGCGGCTGGCATCCTGTCCGGGTCAGGACTGATCTCGCTTGGAAACGGAACCTACGAGCTGGCGGCAACCAGCGCTGCCAACCTGACCGCCGAGTTGCACGCCCTCACCTTTGTAGCCTCGCCGCACGGAGATGGCAGCGTAACGACCACGTTCACTCTGAGCGACACAAGCAGCGTCGGCTTGACCGTCAGCGACACCAACACCTCTGTCACGGACACGCATCAAGCCGGTACCACGACGATCGACGGCCCGGCCTCCGGTTATGCGATCATTCAGGGTACGACGGGCAACGACATCATCCACGCCTATGGCATGTTCAATACCATCCACGGCAATGGCGGCAGCGACACGATCTACGCCGGATTATACGGTACGGTTGATGTGCCGAGCGGCGACAGCGCCGTCTATCTGCAGGGGATCGTCAACCACGTCACCGGCGGCAACGGCAATGTTACGGTGACGGGATCGACAGGCGCCACGACGATTGCGCTCGGCAACGGCAATGACACCATCGACGCCAGCGGATACGGGAACGTCATCACGCTGGGTAACGGCAACGATATTGTCCATCCCGGTGACGGTGCAAGCCAAACGACCGCCGGCAATGGCAACGACCGGGTGACGCTCTCCGGATATGGCAACACGGTCATGCTGGGGAATGGCAATGATGTCGTTGCGGGTGGAGATGGCGCCAACAGCGTTACTCTCGGTGATGGCAACAACACCGTGAATCTCGGCGGGATGGGAAACCAGATCACCGTCGGCTCGGGAACGAACACGATCATGGCCGGCAGCGGATCGGACAACGTCGTTGCTGGCGCGGGCCACGATACAATCATGCTTGGCGGAGCTGCCAATCACGTGGTGCTCAACGGGTCCCAGGCAAATGTGACAAACCAAATTGGCCAGGACGTCATTACGGTCAATGGCGGGTCAGACCAGTTTAACTTTGTCGGGTTTGGCAATCAGGCGATCATCAATGGCCCGGCCCATGTCGACATCATCGATCACGGCACGGGTCTGACCGTCTCCGTCAATTCCAGCAGCCAGGTCGATACGATCTCCGGATTTGGCAATGACACGCTCGGAATCGTCGCTCTTGCGAACGGTGTGGGCGATTATCACTCCGTCGCCGACATCATGAGCGCGCTTAGGAACGATGGACACGGCGGGACCCTGCTCGCGCTGGGGAGCGGTTCTAACGCAGGGTCCATTGACTTCGTTGATACCGCGATCAGCCAATTGCACGCATCGAATTTCATGATCGTGTAGAGGCTCAGGATACGCACCCGCTGATGCCAGCTTGATCTGCTTGGTATGGCCTTTCGGCCCGCCCTGATCGCGGCGGCCTCGGCTGCTCGAGAGGCGCGACTGGCATCACAACTATTCCGGAACTCCAGCCATGTGCAGGCCCTTTACGAGGCGCCTGCTTCCTGCGCGGAATGTAGGATCGTCCGAAAGCCAAACATTCTTCAGGCGACGAATGGCGAAAGCGGGATCCAGTGCAAGTCCGTCTCGCTTGGCTGCCACCGCATCATCCATCTTTCCGATGAGGGCTAGAACCGCTGCTGATACAAAATGGGCAACGGGGTAGTTTGGGTTGGCCTTTATGCTTCGCCGTAACCACTCAATCGCCTCGCCCTCGGCTCCGAGGCATAATTTGGCTAAGCCAACGCAGCACAGCCACCGATGTGCGCCGTCGTCACGTGGAGACAGGCGCAATGCATCTCGTACGTATCCCTCCATTTCTTCTGGGTGACCGAGAAGCATTTTTGCGACGCCAAAGAGAGCATGAGCCTCCGCCAAATTTCGGTTCAGAGCCAGTGCGCGCTCGCATTCGGCAACTCCTTTCTCCGCGCGCTGCGTACATACTTGCACGACGCCTAAAGCCATGTGAGCGAGAGCGTGTTGCGGGTCTAACGAAAGCGCTTTCATTGAAGCCGCCTCTGACGCCGCGAAATATCGGCAAGGGTCATCAGCGAAAACAACGCTAGCCATTGCCGCATCGACCAGCGCGATCCCTACCAATGCCTCAACGTTATCCGGCTCAAGTCCCAAGGCTCGCTCAAAGAAGCTTCGAGCCTGCCTCAGGTGAGGAGAAGTCCAACTCTTGTTCCAAAGGGCCATTCCTTGGAAATAAAAGTCCAACGCGCTCGGTTGCAATGAGCGTTCCGCCCGCCGTGCCTCCGCAGCGATGAGTTGGGCATTAAGCGCGTTGGCCAATCTCGACACAATTTCGTCCTGCATCTCGAAGAGATCGGCTAGGGGTTTGTCAAAGCGGTCCGCCCAGAGGTGGCTTCCTGTTTCAGTGTCGACCAGTTGGACATTCACTCGAAAGCGGTCTCCGCTGCGCTGTACGGACCCTTCGAGCACGTAGCGAACGTCAAGGTCGCGGCCAATCTGCTTCAGGTCGATCGGCTTGCCTTTGTAGGTATATGCAGTGTGGCGGCCGATCACGAGCAATCCACTGATGCGCGACAGGTCGGTGGTCAGGCTCTCGGTCACGCCATCGACGAAATAATCCTGCAAGGGGTCGCCGCTAAGATTGGCGAAAGGCAGCACGACAATGGAGAGGCGGGGCGGTGAGCGGGGCACCTTCGCGCCAACGGGTCTTTGGGGGTAGAGGCCATCTAGTGGTTCATCACAGTGATTATGACTCTTTGGCGGTGGCTGGATAGGCGCGGCCGAGTTTGGTGCGGGCTTTTTCTGTTGTGAACATCCATTTGATGCGGGCTCGGGTTTTATTCCGCCTCTTTTGCCATGCTGCGATCTCGTTTCGGAGCCTTTTGGGATCGTCGATGCGGCGGCCGAGACACTGACGCTGTAGCACGCTGATCTCGCACTCGACCATATTGAGCCAACTGGCGTGCTTCGGGGTGAAGTGGAATTCGAGGCGGCGCAGGATGCGCCGGGCCTCGGCGGGCGCGAAGGCCTCATACAGCGCCCCAGGCTTGTGGATCGACAAATTGTCCTGCACGACACGGATGCAGGCGGCGTCGGGATAATGGACGTCGACGAGATCACGCATGCAGTGGGCGTAGTCCACGGCGGCGCGGCGGTCGGTGACCTTGACGTTGCGCCAGCCCCGATGTGGATCGAAGGTGACGAAGAGATTGGCGGTGCCGTTGCGGCGATACTCGTAATCGTAGCGCTCGCGCTGTCCCGGTTGGGCCGGGACCGGCTGGCGCACCTCGCCGATCAGCTGGATGGGGGTCTCGTCGAAGCAGACCAGCGGCCGGGCGGGATTCTGCGTCTCGGCGTAGAGGTCGAGCACGTCCTCCATGCGGGCAACGTATTCGCCGTCGACATGGGGAATGCACCACATGTCCCTGCGCCACGGCTTGAGGTCGTTCTCGGCCAGCCGGCGACGCACGGTCTCGCCCGACAGGCTGTTGTGATCGGTGAGCTTGACCATCGTGTCGGCCAGCAGCGTCAGCGTCCAGCGTTTGCAGCCAGCGGGCGGCTTGGCGCATGCGGTCGCCACCAGCAGGGCTTCCTCCTTGCCGGTCAGCTTGCGCTCAGCGCCCGGACGCGGCTCCTCGCTCAGGGCCCGCTCCATATTGCCTTCCACGAAGCGGCGCCTGGTCCGGCCGACGGTGGAGAGGCTGACACTCACGGTCCGGGCAATCTCCTCGTCGCGGCAGCCTCCATCGGCCGCCAGCAAAATCTGCGCCCGCTTAAGCTTGCGGGCGGCGTGCTTGCCGCCGCCGAGCATCGCCGTCAGTTCGTCGCGCTCGGCTTGGCTCAATTCGACCCGATAACGTACATTCATGCTTTGCCTCCTTGTCGGAGGCCGGGACGAATCCAACGATGAGTCAAAAATCAGGCGCGCGCTTCACCGAGAAGCAGGGTTATTACCTGGCCTTCATCCATACCTACGCCCATATGTTCGGACGTCCCCCCGCCGAAGCCGACATCCAGCGCCACTTCCGCGTCAGCCCGCCTTCGGTCCATCAGATGATCGTCACCCTCGAACGAAACGGCTTCATCCGACGTCAACCCGGCGTCCCCAGAAGCATCGAAATCCTCGTGCCACCGGAAAGCTTGCCGATCCTCGAATGGCTCGGTATCAAAACGTCAAAATCACTGTGATGAACCACTAGGAGGGCGGCATAGGTTTGGATCGGAAGATCAATATTTTTGAAAGTCTGCTCTCCAC
This sequence comes from Bradyrhizobium sp. LCT2, assembly GCF_009931255.1. Lineage (NCBI taxonomy): Bacteria > Pseudomonadati > Pseudomonadota > Alphaproteobacteria > Hyphomicrobiales > Nitrobacteraceae > Bradyrhizobium > Bradyrhizobium sp. LCT2. The sequence goes on along the minus strand of NZ_CP034432.1, from coordinate 9,276,227 downwards.
AATTTGCAAACTCAATGCCGACCTTGCCCCTGATGTGATCGTAGGCAGACGAGGAAATGCAGATTCCGCCGGGGTCAGCGATACTCTCTAGCCGTGCCGCGATATTGACGCCGTCACCAAAAACATCATGCGGTTCGACAATCACATCGCCTACATTGATGCCGACGCGAAAGGCAATTCGTCGTTCTTCCGCATCGGCGGCGGTAAGCTCCCTGATGCGAGTCTGAAACTGCACTGCGGCGCGAACCGCTTCGACCGCGCTTGGAAACTCTGCCAAGAACCCATCGCCGGTGTTCTTCACGATCCGGCCTCCGTGTTCGGAGATGGCAGGCGCGACCCCTTCGGCAAGGAGACTTGTCAATTTGGAGTGGGTTGCTTCTTCGTCATGGTGCATTAGCCGCGAATAGCCCGCCACGTCAGCGGCCATTATCGCTGATAGCCTGCGTTCAAGACGAACCGGCCGCTCCTGCTCCATGGCAATGTTCCAACCCACTGTCGCTGGTGGCGGATCAGAGAAGTGCCGAACGCGCTGTTCTCGTTTCCATCATGCCCACGCGGAGGCAGGGGGGCAAAATGATAGTGGGTCCAAGTCGCAATTTTTCAGCCGCTACGGCTGATCTAGCGGGCGTTTCCGAAATCCGACCTGCTCTTTTCTCCGCGCCTTCGCGCTCGCAATCCGCTCGAGCTGCCGGCCGCGGCGAAGGTTGATCCCGAATTCGGCAAATACGTCGAGCCTATTGAAGGCCCCCTTGCCCGCCGCGAACTTCAGGGACGAGGAAAATTCGGCTTGGAAAGAGCTTCTGCCATGGGGCAAAGGCGGCCGAGAGGGTGCCAAAATTCTCTCGCCCAAATAAGAAAAAAAGTAAGGCGCGACTGGCATCACCACAGTCGCGCCCTACGTCGCCGGCTTATGGGGCAGGGGGGAATAGCCGGCTGTTGATACGACTCCCAGGCGCGGAAGTCGTTCCAAGGCTCCCGAAATATTTTTCGCGGCGCGACCTTTTTCGCACACGGTTAAGTGATCGTGACTGCCGAGAACCCCCGCTCCTCCGGCTGCGTTGTTCCCGCGATCGCCATGGGGCGAGGGGTCGACAGCCATGTCACAGATTCAAAAGGTATTTTTGGGCGCCGCCGCGATTGCCGCGATGCTCGGCGCGGCGCACGTGCAACTGGCCTCCGGCCATGATCTGGCCGACCGCTGGCAGGCGGTCGCCGACAAGCCCGGCCATGACGTCAATCGGACAGGCAAGGCCGACCGGCTCGCCGAGATCAAGTCGGCGGCGGTTCCCACCCGCACCGTGTCGATGCGGCTGAACGATCTTGCCGATACCTCGGTACTGCTGCGGGTCCCCGCAGTGATCGAGACCGGCAATGCCAAGCCGCCGGTGACGCTCCAGAACCAGAATCAGAAGCAGGGCCGCAACAAGCCGACCATCGCCTGCGAGCCGATGGTCAGCTCCCTGACCGAGGTCGCCAAGCTGCTCCAGCCGGGCCGCTGCGTGACCTGATCGCCCCAGGCCAAGGGACAGGTCAAGGGACAGGCTGCCTCTGCCGCGGGCAGGGACGGCTGCTCACGTCCTCTTGATCCGCCGTCCCATCGCGTTATATCCCGGTTTTCCCCTTTTGATTGACCGGGTAAACGCATGACGACGTCAGATACAGCTGTGCATACGCAGCCCTTCCAGGCCGAGGTTTCCGAGCTGCTGCACCTCATGGTGCACTCCGTCTATTCGGAGACCGACATCTTCCTGCGCGAGCTCGTCTCCAACGCCTCGGATGCCTGTGACAAGCTCCGCTACGAGGCGATCGAAAGTCCCGCGCTGCTGGGCGAGGGCGACGCGCTCAAGATCCGCATCATCCCGAACAAGACGGCCGGAACGCTCACGATCGCCGATAACGGCATCGGCATGGAGCGGCAGGAGCTGATCGACCATCTCGGCACCATCGCCCGCTCCGGCACCAAGGCGTTCGTCTCGAAGCTGAAGGAGGCCAAGGACGGCCTCGGCCTGATCGGCCAGTTCGGCGTCGGCTTCTATTCCGCCTTCATGGTCGCCGACAAGATCGTCGTCGTCAGCCGCCGCGCCGGCGAGAGCGACGTCTGGAGCTGGACGTCTTCCGGCGGCTCCGGCTTCGAGATCGCGCGGGCCAGCGAGGAAGACGCGGCGCGCGTGACATGCGGCACCGAGATCGTCCTGCACCTGAAGGACGACGCCAAGAAATATCTCGAGACCTACGAGATCGAGCGCATCGTCGGTGCCTATTCCGACAACATCCTGTTTCCCATCGAGCTGGTGCCGGAAGAGGGCGAGCCGCACCAGATCAACTCGGCGAGCGCGCTGTGGCAGCGATCGAAATCGGAGCTTTCAGCCGAGGACTACAAGAAGGCCTATCAGCAGATCGCCTCCGCCTTCGACGACCCTGCGATGACGCTGCACTACCGCGCCGAGGGCCGCTACTCCTACGCTGTGCTGCTGTTTGCGCCGTCGACCAAGCCGTTCGACCTGTTCGAGCCCTCGCGCAAGGGGCGCGTCAAGCTCTATGTCCGCCGCGTCTTCATCACCGATGATGCCGATCTGCTCCCGGGCTATCTGCGCTTCATCCGCGGCGTCGTCGACAGCGAGGATCTTCCGCTCAACATCTCGCGCGAGATGCTCCAGAACAATCCGCAGCTCGTGCAGATCCGCAAGGCCGTGGCGACCCGTGTCGTGTCCGAGCTCGAGGGCCTCGCCGAGAAGGACGCGGAGAACTTCGCGAAGATCTGGGATGCTTTCGGCGCGGTGCTGAAAGAGGGCATCTACGAGGATTTCGAGCGTCGCGAAAAGCTGCTGGCGCTGTCGCGCTTCACCACCACGACGGGCGAGAAGCGGTCGCTGAAGCAGGTTGTCGCCGATTTCAAGCCGAACCAGACCGAGATCTATTATCTCGTCGGTGACAGCATCGAACGGCTGAAGTCCAACCCGCGGCTCGAGGCGGCGACCGCGCGCGGCATCGAGGTGCTGCTGCTGTCCGATCCGGTCGATGCCTTCTGGACCTCGATGCCGACGGAGTTCGAGGGCAAGCCGCTGAAGTCGCTGAGCCAGGGCGATCTCAATCTCGACCTGATCCCGCGCGTCGACGCGACGGACGAGGCGAGGAAGGACGAGCCGGAGGCGGACGAGGCCGCCACCATCGCGGTGATCAAGGCCGCCCTCGGCGAGCGCGTCAGCGACGTCAAGGCGTCCACGCGCCTCACCAGCTCGGCCTCCTGCCTCGTTGCCGACAGCCAGGGGCCGAGCCGCGAGCTCGAGCGAATCCTGTCGCAGCAGAACCGCGGCATGCGCACCAAGCCGGTCCTCGAGATCAATCTGCGCCATCCGATGGTGGGGGCGATCACCAAGGCTCAGGCCGGCTCCAAGGCCGTCGACGATCTCAGCCTGCTCCTGCTCGAGCAGGCGCAGATCCTGGACGGCGAGTTGCCGGAGGACCCGGCGGCGTTTGCGGCGAGGTTGAACCGGCTCGTGTTGCAGGGGCTCGGCGGATAGCGCCGCGGCGCACCGCCTCACCTTGCCGTCATCTGTACTTCGGAACAGTCGCCTCCGGCGTGGTGTTATGCCATATCAGGCCGTCGGCATCCGATCCGCCGACGCTACCGATTCGAGGATGTCTCCATGCGTTTGCCGATCCTGACCCTCACCGCGATTGTCACGCTGTTTGCTGCGGCAGATGCGCGCGCCCAGACCTATGACCCGCGCTATCCGGTGTGCATGCACGTCTACACGCCCGGCGGTTGGGGCGGCGGCGGCGACTATTACGACTGCTCCTTCACCTCGCTGCCGCAGTGCCGCGCCACGGCGTCGGGCCGCTCCGCGAGCTGCGACCTCAATCCCTATTACGCTTTTGATGAGCCTCCGCCGCCGCCGCGCCGGCGTCACAAGAAGGTGCAACAATAGCGATCCGCGATGCGGCACGCTGGAGCACTGCTCATGCGTTTCTCGTTCGGCCCGGTCGTAAGCATCGGTGCGGTGGTCGCGGCCGCGCCGTCGCATGCGCAAACCTTCGATCCCCGCTATCCCGTCTGCATGCACGTCTATTCCGGCTCGAGCGGCGGTGGCGGGGAGTGGTATGACTGCTCCTTCACCTCGCTGCCGCAGTGTCGCGCCACGGCGGCGGGCCGCGCCGCGACCTGCGATCTCAATCCGTATTATCCGGTCAGCGTGCCGTCGCCGCGCCAGCGTCACAGGCGAAGCGGCTAGCGCTCACTACGCGGCCACCAATCCCTGTGCTTTCACCAATCGCCAGCGCCTCCTGCGGTTGACCCAGATCAACGCGCGGAATTGCAATCCTCGTCACCCTTGTCTCGAAGCTCGGCATCAGGAGCCCGGCATCACGCCGGCCTGTTAGATCGGGCGCTTGAGGCGAGGACATCTGCATGAACAAGCGCACCGTTATCACGCTCATCGGCGCGGCCTTTGGTTTGATCGCCGTTTCCCAGCCGGCCCGCGCGGACATGATCGCGCGTTACGAATGCAGCACCGCCGGTTTCTATAGCCAGGAGCCGATCGGCGACCGCCCCGACCACAATTTGGTGACTCAGGACTACGTCTGCGTTGGTGTCGATGGCCTGCTGAAAGGCGCGGTCTATTCCGCCTCCAATGCGGTGGAATGGGACGGCCCAAAAGCGACCATCGTATTCGGTGGTGGCGTGCACCGGATTCCCGGTGGACGTCTCGTCACGCAACTGATCGAAGGCTCCGCTCAGGCGGTCATGAAGGACGGCAAGCCCATTGGCGTCGAGTCCTCGGGCAAGGGGATCGTCAAATTCGGTTCGGGTCCGTTCGCCGGGTTGAGCGGCAAAAGCGTCAAGTTCGTCACCACTCCCGTCAATCCAATCCGGTTCAACCTCGAATTCACGGCAGACTGACGCCGCTGCGGAGGCGTGGCTTGCACCTCGGGAAACGCTATTCCTTCTTGATCCCCGACAGCTCGACCACCTTGCGCCAGCGCTCGGTCTCCGCCGTCAGCATGCCGCCGAACTCGCCGGCATTGCCGTGCAGCGGGATCGCGCCGAGTTCGGCGATGCGGACCTTGATCTCGGCGTCGGAGAGCGCGGTGTCGATCTCGCGATTGAGAAGATCGACGATCTCGCGCGGCGTGTCGTGCGGGGCGCCGACGCCGTAGAATGAGCTCGTCTCGTAGCCGGGCAGCGTCTCCGCGATCGGCGGCGCGTCCGGCAGGATCTCCGAACGCTCGCGCGTGGTGACGCCGAGCGCGCGCAGCTTTCCGGCGCGCACCAGCTCGAAGGACGAGGTGACGTTGTCGAACATGCCCTGGATCTGGCCGCTCATCACGTCGGTCAGGCCCGGCGCCGAGCCGCGATAGGGGACGTGGGTGAACCGCACGCCGGCCAGCGACTTGAACAGCTCGCCGGACAGATGCAGCGAGGTGCCGATCCCGGAGGAAGCGATCGACATCTTGCCGGGATTGGCCTTGGCGTAGGCGATGAAGTCGGCGACGGTTTTCACCGGCAGGTCGTTGTTGACGACCAGCACCAGCGGAATCCGCGCGACACCCGCGACCGGCGCGATGCTCTTGGCGAAATCATACGGCAGCGAAGGATCGAACGAGGCGTTGATCGCGTTCGCGGTCGAGGTTAGCAGCAGCGTGTAGCCGTCAGGGGCGGACGTGATGACCGCCTGCGTCCCGATATTGCTGCCGGCGCCCGGCTTGTTCTCGACCACGAAGGTCTGGCCGAGCCGTTCGGACAGGCGCTGGCAGAGCAGCCGCGACAGCACGTCGGTGGCGCCGCCCGGGGCATAAGGCACCACCCATTTCACGCTGCGCGATGGATAGGAGGGGTTGCCGATCGCAAAGGCGCGCGGCGCTACGAGCGCAGCGACGGCACAGGCGGCGGTGTGGAGGAAATGTCGCTTGGTGATCATGGTCGTCTCCAATTCCCCTGTCCCCGCAGCCGAGGCGAGGACACGCGCAGCGCGCCCAAATGACTCGTCTTGGTATCGCAAGAATTGCGCTGCGGCGCACGCCGATCCCACCGGCTTGGTAAAGGATGACTAGAGTTAATCGCGCACTAACCGGCTTTTACCTTGTCTCTTAACACCTGGGCAGGGCGCGCGGGCTAAGCTTGGGGAACCAGCAGACACGTTCCGAAAGTATGAACGGCATGACCACCGGCGTCATCGAGCAACCGAAGGCCGCGCGCGCGCCATCGGCGTCAAAGATCTGGCTGAAGGCGATCGAGCTGACCGCGCGGATCGAGACGCTGCCGGGCCGGCTGTTTGCCGACGTCGTCGACGATTGGGCGCAGCGTCAGCCCGACCGCGTCGCGCTGATCACGGATGACGCAGCGCTCGACTACGAAGGTTTGTCGAAACGCATCAACCGCTATGCGCGCTGGGCGCGCTCGGTCGGTGTGAGCAAGGGCGAAACTGTCGGCCTGATCATGCCGAACGGCCTCGACTATGTTGCCGCCTGGCTCGGCATTAGCCGGATCGGCGGTGTGGTCGCGCTGATCAATACAAAGCTTGTCGGGCAATCGCTCGCGCATTGCCTCGATGTCGCGAGGCCCCTGCACATCATCGTCGCGCACGACCTGGTGGAGACGCTGGAGAGTGCGAAGCCACATCTGAAGACCGAGGCCGAGGTCTGGACTCATGGCGATGCCCGCAGCGAGCGGGCCATCGACGTCGCGCTTGCCGCGCTCGACGACGGCCCGCTTTGTCCCGGAGAGCACGGCGACGTCACCATCGATGATCGCGCGCTGCTGATCTACACGTCCGGCACGACAGGCCTGCCCAAGGCCGCCAGCATCAGCCATCGCCGCATCCTCAATTGGGGCTTTTGGTTCGCCGGCCTCACCGGCGCCGGCCCACAGGACCGGCTCTACGATTGTCTGCCGCTGTTCCACTCGGTCGGCGGCATCGTCGCGCCGTGCAGCATGCTGGCCGCCGGCGGCTCGGTGGTGATCGCGGACAAGTTCTCGGCGTCGAATTTCTGGTCCGACATCGTGCGGCACGACTGCACGCTGTTCCAGTATATCGGCGAGCTCTGCCGCTATCTGCTCAAGGCGCCGCCGTCGGAATACGAGAACCGCCATCGGCTGCGGCTCGTCTGCGGCAACGGCCTGCGCGGCGACATCTGGGAGGACTTTCAGACCCGCTTCGCCATTCCCCGCATCCTCGAATTCTATGCGGCGACCGAAGGCAATTTTTCGCTGTTCAACGTCGAGGGCCAGCCCGGCGCGATCGGCCGTATCCCGCCGCTGCTCGCGCATCGTTTCCCTGCGAGCCTCGTCAAGCTCGACCCTGACAGCGGCGCGCCGTTGCGCAATGAAGAGGGTCTTTGCATCGCCTCCGCCCGTGGCGAGGCGGGCGAGGCCATCGGCCGCATCGGCACGGCGAACCGGGGCGGCGGCCGCTTCGAGGGCTACACGGACGCCGGGGAGACCGAGAAGAAGATCCTGCGCGATGTCTTCGCCAGGGGCGATGCCTGGTTCCGCACCGGCGATCTGATGCGGCTCGACGACAAGGGCTTCTTCCATTTCGTCGATCGCATCGGCGACACCTTTCGCTGGAAGGGCGAGAACGTCGCGACCTCGGAGGTCAACGACGCCGTGCGCGATTTTACCGGCGTCATCGACGCCACCACTTACGGCGTCAGCATCCCCGGCACCGACGGCCGCGCCGGCATGAGCGCAATCGTCGTGAACGAGGGCTTTGACGTCGCGGCATTGCCCGCGCATCTCGCACAGCGCTTGCCGGCCTACGCCCGCCCGGTCTTCATCCGCATCTCGCGCGAACTCGATGCGACCGAGACGTTCAAGCAGAAGAAGGGCGAGCTCGCGCGCGAGGGATTCGACCCCGGCGCGATCTCCGAGCCGCTGTTCATGGCGGAGCCGAAATCCGGCGCCTATGTCGCACTGACTTCCGAGGCTTATGCGCAAATCGTCGACGGTGCGATCAGGTTCTAAACGGATAAACGAAAATCGCCGCCACGAACTCCCTGCGTTCCCTCCCCCACAAGGGGGGAGGGAATGAGAGAGTAGTGCTCACCTCACTTTGAACTCACGGCAAAATCCGCCAGATAGGTCCAATTTTATCTGAATTGTCCAAGAAGCCATTTACTTCTGTCGGGTAAACAGACGGCCATGGGGAGGCGGTCATCAAGAGCCGCCGCAAGACATACGATCGATCAACAAAGCAAGAGGCAAGCCAGCCATGTCGGTAAGGTCCAAGGTCATTGAGGCGATCCAGCAGATCGCCAAGGAACAGCACGTCGCGCTTCCCGCGCTCTCGGACGATCTGTCCCTGCACGAGACGGGTTTCGACTCGCTCGCCTTCGCGATCCTTGTCGCTCGGCTCGAGGACGAGACCGGTGTCGATCCGTTCACCATTTCCGAGGACGCAGCGTTCCCCGCCACGGTCGGCGATTTCGTGCGGGCCTACGAAAATGTCCCCGCGTGAGATCTTTGCGCTTCGCGATCATCTCGGCGCGGAGCTGAAGGGCCGTACGCTGTCGGATGCGCACGATGTCGTGTCGCTGACCGACATCCTGTCGCAGACGGTCCTGGGCGGCCGCCTGCGCGAGCTGTCCGGCCGCGCGGTGCTGCTCAGATTGTCCGACCAGCTCCGGTCGGGCCTTGCCATGATCGAGCTCGACGGCATCGCCCGCCGCATGCTGCTGTGTCCGCCCGATCTCAATCCGGCGTATCTGGACGCGCTGATCGCGGATGCCGGGATCGATGCCGTCGTCACCGACGAGCCCGATCGCTGGGCTGAGACCGGCGTGCCGCTGGTCGTTACCGCACAATTGCCGCTTCAAGCCACCGCGCCCGCGCAGACCGAGTGCGCCACCGAATGGCTGATGCTGACCTCGGGCACGTCAGGCGTGCCGAAGATCGCCGGCCATACGCTGGAAGCGCTGACCGGCGCGATCGTCGCCGAAGGCCCCGCGCGCGGACCGGCGCCGGTGTGGGCGACGTTCTACGACATTCGCCGCTATGGCGGCCTCCAGATCTTCCTCCGCGCCATCCTCTCCGGCGGCTCCATGGTGCTGTCGGATCCGCATGAGGCCCTCGCCGATCACGTCGCGCGGCTGAATGCGCGCGCGGTCTCCCACATCTCCGGCACGCCCTCGCACTGGCGCAAGCTTCTGATGAGCGGCTCGGCCGCGCAATTCGCGCCGGCTTACGTCCGTCTCTCCGGCGAGATCGCCGACCAGGCGGTGCTCGACGGCCTGAAGGCGGCATTCCCGAATTCCTCGGTCGGCCATGCCTACGCCTCGACCGAGGCCGGTGTCGGCTTCGCCGTGAATGACGGGCTCGAGGGCTTTCCGGCCGACTATCTCGGCAACCGCAATGGCGTCGAGATGAAGGTCGTGGACGGCTCGCTGCGCATCCGCTCGACGCGCACCGCACATGCCTATATCGGCCGCGACGCCGCCGCACTTACCGATAATGACGGATTTGTCGACAGCGGCGATATTGTCGAGCTGCGCGGCGACCGCTATTATTTCGTCGGCCGCCGCGGCGGCATCATCAATATCGGTGGGCTGAAGGTCCACCCCGAGGAGATCGAGGCTGTCATCAATCGCCATTCCGACGTCCGGATGTCGCGGGCCAAGTCGCGGAAGAGTCCGATCACCGGCGGCATCGTGGTCGCCGACGTGATCCTCGCCGACGGCACCGACCAGGCGCGCGCGAAGGAGATTCGCGACCAGATCCTGGATCAATGCCGCGCGCAGCTCGCTTCCCACAAGGTGCCGGCGGTGATCCGCTTCGTCGAGACGCTCGACGTCACCCCGGCCGGCAAACTGGCGCGCACCGATGCATAATGTCCTCGTCACCGGCGGCAGCCGCGGTATCGGCCTTGCGATTGGCAAGCGTCTGGCTGGCGCCGGCTACAACGTGATTGCCGCGGCGCGCCGCGAGAGCGACGAGCTCAGGGCCGCCATTGGCGAGTCCGAGGGTCGTCTGCATTTCCGAGCCTGCGATCTCGCGGTGATCGACGCGATTCCCGCTTTCGCAAAGCTCGTGCGCGACGAATTCGGCCCGATCTACGGCCTCGTCAACAATGCCGGCCTCGGCACCGAAGGCCTGCTCGCGACCATGCACAATTCCGAGATCGAGGCGCTGGTGCAGCTCAACGTGCTGTCGCCGATCATTCTCACCAAATATGTCGCACGGCAGATGATGGCCGATGGTGCCGGCCGCATCATCAACATCTCCTCGATCATCGCGACGACCGGCTATAACGGCCTGTCCGTCTATGGCGCGACCAAGGCGGCCGCCACCGGCTTTACCCGCTCGCTCGCGCGTGAAGTCGGCAAGCTCGGCATCACCGTGAACGCGATTGCGCCTGGTTTCATCGACACCGAGCTGACTCACAATCTCTCCGACGAAGGACGCAAACGCATCGCGGGCCGAAGTGCATTGCGCCGGCTGCCGGAGACGGAAGACGTCGCACGGATGGTGGAATATCTGCTCGGCGATGGCGGCCGCAACGTCACGGGCACCGTGTTCACGGTCGACGCCGGGAACACGGCGTAAGGCGGAACTTCACCGCCACAATTGCATTGATTCGGTGCAATGACATTCGACCGGATTTGGTCGTAAGATGCCCCCGCAATCGATTGGGTTACGTCAATCGATCTGCCCCAATCGACAGGGAGCAGTGCATGACCATGCGAAACATGACCGCTTCAAATCAGGGCCGGACGGAGCAATCGCGCGCGAAGCCGGACGACGTCCGTTGTCCGCCGATGACGCACCAGAATTCCGGCGATCACGGTCACGAGATGTACCCGCAGCAATTCGTGCGCTTGGTCGGCTGCCATGACGCGTCTCACGACGCCTTGCGCAACCGTGAGGATGAGAAGCTGCACTAGTCGCTCACGTCCGAGGCTTAGGCAGGTCAATCCGTTCGTGTGAGAATTCCGGCGGCCCTTCGGTGAGGCGGCGGATGCGACGCTCGCGTTCGTCCTCCGGCAATGCGGGATCGAGCAGTCCCTCGATCTCATGCACCGCGAGCTCCTCGAGCCTGGTCGCGTCCGAGACGACCGTGGACCCCGATGCCGGTGTGGGAGGCGCGATCCTCAGGCCGAACTCGACCAGCTTGCAGATCGCATCCGAGCGCGACAGTTGATGGGCCTCCGCCCAGGCATCGACAGTGGCGGTCAGCAGCTCCGGCATTTTCACCGCACTGATCGCGTCCAGCCCCGTGCGTCGGCGTACCGGCGAGGTGGAGTCCTTGCTACCAAAATCAGACACCCCGATCATCCCGCGCAACCATTTCAGATGGCTCAACCGTAAACGTCATTTTCGGCCGGCTGTTTGATGCTGATCAATGACAAGCTGCGGCATTGCGGCGCGGTGCGATCTTGTTGTCCGCCGCCATTTCGGCCAATGATCGGGACTTCGAGGGGGCGCCAGCCGGCGAACCCGGATCGGTCCTGCCACGTACTTCTCCTGGACGCGTCCAACCATTCGGCATCATCCGATGACATCAGGCGAATCCTTCTATGGCGGCATCCCCGTCTTCCGCGGCTTCACCAGCCTGATGGACCCCGCGCTCTATGCGTCGCTGCCGGATGACTGGAGCATCGGTGTCGCCGACATCGTCGATTCCACCAAGGCGATCGCGGCGCAGCGCTACAAGGCGGTCAACATGGCCGGCGCTGCCGTGATCGCGGCGGTGACCAATGCGCTTGAGGGACGGGAATTCCCCTTCGTGTTCGGCGGTGACGGCGCGAGCTTTGCGGTCGCGCCCGGCGATCTCGATCGCGCCCGGGACGCGCTGGCTGCGACCGCGACCTGGGTACGGGAGGATCTCGATCTGACGATGCGTGTTGCGCTGGTGCCGGTGAGTGCGATCCGGGCGCAAGGTCTCGACGTGCGCGTCGCGCGCTTCGGTCCGTCGGCGAACCTGTCCTATGCGATGTTCTCCGGCGGCGGGCTCGCCTGGGCCGACGCCGCGATGAAGCGCGGCGAGTTCGCCGTCGCTGAGGCGCCGGCCGGCACGCAGCCGGATCTGTCCGGCCTGTCCTGCCGCTTCGAGGTGATTCCGGCCTCGCGCGGCCTGATCCTGTCGGTTCTGGTGATGCCGGCACGCGGCGCGGACCCGCCGGCGTTCCGCAAGGTGATCGAGGACATCATCCACCTCGTCGAACGCAGCCCGGACGGCGCCCGCCCGGTGCCGCCACAGGGGCCGCCGCTGAAATGGCCGCCGCAGGGGCTGGACTACGAAGCCCGCACCAAGCGCGGCGGCCCGCTGCTCGCGCGCCGCGCCGGCGTGCTGGCCTACACGCTGTTCGCCTATCTGATCATGCGCTTCGACATCAAGGTCGGCGGTTTCGTGCCCAACCTCTACAAACGTCAGGTGGTCGAGAACTCGGACTTCAGGAAATATGACGACGGCCTGCGCATGATCCTCGACTGTACACCCGAGCTCGAACGCACCCTCAGCGATCGTCTCGCGGCTGCCGCGCGCGAGGGCGTCGTGCGCTACGGCCTCTACCCGCAGGACGCCGCGATGATGACCTGCTTCACGCCGTCGGCGCTGCGCAGCGACCACGTGCACTTCATCGACGGCGCGCGGGGCGGCTACGCCTCGGCGGCGACGGCGCTGAAGGCGATGATGGCTTGAAGCGCTAGCGTCCCGCGCGCGTCCAGGTTTCGCCCCCGCAAAGCGCGCCGACGCAGCCTTCGACCCGCAGCGAGTCTGCACCCGTGACCGAGACGCTGCTCGCATAGGTGCTGCCGTCGTCGGCATTGTAGATCTGGCCCGACCATTTGTTCGGGCCGGACGGCTGCATGCCGCTGAACAACGGCAGGCCGATCATCGGCCGTCTCGCCAGCGCGGGATTGGGATTCTTGCTGTCGGTGGCGGGCTGGCCGGTCGCGGTGTCCATGGGTTCGCGCAGCCAGATGATAACGCCGCAGAGGCCGCCGCCGCACTTGCTGATCTTGACGCGGGCGTCGCCGGCCTGTGTGAGCCAGGTCCCGTCAGCGCTCTGCGCCTGGGCGGCAGTCGCGCCAAGCAGCGCAGCCAGAAGGACGATGAGAGTAGCGAATCTGGAAATCATGGAGGGGCCCCGAAGTGGAGCGCCTCCATAGCAGCCCAGCAGGATAGTGCAACGCTGGATGGAATCACATTCCCGCGCTTATTTGCCTGCGCTCATTTGCCCCAGCGCGCGAAAGCGACGGAGGCCGCGGTAGACAGTCCGAACACCACCATCGCGCCGCCGACCAGCGCGAACAAGGTCCAGGCCGGCGCTTGCGCCATTATGAGGACGCCGCCGCCGATCGCGACGGTCAGAAGCCGCGCGGTGGAGGCCAGCACCGGTCCGCCGACGCGCGCGGCGCCCTGTGAGGAGAAGTACAGCGACACGCCCATGCCGAAGAACGCGAAGGCCGGGCCGGCCCAGTGGAAATAGCTGTGCGCGGCGGCGGTGACGCCGGGGTCGGCCGTGAAGAGCGAGGCCCACAACGCGGGATCGAGCGCAATGACGAGTCCGATCAGGCCGACGGTGAGGGCGGACGCCGCGGCTGCGGTCCAGGCCACGCGCCGTGCGCGCTTCACATGCCCGGCGCCGATCGCCATGCCGACCATCGGCACCGAGGCGATGCCGAAGGCGAAGGTGATCGGGATCAGCAGAAATTCCAGCCGCGAGCCGATGCCGTAACCGGCCAGCATCTCGGTGCCGAACGTCGCCAGGATCCTGGTGAAGATCAGAATGGTGAGCACGGTCTGCAGCGGCGAGAGGCAGGCGACCGCGCCCACCTTGAGGATGTCCAGGAACATCGCGCGCTCAAAATGAAACGCGCGGAAATCCAGCGGCAGCCGGCTGCGGCCTGACAAGAGATACCAGAGGAAGAAGACCGCGGCGCAGGTGAATGCGATCAACTGGCCGGCGGCGACGCCCGGCATGCCGAATTGCTTCACGCCGAACAGGCCGAGCCCCAGCGTGCCGCCGAGCGCGATCTGGAGCACGCTTGCCCCGATCAGTGTCATCGAGGGCAGGCGCATGTCGCCGGTGCCGCGGATCACCGAGGCCAGCGTGTTGACGAGCCAGATCGCGACCGCGCCGGAGAACAGCACCTGCGAATAACCGCTGGCTTCCTCGAGCACGCGCTCGCGGCCGCCGAGCAGCGTGAAGAACGAGCGGCCGAAGACCAGCATCGTTACCGTGAAGAACAGCCCGCCGCAGAGGCCGATGATGGCGGCATGCAGCGCCAGCGTCGCGGCGCGGTCGCGATCCCCGGCGCCGAGCGCGCGGCTGATCGCGGATGAGACGCCGCCGCCCATCGCGCCCGCGCTCATCATCTGCGTCAGCATCGCGAACGGGAACACCAGCGCGATCGCCGCGAGCGGGATGGTGCCGAGCCGGCCGATATAGGAGGTCTCGGCGATCGCGACCAGCGTGCTGCCGACCATCGCGATCATGTTGGGGATCGCGAGCCGCAGCAGCGTCGGCAGGATCGGCGCCGTCAGCAGGCTGGCGATGGGGGAGGCGACCGGTGCACGCGGCGGGGCGGCGTCTATGGGGGCGTCGATCGTCATGTCCACGGTGCGGAATATTGGATGATGACCGACATATTACAGGGCGTGGCTCTCTGGCACCAGCCCTCCGGTCACGCAGGGCTCACCAGGGCAAGCCGCATAGGTCGATGGTGCCCAGCGTCGGCGCGCGGACGATGTTGAAGACGTACGGCGCCATGTAGTCGAAGCGGATCCGCCCCTCCGGCTGCTCGCAATAGACCTCGCCCTTGAAGGGCAGCCAGCTGCGGGATTCGTAGAACGCAAAATTGTGCGGCTCGCAGAACAGCAGCGCGAAGCGGACCGCCTCGTTGGCGCGCATGGTGTGCACCGCCGCGTCGATAGCCATGGTGGCGTAGCCGCGACCGCGCCGGTCCTCGCGCGTGCAGACGCCGCCGATGCCGCCGGCGTGAACCTTCTGCCCGTTCCAGGTGACGGTGCGAAAGTAGACGCCGACGTGGCAGACGAGGCCGTCCTCGGGCGTCTCGAGCAGCACGCGAAGATGGGCGTTGTCCCATTTGACGTGAGCCCAGGGCTTGTCCGCGACCACATGCGGTCCCCAGACCGCCTGATGCAGCGGCTCGGCGATCGGCCACGAGGCGTCGCCGTTCAAGATGTCGATCTCGATGGTCATGGCTTCGTCCTTCGCAGCTCCGCTTCGTGGCGCATTCGTTCTGTCATAAGCGCTTCAAAGGCAACGATATTTTATGGCGAACCGCACGGCTGATGACCAGCGCGTGCTGCGACGATTTTATGCAATCCAGCCAAGCGGCACCCATCACGCGTTTTCGCAAATTCTGAGGTATTTAACGGCCGCGGAACCTTCTATAAGGGATGACCGTTAGAACACGTTCCCCACCCAGTTGCGGACAAGAACCCATGACCTTTACGCTGCCCCCTCTCCCTTACGCCTATGACGCCCTCGGCCAGTTCATGTCGAAGGAGACGCTCGAATTCCACCACGACAAGCATCATCAGGCCTACGTCACCAACGGCAACAACGCGCTCAAGGGCACCGAATGGGAAGGCAAGTCCCTTGAGGAGATCGTCAAGGGCTCGTTCGGCAAGAACCCCGCGGTGTTCAACAATGCCGGCCAGCACTACAACCACATCCACTTCTGGAGCTGGATGAAGCCCAATGGCGGCGGCACCAAGCTGCCCGGCAAGCTCGAGAAGAAGATCAACGAGGACCTCGGCGGTTTCGAGAAGTTCAAGACCGACTTCCAGGCGGCCGGCGTCGGCCAGTTCGGCTCCGGCTGGTGCTGGCTCCAGGTCAAGAACGGCAAGCTCGAGATCTCCAAGACCCCGAACGGCGAGAATCCGCTGGTGCACGGCGCCACCCCGATCCTCGGCTGCGACGTCTGGGAGCACTCCTACTACATCGACTATCGCAACCGCCGTCCGGACTATCTCAAGGCGTTCGTCGAGAACCTCGTGAACTGGGAATACGTCGAGTCCCTGTTCGACAAGGCGTAAGGCTTTACTCCGTCATTCCGGGGCGATGCGTAGCATCGAACCCGGAATCTCGAGATTCCGGGTTCGGCTTCGCCGCCCCGGAATGACAGACAAGGCGGTCGC
Organism: Bradyrhizobium sp. LCT2; assembly: GCF_009931255.1. NCBI lineage: Bacteria > Pseudomonadati > Pseudomonadota > Alphaproteobacteria > Hyphomicrobiales > Nitrobacteraceae > Bradyrhizobium > Bradyrhizobium sp. LCT2. The sequence goes on along the minus strand of NZ_CP034432.1, from coordinate 9,260,121 downwards.
ATGCGCGGCCGCCTTTTTGCTGTGCGGAATTGATTGAACCAGTCCTGCGCCGTGCGCGCATCGGTCTGTGATCGTACCGTTTGCATCGCATGGACGGCGCCCTTAATCAGGACGGGCATCACCATCGAGCCGCCCCACACCCGTTGTCAGACCCTTCCCCGAAAGACCCGGCGCCTGCCGAGGACGCGGAGTCCGAGCCGCGGCCGGGACGCGTGCGCAAGCCGATCGGCTGGTCGACCATCATTATCGCGGCCCTGGTGGCGGTGAGCGCGGCGCTGGTCTGGCGGCGTGACGGCACCGACGGCGTTCTCGACATTCTCACCCACGACCTCTCGCTGTTCGGCGGCATCCTGCCGCGCGTGCTGGCAGGATGCCTGCTCGGCGCCTTCATCTCCGAGATCCTGCCGCACGAAAAAGTCTCGCGCTCGCTCGGGCCGCAATCCGGCCTGAAGGGCCTTCTGATCGGCACCGCCTTTGGCGCGATCCTGCCGGGCGGTCCCTTCACCGCCTATCCCGTGGCGAGCGCGCTGCTGGCGGTCGGCGCTGATTTCGGCGCCACCATCGCCATGGTCGTGAGCTGGACCCTGATCGGCTACGGCCGGGCGGTCGCCTGGGAAATCCCGATCATGGGCACCGATTTCACGCTGTGGCGGATCGTCATCTCGCTGCCGCTGCCGGTGCTCGCAGGCGGCCTCGGCCGCTTCGTCTATGTCCGGCTCTATCCGAAGCGTGACAGCGATGAGGAGGCGAGTTGAGCGCGGCGCTCCTCATCGACATCCTGCTATGGGGCTCGGTCTTCGGCGTCGGCCTGATCGCTTTCCGTCGCGGCCCGCCGGTGTTCAAGGCTTCGCTGCGCGAAGGCTCGATGGACTTCATCAACATCGTGCCGCGGATCGCGTTGGGGGTGATCGGCTCCGGCTACATCGCCGCCATCATCCCCCAGGAGGTGATCACCGGCTGGCTCGGACCGGACAGCGGCTGGCTGGGGGTCGCGACCGCCGTGGTCGCCGGTGCCGCCACGCCCGGCGGCCCCGTGATCGGCTTCTCCATCGGGACCGTGGCGCTGAAGTCGGGCGGCGGGGTGCCGCAAGTGGTCGCCTATGTCGTCGCCTGGGCGCTGTTTGCCTTCCAGCGGGTGATTTTGTGGGAAATCCCGTTCATGCCGGCCCGTTTCGTCTGGTTCCGCTGCGCCGTCTCGGTGCCGTTCCCGTTCGTGGCGGCCGCCATCGCGATGGTGATCGGCAAGCCCTGAGCCCGGCGTGGACAGGCGTAATGTTATAATATAACGTCCAGACATGGTTCCCGCCGCGTCCCACGCCCACCATCACGACCATGCCCACGGCCATTCTCATGGCGACGCGCATTCGCACGGGCACGACCACACCCATGCCCACGTCCATGACGCGACCTCGCCGCATCCGGCCCAGGCGGCGCCCTGGTCGATCCTGCGCATGACCATGGCGGGCCGCCTCTCGGCCGCCGTTGCCGTCTGCGCCGTGCTCTGGGGCATCGTCTTTCTGGCAATGAGGTGACGATGGCGGCGCTGCATTTCCACAACGTCACGCTGGGCTACGACCGGCATCCGGCCGTGCACCATCTCAACGGCGAGGTTGCGCCGGGTGCGCTGGTCGCCGTGATCGGCCCGAACGGCGCCGGCAAGTCGACCCTGCTGCGCGGCATCGTCGGCATCCTCAGGCCGCTCGACGGCAGCATCCATCTCGGCGGGCTCGACTCCCGCGATATCGCCTATCTGCCGCAGAGCGCGGAGATCGACCGCAGCTTCCCCATTTCGGTGTTCGACTTCGTCGGCACCGGCCTGTGGCGCGGCACCGGCCTGTTCGGCGGAATCGGCAAAGCCGCGCGCGAAAAAATCCTCCGCGCGATCGGCGCCGTTGGGCTGAATGGCTTCGAGAACCGCCCGATCGGCACGCTCTCCGGCGGTCAGATGCAGCGCGTGCTGTTCGCGCGCGTGTTGCTCCAGGACGCGCGGTTGATCGTGCTCGACGAGCCCTTCAACGCCATCGACAGCAAGACCACGACTGACCTGCTCGCGCTGGTGAAGCGCTGGCACGGCGAGGGCCGCACGGTGCTCGCCGCGCTGCATGACATGGAGATGGTGCGCAGCCATTTCACCGAGACCCTGGTGCTGGCGCGCGGCCCTGTGGCATGGGGCCCGACGGCGGAGGTGCTGACGCCGGAGAACCTCATGGTCGCGATGCGGATGTGCGAGGCGTTCGACGACAGCGCCGCGGCCTGCGCGGCCGACGATGCCCGCTCGCGGGCGGCGTGACCGCAAATGCTCCATGACGCGCTGATCGGTCCGTTCACCGAATTTGAGTTCATGCGGCGCGCGCTTGCCGCCGTGATCGCGCTGTCGCTCGCGGGCGCGCCGATCGGCGTATTCCTGATGCTGCGCCGGATGAGCCTCGTCGGCGATGCCATGGCGCATGCGATCCTGCCGGGCGCGGCGGTCGGCTTCCTGCTCTCCGGCCTCAATCTGTTCGCGATGACGGCCGGCGGCCTGTTCGCGGGCTTTGCGGTCGCGATCCTCGCCGGTGTGGTCGCGCGCTCGACCGGGCTGAAGGAGGACGCGTCGCTCGCGACCTTCTACCTGGCCTCGCTGGCGCTGGGAGTGACCATCGTCTCGATCAAGGGCACCAATATCGACCTGCTGCACGTGCTGTTCGGCAACATCCTTGCGATGGACGACCAGACGCTGCTGGTGGTCGCCTTCAACGCCACGGTGACGCTGCTGGTGCTCGCCGTGATCTACCGCCCGCTGGTGATCGAGAGTGTCGATCCGCTGTTTCTACGCACCGTCAGCCGGGCCGGGGGACCTGCGCATCTCGCTTTCCTCGCGCTCGTCGTGATCAACCTCGTCAACGGCTTTCAGGCGCTCGGCACGCTGCTCGCGGTGGGGCTGATGATCCTGCCGGCCGGCATCGCGCGGTTCTGGTCGCGCGATCTCACGGCGATGATCTGCATCGCGGTCGTCGCCGCCGCAGTCTCGGGCTATGCCGGCCTCGTGCTGTCGTTCCAGACCCGCGTGCCGTCGGGCCCTGCTATCATTCTGGTCGCGACCGTGCTCTACATCGTCTCGGTGCTGTTCGGCCGTGTCGGCGGTATCGTCCGGCAACTGTTTCCCGGCCGGCATCTGGAAGCGTGACCGCAATGCGCTTCCTTCTGCTCCTTGCCTTGCTGCTGACCGCCTCGCCGCTGCATGCCGCGGAACGGCTCAACGTCGTCGCCAGCTTCTCGATCCTCGGCGACTTCGTTCGCAATGTCGGTGGAGACCGGGTCAGCGTCACCACGCTGGTCGGCCCCGACAGCGACGTCCATGTCTACACTCCGGCGCCAAGCGATGCGAAGCGGATCGCGGACGCAAAGTTCGTTGTCGTCAATGGGCTCGGCCTCGAGGGCTGGCTGCCGCGCCTCGTGCAATCCTCCGGCAGCAAGGCAACGGTCGTCACCGCCAGCGCCGGCATCGCGCCCCTGAAGCTTGGCTCGGCTGCCGATCCGCATGCCTGGCAGTCCGTCCCCAACGCCAAGGTTTACGTGACGGATATCGCCAACGCGCTGGCCGCGGCCGATCCCGAGGACGCGGAGTTCTTCCGCGCCCAGGCCAAGGCCTATCTGGAAAAGCTCGAAACGCTCGACCGCGAGGTGCGCGAGGCCGTTGCGAAAATTCCGCCCGAGCGGCGCAAGGTGATCTCCACCCATGATGCCTTCGGCTATTTCGCTGCCGAATACGGTATCCAGTTCATCGCGCCGCTCGGCGTCTCCACCGAAACCGAGCCCAGCGCGCGGGACATCGCCGCCATCATTGGCCAGATCAAAGGCCAGAAGATCCCGGCGGTATTCTTGGAGAATATCAGCGACGACCGCCTGATCCGGCGGATCGCGGCCGAGACCGGGGCAAAGGTCGGCGGGACCTTGATTTCGGACGGTTTGACGGGTGAAAAGGGGTCCGCACCCACTTACATTGACATGGTCAGGCACAATATAAAGGCCCTGACCAGCGCGCTTGACCACTAGGGCAGGGGCCACCCCGCCTCGCGTCGCGCGAAAGAGCCCGACCCCGGAGTAGTTATGTCTGAAGCGACCTCCCAGAAAATTCCCGTGACCGTCCTGACCGGCTATCTCGGCGCCGGCAAGACAACGCTTTTGAACCGCATCCTTTCGGAAAACCACGGCAAGAAATACGCCGTCATCGTCAACGAGTTCGGCGAGATCGGCATCGACAACGACCTCATCATCGGCGCCGATGAGGAAGTGTTCGAGATGAACAATGGCTGCATCTGTTGCACCGTGCGCGGCGACCTCGTGCGCATCATGGACGGGCTGATGAAGCGCAAGGGCAAGTTCGACGCCATCATCGTCGAGACCACCGGCCTTGCCGATCCGGCGCCGGTGGCCCAGACCTTCTTCGTCGACGAGGACGTGCAGAAGAACGCGCGCCTCGACGCGGTGGTGACGGTTGCCGACGCCAAATGGCTGTCCGACCGTCTGAAGGACGCGCCCGAGGCCAAGAACCAGATCGCCTTTGCTGACGTCATCGTGCTGAACAAGACCGACCTCGTCACCAAGGGTGAGCTCGCCGAGGTCGAGGCCCGCATCCGCGCCATCAACCCCTATGCGAAACTCCACCGCACCGAGCGCTGCTCGGTGGCGCTGGCCGACGTGCTCGACCGCGGCGCGTTCGACCTCGACCGCATCCTCGACATCGAGCCGGACTTTTTGGAGGCCGACGATCACGACCACGACCATGATCATCACCACCACGGCCACGACCATCATCACCACGATCACGGCCACGGCCTGAAGCACTATCACGACGAGGACATGCAATCGCTGTCGCTCAAGACCGACAAGCCGCTCGACCCGAACATGTTCATGCCCTGGCTCCAGAACCTGGTGCAGGTCGAGGGCGGCAAGATCCTGCGCTCCAAGGGCATCCTCGCCTTCCACGACGACGATGACCGCTACGTCTTCCAGGGCGTCCATATGATGCTGGAGGGTAACCACCAGCGGAAATGGAAGGACGGCGAGCCGCGCGAGAGCCGCCTCGTCTTCATCGGCCGCGAATTGCCGGAAGAGGCCATCCGCAAGGGTTTTGAGAGCTGCATCGTCTCGTGATGAAAGAGTTTACGCCCGCCCCCGATTCCGCCTCGATCGTCTCCGTCACCGACCGCGTCAAGCCGGTCGCGCTCGGCATGGGCGTGACGTCGGTGCATTTCCTCGGTGACCGCGCCGCCTTCGTCGGCGGCGAGGAGAACGTCGCGTTCGTCGATAGCCAGGGCGAGATCACCACCGTCGCCGTCCACGGCGGCGGCATTCTCTCGACCGCGTCCGACGGCAAGCGCCTCGTCATGGGCGGCGACGACGGCAAGGTCGTGTCGCTCGATGCCAAGGGCGAGGTGACGTTGCTCGCCACCGACCCCAAGCGCCGCTGGATCGACGCGGTGGCGCTGCACGCGGACGGGGCCTTCGCCTGGTCCGCCGGCAAGACGGCGACCGTCAAGAGCGGCAAGAACGAGGAAAAGTCGCTCGAGGTGCCCTCGACCGTCGGCGGGCTTGCGTTCGCGCCGAAGGGCCTGCGGCTCGCGATTGCGCATTACAACGGCGCGACGCTGTGGTTTCCGAACATGGCGGCATCGGCCGAATTCCTGCCCTGGGCCGGCTCGCATCACGCGGTGACCTTCAGCCCGGACAACAAATTCCTGGTCACCGCGATGCACGAACCGGCGCTGCACGGCTGGCGGCTCGCCGACAACCGCCACATGCGCATGACCGGCTATCCCGGCCGCGTTCGCTCGATGTCCTGGAGCGCGGGCAGCAAGGCGCTTGCGACCTCGGGCGCCGATACCGTCATCCTGTGGCCGTTCGGCAGCAAGGACGGCCCGATGGGCAAGGAGCCCGCGATGCTCGCGCCGCTTCAGGCGCGCGTCTCGGTCGTCGCCTGCCATCCCAAGAACGACATCCTCGCCGCCGGTTATAGCGACGGCACCGTGCTGATGGTGCGGCTGGAGGACGGCGCCGAGATCCTGGTCCGCCGCAATGGCACACCGCCGGTGGCGGCGCTCGCCTGGAACGCCAAGGGCACGCTGCTGGCGTTTGCGGATGAAAATGGGGACGGCGGCCTGCTGGAGCTTTGAACTGTCATCGTTCCGGCCGTATAGGGGGCCATGCGGTTTCTGACGACGTTCCAGATTGCTGATTTCGCCGACACGCTGGTCAGCCTGTTCACGGCCTTCGTGCTGGGCACGCTGATCGGCGCCGAGCGGCAGTATCGCCAGCGCACCGCGGGCCTGCGCACCAACGTGCTGGTCGCGGTGGGTGCGGCCGCCTTCGTCGATCTCGCCATGCACCTGACCGGGGCCGACGGCGCGGTGCGCGTGATCTCCTACGTCGTCTCCGGCATCGGCTTCCTCGGCGCCGGCGTTATCATGAAGCAGGGCATGGACGTGCGCGGGCTCAACACCGCGGCGACGCTGTGGGCCTCGGCCGCGGTCGGCTCCTGCGCCGGCGCCGACATGGTCGCGCAGGCGGCCGCGCTGACCGTGTTCGTCATCGCCGGCAACACCATGCTGCGCCCGCTAGTCAACGCCATCAACCGCATTCCGCTGAATGAGAAGACTTCGGAGGCGACCTACTATTTCAAGCTCGCGGTGGCGGCGGATGCCTTGCCGGACATGCGCGACCGGCTGGTCGAGAAGCTCGAGGGCGCAAAATATCCGGTGGCCGATATCGACGTGGTCGAGACCGGGGACGATCTGATCGAGATCGTCGCAAAGCTGGTCGCGACCGCGGTCGATCCGAACGAGCTGAACGCGGTGGCGACCGATCTTCAGCACCTGCCGGGCGTGCGCCACGCCACCTGGGAAGTCAGCACAACGGACTGAGCGCGGCGTTTTGGCGCGCAAGCGTGCGGTTCCAGCCTTGCCCGGCACGGAACCGCAGTCGGGCCATTTCGTTGATCCCGCGGACAAAGGCGGTGATCGACATGCCCGGCCAATATGACAAGCGCAGACTGAAATTCGACCTGATGATCGCCTGCTCGCTGTTCGCAGCCGGCGTCGTGGTGTCAGGCCTGTCGCTGGCGCAAATCCGCGCCGAGAGCCGGATGCAGACGGCGCAGGCGACAGGGCCGCTCCAGGGCACGCCGTCCGACGATCAGAGCAAGACTCCGGCTGAATCCAAGCCCGGCGGCGACCGGCCGACCACACCGGCGCCCGAGCCCGCGCGCCCCGATCCGCAGACGCAAGGCGCAGCCACCAAGCCGGCACTGCCGGCGGCGCCCGCGGAGAAGATCGCGCCGCCGATCAGGGAGAAGTAGCCCGACGGCCGGCATATTGTGACGCGCATTTGACGACCGATGCTAATTATACGATCTCGCATCGGCAGGCGGCCCGATCCATAATCCGTCGCGCCAACGACAGATGGGGCCTCCCATGAAGATCGAAGACGTCCGCCGCACCGCTTATTCGATGCCGCTCACCAACCCGTCATTTCCGCCGGGGCCATATCGCTTCTTCGACCGCGAATATTTCATCATCACCTACAGGACCGATCCCGAAGCCCTCGCCACCATCGTGCCCGAGCCGCTTGAGGTGGCGGAGCCGGTGGTGAAATACGAATTCATCCGCATGCCAGACTCGACCGGATTCGGCGACTACACCGAAACCGGGCAGGTGATCCCGGTCCGCTTCAAGGGCGAGGAGGGCGGCTACACCCACGCGATGTATCTGGACGACGAGGCCCCGATCGCCGGCGGCCGCGAGTTGTGGGGCTTTCCGAAGAAGCTCGCGAGGCCCAAGATCGAGGTCGAGAGCGACGTCCTGGTCGGCTCGCTGCATTACGGCTCGGTACTCTGCGCTTCGGCCACGATGGGTTACAAGCACCGCAAGGTCGACCACGACACGGTGCTGAAGTCGATGGCGTCGCCGAACTTCATCCTGAAGATCATCCCGCATGTCGACGGCAGCCCGCGGATCTGCGAGCTGGTGCGCTTTCATCTCGATGACGTCGTGCTGAAGGAAGCGTGGACTGGCCCTGCCGCACTCGGCCTGTTTCCCCACGCACTCTGCGACGTCGCCCGCCTGCCGGTGCGCGAGGTGATCTCGGCGCTGCATTTCAAAGCGGACCTGACGCTTGGGCTCGGCAGCGTGGCGTTCGATTACATGGCCAAGTAACGAACGTCATTCCGGGGCATCGCGCCAGCGATGAACTATGGTGCGCACTCGCGCACCTGAGAATCTCTTGCTAGGAACTTCGAGATCCCGGGTCTGCGCGCCTGGCGCGCATCCCGGGATGACCCCTTCGGGGTCAACGCACCAGAATATTCCGGAACTGCCAGGGATCGCTGGTATCGATATCTTCCGGAAACAGTCCTGGACGGTCCGTCAGCGGCGTCCAGTCGGTGTAGAAACCCTTCACCGGGCCGAGATAGGGCAGCTGGATTTCCAGCAGGCGATCGAAATCCATCTCGTCGGCTTCGACGATGCCCTCGTTCGGGTTTTCCAGCGCCCACACCATGCCGCCGAGCACGGCGGAGGTCACTTGCAGGCCGGTGGCGTTCTGATAGGGCGCCAGTTTGCGGGTCTCCTCGATGGAGAGCTGCGAGCCGTACCAGTAGGCATTGTTGTCATGGCCGAACAGCAGCACGCCGAGCTCGTCGATGCCGTCGACGATTTCGTTCTCATCGAGGATGTGGTGCTTTTCCTGCATCTTCGCGGCGCGGCCGAACATCTCATGCAGCGACAGCACGGCATCGTCAGCCGGATGATAGGCGTAGTGGCAGGTCGGCCGATAGACCGCCGTGCCGGAGGCGTCACGCACCGTGAAGTAATCGGCGATCGAGATCGACTCGTTGTGGGTGACGAGGAAGCCGTACTGCGCGCCGCGGGTCGGGCACCAGGTGCGCACGCGCGTGTTGGCGCCGGGCTGCATCAGATAGATGGCGGCGCCGCAGCCGGCTTCGTGGGTGCGCGCATTCTCGGGCATCCACTTTTCATGGGTGCCCCAGCCGAGTTCGGAGGGCTGCACGCCTTCCGACAGGAAACCTTCCACCGACCAGGTGTTGACGAAGACATCAGGCTCCTTCGGCTTCTTGGAGCGCTGGGTGTCGCGTTCGGCGATGTGGATGCCCTTGATGCCGCTCTGCCGCATCAGGTCCGCCCATTCGGCCTTGGTCTTCGGCTTGGGGGCATTGAGCTTCAGGTCGGCGGCGACATTGAGCAGCGCCTGCTTGACGAAGAAGGACACCATGCCGGGATTGGCGCCGCAGCAGGAGACGGCCGTGGTCGAGCCCGCCGGGCGCGCCTTCTTGGCGGCCAGCGTCACTTCGCGCAGGGCGTAGTTGGAGCGCGCTTCCGGGCCCTTCGACGAATCGAAATAGAAGCCGAGCCAGGGCTCGTTGACGGTATCGATATAAAGAGCGCCGAGCTCGTTGCAGAGTTCCATGATGTCGGTCGAGCCGGTATCGACCGAGAGATTGACGCAAAAGCCCTGGCCGCCGCCTTCGGTGAGCAGCGGGGTCAGCAACTCGCGATAATTGTCCTTGGTCACGCCCTTCTGGATGAAGCGGACATTGTGCTTCTCGCAATGTGCCTTGCGGCCCTCGTCCTTGGGATCGATCACGGTGACGCGCGACTTGTCGTAATCGAGATGCCGCTCGATCAGCGGCAGCGTGCCTTTGCCGATGGAGCCGAAGCCGACCATGACGATGGGACCAGTGATCTTCGCGTAGATCTGCGAGGCGGGGCTCATGGGATGGTTTCTCCGGAACGTGCTGACGGACAAAGGGTGAGGGGTGGATCAGGCGCTGCGGCGCTTGGCGGTCGCTTCGATCTCGACCTTCATCTCGGGCTTGTAGAGCGCCGAGACGACGAGGAGCGTTGCCGCTGGGCGGATGTCGCCGAGGACTTCGCCGCAAACGGCAAAGTGCGCGTCTGCATCCTTGATGTCGGTGAGGTAGTAGGTCACGCGGACGATGTCGGCCATCTCGAAACCGCCCTCCTTCAGGGCAGCTTCGATGGTCTTGAAGCAGTTGCGTGACTGGCTCGTGACATCGGCCGGCATCGTCATCGTGGTGTAGTCATAGCCGGTGGTTCCCGCGACGAAGGCGAAGTCGCCGTCGACCACGGCGCGGCTGTAGCCGGCGGTCTTCTCGAACGGGGAGCCGGTGGAGATCAGGCGACGGGACATGTTCGGCCTCGACTGAAAGAGGTGTTTCGCGGGGTTAAAGGGTGTTTCCGGGGCCTGCGCAACCCCAAAGGAAGTGAGCTTGGCGCGGGCGCGACCGGGCGTTGCTGCTCACTGCAGCTTCGGTCGTCGCCATCATGGCAATCCCTTAGGCCGCGTGCGCCTGGAGGGGGCGAACCACCCTCCGTTTGGCCAGGGCCGCGCCGGTCGGGACGATCATCCCCTCGGCGCCATCCAGCGCACCGGCCTGGAATTCGATCGCCAGCAGGCGGTCTCGCTCGAACGGGCCGGGCAGCATCAGTGCGCCGGTCCTCTCGGCCGAGAAGCCGAAACGCGCATAGTAGGGGGCATCGCCAAGCAGGATCACGGCGGCATGCCCGCGCGCCCGGGCGGCGGCCAGCGCTTGTTGCATCAGCGCGGCGCCGATCCCGAGCTCGCGGCAGGCAGGGTCCACCGCCAGCGGTCCGAGGACCAGAGCGGGCCTGCCTCCGGCGCTGACGTGCCACAGCCGCACGGTTCCCACGAGTGTCCCCTCGCGCACAGCCGACAGGGCAAGGCCTGAGGCAGGTGCACGTCCGTCGCGCAGGCGCTGGCAGGTGCGGCCATGGCGGTTCTCGCCAAAGCTGGCATCGAGCAGCGCTTCACGGGCGGCGACGTCGGCAGCACGCTCCGCACGGATCGCGAACGGAGCGGCTTTCGAAGTGAGGGCGACTTGTGGCTTCCGAAAAGCAGTCATGGCGCGTCAGGCCCCGCTTGAACCGACATGCGATCAGCACGCCGGCTCAAGACGTCGTCAGAAATCAGAAATGTGAGGGAGGAGCCGGCAAGCCGGCTCCCGGGTTCGTCAGGCCTCAGACAGAGAGGCGGATCAGATGTGGTAGGTCTTCAGCGGCGGGATACCGTTGAACGCCACCGACGAGTAGGTGGACGTATAGGCCCCGGTGCCTTCGATCAGCACCTTGTCGCCGATCTCGAGCGTCACCGGGAGCGGATACGGGTTCTTCTCGTACAGCACGTCGGCGCTGTCGCAGGTGGGTCCCGCGAGCACGCACGGCGTCATGTCCGCGCCGTCATGGGCGGTGCGGATGGCGTAGCGGATCGACTCGTCCATGGTCTCGGCCAGGCCGCCGAACTTGCCGATGTCGAGATAGACCCAGCGCACCTCGTCCTCGTCGCTCTTCTTCGAGATGAGCACGACCTCGGACTCGATGATGCCGGCGTTGCCCACCATGCCGCGGCCCGGCTCGATGATGGTCTCCGGGATCTGGTTGCCGAAGTGCTTGCGCAGCGCGCGGAAGATCGAGCGGCCGTAGGTCACCACCGGCGGCACGTCCTTCAGGTACTTGGTCGGGAAGCCGCCGCCCATGTTGACCATGGAGAGGTTGATGCCGCGCTCGGCACAGTCGCGGAACACCTGCGAGGCCATCGCCAGCGCACGGTCCCACGCCTTCACCTTGCGCTGCTGCGAGCCGACATGGAAGGAGATGCCGCACGGCTCCAGGCCCAGGCGCTTGGCGACGTCCAGCACGTCGACGGCCATCTCCGGGTCGCAGCCGAACTTGCGCGACAGCGGCCACTCGGCGCCGGCGCAGTCATAGAGGATGCGGCAGAACACCTTCGCGCCGGGAGCGGCACGGGCGATCTTCTCGACCTCGGCGGCGCAATCGACCGCGAACAGCCGAATGCCGAGCGCGAAGGCGCGCGCGATGTCGCGCTCCTTCTTGATCGTGTTGCCGAAGGAGATGCGGTCGGGCGTAGCGCCGGCGGCCAGCGCCATCTCGATCTCGGCGACGGTCGCGGTGTCGAAGCAGGAGCCCATGGAGGCGAGCAGGGCCAGCACTTCCGGCGCCGGGTTCGCCTTGACGGCATAGAACACGCGGCTGTCGGGCAGCGCCTTGGAAAAGGTCTGGTAATTGTCGCGCACGACCTCGAGGTCGACGACGAGGCACGGCTCGGTGTCCCGGCCCTCGCTGCGGCGGTTGCGCAGGAATTCCTGAATACGTTCGGTCATAGCACTCTCCCAAACGGCCCAGCGACGGGGATCCGTTCAAAAAATGACGTCGGATAAGAGCGCTCTGGCCGGATTGCGCGATGGAGGCGCAACGAAGCCAAAAGACTCAAACCAGACTGTGCTGCCGTGGATTGGTTGGGAATTTCCCGCCCGCACACCTGGCAATGAAGGACAAGCCTTTTCAGTAGCCCGCGCCGGCGTTGGACTGCCGGTAGAGACCAAAAAAGCCCGATCCGTCGTTGCTTTAAGTCGCGTCCCCCGTTGAGAGCGGGGTGCGCCGGTTCGCCTCCGGCTGCCAGTCACGGTTGCAAAGAGTGAAGTCACCTTCGACATGGCATCTCTTGAGAGAGATGCTGGACGCTCCGGGTTTGCTTCGTCGTCCGACCTTTCGGTCTTTTGACTTCCGCACTTCCGAAGAGCCCCTCGGCTTCTTCACCCCTTGGCGGCTGTCCGGCCTCTTGTCCGGATACCTACCGACTGACACACGACCACAGGCACGTGCGAAATTGGGCAAGAGCGCACATAAGCGTTTTGACTCTGCTTCGCAACAATTTTTTTAGGCTGAGAACAGATTTGCCTAACATCTGCTTGCGCAGTGTTGCGCGAGCGACGCGGAAGATGAACGCGCGTTAAGTTTTCAAGCTTGCGCGCGTGTCTCTCTCGCGCGAGCGAGCGTCAGCCGCGCTTCGTGAAGGGCTCGACGCGCTGCGCTGCGCGGACGAACGCGGTCATCACCAGCACGCCGAGTGCGAACAGCACGGCCTGGAGGATGTGCGCGCCCTGATCGCCTAAACCGAACAGGATCGCGAGCGCCCAGCCGCCGGCAAAGGCCGCGCCGAACACCTCCGCGCCGATCAGGATGGCGGCGCTGATGACGGTGATGACGCTGGGCCAGACGATCTGGCGGGAGGAGGAAGGCGCGTTCATGGGGCTCAGGGATCCCTAGTCTTCGAGGGCCGCAATCTCTCCGAAAAGGCGGGCGGGAGCAAGGCCAAATGGCCCAAAAAAGCCCGATCGCATGCTATAGCTGACCGCAACAAACCAGCTCGAAAACCGGGACTTGCGATGTCAGAAACCCGCCAAACTACGGACCCCGAGACCAACCCGCTGCTGAAGGCCTGGGTGACGCCGTTCGCGACCCCGCCCTTCGACGAGATCACGCCGGAGCACTTCCTCCCGGCCTTCGAGCAGGCCTTCGCCGACCATTCCGCCGAGATCGCGGCGATCACCAACGACCCGGCCGCGCCCGACTTCGCTAACACCATCACGGCGCTGGAGCGCTCGGGCAAGCTGCTGAGCAAGGTGGCGGCGGTGTTCTACGACCTCGTCTCGGCGCATTCCAACCCGGCCATCCTGGAGATCGACAAGGAGGTTTCCTTGCGGATGGCGCGGCACTGGAATCCGATCATGATGAACGCCGTGCTGTTTGGTCGCATCGCCCAGCTGCACGAGAACCGCGCCAATCTGGGTCTTTCGCCCGAACAGCTCCGCCTGCTGGAGCGCACCTATACCCGCTTCCACCGCGCCGGCGCCGGCCTCTCCGAGGAGGCCAAGACGCGGATGGCCGAGATCAACGAGAGGCTCGCCCAGCTCGGCACCGGCTTCAGCCATCATCTGCTCGGCGACGAGCAGGAATGGTTCATGGAGTTAGGGGAAGCCGACCGCCAGGGCCTGCCGGAGAGCTTCGTCGCCAGTGCCAAGGCTGCGGCGGAAGAGCGCGGCATCGCCGGCAAGGCCATCGTCACGCTGTCACGCTCCTCGGTCGAATCGTTCCTGAAGAGTTCGGCCCGGCGCGACCTGCGCGAGAAGGTCTACAAGGCCTTCACTGCGCGCGGCGACAACGGCAACGCCAACGACAACAATACGACCATCGTCGAGATCCTGAAGCTGCGCGAGGAAAGCGCGAACCTGCTGGGCTATCCGACCTACGCCGCCTACCGGCTCGAGGACTCCATGGCCAAGACGCCGGAAGCGGTGCGGGGGCTGCTCGAGCGGGTCTGGAAGCCGGCGCGCGCCCGGGCGCTCGCCGATCGCGACGAGATGCAGACGCTGATCACGGAAGAGGGCGGCAATTTCAAGCTCGCGCCGTGGGACTGGCGCTTCTACGCCGAAAAGCTCCGTCTTCAGCGGGCCAATTTCGACGACGCTGCGATCAAGCCGTATCTCGCGCTCGACCACATGATCGCCGCCGCCTTCGACTGCGCCACGCGCCTGTTCGGCATCACCTTCGAGGAGCGCAAGGACGTGCCGGTCTGGCACCCGGACGTCCGGGTCTGGGAGGTGAAGGGGCGGGACGGCAAGCACAAGGCGCTGTTCTATGGCGACTACTTCGCCCGGCCGTCGAAGCGCTCCGGCGCCTGGATGACCTCGCTGCGCGACCAGCAGAAGCTCGACGGCGACGTCGCGCCGCTCGTTCTCAATATCTGCAATTTTGCCAAGGGGGCCGGCGGCGAGCCCTCGCTGCTGTCGCCTGACGACGCCCGCACCCTGTTCCACGAGTTCGGCCACGGCCTGCACGGCATGCTGTCCAACGTGACCTATCCATCGCTGTCGGGCACCTCCGTGTTCACCGACTTCGTCGAGCTGCCGTCGCAGCTCTACGAGCACTGGCAGGAACGGCCCGAGGTGCTCCAGCAATTCGCCCGCCACTACCAGACCGGCGAGCCGCTGCCGGACGACCTGCTCCAGCGCTTCCTCGCCGCACGAAAATTCAACCAGGGCTTTGCCACGGTCGAGTTCGTCTCCTCGGCGCTGGTGGACCTCGAATTCCACACCCAGCCGGCCGCGGCGGCCAGCGATGTACGGGCCTTCGAGAAGAAGGAGCTGGAGAAGATCGGCATGCCCGAGGAGATCGCGCTGCGTCATCGGCCGACGCAATTCGGTCACATCTTCACCGGCGACCACTATGCCGCCGGATATTACAGCTACATGTGGTCGGAGGTGATGGACGCCGACGCCTTCGGCGCGTTCGAGGAGGCCGGCGACATCTTCGATCCAGCCGTCGCAAAACGTCTGCATGACGACATCTACTCCTCGGGCGGATCGGTCGATCCGGAGGCCGCCTATGAGGCCTTCCGCGGCCGCCCGCCGGAGCCCGACGCACTGCTCCGCCGCCGCGGCCTGCTCGACGACGCCAGGGCGGCCTGATGGGTATGCGCGCCCTGCTTGGTCTGTTGCTCGCCGCCGTCCTCACGCTCGCGGCGGGTGCGGCGCGCGCGCATCCGCATGTGTGGATCACCGCGACCAGCGAGCTGCTTTACGCCGCGGACGGCAGCATCACCGGCGTCCGCCACGCCTGGACCTTCGACGACATGTTCTCGGCCTATGCCGTGCAGGGGCTCGAGAGCAAGACCAAGGGCGCCTATACGCGCGAGGAGCTCGGGCCGCTGGCGCAGACCAATGTCGAGTCGCTGAAGGAATATGCCTACTTCACCTTCGCGCGAGCGGACGGCAAGAAGGAGCGATTCCAGGAGCCGGTCGACTACTACCTCGACTACAAGGATACGGTGCTGACCCTGCACTTCACGCTGCCGCTGAAGAACCCGGTCAAGCCCAAGCAACTGGTGCTCGAAGTGTTCGACCGTTCCTTCTTCATCGACTTCCAGATGGCCAAGGACAATCCGGTCAAGCTGGTCGGCGCACCCGCCGGCTGCCAGATGAAGCTGGACCGGCCGAACGACGGCTCGGCCACCGCCCAGAAGCTCAACGAGCAGACCTTCCTGAACGGCGAGAACAGCAATTTCGGCATGATGTTCGCCAACAAGATCACGGTGGATTGCCCTTGACCGGTCGCCTGCATTCGCCGCTTGCCCGCGGGCTGCTCGCCTGTGCTGCGGTTGTCGTCGTGCTCGGCGTGGCCGATGCCGCGCTTCACGATCTCCTCGCGCAAAATCCGTTCGGCGCACCGAAACCTGCGCAGGCGGCCGAGCCCGAGGCCAGCGGCCTCATCGGCTGGCTATTGGCAAAACAGTCGGAATTCTATCGCCAGATGTCGGCGACCATCCGCGCCGCCAAGTCCGACGGTTCGGCGGTGTGGACGCTGCTCTTCATCTCGTTTGCCTATGGCATCTTCCATGCCGCCGGCCCCGGCCACGGCAAGGCGGTGATCGCCTCCTATCTCGTCGCCAACCGCGAGACCGCGCGGCGCGGCATCGCGCTCTCGTTTGCCTCGGCCCTGATGCAGTCGGTGGTCGCGATCCTGATCGTCGGCATCTCGGCCTGGATCCTGAATGCGACGGCCAAGACCATGTGCAAGGCCGAAGGCGTGATCGAGATCGCGAGCTATGGCCTGATCGCGCTGTTCGGCCTGCGGCTGGTCTGGGTCAAGGGCGGCGCCTTCATCCGCGCGCTTCAGGCGACCCAGCCGGTGCCGGCGATCGCAGGCGTGCCGCAGCACCATAATCACGGCCATCACCACCATCGTGAGGTGCATGATCATCATGATCACGATCACCATGATCATGGTCACGCCCATCACGATCACGATCACGATCACGATCACGGGCACGACCACGTCCACGACGAGCATTGCGGCCATTCCCACGGTCCCGCGCCGAGCGAGCTGGCCGGGCCCGGCGGCTGGCGGCGCGGTTTTGCCGCGATTCTGACCGTCGGCATCCGCCCCTGCTCGGGCGCGATCCTGGTGCTGGTGTTTGCGCTCGCCCAGGGCCTGTTCTGGGCCGGCATCGCCGCGACGTTCCTGATGGGGCTCGGCACCGCGATCACGGTTGCGGCCATTGCCGTCGTCGCCGTCTCCGCCAAGGACATTGCCGCCCGCCTGAGCGCAGGGCGCGACGGCGGCGGCGCGCTGTTCATGCGCGGCATCGAATTCGGTGCCGCAGGTCTCGTGCTGCTGTTCGGCGTCGGCCTGTTGTTCGGCTACGTCGCCGCCGAACGGACGACGTGTTTTTGAGCGGAGCACTTCGCTCCATCCGGGCTACGATCAACTATCACCGTCGGCCTTCGAGGCTCACCCCACGGTGCTTTGCACCGCGGGGCTCGCACCTCAGGATGACGGGTTGAAGGGCGCGCGCCCCTCACACCGGCAAGAACCGCTTCAGCATCGGCATGAAGAAGATCACGAGATTGATCGCAAAGCCGATGCTCCAGAGGATCGAGCGCAGCGTCGGGCGGTTGCCGAGATAGGTCAGCACGTAGGCGATCCGCACGATCAGGAACAGCACCGCGAGCTCGTCGATCAGCCGCTGCGGCGAGTCCCTGAATTCGGCGAGCAGCACCGCGAAGGCGAAGAACGGAAAGGTCTCGATGCCGTTCTGGTGGGCGCCGAGCGCGCGCTGCGCGATGGCGTCCTCATAGAAGGCGGGATCGCGTGGCCGGGAATTGTCGAACCCGCGAAACCGGATCCATTTGATCGAGGCGATCGTCGCAAGGTAGAGCAGCAGCGCTCCGAATACGCACCATTCCGCGAGTGTCATCTTCCCTCCCCCGCTTGGGTGCGACCCTAGCGAAACCGAGCTCATCTTGACAAGTTCGGTGCAACGCGCGACGCAACTGATCATGTCGACCGCCGCTCCCAACGAGACCACACAGCCAACCGTCCAGTCCGGCCAGAAGCGGGTCGGCGTGCTCCTGGTCAATCTCGGCACGCCCGATACGGCCGATGCGCCGGGGGTGCGGGTCTATCTCAAGGAATTCCTCTCGGACGCCCGGGTCATCGAGGACCAGGGCCTGGTCTGGAAGGTGGTGCTGAACGGGATCATCCTGCGCAGCCGTCCCCGCACCAAGGCGCTCGACTACCAGAAGATCTGGAACAACGAGAAGAACGAGTCGCCGCTGAAGACCATCACGCGGTCGCAAAGCGACAAGCTCGCCGCCGCGCTGTCGGATCGCGATCATGTCGTGGTGGACTGGGCGATGCGCTACGGCAATCCCTCGATCAAGTCGGGCATCGACGCGCTGATCGCGGAGGGATGCGACCGCATCCTCGCGGTCCCGCTTTATCCGCAATATTCCGCCTCGACCTCGGCGACCGTCTGCGACGAGGTGTTCCGCGTGCTCGCCCGCCTGCGTGCGCAGCCGACGCTGCGGGTGACGCCGCCGTACTACGAGGACGAGGCCTATATCGAGGCGCTCGCCGTCTCGATCGAGACGCATCTGGCAACCCTGCCGTTCAAGCCGGAGCTGATCGTCGCCTCCTTCCACGGCATGCCGAAATCCTATGTCGACAAGGGCGATCCCTATCAGGAGCATTGCATCGCCACGACCGAGGCGCTGCGCCGCCGGCTCGGCGTGGACGCATCAAAATTGCTGCTGACCTTCCAGTCGCGCTTCGGCAATGACGAGTGGCTCCAGCCCTACACCGACAAGACGATGGAGCGGCTCGCGAAAGAGGGCGTGCGCCGCATCGCGGTGGTGACGCCGGGTTTTGCCGCCGACTGCCTGGAGACGCTGGAGGAGATCGCGCAGGAGAATGCTGAGATCTTCAAGCACAATGGCGGCGAGCAGTTTTCCGCGATCCCCTGCCTCAACGACAGCGAACCCGGCATGGACGTGATCCGCACCCTGGTGCTGCGCGAGCTCCAGGGCTGGATATAGTGAGCCTGGATCTGATGGTTCGCCCCTTGAACCGCCGCGCGTGTCTGGCGCTTCTTGGGACGATCGTCGTGCTGCCGGCTTCGGCACAGGCGCAGAAGGCGAATGCGACGCGGCGGCTCGGCGTGCTCTCGGTCACGGCCGCCGACGATGCGATCGGGCAGACGCGCAGCGCCATCCTGGTCGAGGCGCTCGCCGCCCACGGCTGGAGGGAGCACGGCAATCTCAGGATCGACTGGCGCAGCGGCGCCGGCGACCGGGCGCGGATCGCCGGGCTCGCCGACGAGCTGATCGCGCTCAAGCCCGACATCCTGCTCGCGGTCGGCACGCCCTCGGTCGAAGAGCTGCGCCGGCGCACCAGGGCGATCCCGATCGTGTTCGCCGTGGTCACCGATCCCGTCAGCCAGGGGTTTGTCCAGAACCTCGCCCATCCCGGCGGCAACATCACCGGCTTCACCGATTACGACGGCCCGTTGGCCGGCAAATGGCTGGAGATGCTGACGCAAGTGACGCCGAAAGTGTCCCGCGTCTTCGTCGTCTACAATCCCGCCACCGCGCCGTTCGCGCCCCTGATGCTGCGCACGATCGAGGACGCCGCACGGACGCTTCACGTGACGGTCGAGCCCGCGCCGGTCCACGACGCAGCCTCGATCGCGGCGCTGGCCTCGCGCAAAGACGGCGGCCTGCTGATCCTGCCTGATTTCTTCACCATGGCCAACCGCGCGCATCTGCTCGCGGCGGTCAGAGAGGCGCGCGTGCCTGCGGTGTTCTGGAGCCGCACCTTCGTCGACGAGGGCGGCCTGATGTCCTACAGCACCGACAGCGCCGAGCAGCTCCGCCGTGCCGCGGGCTACATCGATCGCATCCTGAAGGGCGCGCAGGCAGCCGACCTGCCGGTGCAGAACCCCACCAAGTTCGAGCTCGCGGTCAACCTCAAGGCCGCCAAGGCGCTTGGCGTCACCATTCCCCCAGGCTTGCTCGCAACCGCGAACGACGTCATCGAATAAAGTCGTCCGTGACGGACGACATGTCCGGATTCGTTAACTTTCGCCGTGAGGTCTGCGCCCGGGCGCTTTCAAGAGCCTTTCGGAAATACATATCGCGACCGTTTCCCCCCGAGTTCGTCTTGTGCAGAATCGTCCGAATGCCGACGTGAATCGTAACCGCTGAACCAGTAAGGTCGCGTTCCCGACCAATGACAGCGCGGGAAAGGGCTTTTTCCCGCCTTGGAGGAAATATGAGCGGTTTCGACATTTTCGCGATTGTTCTGGTTTTGCTCGTCATCGTCACGCTGATTGCCGGCGTGAAGACCGTCCCGCAGGGCTATGACTGGACCATCGAGCGGTTCGGCAAGTACACCCAGACGCTGAGCCCCGGGCTCAACCTGATCGTGCCCTATTTCGATCGCGTCGGGCGCAAGATCAACATGATGGAGCAGGTGATCGACATTCCCGAGCAGGAGGTGATCACCAAGGACAACGCCACCGTGACGGTGGACGGCGTCGCCTTCTACCAGGTGTTCGACGCCGCCAAGGCGAGCTACGAGGTCTCCAACCTGACCCAGGCCATCACGGTCCTGACCATGACCAACATCCGCTCGGTGATGGGCGCGATGGATCTCGACCAGGTGCTGTCGCATCGCGACGAGATCAACGAACGCCTGTTGCGCGTCGTCGATGCGGCGGTCTCGCCCTGGGGCCTGAAGGTCAACCGCATCGAGATCAAGGACATCGTGCCGCCCGCCGATCTCGTCGAGGCGATGGGCCGCCAGATGAAGGCGGAGCGCGTCAAGCGCGCCGACATTCTGGCCGCCGAAGGCCAGCGGCAGTCGGAGATCCTGCGCGCGGAAGGCGCCAAGCAGGGCCAGATCCTCCAGGCCGAGGGCCGCAAGGAAGCCGCGTTCCGCGACGCCGAGGCCCGCGAGCGGTCCGCGGAGGCCGAGGCCAAGGCGACGCAGATGGTCAGTGAAGCCATCGCCAAGGGCGACGTCGCGGCGTTGAACTATTTTATCGCCGACAAATATATCAAGGCGTTCGG
This sequence comes from Bradyrhizobium sp. LCT2, assembly GCF_009931255.1. NCBI lineage: Bacteria > Pseudomonadati > Pseudomonadota > Alphaproteobacteria > Hyphomicrobiales > Nitrobacteraceae > Bradyrhizobium > Bradyrhizobium sp. LCT2. Next base: position 9,239,318 of record NZ_CP034432.1, on the reverse strand, counting down.
CCAGTTCGCGGACTCGCCGAACCAGAAGATCATCATGCTGCCGATCGAAGCCACCAGCATGCTCGGCTCGCTCGCCGGCATCGGCGAGATCGCGAAAGCAACGTTCGGCGAAAGCGCGGCGTCCGCGGCTGCCGCTGCTCGCCGCCCGGGCTCTGTGCCTCCGACCGGCAGTCCGCCGCCGGCGGTGCCGCCGCGGCAGGGATAGTCACCGGCGCATGACGCGGTTCTTTTGAAAACGGCATGCGTCAATATTCAGAGGCGTATCATGACCGACACGTTCGTATCGCTCGGCACCTGGAACTGGCTGATCTTTGCCTTCATCCTGATGGCGTTGGAGACGATCGCACCGGGCGTATTCCTGTTCTGGCTCGGGCTCGCCGCTTTGCTGGTGGGCCTGATCTCGTTCGCCGTTCATCTGTCCTGGCAGACTCAGCTCGTGATGTTCGCGATCTTCGCTGCCTCGGCCGTTCCGGTGTGGCGCCGGCTCGCCCGGCCGAGGCCCGATGCAAGCGCAAGCCCCTTCCTCAACAAGCGCACCGAGGCGCTGCTCGGCCGTGAGTTCACGCTGGAGAAGCCGATCGTCGACGGCAATGGCACCATGCGCATCGGCGACACGGTCTGGCGCGTCGCAGGTCCCGATACGCCAGCCGGGACGCGCGTGAAGGTGGTGCAGGTGGACGGCGTGAATCTGACGGTAGCGGTGGCGTAGTTTTCTCTTCCCCTCTCCCCTTGTGGGAGAGGGGGCTCGCCGCGTAGCGGCGAGACGGGTGAGGGGTCTCCCTCCTCCAACGCAGCGCTGAGTTTGCGGAGAAAACCCCTCATCCGGCGCTTCGCGCCACCTTCTCCCACAAGGGGAGAAGGAAGATTGGAGCGCGCGGCAGATGTTCCGATTCTACTTCCTCCACCTCTCCGCGAACCTGTGCAGCGGCATGAACGTCTCGCACAAGTCCCGCCCGAGCGGCGTCAGCCCATAGCCTCCGCCTTCGCCGAGCTCCACGAACCCCGCCTCGCGCAAATCGTCCAGCCGCGCTTGCAGCACCGTGGGCGAAGCCTCGTCGCATGCCGTGCGCAATGCGCGGGAGGTGAGGGGCTCCTCGCGCAACTCCCACAGGATACGCAAGGTCCAGCGCCGGCCGAGCAGGTCGAGCAGCGCCATGATCGGCCGTCCGGTGCGCGAGCCGCGGACGTTGCGTGTTGTCGAACCGGCCTGTTTCGCCATCGTCGTCCTCTTGCGTCGCGCTACAGATAGTGTAGCGTATCGCTACGATAATTGTAGCAACGGAGACGGCCGATGTCCCGGGCCACACCGCGCATTGCGCCGCTCGCGCCGCCTTATCCCCCGGAGATCCAGGCGCAGTTCGACCGCATCATGCGCGGCGCGCCGCCGCTGGTGCTGTTCCGGGTGATGGCGGGCCACGGCCGCGCCTGGGACAAGTTTCGCGCCGGCGGGCTGCTCGATCCCGGGCCGCTGTCCCTGCGCCAGCGCGAGATCGTGATCGACCGCACCTGCGCGCTGAGCAAATGCGAATACGAATGGGGCGTGCATGTCGCGGTCTTTGCCGGTCCGGCGCGCCTCACCGAGGACGAGGTCCGCGCCACCGTAGAGGGCGATGCGACGTCGCCCTGCTGGTCCCCGGCCGAACAGGCGCTGATCGCAGCCGTCGACGCTCTGCATCACCGCGCGACGTTCACCGACGCGGAATTCGCCGCGCTCGCGGCGCATTACGACGAGGCGCAGATTCTGGAGATCATGCTGCTGTGCGGCTTCTATCGCACGGTGTCGTATCTGGCGAACGGCTTGCGGCTGCCGCTGGAGGAGAAGGCGGCGCGGTTTCCGGCGTAGCCCTCGCTGTCATTCCGGGGCACGCGAAGCGTGAACCCGGAATCTCGAGATTCCGGGTTCGATGCTTCGCATCGCCCCGGAATGACTGTGCTTGAAGCTACGCCACGCCCGCGCGCAGCAGATCGTGCAAATGCACGATGCCCACGACCTTGCCCGCCTCGGTCACCAGCAGCGTCGTGATCTTGCGGGTGTTCAGCACCTCGATCATCTCGGTGGCGAGCATCGAGGGCGGCACGGACTTGGGCTGCCTGGTCATGATGTCGTCGACCGACACTGTCAGCAGGTCTGGACGCATGTGGCGGCGCAGATCGCCGTCGGTGATGATGCCGACGGCCTCATTCGCGTCGTTGACGATGCAGACGCAGCCCAGTCCCTTGGCCGACATCTCGACCACGGCCTCCGACATCTTGGTGCCTTCAGGCTTGACCGGGATCTCCGCGCCGGTGCGCATGTAGTCGCGGACGAATTTCAGCATCGCGCCGAGCTTGCCGCCGGGGTGGAAATGCGCGAACTCGAGCGCGGTGAAGCCGCGGCCTTCGAGCAGCGCGATCGCGAGCGCATCGCCGATCGCGGCCTGCATCAGGGTCGAGGTGGTCGGCGCCAGATTGTGCGGGCAGGCCTCGCGCGCCTTCGGCAGCTCGATCACGAGGTCGGCGGCCTGTCCCAGCGAGGACGCCGCGTTCGACGTCACCGCGATCATCGGAATCGCGAACCGCGCCGAATAGTTCACGAGGGTCTTCATCTCCGGCTGCTCGCCGGACCAGGACAGCGCCATGATGACGTCGTCCGCGGTGATCATGCCGAGGTCGCCATGGGCGGCTTCAGCGGTGTGCACGAAGAAGGCGGGCGTGCCGGTCGAGGCCAGCGTCGCTGCGATCTTGCGCCCCATATGACCTGACTTGCCGAGCCCGGTGACGATGACGCGGCCCTTGGCCTGCCGGATCATGTCGACCGCCTTGGCGAAGGTCGCACCCAGCGGGCCGCGCAGCGCGGCGGCGAGCGCGTTGATGCCGCCGCTCTCCGTCTCCAGGGTGCGGAGTGCGGATTCGACGCTTGTGGGAATGGGGCCGGATGATTGGGTCATCAGCGGTTTCGAACTCGGCATGTTCAGGTCCAGGGAGGAGGGGCGATGGCCCGTTGGTGCCTGCTTAGCACGCCTCGGCGTATGAGGCGACGCGGCCGCCCCGACCCTCAACGGGTCATTAACCATAATTGTTTTAACTCCATTAACGATGGTTTCTGCCAGCCGGCGGGAACCATCGCGAAAGTATTTGATTTCGTTGGGGTAATTCCATCGTGGGGTCGTCTCCAGGCATGGGCCGGAGCAAACGCGCGCATTTCCTGCGCGCGGCTTTGCCGTGTCTTGCGCTGACGGCCCTGCAAAGCGGTCCAGTCGCCGCCCAGAGCCTCACGCCCGACCTGTTCAATCCCAACCGCGGCGGCTTCGCCGCGCCTGAGACATTGCCGACGCGCCGCACGGCAGGCGTGCCGCAGGCGCCCTCGGACGCGCTGCCGGCGCTGCCCGATCCCAATGCCGACCCGCGCAAGCGCCAGCAGACGCCGGCGACCTCGCGCGTCGGCCAGGTGCCGACCTACGGCCTGCCGGCCGCCAACGGCGCCAGCGGCTCGGGTTACGACTCGCTCAACCGCAAGCGGCAGCAGCCCAAGCTCTATCCCGGGCAGCCGAAGCCGAAGCGCCCGGTCGGGCCCGGCTCGCCGGTGCCGCCGGCAACGCCGGACAGGACGCTTGGCCCGCCGCGCATCGCGCCGCCGCCGTCGGAGACCGCGCACAAGGTGCCGGTGCCGCCGGCGATGGCCGGCAACGTGCCCGGCCAGCCGCTGCGCCGTCGCCTCAAGGCCGATGACGACGCGTTCGGCGCGGTCGGCGATTATGCCGGCAGCTTCCTGATCAAGGGCGGGCTCGAGCTCTCCGCCGGCTATGACACCAACCCGGCGCGTCTGAACAAGCCGGTCGGCTCGCCGGTCTACGTCGTCGCGCCCGACCTCCTCGTGGCGTCCGACTGGGAGCGCCACGCGCTGTTCGCCGATTTGCGCGGCTCGTTCTCGGGCTACACCAACAACATGCCGGCGACGATCGACGGCTTCGCCTCGCCCTCGCCGGTCGAGATCGACCGGCCCGATTTCACCGGTCATGTCGACGGCCGCATCGACGTCGACCGCGATCTCAAGCTGACCTCGCAGCTGCGCCTGCGGCTCGCCACCGATAATCCCGGCAGCCCGAACGTGCAGGCCGGCCTCCAGAAATATCCGGTCTATGCGACCTACGGCACGACCATCGGTTTCGACCAGACCTTCAACCGCTTCCAGGTCGCGGCAGGCGCCACCGTCGGTCGCACCGCCTACACGGATTCAAAACTCACCGACGGCTCGACCTTCAGCAACAACGATCGCGACTTCAACCAGTATGGCGGCGTCGGGCGCTTCTCCTACGAGCTCAAGCCTGGACTGAAACCGTTCGTCGAGATCCAGGGTGACACCCGCGTCCACGACCAGGCCGCCGACCGCAACGGCTATTTCCGCGATTCAAACGGCGGTTATGCCAAGGTCGGCTCGTCCTTTGAGTTCTCGCGCATCCTCACGGGCGAGGTCTCGGTCGGCTATTCTGCGCGCAACTATGTCGACCCGCGCCTCAGTCAGCTCTCGGGCTTCCTCACCTCGGGCTCGCTGATCTGGAACGCGAGCGGCCTGACCACGGTGAAATTCGCCACCGACACGCAGATCGCGGAGACCACGGTCCCCGGTTCCTCCGGCGTGCTGGTGCACACCTACGGGGTCGAAGTCGATCACGACTTCCGCCGCTGGCTCACCGCGGTCGGCAAGTTCACCTACGGCACCTACGATTACCAGAACCAGGGTCGTAACGACAAAACCTACTCGCTCGAAGGCAATTTGATCTACAAGCTCAATCGCAACATCTGGATCAAGGGCACGCTGCGCCACGACATCCTGGATTCGAACCAGCCGACCTCGAGCTCGCAGGGCACGGTGGTGATGCTGGGGGTGAGGCTGCAGAATTGACGCCTGTCAGCACGCGTCTGGAGTGAGATGAGGCGCGAGAGCACGGCTCTCTCCGCTCGTCATTCCGGGGCGCGCCATTTGGCGCGAACCCGGAATCCATCGGGCGTCAGGGGGCGTGGATAAATGGATTCCGGGCTCGCGCTTCGCGCGCCCCGGAATGACCGGCGAGCGGCGAACCTACCGCGGCAGATCCGTCTTCCCCATCAAGAACGTATCAATCGACCTTGCACACAGCCGGCCCTCACGGATCGCCCAGACCACCAGCGATTGCCCACGCCGCATGTCGCCGGCGGTGAACACGTTCGGGCGCGAGGTCTGGTAGTCGAGCGTGTTGGCCTTGACGTTGCCGCGCGGGTCGAGCTCGACCGAGAGCAGCTTGAGCAGGCCCTCATGCACGGGGTGGACGAAGCCCATGGCGAGCAGGACGAGCTCGGCATCCAGCTCGAACTCGGTGCCGGCAATCGGCTTGAACTTGTCGTCGACGCGGACGCAGTGCAGCTTCTTGACCTGGCCGTTCTCGCCGGAAAACTTCTGGGTCAGCACGGCGAATTCGCGGATCGCGCCTTCGGCCTGGCTGGAGGAGGTGCGCATCTTCAGCGGCCAGTTCGGCCAGGTCAGGCCCTTGTTCTCGCGCTCGGGCGGGGCGGGCATGATCTCGAGCTGGGTCACGGACAGCGCGCCCTGGCGCAGCGAGGTGCCGATGCAGTCGCTTCCGGTGTCGCCGCCGCCGATGACGACGACATGCTTGCCGCCGGCCAAAATCTCGGTGACGCCGTTCAGCGGCTCCTCGGAGACGCGGCGATTCTGCTGCGGCAGGAAGTCCATGGCGTAGTGGATGCCTTGGAGATCGCGGCCGGGGATCGGCAGGTCGCGCGGGGCTTCCGCGCCGCCGGTCAGCGCCACGGCGTCATACTCGTTGAGCATCTCGCGCGGATCGACATTGCCGTCAGCGCCGACATGGCTGTTGTAGTGGAAGGTGACGCCTTCGCCTTCCATCTGCTTGACGCGGCGGTCGATGATGCCCTTCTCCATCTTGAAGTCGGGGATGCCGTAACGGAGCAAGCCGCCGGCCTTGGCGAACTTCTCGAACAGGTGCACGTCGTGGCCGGCGCGCGCGAGTTGCTGCGCGCAGGCCATGCCGGCGGGTCCGGAGCCGATCACTGCGACCTTCTTGCCGGTCTTGACGGAGGCGACTTCCGGCTTCAGCCAGCCATTGTCCCAGGCGCGGTCGACGATCGCGCATTCGATCGTCTTGATGGTGACCGGGTTGTCGTCGATGTTGAGCGTGCAGGACGCTTCGCACGGCGCGGGGCAGATGCGCCCGGTGAACTCCGGGAAATTGTTGGTCGAGTGCAGGTTGCGCGAGGCCTCTTCCCAGTTGCCCTGATAGACGAGGTCGTTGAAATCGGGGATCTGGTTGTTGACCGGGCAGCCCGGCGTGCCGGGCGCGACCGAGCCTGTGCCGTGGCAATAGGGAATGCCGCAGTTCATGCAGCGCGCGGCCTGGTCGCGCGTTTCCCTCTCGGTCAAGGGAACGACGAACTCGTGAAAATGCTTCACGCGCTCGGCGACCGGGGTGTACTTGCGGTCGTGCCGTTCGATTTCCAGAAAACCCGTGATCTTGCCCATTAAACCCGAAGTCCCTGCCGCTTAGGTTTGTTTGCCGTCGTTCCGGGATGCGCGCGCCGCGCGCAGACCCGGAACCTGGAGGTTGGTTTGCGAGACTCCGGGTTTGCGCTTTGCGCGCCCCGGAATGACGCGAGTTGAGAATTACGCCCCGATCGCGATCTTCGGCTCGGCGTCCGCGTTGGCCGCCATTTCGCGCAGCGCACGCCGGTACTCGACCGGCATCACCTTGCGGAATTTTGGCAGCCAGTCCTTCCAATTGGCAAGGATGTCGGCGGCGCGCTTGGAGCCGGTCGCTTTCGCATGGCGCGTGATCAGGACGTGCAGCCGCTCGACGTCGGAGTCGAGTAGGCCCTTGAACACGTCGACCCGGCCATGCGCCTCGAGGTCACCGGTGTGATTGTAGGTGCCGGCGTTGATCAGCTCCTCCGACAGGACCGGTTCGAGTTCGACCATGCTGAGGTTGCACAGCTTGTCGAAGTCGCCGGTCTCGTCGAGCACGTAGGCGATGCCGCCCGACATGCCGGCCGCGAAGTTGCGCCCGGTCTTGCCGAGCACGACCACGATGCCGCCGGTCATGTATTCGCAGCAATGATCGCCCGCGCCCTCGACCACGGCGATCGCGCCCGAGTTGCGCACGGCGAAGCGCTCGCCGGCGATGCCGCGGAAGTAGCACTCGCCCTGGATCGCGCCGTACATCACGGTGTTGCCGACGATGATGCTTTCTTCCGGCACGATCGCGGAGTTCTTCGGCGGCTTGACGATGATCTTGCCGCCCGAGAGGCCCTTGCCGACATAGTCGTTGCCTTCACCCTCGAGCTCGAAGGTGACGCCATGGGCGAGCCACGCGCCGAAGGCCTGGCCGGCAGTGCCCTTGAGGCTGACATGGATGGTGTCATGCGGCAGGCCGGCATGGCCGTAGATCTTGGCGACCGCGCCCGACAGCATGGCGCCGGCGGAACGGTTGGTGCTGTTGATCGTAGCGTCGATCTTCACCGGCGCGCCGCGATCGAGCGCGGGCGTCGCCTGCTCGATCAGCGTGCGGTCGAGCACCCCTTCCAGATGATGATTCTGGCGCTCGGAGTGATAGATCTTCTGGCCCTTCTCTTCCTTCTGCTTGACGAACAGCTTGGAGAAGTCGAGCCCCTTGGCCTTCCAGTGCGCGACCAGCTTGGTCTGGTCGAGCAGCTGAACCTGGCCGATCATCTCGTTGAAGGTGCGGAAGCCGAGCGAGGCCATGATCTCGCGGACCTCTTCCGCAACGAAGAAGAAGTAGTTGATCACGTGCTCGGGCTGGCCGGTGAAGCGCTTGCGCAGGACCGGGTCCTGGGTCGCGACGCCGACCGGGCAGGTGTTGAGATGGCACTTGCGCATCATGATGCAGCCGGCAGCGATCAGCGGCGCGGTAGCGAAGCCGAACTCGTCGGCGCCGAGCAGCGCGCCGATCACGACGTCACGGCCGGTGCGGAAGCCGCCATCGACCTGGACCACGATGCGGCTGCGCAGCCGCTCGCGCACCAGCGTCTGGTGGGTTTCGGCAAGGCCGATCTCCCACGGCGAGCCGGCGTGCTTGATCGAGGTCAGGGGCGAAGCGCCGGTGCCGCCCTCGAAGCCCGCGATGGTGACATGGTCGGCGCGCGCCTTGGCGACGCCCGCGGCGACCGTGCCGACGCCGATCTCGGAGACGAGCTTGACCGAGACGTCGCCCGTCGGGTTGACGTTCTTGAGGTCGTAGATGAGCTGCGCCAGGTCCTCGATCGAGTAGATGTCGTGATGCGGCGGCGGCGAGATCAGGCCGACGCCCGGCGTCGAGTGCCGGACCTTGGCGATGGTCGCGTCGACCTTGTGGCCGGGCAGCTGGCCGCCTTCGCCGGGCTTGGCACCCTGCGCCATCTTGATCTGCATCATGTCGGAGTTGACGAGATACTCCGTGGTGACGCCGAAGCGGCCCGAGGCGACCTGCTTGATCGCCGAGCGCATGGAATCGCCGTTCGGCAGCGGCTTGAAGCGGTCGGCTTCCTCGCCGCCTTCACCGGTGTTCGACTTGCCGCCGATCCGGTTCATGGCGATCGCGAGCGTGGTGTGCGCCTCGCGCGAGATCGAGCCGAAGCTCATCGCGCCGGTGGCAAAACGCTTGACGATGTCCTTGGCCGGCTCGACCTGGTCGAGCGGCACCGGCTTGCGCTTCTCTTCCTCGGCGCTCTTGATCCGGAACAGGCCGCGCAGCGTCAGCAGGCGCTCCGACTGCTCGTTCAGGATCTTGGCGAAGGCGCGATAGCGCTCCAGCGAATTGCCGCGCGCAGCGTGCTGAAGCAGCCCGACCGACTCGGCGGTCCAGGCATGGTCCTCGCCGCGGCTGCGATAGGCATATTCGCCGCCGACGTCGAGCGAGGTCTTGTAGACCAGCGCCTCGCCGAACGCGTCGGCATGGCGGCGCACGGCTTCTTCCGCGATCTCGGCCAGACCCACGCCTTCGACGCGGGTATGCGTGCCGGCAAAGAACTTTCCGACAAAGTCCGCCTTGAGGCCGACCGCGTCGAAGATCTGCGCGCCGCAATAGGACTGGTAGGTCGAGATGCCCATCTTGGACATCACCTTCAAAAGACCCTTGCCGATCGACTTGATGTAGCGCTTGACGATCTCGTAGTCGTCGAGCGAGCCGGGCAGGCGGTCCTTCATCGCGATGATGGTCTCAAACGCGAGGTAAGGATTGATCGCTTCGGCGCCGTAGCCGGCAAGGCAGGCGAAGTGATGCACTTCGCGCGGCTCACCGGATTCGACGACAAGGCCGACCGAGGTGCGCAGTCCGACGCGGATCAGATGATGATGCACGGCAGCGCAGGCCAGCAGTGCCGGGATCGGGACCCGGTCGGTGCCGACCATGCGGTCGGACAGGATGATGATGTTGACGCCCTCGCGCACCGCGCTTTCGGCGCGCGCGCAGAGCTCGTCCAGCACCTGGTCCATGCCGGCTGCGCCGAGCCCGGCGTGGAAGGTGGTGTCCAGCGTGCGCGACTTGAAGTGGGTGTCGGCCACGTCGGTGATCGAGCGGATCTTCTCGAGATCCGCGTCGGTCAGGATTGGCTGGCGCACTTCGAGGCGCTTGGTGGTGGCCATGCCCTGCAGGTCGAACAGGTTCGGCCGCGGTCCGATGATCGAGACGAGGCTCATCACCAGCTCTTCGCGGATCGGGTCGATCGGCGGGTTGGTGACCTGCGCGAAGTTCTGCTTGAAGTAGGTGAACAGCGGCTTGGCCTTGTCCGACAGCGCCGAGATCGGCGTGTCGTTGCCCATCGAGCCCGCGGCTTCCTCGCCCGTCGCCGCCATCGGCGTCATCAGGATGGTGATGTCTTCCTGGCTGTAGCCGAACGCCTGCTGGCGATCGAGCAGCGACAGGTTGGAGCGCACGCCGGTGGTCGGAACCTTCGGCAGCTCTTCCAGCACGATCTGGGTCCGCTCCAGCCACTCCTTGTAGGGATGGCTCTTGGCGAGCTCGGCCTTGATCTCGTCGTCGGGGATCAGGCGGCCCTGCTCGAGGTCGACCAGCAGCATCTTGCCGGGCTGGAGCCGCCACTTGGTGATGATCTGGTCCTCGGGGATCGTCAGCACGCCCATCTCGGACGCCATCACGATGCGGTCGTCCTTGGTCACGAGATAGCGCGCCGGCCGCAACCCGTTGCGGTCCAGCGTGGCGCCGATCTGGCGGCCGTCGGTGAAGGCGATCGCGGCGGGGCCGTCCCACGGCTCCATCAGCGCGGCGTGATATTCGTAGAAGGCGCGGCGCTTCTCATCCATCAGCGGATTGCCGGCCCACGCCTCCGGGATCATCATCATGACGGCGTGCGGCAGCGAGTAGCCGCCCTGCACCAGGAATTCGAGCGCGTTGTCGAAGCAGGCGGTGTCGGACTGGCCTTCATAGGAGATCGGCCAGAGCCGGTTGATGTCCTTGCCGTAGAGCTCCGAGCTCACCGAAGCCTGGCGCGCCGCCATCCAGTTGGTGTTGCCGCGCAGCGTGTTGATCTCGCCGTTATGCGCGATCATGCGGTAGGGATGCGCCAGCGACCAGGCCGGGAAGGTGTTGGTCGAGAAGCGCTGATGCACCAGCGCCAGCGCACTCTCGAAGTCCGCCTCGTGCAGGTCGGGATAGTACTTGCCGAGCTGGTCGGCGAGGAACATGCCCTTGTAGATCACGGTGCGGCAGGACATCGAGCAGGGGTAATAGCCCGCAAGGCCGCGGTCGCGGCGCTGGTAGATCGCCTGCGAGATCGACTTGCGCAGAATGTAGAGCCGGCGCTCGAAATCGTCCTCGGTCTTGGCGGTGCCGTTGCGGCCGATGAACACCTGCATGCAGGCGGGCTCGGTCGGCTTCACGGTGACGCCGAGCGAGGAATTGTCGGTCGGCACGTCGCGCCAGCCGAGCAGGGTCAGGCCCTCTTCCTTGATCTGGTCGGCGATGATGCTCTTGATGACGTTGCGCCAGGCGGTGTCGCGCGGCATGAACAGCGCGCCGATGGCGTATTCGCCGGGCTGCGGCAGCGTGAAGCCGAGCTCCTTGGCCTTGCGGCTGAAGAAGGCGTGCGGGATCTGCACCAGGATGCCGGCACCGTCACCGGCGCGCGGATCGGCGCCGACAGCGCCGCGATGCTCGAGGTTGCAGAGGATGCTCAGCGCGTCCGAGACGATCTTGTGCGACTTCTTGCCCTTGATGTTGGCGATGAAGCCGACGCCGCAGGAATCCTTTTCCAGGCTCGGATCGTAGAGGCCTTCGGCGGGCGGCCGCGAATTGTGTTCCTGAATCGGATCAGTCGTTTTCGAGGCGACCGTCGCCGACAGTTCTTCTGCCACGATGTTTGCGCGCTCGAATTGCGACCCGTTCATGTCTTCGTCCTCTCCATGCGGCAAGCTGTCTCACCGCCATCTTCGGCGCACCTTGGGCGTTCCGCGGCACCCGCCTCTGGGTCACCGCTCGTCCGCTGCGAGCCGCATTTTCTTAAATTCAGGCCAAGGCGTTCTACGTCCCCGTGAACGGCTTTGCCTGTTGCCTTCTTGGTGCTCGGAAGCACCAACTTTCGTTGCAATCCCTATGCCGGAACCGCAAGCAAAATTGAGACAGCTTTCCTGTCCTAACCATCACCTTGCCAAATTTTTGTCTATCACACAAGCGCGCGAAAGTCCCGATTCCCGATCTGTCAATCAATCGCTTTCCGAAAGTTGCGCAGCCCCGGTTTTGAAGCAAACGCGCCCTGATCCGGCCCTGTGGACGCCGAAATCCCAAATGAAGCTTCGGATCGACCCTTCGGAAGGCGCGCCACGCCGCAAGAAGCGAAAGAGCGCGATCCATCCGGGGGCTGACAGGAGCGTGTCGACCATGAAGTTTTTCCCAGGATGTGTGGCCGCCGCCGCGCTGGCGCTGGCTGCGACCGCGGCAGAGGCGCAAGTTCCGACGAACGGTATTGCGGGAGGGGCTGCGATCGCGGTGTCGGATTTCGACGGGCCCTATGCGCCGCCGGACGCCGCGCCGCCTCCGCCGCCGCGATACGGCTATGGCTATGGCTACGAGGAACGCGGCCCGGCGCTGCTGCCGGCCACCGAGGTCTATGCGGTGCTGCGCGACAACGGCTTCTCGCCGCTCGGCATCCCGCGGCTGCGCGGCAGCGTTTACACCATCTCGGTGATCGACCGCCGCGGCGACGACGGCCGGCTCGTGATCGACGCCCGCGACGGCCGGATCATCCGCTTCATGCCCGCCGCCGATGCCTACGGCATGGCACCGGCCTATGAGCAGCCCACGGTCGCGCCCTACGGCCCGCAAAGCGCGCTGCCGCCGCCGACCGTGGTCCGCAGCGGCCCGCCGCGCCCGCCGGCCTCGATCCCGCATGTCGCAAGGCGCACCGTGCCGCTGCCCAAGGCGGCTCCGCAGCGCGGCGAGACGCCGGTCGCGGCCGTGAAGCCGGCCGAGCCTGCGGTACAGCAGGCCCAGGCGCCGCAAGCTCAAGCACCGCAGGCACAGCCCGCGCAGCAGACCGCCGCCGTGCAGGCCAAGCCCGCCGAGGCTGCGCCGCAGGCCGCTGCGCCGACAGTGGGTCAGACGAAGCCCGCCGCGACGATTCTGCCGACGCAGGACATGCCGGCCGCGCAGGGACTGGATTAGCGCGCAGTTCGTTTGGCGCGACGGCGCTCACGACATTTTCGGTGTCGTCCTGGCTTTCGCCAGGACGATGTTGGAGCAAAGATAAAAGGCGCCTGAGATTTCAGGTGCCTTTTGCATCACAGGCAATCGCCTCTCAGCTCCGCGGATACCCCGCAGCTTCCAGGATCAGGTTCGCCACGTCCTTCGGATGCGACACCAGCGAGAGGTGGCCGGCATCGAGCTCGATCGTCGTTGCGTTCATGCGCTTGGCGAGGAAGCGCTCGAAATCCGGATTGATGGTGTCGTCGTTCTTCGACACCGCGTACCAGCTCGGCTTGGCGTGCCATGCAGCTTCCGTGGTGCGGCCGGCGAAGATCGAGGCCGCGGTCGGCCATTGCACGGCATAGAGCTCCTTGGCCCGTTCCGGCTTCACGCCATTGGCGAAATATTTCAGGAAAGCGTCTTCCGAGAGCTTGGTGTAGCCGTCGCGCTCGATGATGCCGGCGCGCACCGGGCCGATCGGGAATTGCTTCGACAGCGCGACGAAATCCTCGTTGGCATCGGGCGCGCGTGCGGCGATATAGACGAGGCCGGTGACCTTCGGGTCGGTGCCGACCTGGCTGATCACGGTGCCGCCCCAGGAATGCGCGACCAGCACGGTCGGCCCGTCCTGCTCGGCCAGCGCGCGCTTGGTCGCCTCGACCGAGTCCGCAAGCGACGACAGCGGATTCTGCACGGCAGTCACGTGAAGGCCGGCGGCCTGGAGGATCGGGATCACCTCGGACCAGCTCGATCCGTCGGCCCAGGCGCCGTGCACCAGCACGACGTTCTTGGCCTTCGCGGTTTGCGGGGGTTGTGCGTGAGCGAGGCTGAGGGGAGCCGCCAGCAGGCTCGCGGCGACGAAAAGGCTGCGCCAAAGTGTCATGATCGTTCTCCGTCTTGTTTTGGGTTCGATGCCCAAAGGACGGAGGGAGAGGCCGCGCTGTTACGAGGCTCACCAGTCTGTGATGCGGTGCAAACGAAAAAAACGCCCCGGGGCACCGGGGCGTTTTCGCAACCTGGAAGTGGCGTGCGTGTTTTACGCGGCGACTTGCGCGGCCGAGTTCTCGATCACCTGCGCCTTGGGCGCGCCGGCGTTGATCGCGATCTGGCGCGGCTTCTTGGCTTCGGGAATCTCGCGGACGAGATCGACGTGAAGCAGCCCGTTCTCGAGCGAGGCGTCCTTCACCTGCACGAAATCGGCAAGCTGGAAGGCGCGCTCGAAGGCACGCGCGGCGATGCCGCGGTAAATCACTTCGGACTTCGAGTTCTCGTTTGCGACTTTCTCGCCCTTGATCGTCAGCGTGTTTTCCTTCGCGACGATGGAGAGCTCATCCTTGGCAAAGCCCGAGACCGCAACGGTGATGCGGTAGGCGTTCTCGCCGGTGCGCTCGATGTTGTAGGGGGGATAACCGGGGCTGCCGTCCGAACCGGCCTGGTCGAGCAGGTTGAAGAGACGGTCGAAGCCGACGGTGGAACGATAGAAGGGGGTGAGATCGTAGGTACGCATGGTCAAGTCCTCCATTGAGCGACTGTTTGGTAACCCGCCCGCCAATCGGGCCGGGCTTTAGTCTGTGTGCAGCCTGATGTTCCGGTTCCGAAACACTGGTAGCGGCCTGCACCATGGTGATATGGGTTCAAGGGAACGGCGTTCAAGAGGGCGGCAACTTGCGCCTTTTCGGCGCTCCCGCCCTTGATTTTCAGCATTTCTCGCCCAATGACGCTGATCTCGATTCCGTCCAATCCCGTTCCCGAAGACGTCGTCAGCGGCACCATCAAGACACCCGATGGCGCCGAGCTGCGCTTTGCGCGCTGGGCGCCGCCGGCGAACCGCAAGGGCACGGTCTGCGTCTTCACCGGACGCAGCGAGCAGATCGAGAAATATTTCGAGACCGTGCGCGACCTGCGCGACCGCGGCTTTGCGGTGGCGATGATCGACTGGCGCGGGCAGGGCCACTCCTCGCGCCGCCTGCGCGATCCGCGCAAGGGCTATGTGCGCGACTTCGCCGATTTCGAAATCGACGTCGAGACCTTCGTGCAGCAGGTGGTGCTGCCGGATTGCCCGCCGCCCTTCTTCGCGCTCGCCCACTCCATGGGCGGTACGGTGTTGCTGCGCGTTGCGCATGCGGGCAAGCGCTGGTTCGACCGCATGGTGCTGTCGGCGCCGATGATCGACCTGCCAGGCCGCACCACCTCGTTTCCGTCGCGGGCGCTTCTGAAGACGATGCGCCTGATGGGGATGGGCGGCCGCTATGTTCCCGGCGGCAGCGACCGCATCACCGGGCTCGATCCCTTCATCAACAATCCCCTGACCAGCGATCCCGTGCGTTATGCGCGCAACGCCGCGATCCTGGAGGAGGATCCGACGCTCGGGCTGGCGTCACCGACGGTCGCCTGGGCCGATAGCGCCTTCCGCGCCATGCACACCTTCAAGGGCATGAACTACCCCTCCGAGATCCGCCAGCCGATCCTGATGCTGGCGGCCTCCAGCGACACCGTGGTTTCGACCGCCGCGATCGAGGAGTTCGCCTACCATTTGCGCGCCGGCTCCCATCTCGTGATCGCCGGCTCGAAGCACGAGATCCTCCAGGAGCAGGACCGCTACCGCTCCCAGTTCTGGGCCGCCTTCGACGCCTTCGTGCCGGGCACGCCGCTGTTCAAGTGAGCGGCAGTGACGGTGCGCTCCCTCGCCCCGCTCTCGTCCGCTGAAGCTTCAGCGAAGGCGGATGCGGGGAGAGGTGAAAGGACCGCGCTACAGCGTCTTCAGATACTCGATCAGGTCCTTGCGCTCTTCTTCTTCCAGCAGGCGGCCGACGACGCCGTCCTTGTGCGGCGGCCCCTTGCCCTCGAACGAATGGCCGAGATTGCTGTTGCCGTTGATCTCGGTGCCGTCGGGCCAGGTGGTCGAGAACTGCGTTTCTCCGGTCTTGCAGCGCTCGCCCTCGACGACGGCGAAGCCGACCAGCTTCGGATCGTAGTCGCGCTGGCCCATGCAGAATTTCTTGGGTCGCTCGGCAGCAGGCCGCAGCATCCAGTCCAGCGAGGGCACTGAGCCGTTGTGGAGATAGGGCGCGGTGGCCCACACCCCGTTCAGCGGGCGCGCGCGATACCAGGGACCGGGCTCCTTGGGATCCGGCGGCTGCGGCCCGGGATTGGGACAATTGGCGCGGGCGCCCCACCAGCGCTTCTGCGCGTCGGGCGGGATTTGAGCGTCATTCATCGCCTTGCGGCTGACGATGTCGACGATCGCCATCAGCCCAACCGAATAGGGCATTTCGGTCGAGGTCGTCTCCGGCAGGTTGGTGCATTTCCATTGGTCGCCGAGGATGCGTGTCGGATTCAGATCGAGGAAGCCCGGCACCGAGACCGTCCGCTTCTCCAGGACTCTGGCCTGGGCGGAATCCGTCCCCATGCCCGTGACGCTCTTCTGGATCGGGTTGAGCACCATCTCGTCGCCGATGCGCTCCCAGCGCGACGACGACCACACGCTCTCCTGCGGAAACTCCTTGTCGAACTCGGGATCGTTGACGGGACCGAGGTGGCACTCCACGCAGATCTTTGCGTAGAGCTTGCGGCCGCTCTTGACGCGGTCCGGATTGATCTTCCAGTCGTCGCCGAGAATCTGCGAAGGCCATCTCGGCGAGGTCAGTCCGCCGAGCTTCTTCTGCGCGTAGGGATTGGGGCCCGCCAGCAGACTCTCGATCCAGTGCAGGTTGGTGACATCGGCCGAGGACCGGTAGAGCCTGTCCTTGGGATAGGCGTCGGACAGGTTGAGCAGCGCCGTCACGCCGAGCGCCTCGCCGGCATTGCGGATCAGCGGCTGCTCGATCGAGGCATCGTACTGCGCGAATTTGAGCCACGGCACGGTCCAGATCGGAGGGAAGCTGACCGGCGCGTCCTGGGCATGCAGGTTCTTCTCGAATCCCTTGACCCCGCTCAGCGCGAAATCCTGGGAGAACACCTGGTTGCCGATGCGATTGAGCGCATCGAGACGGCCGAAGCCTTCTTCCGTGTCCTTTTGCTGCTTGCCGTCCCAGGTCTTCTTGCCGGCGATCGTCTTGTCGTAACCCTTTTGCCAGTCGAGCAGGAATGTGAGGGTCGCCTTGAGGCTCTGCTTGAGCGCATTGCGGTCGGCGTCGCTCGCATCGGGGCCGAGTACGCGGTCGGCGAACCGCTTGAAGCGGAACGGCACGTAGAGCGTGTAGGCGATCGAGAGCCCGGTCACGCTCTCGAGTTTCTTCAGGTCGGTCATGGCCGGGCCGCCGTCGAAGCGCACGTCCACGCCCTTGTAGCGCACGTGCCCGGTGTGGCAGGCGGCGCAGGTCAGCCCGATCTTGTCTTCCTCGCGGCGGCCGGTCGCGGGATCGACGACGCCCGTCATCCGCGCGAAGCCGACCGGCAGGCCGTCGACATTCTCGACCTGCGACCAATCGGTCGACAGGCTCTTCGGCTGCGTCGTGTCGTAGACGTTGGCGTAGCCGAAGCTCCGCAGCGTGGTTGCGTCGGTCTTGATGGATTGCGGGCTCTGGATGAAGCCGAAGCGCTCGAGATAGGCGCTGTCCTTCACCATGCCGGGGCGTGAGATCAGGCGAAGACGAGGCTGCTCCAGCGCCATGAACCAGGTGTAGGGAACCGGAAAGGTCGCGGTGCCCTGGCTGGTGTGGTGGAACCAGTGCCGGTCCTCCAGCGACCAGTTCTGCTCGAGCCAGAAGGCCGCCGTCGTCTCCGGGAGTTTTGGCAAGGGCGGCGGCAGCAGCTGTGCGAGGACTCCCTTCTGCGGCAGCATGGCGCGGACCTGGTCGGGGAATTCGGCGACCGCCACGAGAGCGACAAGAGCGGCCGCGAACAGGAACGCTATGATCCCGAGAGCCCAGCGAAACCTGAGCGCGCAGGATGACAGCAGCGATTGCGATAAAATCCGCTGGTTGATGCGGTCGGGGAATTGGCGCGCGTTCAGCAGCGTGCGCACGTCGGCGACGCTGAGATAGCGATTCTCCTTACCCGTGCCCTTGCCCATGATCTTCAGCAGGACGGGCCATTCGAACTGCATCAGCACGGGGTAGTACCAGCGCGCGGCGCTGCCTGCGCGCTTGAGGTTCTCGTGCATGAAGGTCTTGATTTCCGCAGCGTTGAGGCCGGGCTCGCTGCTGCCGGTGTCCGGATCGGTGTAGGTCCGGCCGAAGCTCTGGAGCCGCGCGATCTCGTCCTCGTTGACCTTGCCGTCGACGCCGAGGACGCGCGAGCCGGCGCCGCGCTTGTCCAGAGGGCCACCGCGCAGTTCGTCGAGCTGCGGGCCCGACCGGATGCTTTTCAGGATGTGGCTAAATCCGTTGGCGATGAGCGCAACGCCCCGGACCTGGATCCGGGCCCAGCTCTTCATCAGCCCCGTCTCGCCGCTCGCATTCGCGATGGTCTGCGACAGCGTGTTGAGCGGGACGGTCCCGCCGTCGACGAAGCCTTCGCCGACGAGGCCGCGCAGGAATGGACAGGGATTGTTCGGCGAGACCCCGATCGAGGGGTCGAAGGGGGGCTTCGAGGCGGGGTGATGCATGGCCCAATTCCTGAAAACAGCGAATCGTGAAAATCAGACGCGCCGATCAAGCGCGGAAAGTCCTAACAAACAGCCAGCGCGGCCGCCGCCGACTATACTACTTCAGCGTGTGACAAAGTGTGGCTGAATTCACTGTGCTGTCAACAAGAGCGGACGTGAGATCGTCGCGCGGCCGCAGTCCGCCTGTCAGGACTCGGCGGCGCGTTTGACGTCGCTCTGGACCAGCGTCAGCTTGCCGAGCGGCACGCCCGCCTTCAGAAGCCCCTCGCGGTAATGAGCGAGGTCCTCGGGCCGCTTCCAGTGGAAATTGCGCAAATGGCGGTCGACATTCAGGGTCGGGTAGTTGCCCATGAGCACGCGGGTCGCCTCGACGGCCTCGCCGGTCCGCCCCAATTGCGCCAGCGCTGCAGCACGGATCGCCAGCGCCTGCATGTGGTTCGGGTTGATGTAGAGCTGCTCGCGGGCCCACGACAGGGTCGCGTCATACTGCCCCAACAGATAATGGCTGAACGCGTTCAGTGCGGCCCATTGGTAGCGCGGGTCGCTGTTGTCGCGCTGCGCGGCCATCGAAAACAG
Source organism: Bradyrhizobium sp. LCT2 (assembly GCF_009931255.1). Classification (NCBI taxonomy): domain Bacteria; kingdom Pseudomonadati; phylum Pseudomonadota; class Alphaproteobacteria; order Hyphomicrobiales; family Nitrobacteraceae; genus Bradyrhizobium; species Bradyrhizobium sp. LCT2. The sequence continues at coordinate 9,220,514 of NZ_CP034432.1, read as the reverse complement.
CTCGATCGCCTCGCGGTGCTCGCCGATCACGAAATGGCAGATGCCGAGCACGCCGCGCGCGCCGTTGTCGTAGGGGTTGAGTGCGACCGCGCGCTTGGCGGCGTCCATCGCGGCCTCGTAATGCCCTTCCATCGCATGGGCCCAGGACAGGATCGAGAACGCGAAGGAGGAGCGCGGGTCGAGCCGGACGCTGGTTTCGGCGAGGTTCATCGCCTCGGCCCACATCTCCCGCGTGCCCTTGACCCAGCCGAACTGGATGCTCTGGATCTGGATCGTGGCGAGGTAGGCGTGCGCGATCGACAGCTTGGGATCGACCGCGATGGCCTCCCGGAACAGGTCGACGGCGGCGGCCAGGTCCTCCTTGGTCTGCCGGTAGTAATGCGACAGCCCCTTGAGGAAACGGTCCCACGCGGTCACGTCGGTCGAGAGCCGCGCGGGCGCCGAGGCCTCCGCGCGGACGATCTCGGTGGCGATGGCGGCGGACAGGTTGGTGGTGATCTCGTCCTGCATCGCGAAGAAGTCGCCGATGTCGCGGTCGTAGCGCCCGGTCCAGAGCTGCTCGCCGGTCTCCGGCGCGATCAGCTCCGCGGTGACGCGGATCTTGGCTCCGGCGCGCCGCACCGAGCCCTGGATCAGATAGGTGGCGTCGATCTCGCGCGCGATCAGCCGAGTGCTCGTGTTCTTGCCCTTGAAGGCGAAGGTCGAGTTGCGGCTCAGCACCCGATAGAAGGATTGCAGCGACAGCGCGTGGATCAGATCCTCGGTCAGGCCGTCGGAGAAGTATTCGTCTTGGGCGTCGCTGAGATTGGCGAAGGGCAGCACGCCGACGATCGCGGTGCGGTACTGCTGCGAGAGTGCGGAGGCCTCCCTCAGCTCGGGGGCGATCGCCCGCGCGCCCTCGGGCTTCCAGGTCCAGACCCCGACCGCATCCTTGATGTTCTTGAAGCGATGGTTGCCGCCATCGACCAGCGGCACGGTGAGATGCTTGTTCGCCTCGCTGTAGGCCTTGGCCGAGATGGCGAAGCCGCCGGGGCTCGCCACCGATTCCAGGCGGACGGCTATGTTGACATCGTCACCGAACACCTCGTCCTCGTCGGCGATGACGTCGCCCATGTGGATGCCGAGCCTGAACTGCATGGCGCGGTCCGCCGGCAGATGGTGGTTGCGCTCCGCCATCAGCGTCTGCATCGCGATCGCGGCTTCGGTGGCGCCGACGATCGAGGGGAACTCCAGCAGGAAGCCGTCGCCGGTGTTCTTCACGACGCGGCCGCCGTGATTGAGGATGATGGGGTGAATCGCGCTGCGATGCGCCTTGAAGGCGGCATGGGTGCCAGCCTCGTCGCTGCCCATCATGCGCGAATAGCCGGCGACATCGGCGCAAACAATGGCAGCCAGACGTCTTTCCATATTCTCGGAGCTCCAAAGGATGGAGGACTGGCCACGGCGTGGCAGTCGCCTCGAATCCCGCATTTCAAGAACCCTGCCTTTATAGAGCAGATGAGGCCGCGGGAAAGTATGATCCGCATTGCAAATTCAAGGTAAATCCTACGCAGTCCCGGCGGTGGACGACGGCCGCCGAACCGACTAAGCCCGATCCCTTGAGACGGACGGGGCGGCGGGGCACCTCACATGCTGGGCATTCACGAAATCTGGCTCTTCATCCTGTCGGGCGTGCTGCTCAACATCACGCCGGGACCGGACTCCGTCTACGTCATCGGCCGCAGCATGCAGATGGGCTGGCGGGGCGGGGCTGCCGCCGCCTTGGGCATCAGTTGCGGCTGTTTTTTCCACGTCGCAGGCGCGGCAATCGGCCTTTCGGCCCTGCTGATGGCCTCATCTACCGCTTTTTCGATCCTGAAGCTGGTTGGCGCGGCCTATCTGGTCGTCACGGGACTTCAGATGCTGTGGTCGCGCCCGACGCTGGCATCGGCGATCGACGAGCCGGCGCGGAGCTCGCTGCGGCGGGTGTTCCTCCAGGGCGTCTTCACCAACGCGCTCAATCCCAAGGTCGCGCTGTTCTTCCTGGCCTTCCTGCCGCAATTCGTCGCAGCCGATTCTCCGCACAAGCCGCTCGCCTTCCTGACCCTCGGCCTGATTTTCATCTGCACGGGAACGCTGTGGTGCCTGGTGCTGGCGGCGTTCGCGGCAAAGGCCGCGCACCGCTTGCGGGCCTCCGAGGGCGCGATCGCCTGGGTCAACCGTGCGCTCGGCGGCCTGTTCATCTATCTCGGCGTCCGCGTCGCCATGCTGGAGACGCGGTAACTCGTTCGAACGAATGACTGGTGTGGCATGCAATCGGCCCGATAGAGGCCGCGCGCGGGAGGTTTCGATGATTCGTGGAAGCTGTCTGTGCGGCGCCGTGCGTTTCGAGATCGACGAGGTTCGCACGCTGACGCATTGTCATTGCGTCAATTGCCGCAAGCTGACCGGCGCGGCATTCGCCACCTATGCCCATGTTGAAGCCGACAAGTTTCGCTTTGTCGCGGGCGAGGACATGACGGTGGCTTACGAGTCCGCGCCGGGCAGTTTTCGCCATCGCTGCAAGACCTGCGGCTGCCTGACGCCGGGCAAGGCGAGTTATTTGCCGACCGTCAGCATTCCCGCCGGCCTGCTCGATGACGATCCTGACGTCAGGCCCCGCCTCCACGTCTTCACCTCGTCGCGCGCGCCGTGGTGGACGATCCAGGACGATCTGCCTCAATACGATAAATGGGTGCCGGGCTACGCGCCGAAGGCGTGAGCCTCTTCTCAGGCGAATTCCTTCAGAAGCGCGCTGCCGGCCAGATAAAGGCCGAGCAGGATCATCGCGATCAGGAACCAGCGGCGAAACGCCTCCGCCGGCATCCGCGCCCGCACCGACTGGCCGATGAGCATGCCGGCAAAGGCCATGGCGAGGCCCACGGCGCCCGGCACCGCATTGGCCGGCGTCAGCAATCCGCCGGCGGTGAGGTTGAAGGCGAGCGCCAGCGTCGCGGTCGTGAAGAACACGCCGAGTGCCTGCACCAGCTCGTCCTTCTCCATGCCGATCGCCTGCATGAACGGCATCGAGGGGATCACCTGCACGCCGGTCGAGGCGGAGATCACGCCGGTGACCACGCCGACCACGCCACCAACCCATTTCTCGTTCTGCGGCGCGACGCGGAACTGGAATTTGTTCAGGCCTATCACCGCGTAGATCACGAGCAGGGCGCCGAGCACGATCGTGCCGTAGCGCGCATGCGGGCCGGTCAGCGCGCCGGCATTGAGCCAGCAGCCGATCACGGTGCCGATCATCAGCGGCCACAGCCGCCTGAGGATGTCGCGCAAGTACGGTCCGACGAAAGTCTGCCAAATGTTGGTGATGATGGCGGGCACGATGACGATGGCGATCGCGCGGCTCGGGGCCATGCTCACCGCGAGCAGGCCCATGGAGACGGTCGGCAGGCCGAGCCCGACCACGCCCTTGACGAATCCGGCGACCAGGAAGACGGCGGCGATGACAATGAGGAAAGGGTCGATCATGACCTGCACATTGACCGAAGCCGCGCCCGGGCACAATCTGGAGGTTACGGAGACAGCCTTCGCTATGGACGAAGGCTTGGTTGGAGGAGACCAAATGCGTTTCGATCTCGTCGATCTCCAGCTGTTCATCGCAGTCGCCGACCAGCGCAGCATCACCCGCGGCGCGGAGCGGTCGCATCTGGCGCTGGCCTCGGCCAGCGCGCGCATCAAGGGGCTGGAGGATGCGCTCGGCGTCGCGCTGCTCAAGCGCGGCCGCCGCGGCGTTGAGTTGACCGCGGCCGGCGAGAGCCTGCTCGATCATGCCCGTCTCGTCATTCACCAGATCGACGCCATGCGCGGCGATCTCGCCGGCTTTGCCAGCGGCGTGCGCGCCAGCGTGCATTTTCTCGCCAACACCTCCGGCCTGTCGGAGCATCTGCCGAAGGCGCTGGCCGGCTTCCTGCGCGAGCATCGCGACGTCGCCATCGACATCGAGGAGCGCGAGAGCACCGACATCGCGGCGGCGATCACCGCCGGTGCCGCCGACCTCGGCTTCGCCGCGGAGCACGCGCTGCCCGACCATATCGAGCGCTTCGTCTTCAGCGAGGATCACCTGACGTTGGTGACGTCACGGCGCGGCCCGTTCGCCGGCCGCCGCCAGATCGATTTTCAGGAGGCGGGCGCGTGCGAGTTCGTCGGGCTCACCAGCGCCACCGCGCTCCAGGTTCATATTTCGAAACACGCGGCCCGGCTTGGCATGCGGCCGCATTACCGCGCGCGCCTGCGCGACTTCGATGCGATCTGCCAGATGGTCGCCGCCGATGTCGGCGTCGCCCTGGTGCCCGAAGCCGCTGCCCGCCGCTGCGCCAAGCTGATGCCGCTCGCCATGGTCCGCCTGCGCGATGCCTTCGCCAACCGCAAACTCGTGATCTGCGCGCGAAGCTTCAAGACGCTGCCGCGCCCGGCCAAGATGCTGGTGGAGCATTTGCGGGCCGAGGCGGTGTGAGGGCGTTCGCTTACCGAGCGCTACTTCGCCGTCTCCACCCTGGCGTCCTTGATCACCTTCGTCCACTTCCTGGTCTCGTCCGCGATGAATTGGCGGAAATGCTCCGGCTCATCACCAACAAGCGTCGCGCCTTGCGCGGCGAGCTTTTCCTTCACGGCCGGATCCGCCATCGCCTTGGTCGCCAGGCCATGCAGCGCTGCGACGATCTCCTTCGGCGTGCCCTTGGGCGCGACCATGCCGTACCAGTTCTCGATGCGCAGATCAGGAAAGCCCGCTTCCGCCGTCGTCGGCACCTCGGGCGCGGTCGGTGCACGCTCGACTGAACCGACCGCGATCGGCCGTAAGGCGCCGGCCTTGACCTGCGGCAGCAGCACCGGAAGATCGAGGAACGTCATCTGCACCTGCTGGCCCAGCAGGTCGTTCACCGCGGGTGCGGCGCCGCGATAGGGCACGTGCACGATGTCGATCTTCGCGGTCAGCTTGAACAATTCGCCGGCGAGGTGCGGCAGGCTGCCGGGGCCGGAGGAGGCGAAGTTGAGCTTTCCGGGCTGCGCCTTGGCGAGCGCGATCAATTCGCCGATGTCCTTGGCGGGCACGTTGGTGGCGACGACAAGCATTTCCGGCACGGTTGCAACCAGCGTCACCGGCGTGAGGTCGGACAATGCGTCGTAGGCGACCCGCTCCATGCTCGGGCTGATCGCGAGCGCGCCGGCTGAGGAGATCGCGATGGTGTAGCCGTCGGGCGCGGCCTTCGAGACCGCGTCGGTGCCGAGCACGCCGCCTTGGCCGCCGCGATTGTCGATCAGCACCGGCTGGCCCGAGAGCTCGGACATGCGCTGGCCGATCACGCGCGCGATGATGTCGTTGGGGCCGCCGGCCGGGAACGGCACGATCAGCTTGATCGGCTTGGCCGGAAAATTCTGGGCGGAGGCGAGGGCGGGAAACAGAAGCAGGCTTGCGAGGAAGAGCTTACGCCAGTTTTTCATACAAGCCTCTTGGGGCGGCTATCCGTTGAGCAGTTTCATAGCTTCTTCGTGGACCCTGGCATCGCCCGCCGCGATGATGCGGCCGCCGCCCTGGGCCGGCTTGCCTTCCCAGGTGGTGACGACGCCGCCGGCGCCGGTCACGATCGGGATCAGGGCCGCGATGTCGTAGGGCTTCAGCTCGGTCTCGACCACGAGATCGACGTGGCCGGCCGCCAGCATGCAATAGGAGTAGCAGTCGCCGCCATAGCGCGACAGCCGCGCGCCCTTCTCGATACGGCCGAAAATGGCGCGGTCGCGCTCGTTCATGAGCAGCGGGCTCGTGGTGTAGGTCGTCGCCTCCGACAGCGAAGCGCAGCGGCGGACCTGGAGCCGACGCTCGCCGGAGGGGCCTTTATAGTTGGCCGAGCCGTTGTCGCCGGAAAAACGCTCGCCGATGAAGGGCTGGTGCATCATGCCGAACACCGGCGCGCCCTTGTGCAGCAGCGCGATCAGCGTGCCCCAGATCGGGAACCCGCCGATGAAGGACTTCGTGCCGTCGATGGGATCGAGCACCCAGACATAGTCGGCGTCCTCGCGCTCATTGCCGAATTCCTCGCCGACGATGCCGTGCTGGGGGAAATTGGCCTTGATCAGCCGCCGCATCACCGCCTCCGCGGCGCGGTCGGCTTCGGTCACCGGATCGAAATCCTTGGTCTTGCTCTTGTCGTCGATCGACAGCGAGGTGCGGAAGAACGGCAGGATGGTTTCGCCGGAGGCGGTGGCGAGCCCTCCGATGAAGGCTGAGAAGTCGATCACCGTCACGGCGCATCCTCAAAACGAAAGTCGGGTGAAGCTCGCATCTGCCTATCTCAATTCGCCTCTCGCGTGCAGCGCTGTCTTGATTTGCACCCTGGTATTTTGGATGCCGATGCCGGTTGCCTCATCCGAGCCATCTGCTGGCCAAATATCGATCATTGAGTTGAAAACTTAGTTCCGAACATGCCTTGTTCGTATGCAAATGACTATCAACCCATTGAATTTCCTTATCAAAGGAACTGAATCTGGGTTTCTCTGGAAGCAACAGAGCCATGTGTGTTTTGCATGGGAAATGGCTCAAAAGCCCTTGCACTTTGTGCGGCGCGGCCGCATATTGTTGCGGTGCGGTAGCGCTCTGCGTTACCGCTGCCCTCCTTGGGCGTTTCCTCCCTAGACTTGGGCCGCTTGCGTCATTCGCGAGCGGCCCTTTTTTCTTTGGGTCGCCTGTTTCACTTCGGCTGTGCGAAAACGCGAAGTGAAGATCCGGCGTCCGATACGCTCGCAGCTGTGTCTGGTCCCTGATCCGCGACGTGGTCGCGCGTCGCAGGCTTACCGCCTATTCCGCCGCGGCCTGGAACGGTCCGAGATCGCCGAACGGGATCGTGGCCGCCAACACGTCGGCGAGCACGCCGAAGTCGGTTGCCACTTGCGCAAAGCGCGGACTGCGCTCGCGTCGTCGCTCGTCCATGTAGATCGCGCGGTTGAGCTCGAGCTGCACCGCGTGAAGCCCGCTCGCCGGGTTGCCGTAATGCTCGGTGATGAAGCCGCCGGCATAGGGCTTGTTGCGGCCGATCGAATAGCCGAGCCCGCCCATGGTCTCTTCGACCCGGTCGGGTAACAGCGGGGTGCAACTCGTACCGTAGCGGTCGCCGATCACGATGTCGGGCCGGCGCGGCTCGTCCCTGCTGACGCCGACCGAGGGCATCGAGTGGCAGTCGACCAGCACCACCGTGCCGAACATCTGGTGCACCTTGTTGATCAGCCGGCGCAGCGCGCGGTGATAGGGCTTGTAGAGCGTCTCGATCCGCGCCAACGCATCGTCGACCAGGATACGGTCGCGATAGATCTCCTGGCCATCGCCGACCACGCGCGGGATGGTGCCGAGGCCGCCGGCGACCCGCATCGAGCGGGTATTGGCAAAGCTCGGCAGCCGCCCGGTGAACATGCGGGGGTCGAGCTCGTAGGGCTCGCGGTTGACGTCGACATAGGAGCGGGGAAAGTTAACCCGCACGGTCGGAAAGCCGCGGGCGCTGAGATGGCCGATCAGCTCGTCCATGAAGGAATCTTCCGACCGCCGCAGCGTCGGCAGGTCGATCCTGGAGGCGCTGAGGAATTCGTCCGGATAGGTCGAGCCGGAATGGGGCGAGTTGAAGATAACCGGCGCGCGCCATTCGGCGGGCTCGACGATCTCGAACGCTGGCGACATCTCGCCGTCAAACCGGGTCATCTTCTCAGGCTTCGTCCCTTATTCCCAGGCTTCGTCCCTTCACGCCACAAGATCCGGCCCCGCAGGATCCTGTAAGGCCCGGCAAAGGCTTGAACGGATTGATTCGGCCGGTCGAGCGGCTCTCATGTGTCGTCATTGTCCGGAATCGCAACCATTCTGCCAAGCGAAAAGATGTGATCTGCGCTGGAACATGTCTTAACCGTGCAGGCAGCGAGGCGGGGATCGTCCGGTCGGCTTCGATTGATTCGATCCGCATTCCGGTTCACAAGGAGCCGGCAGCGCGATCCGTCCAGGGTAAAGATTTTCACCCCAAATTTACCCTCTGTCGGGCTTAGTGACCTCTGCTGATATCCTCTGGGGATTCGACGTTTCCTGCCATGCCAAAGATCCTGCTCGCCGAAGACGACAACGACATGCGCCGTTTCCTGGTCAAGGCGCTGGAAAACGCCGGTTTTCAGGTCTCGTCCCATGACAACGGCATGGCCGCCTACCAGCGGCTCCGCGAAGAGCCGTTCGAGATGCTGCTGACCGACATCGTGATGCCGGAGATGGACGGGATCGAGCTCGCCCGCCGGGCCTCGGAACTCGATCCCGACATCAAGATCATGTTCATCACCGGCTTCGCCGCGGTCGCCCTGAACTCGGATTCGGACGCCCCCAAGAACGCCAAGGTGCTGTCCAAGCCCGTGCATCTGCGCGAATTGGTCAGCGAAGTGAACAAGATGCTGGCGGCCTAAATCGGCCTCCTTCCGTCCTTGCGCCGGGTCCCCTGAGCCGTTATAGGGACCCCACCGATGAAATGACCTCTAGGGCACGTAGCTCAGCGGGAGAGCACTACCTTGACATGGTAGGGGTCACAGGTTCGATCCCTGTCGTGCCCACCATCCTTCGCTCGCGATAGCGAGAGAAGGATGCCGCGCCGGCGCCCAAAGGGCGAAGGCGGGCTGCCGCCGCGAGCTTCGGCCAGGCAGGCCCAATCCCCCTCTACTTCAGTTCCGTATTCGCCACCGGCATGATGGAGGCGACGTGCCAGCCGGCCGCATCCTGCACGTAGGTCTGGCTGATCAGAAACGTATTCTGCTGCGCCGGCTTGCCCGGAAGTGCGCGCGTGAAGACGATCGGCACGAGGATCTGCATGACCTCGTTCGAAATCACGGCGACGTGGAATTTCGACATGTCGGGCTCGAGGTGCCAGGTGCCCTCGTAATACGTCTTGAACCGGGCGGCGACTTCGTCGCGGCCGCGCGTCTCGATGCCTCTGGCAAACAGCAGCGTGCCGGGCGAATTCAAGAGCATCGCCTTCACCGCATCGGCATCATGCGCATTCTGTGCCGCGATGAATTTCTCGAAGATCGCTCGTGCCTCGGCGTCATTCGCGGCAGCCTGCGCGCCTCCGACTGACCAGTACGTGGTGGCGAGAAACAGTGCCGCGGCCAGCGCCGCAACAGGACGGCGTCGTGAAGAACGTCGTGGCCTGACGTTGCTTGGAGATATCTCGGGTCGGATCATGTTCACCTCTGGTCATCTGCCGGCGGCATTTGAATGGTACGCATCATACCATTGATGGCTGCGTCGACGTTTTCAGAATTGCACGATCGGCGATAACCCTGACATCACGGAAACGTAGGCTTTGGGATGTCATAGGACGAAACAGGCAAGCTCTCGCCGCCAACAGCAAGTTGAGTTATCGTGCTGTGGCGTGAAGTAACCCGGATGAAGGTTGCCCATGAGCGTGTCCGTCATCGAACAGGCAAAAATCCAGGCGCAGGTGCTGGTGCCCTTGGTCAAGGCGCTCCAGGCCGAGCTCGGCGAGGCGCGCGCCAATGCGCTGGTGCGCAAGACGCTCGGCGATCTCTATCGCGGCTTCGGCGAGGAATTCTGGAAAGCCAAGAACGAGAGCGATCTCGGCAAGGCCGTCTCGTCGGCGTTCAGGACCTATGCCCGCGACGATGCGCTCGCCTATGACGTGATCGAGCAGAGCCACGACGCCTTCGCGTTCGACGTCAAGCGATGCGCCTATGCCGAGTTCTACAAGGCGCTGGGCGAGCCGGAGCTCGGTTTTCTCCTGGTCTGCACCGCCGACTTCGCGACCGCGGAAGGGTTCGGCCCCGACGTCAGGCTCACGCGCACGCAGACGATCATGCAAGGCGCGCCGCATTGCGACTTCCGCTATCGGCGCGATACGGGCGGAACCTGACGAGAGTGGCGGCTCTCACGCAGTTCCGTCTCTTGCCTCCAGCAGCAGATCCTTCAATCCGGTCGGATAGAGGCTGGGTCCGCCCTCCACGTCGAGATCGGCGAGGTCGAACCAGCGCGCGACGATCTGCTCGCCGTTATCCTCGCGGAAATCGATGCGATCCTGTCCGCTGAATGCGCCGTCGGGAAACGCGACCTCGGCGATGAACATCACCTCGTGCCCGGTCTCTCCCTCATGCGCAAAGATGTTCTCCATCACCAGCGGTTCGCCCGTGATGGCAATGTCGATGCCGAGCTCTTCGCAAAATTCCCGCACAAGCGCCGCCCGCCAGCTCTCGCCGAACTCGATCTCGCCGCCGAGCGGACGGACGCCCTTGATCCGGCCCGCATCGTCGCGCACCTCGGCCGCGAGCAGGCGCCCGTCCCGCCAGTGCAGGCCGATCGCGACGACGCGGATGTGAGGATGAGGGCGCCAGGTGGTCATGGAGCATCGATAATCCCTGTCGCACCTGCGCGCAACGATGAACGCCCTCATCGACCGGCGCCAGAACGGCCTGCCCGAGACGACGGACTTCAATGCAGCTGCGCGCTGACGCCTATCTATCGCCGTGCCATTTCTGCGCCGGCGCCGCAATGTCCGGCAGGTTCAGCAGATTGATCGCGCGGCAGGCGATCTGATCGACGATCTCGGCCAGCGACTGCGGCTTCAGATAGAAGGCCGGCAGCGGCGGCGCGACGATCGCGCCAATCTCGGTGGCCTGGACCATCGCGCGGAGATGGCCGAGATGCAGCGGGCTCTCGCGCACCAGCAGCACCAGGCGCCGTCGCTCCTTGAGCTGCACGTCAGCGGCGCGCACGAGAAGATTGTCGAGCTGTCCGAAGGCAACCGCCGACAGCGTCCGGATCGAGCATGGCGCCACGATCATGCCGCCGACCGGAAACGAGCCGCTGGCGATGCTGGCACCGATGTCCGAAACCGCATGGTCGCGAAAGGCGAGGGCGCGCAGGCGCGGCAGCGCCGAAGGGCCGACCTCCTCGGCGAGCGTACGCTCCGCTGCCGGTGAGATCACCAGATGCACCGCGCAGTGTGGATTCTCCGTCAGCCGCTCGACGATGCGCACGCCGATGGCCGCGCCCGAGGCACCGCTGATGCCGACGATCACGCCATGCCGCTCGCTCATGCGGGCTCGCGTAGCTGCAGCCCGCCGATCCCGCCGAGACCGAGCGCCGGCCACATCGCATCGACTTTGGCGATCACGGCGGAATCCATCGCCAGCGGCTCGCCCCATTCCCGCTCCGTCTCCGGCGGCATCTTCGTGGTGGCGTCGATCCCGAGCTTGCCGCCGAGGCCGGATTTCGGCGAAGCGAAGTCGAGATAGTCGATCGGCGTGTCGGACAGCGCCACGAGATCACGCGAGCTGTCGCTCCGCGTCGCCACCGCCCACATCACCTCGCGCCAGTCGCGAATGTCGATGTCGTCGTCGACCACGATCAATAGTTTGGTGTAGCTGAACTGCGGCAGCATCGACCACAGGCCCAGCATCAGCCGCCGTGCCTGGCCGGGATAGCGCTTTTTGATCGATGCGATCGCGACCCGGTATGAGCAGGTCTCGGGCGGCAGCCAGCAGTCGGTCACCTCGGGGAATTGCTGCCGGATCAGCGGCACGAACAGCCGGTTCAGGGCCTCGCCGATCCGGGACGGCTCGTCCGGCGCGCGGCCCGTGAAGGTCGACAGATAGATCGGCTGTTGCCGCGACGTGATGGCGGTGACGCGCAGCACCGGAAACTGCTCGACCGAATTGTAGTAACCGGTGTGATCGCCATAGGGACCTTCGGCCGCCGTCTCGGTCGCCGAGACAAAGCCCTCGATGACGATCTCGGCCGTGGCAGGGACCTCGAGCGGTACGGTGAGGCAGGGCGTCAGCTCGGGCCGCTCACCGCGCAGGATGCCCGCGAAGCGCAGCTCGGAGATCGTCTCGGGCAGTGGCATTACCGCGGCAAGGATGGTCGCGGGGTCGGCGCCGATGACGATTGCGACCGGCATGTCGCGCCCCACGGCCCTCCATTGCTGATGATGCCGGGCGCCGCCGCGATGGGCGAGCCAGCGGACAATGGCGCGGTCGCGGCCCAGGATCTGCATGCGATAGACGCCGACATTCTCCTCCTGGTCGGCGGCCGGCGATGCCGGCGGCGCGGTGATGACCAGTGGCCAGCTGATCAATGGGGCAGGCTCGCCCGGCCAGCAGATCTGCGCCGGCAGTTTCGTCAGATCGATGTCCTCGCCCATGGCGGCGCGATCCTGCACCGGCGCGGCTGCGCGCGAGCGCGGCCGGGTCGCAAGCGCGGCGCGGGCCAGCGGCAGCTTGCGCCAGGCATCCCGAACGCCGTGCGGGGGGCGCGGTGCGCGCAACTCGGCCATCATCGCGCCGAGCTCTTCGAGCCGGTCAGGCGTGATGCCCATGCCCCACGCGGTCCGCTCCACCGTGCCGAACAGATTGGTCAGGAGCGGCATGCCGGATGGAAGGCCGTCGGCCCTGATCGGCCGTTCGAACAATAGTGCCGGTCCGTGCTCGCCGATGACGCGCCGGTGAATCTCCGTGATCTCATGGACCACGGAGACCGGTTCGCGAATGCGTCGCAATTGTCCCTTGCCTTCGATGAAGCGCAGGAAGTCGGATAATTCGCGGAAGCGCGGAACGTCACGTTGCAAGCGGACAATCTCCTGAAAGGAGCAGAAGCTAGCCGGAGCGATTTCGCTCCTCATTGTTCCCGCTCAAATACATTCGCGCGCAATCGGCTCAGATATGTCCCATGAGTCATTCGTCCCTCGCGTCCGGCCCGTTGCCGACAATCCCGCCGCTTCTCGCGCTCGCGCTGCGTCCCTTGCCCCTGCTGCCGCTGCAACTCGTTCTCGGTGGGTTCCTGGAGCGGATCCTGAGGCGCAATCCCGGCCTGCTCGACAGGCTCGGCGAACATCGCCGTGCACGGTTCGGAATCAAGCCGACCGACTTGCCGTTCGCGTTCATCGTCGAGGCCGCGCCAGCGCGATTGTCGGTGGTGCGCGAATTGCCATCCGGCTTGGACGCCTGCGTCTCCGCCTCGCTCGCGAACCTGCTGGCCCTGGTCGAGGGCAGGGTCGACGGCGATGCGCTGATGTTCTCGCGCCAGCTCGGAATCGAGGGCGACATGGAGGCGGTGCTGGCCTTGCGTAACGCGATCGACGATGCGCGGCTCGATCTGGCCGCGGAGCTGGCGTCCCTGTTCGGTCCGTTGGGCGAGCCGGCCAGGCGTTCGTTCGAGCTCGCGCGGGACAGGTTGACCGGCGCGCCCCGGGAGCAGGGGTGATGGAGCTGATCTGTCCCGCCGGCACGCCGGCCGCGCTGCGGAGCGCCATCGATGCGGGCGCTGACGCCGTCTATTGCGGCTTCAACGACGAGACCAATGCGCGCAATTTTCCGGGGCTGAACTTCAGCCGCGGCGAGCTGCGCAAGGGGATCGCCTTTGCCCACGGACGCGGCGCGCGCATCCTCGTCGCTATCAACACCTTTCCGCGGGCGTCGTCCGTGGCACTCTGGCAACGGGCGGTGGACGATGCCGTCGATGCCGGTGCGGACGCGCTGATCGTCGCCGACATCGGCTTGATGGATTATGTCGCAAGGCGCCATCCGAACCAGCGCCTGCATGTCTCGGTGCAGGCGGCGGCCGCGAACCCCGACGCCATCGCCTTCTATGTCGAGACGTTCGGAGCGCGCCGCGTCGTGCTGCCGCGCGTGCTCAGCGTTTCGGAGATCGCCGAGATCACCCGCGAGACGACATGCGAGACCGAGGTGTTCGTGTTCGGCGGCCTCTGCGTGATGGCCGAAGGGCGCTGCTCCCTGTCGTCCTATGCCACCGGGAAATCGCCGAACATGCAGGGCGTCTGCTCGCCGGCAAGCCACGTGGCCTATGAGGAGACCGCGAAAGGAACGACATCCCGGCTCGGCGGCTTCACCATCAACCGCTTCGCTCCGCAGGAAGCCGCGGGCTATCCGACGCTTTGCAAGGGGCGCTTCTCGACGGCGCTTGGTGACGGCTACATTTTCGAGGATCCGGTCAGCCTCGACGCCACGACGCTGCTCGGCGGATTGCGGAGCGCCGGCGTGGCCGCGCTGAAGATCGAGGGACGCCAGCGCGGACGCGCCTATATCGAGAGCGTGGTCCGTCACTTCCGCCGCGCGCTCGATACGCTGGAGGATGGAAGCGAAGCCGATATCGTGAGCCTGAAGCCGTTCACCGAAGGCCAGGCCTCCACGCTCGGCGCCTATCGCAAGACATGGCGATGATCGTTCGGCGATGACTGGTGAAGCGAGGGCTGGCGGTCCAACCATGAATGAGAGATGCCCCGATGCAGCTTAGTCTCGGTCCGGTCCTGTACAATTGGGCGCCGGAGCGCTGGCGCGATTTCTACTTCCGGATCGCCGACGAGGCGCCGGTCGACGTCGTATCGGTCGGTGAGATCGTGTGCTCGAAACGGTCTCCGTTCTTCGCCGGGCATCTGCCTGAGGTGATCGAACGCCTCCAGCAGGCCGGCAAGCAGGTCCTGCTGGGCTCGCTGATCCTGGTGTCGCTGCGGCGCGAACGGCGTCAGACCGAAGAGCTCTGCGCCGCCGGGGACGCGCTGGTCGAGGTCAACGACCTCACTTGCCTCAGGTCGATCAAGGGCCGGCCGCACGCCATCGGGCCCTTCGTCAACATCTACAACGAGACCAGTGCGGCCTTTCACGTCCGGCAAGGCGCCGCGCGCATCTGCTTGCCGCCCGAACTGCCGGTCGCATCAGCGGCGGCGATCGCCGCGGCGCTGCCGGAGGCCGTGATCGAGATATTCGCTTTCGGCAGGGTGCCGCTGGCGATCGCGGCCCGCTGCTATCACGCGCGGCTTCACAAGCTCGCCAAGGACAATTGCCGCTTCGTCTGCGAGAAGGACCCCGACGGGCTCGCGCTGAAGACGCTGGACCAGCAGGATTTCCTGACCATCAACGGCGTGCAGACCCTGTCGCATGCCTGCACCAATCTCGTCAGTGACATCGGTGCGCTGCGCGAGGCCGGGATCGGCTCGCTGCGCCTGTCGCCGCAGGACTGCGACATGGTCGAAGTCGCAAAGACCTTTCGCGACGTGCTCGACGGGCGCAGGTCAGCCGAAGAGGCAAATGGCCGCCTGTCCGAGCTTTACCCGGGCGTCGCCTTTGCCGACGGTTTCCTTCGCGGCCAGCCCGGCTTTTCCTTCGCGCGAGCGTAGCCGGATCAGCTGACCAGATATTTCTTCACCGCTCCCTCGTCCCACGCAATGCCGTTGCCCGGCTCCTCGTTCGGCAGAGCAAAGCCGTCCTTGATCTTCAATCGCGTCGAAAGCACCGCGTCGGCCCAGTCGACATATTCCAGCCAGTGCGCGGTCGGCGTCACGCACAAGAGATGCGCGCTGACTTCCGAGAACAGGTGCGTCGACATCTCGATGCCGGAGGCATGCGCGAGCGCGGCGGCGCGGAGCCAGCCGGTGACGCCGCCGATGCGCTGCACATCAGGCATCACGTAGTCGCAGGCTTCCGCCGACAGCGCCGCTTGCATCGAGAAGGC
The DNA here is from genome assembly GCF_009931255.1 of Bradyrhizobium sp. LCT2. Classification (NCBI taxonomy): domain Bacteria; kingdom Pseudomonadati; phylum Pseudomonadota; class Alphaproteobacteria; order Hyphomicrobiales; family Nitrobacteraceae; genus Bradyrhizobium; species Bradyrhizobium sp. LCT2. Next base: position 9,204,994 of record NZ_CP034432.1, on the reverse strand, counting down.
GCTGTCAAAATTCTCGCCGATCTGGACCGGCGTGCGCAGCGCGTCCGCGATGCGGGCGCAACCCTCGTAGTCGTCGTGGCGGATCGGCTCCTCGATCCAGCTCAAGCCCTCGTCGTCGAGCATCTCGCCGCGGCGGATGGCTTCGGTGACCGTCAGGGCCTGGTTGTAGTCGCACATCAGCGTGACCTGATCGCCGACGGCTTTTCTCACCGCGCGCACCACCGCGAGATCCTCCCGCGCATCGGGCCGGCCGACGCGGATCTTGGCGGCGTGAAAACCCTCCGCCAGCAACCTGTGCGCCTCCTCCACCGCGGCGCCTGCCGGCATGATGCCGAGCCCCTTCGAATTGTAAGCCTTGACCGGCTTCGGCGCGCCGCCGAGGAGCCTTGCCAGCGGCAGGCCTTTGCTGCGGGCCAGCGCGTCCCAGGCCGCCATGTCGATGCCGGATTGCGCCAGCCGCTGCAGGCCGGCGAGGCCCAGCAGCGTGAAGCGCTGGGCCAACTTGCGCTCGATCTCGAGCGGCAGCAGCTCGTCGCCGGCAAGCAGCTCCGACATTTCCGTGACCATCGCCGTCAGCGGCTTCAGGGCCGACGGCGTGATCGAGAACAGATAGGCGTGCCCGCGGGCGCCCTGGTCGGTTTCGCAGTCGATCAGCACCAGCGGCGCCCTGGCAACCGCCCCGGTCGAGGTCTGGAGCGGCAGGTTCATCGGCACGATCACGGGCCGCGCATTGAAGCGCTTGATGCGGACGGTCTCGGTCATGGGCACTGGCTCCGGATGATCAACGCAGGTTGATCCCGATCTTAAACCTTCGTGATGAAACGGAAAGACGCTTGATGAGACCACCATAAAATGGGGTTGCGCGCGCCCGCTTTTGTTGGCTCTGTGCCGCCGCAGGCTTTGCCGCAAATCCCGGGAGGTTTGCGACAAAAGCGCACACAACGGAGCCACAGTGTGAAACAAGAGATCGCCGAAGAACAGCGCAAGAGCGGCGTCCTGACCGGTGCCGCGATCGCGTTCCTGCTGCTCGCTCTGCCGCTCGCGGTGTGGCTGGACCTGACCGAGCTCTCCAAGACGGCGCTGCGCCGGCAGGCCGCCGATCTCAATTCGGTAATCACGAGTGTGCGCAGCTATTACGCGACCAACGTGGTCGGGCGCATCATCGCCAATCCGAATGGTACGACCAGGGTGGTTCACAATTACGAATCCGTTCCCGGCGCGATCCCGATCCCGGCGACGCTGTCGCTGGAGCTCGGACGGGTGATCGGCGCGCAGCAGGAGAACATCACCTACCGCTTCGTCTCGGACTTCCCGTTCCAGAACCGTGCGCCGCACCAGCTCGACAAGTTCGAGAAGGACGCGCTCGACGCGCTGCGCAGGGATCCCGAACAGAAGATCTTGGAGACCGAGACCTCGCTGTTCAACGACAAGGTCCGCCTCGTCGCCCCCGTCACGATGGGCCCGGCCTGCGTGAGCTGTCACAACAGCCACCCCGAAAGCCCGAAGAAGGACTGGAAGGTCGGCGATATCAGGGGCATCCAGGAGGTGATCATCGCCCAGCCGATCGCCGCCAACATCTTCTCGTTCAAGTTCCTGCTGGCCTATTTCCTGATCGCCGCAGGCAGCGGCCTGTCCTTCCTCTCGCTCCAGCGCCGCCAGGCGAGCCGCATCAAGGGCATGAACAAGGAGCTCGAATCCGCCAACGACTTCCTCGCCTCGCTCTCGATGAAGATCTCGCGCTACATCCCGCCGCAGGTCTACAAGAGCATCTTCTCCGGCCAGAAGGACGTCATCATCCACACCGAGCGCAAGAAGCTCACCATCTTCTTCTCCGACATCCAGAATTTTACGGCGACCGCGGAGCGGCTCCAGCCCGAGCAACTGACGCAACTCCTCAATGAATATTTCACCGAGATGTCGGCGATCGCCCACGAACATGGCGGCACGATCGACAAGTTCATCGGCGATGCCATGCTGATCTTCTTCGGCGACCCCGAGACCCGGGGCGACCGCGCCGATGCGCAGGCCTGCCTCCAGATGGCCTGGCGCATGCAGCAGCGGCTTGCCGAGCTCAATGCGAAGTGGCGCGCCTCCGGCATCGAGCAGCCGTTCCGCTCGCGCATGGGCATCAATTCCGGCTATTGCAATGTCGGAAATTTCGGCAGCAGCGACCGCATGGACTACACCATCATCGGTGCCGAGGCGAACCTCGCCGCGCGCCTGCAATCGATCGCCGAGCCCGGCGGCATCGTGCTGAGCTACGAGACCTTTGCGCTGGTCAGCGACATCGTCCGCGCCCACGCGCTGCCGGCGATCACGATGAAGGGCATCAGCCGCGAGGTGATTCCCTATTCGGTCGACGCGCTGAACGATGCCGCGGCGGAGAACAGCGGCATCATCACCGAACGCGCGCCCGGCCTCGAGCTCTATCTCGACCCCGCGGTGGTGAAGTCAGGCGATGCCGCGCGTGTGCGCGCGCTGCTGGAGAATGCGCTGGCCTCGCTGAAGCCGGCGTGAGGGTGCGCAGCCGCTTTACCGGTCGAGAGAGTCCCCGTGCGGCACCCCCCTCCCTAACCCTCCCCCGCAAGGGGGGAGGGAACGCAGTTGTGCGCGTGGCTGCGTCAAGGTGGCAATAATTGGCTTTGGTTCTGTGAACTCATTGAGCTTGTGAGCCGAACTCTCACCGCGTGGCACACTGCGCTCCCTCCCCCCTTGCGGGGGAGGGCGGGGGAGAGCGGGGGAGAGGGGTAGCCCAGCAAAAGGTGCGCGTGAGCAGGCTACCGCGCCGCGCCTTCCGTGAATGCGGTTTCGATCACGTCGCCGAAGGGCTGCCAGGAACGGCCGTCGAACTGCACCAGCCGCATCTGCCTGATCGGCAGATAGCTGTCCGGCGAGGTGTTCATCCTGATGTTGGGGAGCGCGAGGGAAGGCTGATAGCTCTTCAGCGAAGCCGCCTGACGCATGATGTTCTCGCGCGAAAAATCGTCGCCGCATTGCTTCAGTACCTTGGTCAGCGCCTCGGCCGCGGCGTAGCCATAGACTGCCGCGCTGTTGTTGGTGCTTTCGACCTGGTGGTATTTATCCATGAAGGCGAACCAGTCCTTCATGGCGGGATCGTTCTTCCATGCGGGATCGCTCGGATCCTTCAGGAAGGCGGCCGAGACCACGCCGGCCGAATTCTCCAGGCCCGCGGGCGCCATCGCATTGGCGATCGAGGCGGAGGCGTCGTTCACGATGAAGACCGGACGCCATTTGAGCGACGCCGCCAGCTTGATCACCTTGGACGCCGTCGACGGCACGCCGAGAAAGACGAAGATGTCGGCGCCGGCGCGCTTGAGGATCGAGACGTGCCCTTCGAGATGCTCGTCGTTGATATCGAAGGCGATGTCGACGAGGACGTGACGGTTCAGATCGCCGAGGCCTTCCTGGATACCCTTGTAGAGCATGCGCCCGAACTGGTCGTTCTGCCAGAGCACCACGATCTTCTTCCGCGGATAATAGGCCTGGATGTAGTTGGCGTAGATGCGTCCCTCCGACCGGAACGACGGCTGCCAGCCCATGGTCCAGGGAAACGCCTTGGCCTGGCTCAGCTCCTCGTCGCCGGTGGCGAGGAAAAGCTGCGGGATCTTCTTCTCGTTCAGATACCAGCGCGTGGCGAGATTCCCGGGCGTGCCGAACGAGCCGAACATCAGATGGACGTCGTCCTTCTCGACCAGATTGCGGGTCAGCTCCAGCGCGGCCGCCGGATCGGAATTGTCGTCGCGGGTGATGAAGCGGATCTTGCGGCCGTTGATGCCGCCGCGCGCGTTGATCATGTCGAAATAGGCGGCCTCCGCGGTGCCGATCGCGCCGAACTCCGAGAGCGGCCCCGAATACGGCATCACATTGCCGATGCGGATCTCGTTGTCGCTTGCCGGTTGTTCGGACCGTTGCTGGGACATCGCCCCGAGCGAAGCGAAGGCGATGATCACAATGAATAGCAGCCTGCCGGTGACGCGCATGCTCGACACCTTGTTGTTGGCCCCCAACGAGGTCGGCTCAGTCCGCACCAAGGCGAGTTGATCTACGTCAAGCGTTTGTCAAAGCTGTGGCTTGGTGGCGCACTTCAAAGCAGCGCAGCTGTTAGCGCGAACGAAAGCGGCAGGCGTGCTGACGCGCTGACAAACGAGGGAGTGTGCCGTGTGGCACCCCCCTCCCTAACCCTCCCCCGCAAGGGGGGAGGGAACGCACCTTCGTTGTGGCACGCGTTCGTTCTTATCAATTGCGACAATGCGGTGAGGCACAGCGTAGCGGCGCACACCGCTGCGCTCCCTCCCCCCTTGTGGGGGAGGGCGGGGGAGAGGGGTGGCCCAGCAAAAGGTCGGAGCAATTAAAACGCGGCGCCCGCAACTCCCCGCTACGGCAGCCCCCGCGCCTCCAACTGATGCACCAGCAGCAGCGTTGGTTCGGCAAGGCTGTCGCCGGAGCCGTCGAGGCCGAAGGCGGCGGCGATGCCGTCGCGGCTGCGCAGGATGGTGCCGCGCGGACAATGGCCGGCGCCGCAGAGCGTCTTCTTCAGGGTCTCGCCCTGCGCCACCAGCCTGGTGGAATCGTCCGCGGCCCAGGCCAGCACGATCGGCACGTCGACATTGAGAATGCCGGGGAAGACCGAGCGCTTGTCGTACTGGGTGGCGTCAGTGCCGAGATAGGCCTTCTCGTTGTCGCTGGCGTCCTTGCCCACGCGATAGATCCCTGACACCAGCACGACGCCCGCGACGTCGGCGCGGTCGGTCTGGAGCTCGGGATGCGCCAGCAGGGTGGCGACGTGAAAGGCGCCGGCGCCATAGCCGACCGCGACGATCTCGCGGGCATCGCCATTGAACAGGTCGATATTGCCGTGGACCCAGGACAGTGCCGCCGCCACGTCCGTCGCCCCGGCGGGCCAGCTCGCCAACGGCGCGAGGCGATAGTTGACGCGCACCCCGATCATGTCGTTGCGCGCGGCAAAGCACATGATCTGGTCCTGGATCTGGCGCGACAGCTCCGGCGCCGCATGGTCGCCGGTGAAAGTGTCGCCCGCCACGAACAGCAGGACCGGCCGCGGCGTATCCGCCTTTGTCGCGCTGGTGGCGACATCGAGCACATTGGCTTCGCTCTCGCCGTAGCGCAGGCCGCGCGCGAAGGTGACCTGCTCGCAGAGCCGCGCGGTGCCGCCGGCGGTGGTGTCGTTGTCGGTCAGCCCGACGCGGACGAGATCGGATGGCGCAGCCAGCCGCGTCGGAACCGGACCATGCGCGGAAGCTGTCGAGACGGTCAGAACAAGCAAAAATGCGAGATAATTCTTCATGATGGTGCCGGGCCTTGCGCGCTCATATTGGCTCGCTCTTGGGGCCTGTCTTTTCAATTCGCCTTATTAGTTGGCTGGTCTTGAGGCGATTTGACGGCGCCCTCGGCGCTCAATTCCCCGGCTCGAATGTGCAATCCGCGCCGCTGCCGTCCTTCCGCCTGATCGCGTTGGGGTCGATCGTGCAGCTCAGCTTGGCGAGGCTCTCGAAATTCGATCCCGCCGCGCCGTCGGGCGGAACGCCGGCCAGCGCTTCCGTCGCGAAGATCTCGTTGGCAGTGGAGCCGTTCACGGTTTTCACCTTCTTGCCGAAGGTCACCTCGCAATTGCGAACGGTGATGTCGACATTGCCGGTGCGGCAGACGATCCGGTCGGCGGTCACCACAATGGCCTTTTTGTAGGGAATGTCGGCATTGGCGGCGAACAGCATCGCCACCGCCTTCTTCTCGGCGCCGGTGAGGTTCGGCGACAGCGGCGCGATCACGCCCGCGAGCGCCAGCGCCGCCGAGCCCGAGACCTTTGCGGGCGTGGCTGCGGAGGCGCCGGCGACGTGGGACGTGGCGGCAAGAACAAGGGCGCAGGATAGGATCGATCGGCCGGATTTCATCCCTGCCTCCATGGGCCCGAAATCTCAGGCGGCCTTCTTCCGTTTGACCGTTTTCTTCGCCTTCCTGGCCTTTTTTGCCGCCTTCTGGGCCGCGAGATACGCTTCCACCTTCTTGGCGGAATGGCCGGCTGCGGCCACAGCGGCCTTCAGCTTGGCCGGGGTGATCTTGAATTTCTTCGACCAGTAGCGGACCTCATAGGCCTCGCTCAGCGCGATCCGGCTCTTGTCGGAGGCGCGGTGCTTCTGGAGCTTGATGTAGGCCTCGACCTTCTTGGCGGAGTGGCCGACCTTCTTGACGGCGTATTTCAGCTTGGCCGGCGTCACTTTGAACTTCTTCGACCAATAGGCGACTTCGTATTTCTCGGTGAGCGCAATCAGGGCGCGATCGGCTCCGCCCCGCTTTGCCTTGTTGTCGGCCATGCTTCCCTCCTGCCGTGGACAGCGTCCAGTCTAGCATGCAACCGGATTTGGAAGGCAAGGCGCGGGGCACGCGGGAATTGCGCGGCGGGGACGTTTTGCACCGATGTGTCAGAAGGTTGTGCGGCGCGACCGGGCCGCGCGCCGGAGCGGGCTTTCTACTGTGCATGGGGTTGTTTTCGCGTCTTTGTGTCCCTCGCACGTCCGTGATGGAACCTTCTGGCGGCTGGCGCGACTTATCCTTAGACACGGGAAGAAACGTGCGAGGCTGTCATGGCAGAGAAGCATACCGCCGATCCGGCAGAGATCATGCGGGCGACCGGTCACCCTGAGCTGGAATATGCCGCCGGCTGGACCATCGCCGGTCTCGTCACCATCGGCACCATCGTCGCCGCCTGGGTGTTCGCGATCTAGGCGACTGGAAACTGCAGCTCGAAAGCCGCGCCCTCGTCGGTCGGCTTCAGCCTGATCGAGCCGCCATGGCTCGCCATCACCGCGCGCACGATTGCCAGCCCCATCCCCGTGCCGCCCTGGTCGCGGCGGGTGGTGAAGAACGCGTCAAAGATCCTGTCACGGTTCGGCGCCGAGATCGGCTCGCCGTCATTGCTCACGGTCAGAAGCAGGGTCGTGCGCTCGTCCACCGCCTCCAGCCTGATTGTCCCAGCCTTGTGCCGCACCGCGTTGTCGGCGAGATGCGACAGCACGATCAATGCCTTCTCGCCGGACATGCCGATCGCCCGGTCGAGGCTGCCGCTGGCCTCGATGGAGCTTTCCGGAAATCTGCTCCTGAGGTCGGCGATGACGGGCGCAAGCTCGGTGCGCTCGTTCTGCGGCAGGCTTTCGGCGCGGGCGAGCTCGCGCAGCCGCTGCGCCATCGCCTCCAGCCGCTGGGTGTCGGACAGGATGTTGGCGATGAACGTTTTCTGCTCGGCCGGCGTCAGGCCCTCGGATTTTCCTTGAACCGAATCCTGCAACAGCTCGGCCGCGCCCTTGATCGAGGTCAGCGGCGATTTCAGCTCGTGGGTGAGGTGCGCCGAGAAGGTCGCGATGTAGTCGGAGCGCCGCGCCAGCTGCTCGGCCATGCCGAGGAAGCTGTGCGAGAGCTGGGCGAACTCGCGCGTGCCGTAGTGCCGCAGCGGCCTGAACGCCTCGCGGTCGCCGCGGCCAATTCTGGCGGCGCGGTCGATCAGCTCGCGCATCGGCAGCGTGATGGTGCGGGAGAACACGAGGCCGATCGCGATCGTGCCGAGGATCACGGCGAGCCCGGCCAGCACGAACTTAGCCCGCTCCTGGTAGAGATGGTCGAAGATGTTGCTCGGCGTCCGCGTGGTGTAGATCACCCCCGCGACCCGGTTGCTGACGATGACGGGCATCGCCGAGAACACGTGCACGCCGAGGCCGCGGCTGAAGGAGTAGATCGGCGGCGGCGGCTTGTCCGGCACGCGGTTGCGCAGGGTGGCGCGATACTGCCCGTGCAGCGCGTCCGCGACCTCCTCGATATGGGCAAGCGACTGCCCGACCTCCTGGCGCCCGGCGATCACCACGCCCTGCGGATCGAGGATCCTGAAACCCGCCAGCGTCACCTTCTGGGTCTCGCGGATGATCGGCGTCAGCCTTGCGCCGATCTCGACATAGGCGGGCTGCGCCGGCCGGATTGCTGCTTGTGCATCGGGCCGCCGGCGGAGCAGATCGTTGGCGGTGAGGTCAAGCGCGGGACGGATCGGCGTGACCTGGTCGCCCGGATCAGGCAGCACGCCCGGCGGCACCTCGGCTCCGAGCGTCAGGCCACTGTCGAGCCTTGCCGCGACCTCCTGCGCATAGATCGTCGCGAGCACGCGGCTTTGCGCGATCAGCTCGGCCTGGGTCTGGCGGATCAGCTGGTTGTCGTAGAGGCGGAAGAAGAACAGGCCGACCAGCGGCAGCACCGCGACGGTCGTCAGCACCGCGAAGATCACGAGCCCCAGCGACGGCCGCCATTTGTCGGGGGCCGCGCTCATGCCTCTTTCTCGCAGCGGCCGAGCTTGAAGCCGACGCCGTGGATGGTCTCGATCACGTTGTCGCAGGAAAGCGCCGCGAGCTTGGCGCGGATGTTGCGGATGTGGCTGTCGATGGTGCGGTCGGAGACCTGGATGTTGAGCTGATAGGCCGCGCGCATCAGCTGCTCGCGGTTGAACACCGAGGTCGGCCGGGTCAGGAACGCGCGCAGGATGCCGAACTCGATCGCGGTCAGCTTCAGCGGCGTGCCGGCGAACGACGCCACATGCTGCTCCGGATCGATCAGCAGGCCACCTTGCGCCAGCGCGCTCGGCCCGGCCTTGACCTCGCCATTGCGCGGGCTGAGCCGGCGCAGGATGACGTTGACCCGCGCCACCAGCTCGCGTGGGCTGAACGGCTTTGTCACGTAGTCGTCGCCGCCGATCTCGAGGCCGAGCACGCGGTCGATCTCCTCGTCGCGCGCCGACAGGAACAGGATCGGCACGTCGGAGCCTTTGCGTATCTCGCGGCAGACGTCGAGGCCGTCGAACTCGGGCATGCCGACGTCGAGCACGATCAAATCCGGCCTGTCGGCGGCAAAGCGGGCGAGTGCCTCCTTGCCGTCGCCGGCCTCGATCACGTCCATGCCGGCCTTCTTCAGGGCGACCCGGATGACCTCGCGGATGTGGCCCTCGTCGTCGACGATGAGAATGCGATGCGCCAAGTAAACTCTCCGCTCACCCTGCCGGCTGGTTCTTCACCTGCGCCTCCAGCCTGCGCTGGAGCCGCCAGTTTCGAAAGCCCCAGCTCCGCCAGGCCAGATCCTGACGTTGCTGTTCTACAAGGCGGTCGCGGCGCGACACAAGGCAGCTCTCGGGGCTGCCGGGCCGCAGCAAGATCGCCTTGTCGATGGCGGGCAGCGCCTGTGGCCCAAGCGTCAGGAGATAGTTGATGTCGATCTGCACGCCGTTGCCCGATGCTTCCCGACTGTGGGCAACATTATAGTCGGCAATGAACGCATCGAAGTTCACCAGCGAGGCAGTATAGAGCACGATCGTTAACGCGATCAGATTGGCGCCGACAAGCCACCGATTGGATTGGTCGAGCGCGATGCGGGCCACGATCAGGATCAGCCCGAGTGTCACCAGACCCATCCAGATGAAGGCCGCGATCCGCCAATAGGTCAGCATGTAGATGCCCACGTAGAGGTCGAGGCGGAGGATGGAGGAGGCGACGAGCAGCACGTTCTGGCCCACCCAGAGATAGACCAGCGGTCGGATCACCTTCGATTTCTCGGCCGGCCCGCCGGGCCGCATCGCGACCAGCACGAAGGCAGCGGCGAGCAGCGCGGTCGCGATCAGCGGATATGCGCCGCGATGGGCGTACCACGCATAGGTCAGATTGTCGGGCAGCGCCACATGGCCCCAGAGATAGATGCCGTCGAGAATGGACTGTGCGGCGAACAGCAGGTTGAACAGGATCAGCGAGCGCAGAATCGCCGAGGGGCCCACGAACTCGGCCGGGACCAGGGGCGGGAGCGGCGGCGGCACCGGGCCATCGGCATCCGTCGTGGTAACAACTTTCCTCCGCCGCCAGCGCACATGGATGAACGGCCAGACCAGCGCCAGCATCGTCGTCCAGAACAGCACACGCGGGACGCTGACATATTCGAGGAGGATTTTTGGATTGAGCAGCGACACCCACTGCTCGATCACCGGATTGGCCGCCGCGAACAGCGCGACGAAGACGGTGCCGAGCGCCACCGGCAGCAGCCAGAGCGCGATGCCGCGGGTGAACGCCGACATGTTGAACACCTGGAGCGCGTCGAGGAAGAACCTGAAGGGACCGAGCAGGAAGAAATTGCGTAGCGCACGGGCACGCTCGGTGAACTCGGTCGTTTCCGGATTGGTCGCGACCATGAGCGCAATGGCCAGCGCCGTGATGAGGATCAGGAAGGACAGCGTGTTGAGCTCCTCGACGGCCGGCACGAGGCCGGCGACGAGAATGGCCGCAGCGATCATGGCGCGCCGCAGATCCAGGGCCGCATGATTGAGCAGCGCCGACACGCAAGCCATCGCGGTCGCAAACAGCGTGAGCGACAGTCCGATGCGCTCGCCATAGAACAGCCAGTCGGCGAGCGCAGCCAGCGCCAGCGCGCAGCCAAGCTTGGCTGGAATCGAGGAATGCCTGATCGGCTGGATGTCCGCTGCGATCGTCGAAGCCAGGCTCGTCATGTCCAAAAGACCTCTCGTGATGGGTAACGTCACGAAGTCTGAACGGCGTCTGTGCAGAAGGCGGGATCATCGTCTGCACGGTTTCAGGAGTCTTTTGCAGTTTTCGTGCAGGTGCGCTCTTGCCTCTCGCGCAGCGCAAATCGCTTTGTTAGGTGCGAAGCATTCGCCACTCCTAGCGTGTGACGCATCATGCAATTCCTCCGCCGTATCGGTCTCATCCTGCTCTGGCTGGCCGCGCCTGTCGTCGCGTTCGCGGCCGCGAACAAGAACGATCCCTATCTGGTCCCGCTGCGCGGCGCCGGAAACATCGTGCTTGTCGTTGCAAGCATCGCGATCGTCATGCTTCTGCTTCGCAGAGGGCGGTGGCGCACCATGGCCGGCAAGCTTCTCGTCATGCTCTGGTGCCTGCCGCCGCTGCTGATGACGGCAGCGCATCTGAAGTTCGAGTTGCGCAAGCACGATGTTCTTGCCGCCAGCGCCAATGAGGCGCGTCAGCTCGGGCCTCACTTCATGGTCGGCTATTCCTCCTTTCCCGAGGTCGCGCGCCTTGCCGAGCAGGGATTGATCGGCGGCGTCTACGTCACCCGGCACAACATCCGGGGCCGGACCATCGAGGCGCTGCGCGCCGAGATCGCGGCGCTCCAGGACAAGCGGCGCGCTGTGGGGCTGCCGCCGCTGGTCGTCGCCGCGGACCAGGAAGGCGGGATCGTCGGGCATCTCGCGCCGCCGTTGACAAAGGTGCCGGCGCTCGCGACCCTCTCCTCGCTTGCCCCCGACGAGCAGCAGACCAAAGCCGAGGAGTTCGGCCGCATCCACGGCCGCGAGCTCGCCGGCCTCGGCGTCAATCTCAATCTGGCGCCGGTGCTCGACCTCAAGCCGCCGCAGAGGCGCAACCGCCTCGATTTCCATACGCTGATCGGCCAGCGCGCGATTGCGACCGATCCCGTCGTGGTCAGCACGATCGCAAACGCCTATGTCCGCGGGCTGGAAGACTCAGGCGTCGGCGCCACGCTCAAGCATTTTCCCGGCATCGGGCGCGTGCGCACCGACACTCATCATTTCAGTGCCAGTCTCAACACGCCGGTGAGGGAGCTGGAGGCAACCGACTGGCTGCCGTTCCGCGAGGTGCTTTCGCATTCGCATAGCGCGCTCATGGTCGGCCATGTCACGCTCACGGCCGTCGATCCCGATCGTGCCGCGTCGCATTCGAAGCGGGTCGTCCAGGGCATCATCCGCGACAAATGGAATTACCAGGGCATGGTGATGACCGACGACCTCGTGATGGGCGCGATCTACCAGAACGACGTCTGCAAGGCCGTGATCGAGGCGATCAATGCCGGCGTCGATATGCTGCTGGTCGCCTATGACAGCGCGCAGTTCTACCGGATCTTTGCCTGCGCGCTGGACGGATCGCGGCAGGGCAGGCTCGACGCGGCGATGCTTCACGCGAGCGAAACGCGACTGGTGCGGAGCTTTCCGACCGAGCAGGCGCGAGCCGCCTCAGGCCGCGTCCGCTTCGTCGATCGGCACTAGCCCTTCGCGAACTGGCGGTAGTCCGGCTCGCGGTGAAACCAGAACTCGTAGCCGGTGACGGCCTTCTGCATGGCGACGTCGTGGATCGGCTGGTTGAGCGGGATGACGGGAACGTCGCGCATGCAGAGCGCGATGAAATCCTTCACGCACCTGTCGTATTCCGCCGCATCCGTGGTGAAGCGTGCCTTGTCGATCAGCGCGTCCATCTCCTTGTTCTGGTAGGAGGAGATGTTGAAGATCGAATTGTTGCCGTGAAAATTCCAGTAGAAGTAATATTCGGGATAGTCCAGCCAGCCGCTGAAGCGGTTGAGGGCAATCGGCAGCTCCTTCTTGTTCAGCGTCGTGCGCCAGTTCGCGCCGGGGATTTTCTCGATTCCTGCCTTGATGCCGATCTTGGCGAGGCTCTCCTGGATCAGGATCGCGGTCGGCTCGCCGACGGTCGCCGTACCGGTGTCGAGCGACAGCGTCGTTTCCAGTCCGGACTCGAAGCCTGCCTCTTTCATCAGGGCCTTGGCCTTGTCGAGATCGGTGACATAGGGAAACGGCTGCGGCCAGACCGGCTTTGAGACATCGGCCGCGCCGCCATACATCGGAACGGCGCGTCCGAAGAAGGCGCTGCTCTGGATCTGCTCGTAAGGCATCGCCCAGGCGACGGCCTGGCGCAGCCTGGCATTGTCGAACGGAGGCTTTGCCGTGTTCAGCGCGACGTACCAGAGCGCGTTCGGGATCGGCACTCCTGATACCTTGACCTTGCCCTCCCTGATGATCTGCTCGAAATCGCGCGGCGCAAAGCCGCTGGAGATATCCGCATCGCCCCGCTCCAGCATCGCGCGCCGCGTGCCTGCGGAGGGGACGTCGCGCGCGATCACGCGCTTGACCTTCGGCAGCGGTCCGCTCTTCCAGTCGTCAAAGCGCGCCAGCACGGTCTCGCTGCCGGGCTTCCAGCTCTCGATCCTGTAGGCGCCGCCGCCGGCCTCGTTGGTCTTCAGCCAGGCCAGCGCCCACGGATCCTCGGGCGCTGCGTTCTTCTTGGCGAGCTCGGAATTGATGATGAAGGGCACGACCACCGCGACATTGAACAGCAGCATCTTGTCCTTGCGCACATAATCGATGCGGAAGGTGTGGTCGTCGACCACGACGAACTGCTCGGGCTTTTCCAGCGATCCCGCCGACATCTGGAAGGTCGGAAAGCCGCCGACCTTCACGGCGCGGTCGAACGACCATTTGACGTCCCTGGCCGTGACCGGCGCGCCGTCGTGGAATTTCGCATCCTTTCGCAAGCGAAAGGTGCAGGCCATGCCGTCGGCCGCGACCTCCCAGCTCTCGGCGAGTTCAGGCGCGAGCTTCTCGCGATCATAGGACACGGTCCCATCGGGCAGCGTCCTGGAGGCGTAGGTCAGCAGGCGATCGTAGCAATTCCAGGACAGGCCGTTCACGGTCTGGTTGGAGCCGACGCCCTGCATGTCCAGCGAGTTCGGCCCCAGCTCCTGCACCACCAGCAGCGTCTCGCTGCGTCCCTGCGCCCGGGCGAAGGGAGGCGCGACGGCCGTCATTCCGGCGATACCGAGGCCACCGAGCACGACGCTGCGACGGTTCATGTCGGAAGATGATGCGCTCATCGCGGCCTCCTTGAGAGAAAGTTGCGACATAAAGAGGCAAAGCGCGTGCCATCAACCGCGCTTCATGGCGTCGCATCCCGCGTGGATCGCGTTCTCAAGGCGTCACCGCTCCGCGTGCGACTGCGCGCGGGGCGGTCAGCTCTTTCCAGGTCGAATTCGCCACATGCACGGGCGAGAAGGCGGGGCGTTCGATGTAGCGGCCATCGCCTGCCTCGGCGCGCAGATCGCCATCCGTCCAGACGGCGCGGCCGCGCGAGAGCGTCGCCGCCGGTCCGCCGGTGCAGGCAAAGCCTTCGAACACATTGTAATCGATCCGGCTCATCTGCCGCTTCGCGCTGATGCTCTTTGTCGCCTTGGGATCCCACACCACGACATCGGCATCCGAGCCGACCGCGACCGCGCCCTTGCGCGGATAGATGTTGAGGATGCGGGCGATGTTTGCCGAGGTCACCGCGACGAACTCCTCCTTTGTCAGCCGCCCCGTGGCGACGCCCGCGGTCCACAACAACGCGAGGCGGTCTTCGAGGCCGCCGGTGCCGTTCGGGATCTTCCTGAAATCGCCGAGCCCGAACCGCTTCTGCTCCGTGGTGAAGGCGCAATGGTCGGTCGCGACCACCTGGAGCGAGCCGGCTTGCAGGCCGGCCCAAAGACTATTCTGGTGCGACTTGTCGCGGAACGGCGGCGACATCACGCGCTGCGCGGAATGATCCCAGTCCTTGTTCTGATATTCGCCGGCATCGAGCAGCAGATGCTGGATCAGCGGCTCGCCATAGACGCGCTTTCCCGCCGCGCGCGCCCGCGCGATCGCCTCATGCGCCTCGCGGCAGCTGGTGTGCACGATATAGACCGGCGTGCCGGTCATGTCCGCGATCATGATGGCGCGGTTGGTGGCTTCGCCCTCGACCTCAGGCGGCCGCGAATAAGCGTGGCCCTCGGGGCCGGTGACGCCGCGCGCGATCAGCGCCTCCTGCATCAAGGCGACGACGTCGCCGTTCTCCGCATGGACAACAGGCATCGCGCCGAGATGGGCGCAGCGCGCGAACGAGTTGTAGAGCTCGTCATCATTCACCATCAGCGCGCCCTTGTAGGCCATGAAATGCTTGAAGGTGTTGATGCCGTAGGTTTTGACCACGGTCTCCATCTCGTCAAAAATCTGCTTCGACCACGACGTCACCGCCATGTGGAAGCCGTAGTCGCTGGCGGCCTTCTCGGATTTGTGCCGCCACTCCTGATAGGCCGCGAGCATCGACTGGCCGGGATCGGGCAGGCAGAAATCCACCACCATGGTGGTGCCGCCGCTCAGTGCCGCCTTGGTTCCCGATTCGAAATCGTCGGCGGTGACGGTGCCCATGAACGGCATTTCGAGATGGGTATGCGGATCGATCCCGCCCGGAATGACGTAGGCGCCGCCGGCATCGATGACCTCGGTGCCTGTGGGCGCCTCGAGCGACGGGCCCACCGCCACGATGGTCTCGCCGTCGATCAGCACGTCCGCACGGCGCGAATGATCGTGATTGACGACGGTGCCGCCGCGGATGAGGAGGGGCATGAGAGACTCCGGATAGAGGTGAGGGGACGGCCCGAAGGCTAAGCGCACCACTCGCGATGCGACAGGCGAAATTTTAGTCAGCCGCCGCCGATCTTTTTACTCCGCCCGCGCGACCAGCCCGTCGATCATCGCGCGCACGAGGTTTGCGATCTCCTTGCGCAGCGCCGGCAGGGGAACGGCGACCAGTTTCTGCTCCAGTCCCAGCGCCACCATGCCATGCACGGCCGAGAACAGGCTGCGCGCGGTGATGCCGAGCTCTTCCTGACTGCGCTTGGGAAGCAGCAGCGCCAGCGGGTGGTAGATGTGGCGGAACAGCTGCAGCTGATCGTCGACGGACCAGTCGGGGAGGATCTTGTCGGCGGCCATGCGGTGCTCGAACAGCGCGCGCCAGAGTTCGAGGTTTTCGGCGGCGAAGTCGCAATAGGCAATGGCGATGCGGACCAGCGTTTCCTGCGGCGAGGGCTCCCCGGC
The DNA here is from genome assembly GCF_009931255.1 of Bradyrhizobium sp. LCT2. Classification (NCBI taxonomy): domain Bacteria; kingdom Pseudomonadati; phylum Pseudomonadota; class Alphaproteobacteria; order Hyphomicrobiales; family Nitrobacteraceae; genus Bradyrhizobium; species Bradyrhizobium sp. LCT2. The sequence continues at coordinate 9,189,267 of NZ_CP034432.1, read as the reverse complement.
GCGTTCCGCCGCGCTGAGCGCCTCATCGAGGCGATGCAGCGTGCGCGAGCCGACCCGCAGGACGAGCTCGTCCACGTCGGCGACGAGATTGTAGACCGCACCATTGGCGCAGCCGATCTCGCGGGCCAAATCGCGGGTTTTCAGACCCGCCAACCCCCGCTCAGCGATCATTCGCTCGGCCGCCTGGATCAGGTCGGTCCGAAGTTTCGCTCGACGTTCCAAGGCCTTAGTCATCTGGAGTCAAATTCTTGAGCGTCGCTCAGATATTTATTGAACGGTGTTCAATATTCCTGCTACAAAGCATCTGTGAGCAACGCTCATAAACAGGGAGCTGCAGATGTTCAAGACCGTCGTGACACTTTTCCGCGGCAGCGTGGCCGCCGCAGGCGAGGAGCTGGAGGACCGTACGGCCCTGCTGATCCTCGATCAGCAGATGCGCGATGCCGCTGCCGCGGTGGAGCGCAGCAAACGGACGCTGGCGCTGGCGATCGCGCAGGACCAGCAGGAAGGTCGCAAGCTCGAGGCGACATGCGCGCGCATCGCCGATCTCGAGACCCGCGCGGTGGCGGCGCTCGATGGCGGCCGCGAGGATCTCGCCAAGGAGGCCGCCGAAGCCATCGCGGGTCTCGAAGCCGACCGCGATGCGGCGATGACGGCACGCGCGCTGTTCGCAACCGAGATCGCGCGGCTGAAGCGCCACGTCGCGACTGCGCAGGCCCGCATCACCGAGCTCGATCGCGGCCGTCGCCTCGCCCGTGCCTCGGAAGCGGTGCGCTCGCTTCGCCGCAGCGGCATCGAGGCCGCACGTCCTTACGAATCCACGTTGCCGGAAGCGGAGAGCACCTTGAGGCGCCTGCGCGAGCGCCAGATGGAAGCCCAGGCCGCCGATGACGCGCTGTTTGAGCTCGATGCGGCCACCGGTCCGCTCGCGACCGCCGAACGACTCGCCGAGCAGGGCTTCGGCCCCCGGCTGAAGACGACCGCGGACGACGTGCTGGCGCGGTTGAAGTCCAAGCACCAGCCGACTGCCTGAACTCAGATCCCATCATCATTCGAACCAACAGGAGACGACCATGAACCAGAACGGCCAGCCCCACAGCAGCGCCTGGGTGACCTTCACTTACGTGTCCTTCGCGGCTTCCGCCTTCCTCGTCGCAATCGGCATCTTCTTCCTGCCGATCGACCTCTGGATGAAGGGCTATCTCACCATGGGCGTCGCGATGCTGCTCCAGACCTGCGTCACGCTGACCAAGACCGTGCGCGACAATCACGAGAGCAGCCGGCTGATGAATCGCATCGAGGATGCCAAGGCCGAGCGTCTGCTGATGGAGGTCTCCAAGGCGGCTTGAGGAGAGAAGTGCGCAGCGGTTTGCAATCTGACGCGGTGGGTGCCAGAGCATCCACCGCGCAGCTGATCCACATATCGCGCCCGCGAAATGCAACCGAGCCATGACGGATCGCGCGGGCGCGCGCCCTTGCGTGGCGGCGTCGGCCGGCGCACTCTGCCCGGGCGGCGCGAAGAACGCCGCCAATAAAGACTGCGCGAGGAAACTCCGAGGAACCCCCAATGGCGGCGACGCGGATCGACTGCGACATCCACCCGGCCGTTGGTGGCACGCGCACGACGCTGCTTCCCTATCTCAGCGATCACTGGAAAGAGCAGGTGGTGAGCCGCGCCATCGATGGGCTCGATCTCACCTCTTATCCGCCGGGCATGCCGCTGTCGGGCCGCGCCGACTGGCGGCCGGCCAACGGCGCCAAGCCCGGCTCCGATCTCGCCATGGTGCAGAAGGGCGCGTTCGACCAATTGGGTGCGAGCCACGCCATCCTCAACGTGCTCTACGGCGCGCAGGCCGTCTTCGACGCCTACATGGCGGCCGACTTCTGCAAGGCCATCAACGACTGGATCGCCGCCGAATGGCTTGCGCGCGATTCCCGCCTGCGCGCCTCCATCGTGGTGCCGATGCAGGCGCCGGATCTCGCGATCGAGGAGATCGAGCGCCGCGCCGGCGACAATCGCTTCGTCTCCATCCTGGTGCTGGCGCAGGGTGAGACGCTACTGGGACGGCGACATTTCTGGCCCGTCTATCAGCTCGCAGAAAAGTACAAGCTGCCGCTCGCGATCCACGCCGGCACGCAATATCGCCAAGCGCCGAGCTCGGCCGGCTGGCCGTCGCATCGCTACGAATATTACTTCGTCGAGGCCCAGGCGTTTCAGGCGCAGATCCTCAGCCTGATCTATGAGGGGGTGTTCGGCAAATACCCAAACTTGAAGGTCGTGCTGATGGAGTCGGGCGTAAGCTGGCTGCCGGCCTTCATGTGGCGGGCCAACAAGACCTGGCGCGGCGTGCGCGTCGAGGTTCCCTGGGTCGAGCGCGAGCCGGCATCGATCATCCGCGACAATTTTCGCGTCACCATGCAGCCGTTCGATGCACCTAGCGACGCGAAAAGCGTCGAGGAGATCATCGACCAGATCGGCTCCGAGAAAATGTTCCTGTTCGCGTCCGACTACCCGCATTGGCAGTTCGACGGCGACGATCCGATCCCGCCGAACCTGCCGAAGGGCATCATCGCGAAGATGTGCGTCGACAACCCGCTGGAGACGTTTCCGCGGTTGTCGCTCGCCAACTGATTTTGGAGGACCGCATGAGCGAAGTCATCGACCGTCCGCTGCGCGACGACGAGAAGCCCGCCGCATCGCGGCTGCGCATCGTCGATTGCGACGTCCATCCGAGTCTTCGCTCGACCGACGATCTGAACGAATTCCTGCCGAAGCGCTGGCAGCAGCACCTGAAGGAATACGGCAGCCATCTGCGCACGCCCTATCTGTTCACCACGCCCTATCCGCGGTCCTCGCCGCTGATCGCGCGGCGCGATGCCTGGCCGCCGACCGGGGGGCCGCCCGGTTCCGATCTTGATTTCATGCGCAAGCAGCATCTCGATCCGCTCGACGTCGAGTTCGGCATTCTCCAGGTGCTCGATCTCTTCATCTTCTCGCAGCAGAACCTGGAGTTCGGCGCCGCGATCCAGCGCGCCATCAATGACTGGCAGCTGGCGTTCTGGTCGCATCGGGATCCGCGCCTGAAGGCGTCGATCCTGGTCGGGCAGGACGGCAACGAGCTAGCCATTGCTGAGATCGAGCGCTGCGCCAAGGTCGGGGAATACATCCAGATCAACGTCTCGCCGCGCGCCAACGAGCCGCTCGGCCGCCGCCGCTACTGGCCGATCTACGAGCGCGCGCAGGCACTGGACTTGCCGCTCGGCATCCATGTCGGCGGCTATGGCGGCCACGCGCCGACCGGCGGCGGCTGGCCGTCTTATTATGTCGAGGAGCACCAGTCGAACGCGCACACCATTGCCGCGCAGCTTGCGAGCCTCGTCATCGAGGGCGTGCCGGAGCGCTTTCCAAAGCTGAAGATCGTCTTCATCGAGGGCGGCTTTGGCTGGATTCCGTCAGCGGTGTGGCGCATGGACCAGCATTTCGAGCGGTTCCGCAGCGAGGTGCCACACCTCAAGCGCAGGCCCTCGGAATACGTCCGCGAGCACTTCTGGTTCACGACCCAGCCGATCGACGAGCCGGACGAGGCCCGGCACCTGCGCGCGCTGATCGAATGGGTCGGCATCGACCGTCTGCTGTTCTCGTCGGACTATCCGCATTGGGACTTCGACGATCCGCGCTTCGCCTTCAAGACGCCGCTGACCGAGGCTGAGCGGAAGAAGATCTTCAGCACCAATGCCCGCGCGGTCTACAAGTTCTGAAACCAGCATGGCCCGCCACATCGTCGCCCGCACTTCCGAGATCCCGCCCGGCGGCAACAAGGTCGTCGACGTCGCGGGCCGCGACATCGTTGTGTTCCACGTCAACGGCGAGTTCTTTGCGCTTCTGAACCGCTGCCCGCACGAAGGTGCCCCGCTGGACAAGGCGGCCTGCGTGGCGCGGCTGACCTCGCCCGAGCCGGGCATCTATCAGCGCTCTCGCGTCGGCGAGATGCTGCGCTGTCCCTGGCACGGCTGGGAGTTCGACATGCGCAACGGCCAGTCCTGGTTCGATCCGAAACGCGTCAGGATCAGGTCATATCCGGTCGCGGTGGAGCGGGGCGACGAATTGCAGAAGGGCCCGTATGTTGCCGAAACGTTTCCGGTGCATGTCGAGGACAGCTATGTGATTGTCGAGGTCTGAAGTCATACACCGTCATTCCGGGGCATTTGCACAGCGAATGAACCCGGAATCTCGAGATTCCCCGGTGCGCAAGTGCGTACCTGAGGTCTGGTCCTGCGGACCAACCCGGAATGACATGTTGATAACGCCGCGATCACCATCACGGATTGTGATTCCGACGCAGGTGCGATAAGCCTCGCCCGCATTCATGGCGGAGATGAGCTTTGTCCAAACAATCCCTGCGAGAGGAGGCCGAGCGCCTGATCCGCGAATCGATGGAAAAGAAGACCATCGTCGTCAAGCAGGGCGATACCCGGATCGAGGCGGTCTGCGGCAAGTGCGGCGCCCCGAACCGGGTGCAGGCGCCAAAGGGCCAGAGCCGCGTCAAGTTCGCCTGCAAGAATTGCGGGCATCAGCAAGAGACGCTGTAGGCTTCTTAACCTCTCCCCGCCCTTCCGCGGGGAGAGGTCGGATCGCCCTCGGCGATGCGAAGCATCGTCCGACGCGATCCGGGTGAGGGGCATGGCACTGAGTCGCAGCGACAAAAGTCTCTCCGACTCCACGGCCACCCCTTGCGAAATCCCTTCGATAGTTCAGACCGCAGTTTGCGTAAGCAGCCCCTCGCCCCACCCTCTCCCCGTAAGAACGGGGAGAGGGTGCGAAAGAGCGCGCCTAGCCCCCCTTCACGAACTTCGCGAACGCGTCCGCATAGTCCGGGTGCCAGCGCGACAGCGGGGGCCGGTTCTCGACGATATCGCCGGCGGCCCAGAGCATGCGCTTTTCGTCGAGGGCGCGGGGCACGTCGTTGTCCGGGCACAGGATGTAGAAATCGCCGGCCTCGAGCCGCGCGATCATGAAGTCGACGGTCTGCTCGGGCGTCCAGGCTCCCGCCGGCTTCTCGGTGCGGCCCTTCGCGGTCAGCCCCGTGAAGACGAAGCCGGGAACGAGCAGATGCGCCGTGATGTGGCAGCCTTCCGTGTTGCGCAGCTCATGCTGGAGCGCTTCCGTAAAAGCCTTCACGCCGGCCTTCGAGACATTGTAGGCGGGATCGCCGGGCGGCGTGGTGATGCCCTGCTTCGAGCCGGTGTTGATGATCAGGCCGGCCTTGCCGCGCGCGATCATGTTGGGCGCGAAGATGCGCGAGCCGTTGATGATGCCCCACATGTTGACGGCGATGATGCGCTGCCAGTTATCGGGCTCGCCGAACAGCGTGCTGCCGGGCTGGATGCCCGCATTGTTCATGAGGATATCGGTACCGCCGAAATGCGCGCCGACGGCGTGTTCCAGTTCCTTCACGCTCTCGGCGCGGCTGACATCGACGACGAATGTCATCACATGTGTGGCGGCGGTGACGGATGCCAGTCTTGTTGCGGCCTCCTGCAGTCGCGCCTGGTCGACGTCGGCGATGCACACCTTCATTCCCGCGCGCGCGAAGGCGATGGCGGCGGCGAGGCCGATGCCGGATGCGCCCCCGGTGATCACGGCGACATTGCCCTTGGCTATGACAGGATGCGACATGGCTCATTCTCCGGGGAGCGGCGTCAAGTTCGGTCGAGCTATAACATGGCGTTCGCGCGACCCTGCACAAGTCGGCATGGGAGGTCTTCGTTCCACGCCGCCTTTACGCCTTTCCGGCACCGCTGTATCCTTTCTCGCCCAACGATCCCGCCGAGATCGAACCCAATCAATCACCTGACAGGGAGTGCAACCATGGCTGTGTCGCAGGCTATTCCGATCACGCGCCACCCGTTCGCCAATGGGTCCTACAAGCAGATGCTGATCGACGGGAAATGGGTCGATGCCGCCTCCGGCAAGCGCTTCGAGACTCACAATCCCGCGACCGGCGAACTGCTCGCAACCGTTGCCGAGGGTGACAAGGAAGACATCGACCGCGCCGTTGCCGCCGCCCGCCGCGCCTTCGAAGGACCCTGGAGCAAGGTCAAGCCGTTCGAGCGGCAGAACCTGCTGCTGAAGCTTGCCGATCTCGTCGAGAAGAATTTCGACGAATTGTCGCAGCTCGACACGCTCGATATGGGCGCGCCGCTCAGCCGCACCCGTGCCTATCGCCTCCGCGCCGTCGGTATGCTGCGCTATTACGCCGGTCAGACCACCGCGATCCATGGCGAGACCATCGAGAACTCGCTGCCGGGCGAAATCTTCTCCTACACGCTGAAGGAGCCGATCGGCGTCGTCGGCGCCATCATCCCCTGGAACGGCCCGCTCACCGCGACGATCTGGAAGATCGGCCCCGCGATCGCCACCGGCTGCACCGTGGTGCTCAAGCCCGCTGAAGAGGCGCCGCTGACCTCGTTGCGCATCGCCGAGCTGGCGATGGAGGCGGGCATTCCGCCCGGCGTCGTCAACGTCGTGCCCGGCTATGGCGAGACCGCGGGCGCTGCGCTCGCCGCGCACCCTGACGTCGACAAGGTCGCCTTCACCGGCTCGCACGTCACGGGACAGTCGATCATCCGCGCCTCGGCCGGCAACCTCAAGCGCGTCTCGCTCGAGCTTGGCGGCAAGTCGCCGGACATCGTGTTCGCGGACGCCGATCTCGATGCCGCCGTGCCCGGCGCCGCGATGGCGGTGTTTGCCAACTCCGGCCAGATCTGTAGTGCCGGCACGCGCCTGTTCGTCGAGCAGTCGATCTACGAGGAGTTCGTCGGCCGCGTCGCCGAGTTCGGCAAGAAGCTGCAAGTCGGCAATGGTCTCGATCCCAACGTGCAGATCGGCCCGCTGGTCTCCGAGCAGCAGCTCGAGCGCGTCACCGGCTATCTCGATATCGGCCAGAAGGAAGGCGCGCGGGCGCTCGCCGGCGGCGGCCGCGTCACCGAAGGCGCGCTGTCGAAGGGTTTCTTCGTCTCGCCGACCGTGTTCGCGGGCGTCCAGGACAATATGCGCATCGCGCAGGAGGAGATTTTTGGCCCCGTCATCTCCGCCATCGCGTTCAAGGACATGGACGAACTGGTCAAGCGCGCCAACAACACCACGTTCGGCCTCGGCTCGGGCCTGTGGACGCGCGACGTCAGCAAGGCGCATGCGGTCGCGAAGAGCCTGCGTGCCGGCTCGGTGTGGGTGAACTGCTACCAGGCGATGGATCCGGCCGTGCCCTTCGGCGGCTACAAGATGAGCGGTTACGGCCGCGAGTCCGGCAAGCAGCACGTCGAGGAGTATCTCAACGTGAAGGCCGTCTGGATCAAGACGGCGTAGCGTGGTTCCCGCGTTCGCGGCGCCACTTCGCCTCTCCCCGCTTGCGGGGAGAGGCCGGAATGCGCGCGTAGCGCGGATTCCGGGTGAGGGGGAGTTTCCGCGAGTCCAGCTCTCACCATTTTCGTGGAGGCGGCCCCTCACCCCAACCCTCTCCCCGTAAGAACGGGGAGAGGGAGACCGGGCACCATCTTTTCAGGCCGTCTCTTCCTCTTATATGATCCGCATCCTTCCATAGCCACTTTGGGGCCAGCATGAAATTTCCGGCGTTGTTCAATCCGTTGCAGGTCGGTCCGTACGAGCTGGCGCATCGCGTCGCGATGGCGCCGCTGACGCGCATGCGCGCCGAGCGCGACAGCTTTTCGCCGCGGCCGCTCAATGCCGAATATTACGGCCAGCGCGCGACGCCGGGCGGCTTGCTCATCGCCGAAGCCTCGCCGGTGCTCTCGCACGGCCGCGGCAATCCGGCGACGCCCGGCATCTATTCGGAGGCGCAGATCGCCGGCTGGCGCAAGGTGACGGATGCCGTGCATGCCAAGGGCGGCATCATCTTCCTCCAGCTCTGGCATGTCGGCCGCGTCTCGCATTCGTCCTTCCATGGCGGTGAGCTGCCGGTCTCGGCCTCGGCGATTGCGATCAAGGCCGAAGGCATGAAGGCGATGACGGCCGAAGGCAAGATCGCCGACTACGAGACGCCGCGCGCGCTGGAGACGGACGAGGTCAAGGGCATCGTCGAGGCGTTCCGGCAGGGCGCGAAGAATGCGCTCGCCGCCGGCTTCGACGGCGTCGAGATCCACGGCGCCAACGGCTATCTGCTCGAGCAGTTCCTGCAATCGCGCAGCAACCAGCGCACCGATCAATATGGCGGCGGAATAGAGAATCGCGCGCGGCTTCTGCTCGATGTCACGCAGGCCGCGATCGACGTCTGGGGTGCAAACCGCGTCGCCGTGCGGCTGTCGCCGCACGGTATCGCCAACGATTCCGGCGAGCCCGATCCGATGCCGCTCTACACCCATGTCGTGAAGGCGCTCGACAAGCTCGGTCTTGCCTATCTTCACTTCATCGAGCCGCGCTCCAGCGGCGCCGGGCGCGCCGACGTCCACTGGGAGAATGTACCGTCGGCGATGGTGCTGTTCCGTCCGCTCTACAGCGGCGTGCTGATGACCGCCGGCGGGTTTACCGGCGAGACCGCGAATGCGGCGATCGCCGACGGCCATGCCGACATCATCGCCTTCGGCCGTATCTTCATCTCCAACCCCGATCTGCCGCGGCGCCTTCGGCACGATTATCCGATCACGCCCTACAATCGGGCCACGTTCTACGGCGGCGAGGAGAAGGGGTATACCGACTATCCGGCGTATGACGAGCTGACACCGGCGTAATCTCCCTCGGTCATTCCGGGGCAACGCTCGGGACCGCGCGAAGCGCGGCCCGGGAGCGTCGAGCCCGGAATCCATGTCGCCTCTGAGTACGCGGCCCGATGGATTCCGGGCTCGCGACTTCGTCGCGCCCCGGAATGACGATCGTGTATTGTCGTCTCTGCAACGACGACGGAGAGAGACGATGGCCAAAGCCGCAGCCGCCGCAGGAACCGCCACCGGTCAATGCCTCTGCGGCAAGGTCACCTTCGAGATCGACGTTCCCGCGCGCTGGGCCTGGCACGATCATTCCGCCAGTAGTCGCCGCGCCCATGGCGCGGCTTACGCGACCTATGTCGGGAGCTGGAAGAAGCGCTTTCGCATCACCTCCGGCAAGACCGCGCTCACGCGCTACGAGGACAAGGCCACCAAAACCGCGCGCAGCTTCTGCTCGCATTGCGGCACGCCGATCGCCTACGAGCGGCCGCGCGGGCCCCACATGGTCAACATCCCCCGCGCGCTGTTTAGGGAGCGCACCGGCCGCCAGCCGCTCTATCACATCGCGATCGAAGAGCTCCAGGAATGGGCCTATACCGGCGAGCCGCTGGTGCCGTTGAAGGGCTTTCCCGGTGTGGTCTGGCAGCGCTCGAAAAAGAAGAAGCGCGCTAGCGGCGAAAACCCTTTCGAGCTCGGCCGCGAGGAGGTGTTTTAGCCTTGGCGGCGACCTCAGTCTTCGCCGAAACAGCCTTCCGCGGCGCCGCTTTGCGTCCCGCGGTATTCGCCGCCACGAAGTCGAGCCCGCGCTTGACCCATTTTTTCAGCTCGGCATCGCCCTGATAGCCGTCCGGCGCGACGCGTACAAAGCCGCTCATGATGCGCCCGCGCATTTCCATCGGGCTCGTATGCGGCTCCTGCAGCATGCGTGCATGCGCTTCCGGGCCGACGCGGATCAGCATGCCGCCGCGCCCGCTTACGGTGCAGCACATGGTGTTGTTCACCATGAAGCAGAGGCCGCCCATCATCTTCTTTTCCGCGACGTATCGCTGACCCGCCAGCAATTTGCGCACCCGCGCCGCGGTGTTCTCGTCATAGGCCATCGCGTCTCCCCGTGCAGGTTTACGCCCGAGCATGTTCCCAGCTTGCGCGCGCCGACGCAAGTCTGCCATGACGGCGCTTCCTTGCGTGCCTCGGCCAAGTTCGGCCATCATGCCTCCGTCCTTGCGGCAACGCCCGCTTCTGGAGGAAACATGAAGAACAAGATCACCGGCCGTTCCGCTTTTCTCGCGCTGCTCAAGGACGAGGGCATCACCCATCTGTTCGGCAACCCCGGCACCACCGAGCTGCCGATCATGCATGCGCTGAAGGACCACCCTGATCTCACCTATGTCATGGCGATGCAGGAGAGCCTGGTGGTGGCGATCGCCGACGGCTACAGCCGTGCCTCCGGCAAGCTCGTCGCCTGCAACGTCCATGTCGCGCCCGGCCTCGGCAACGCCATGGGCTCGCTCTACAACGCCCAGTTCACGGGCACGCCGATGATTTTGACCGCGGGCCAGCAGGAGCAGGGGCACGGCCTGATGGAGCCGGTGCTCTACGGCCCGCTGGTGCGCATGGCCGAGCCGCTGGTGAAATGGGCGGTCGAGGTGACGCGGCTGGAGGATCTGCCGCGCATCGTGCGCCGCGCCGCCAAGGTCGCGATGACGCCGCCGACCGGGCCGGTGTTCATCTCGCTGCCCGGTGACATCCTCAACAGCGAAGCCGGCATCGATCTTGGCCGCTCCACCCGCATCGACACGCGCACCAAACCGTCGGACGAGGCGCTGAAGGCCTTTGCCGCGCGGCTGCTCAAGGCCGAACGTCCTGTCATCGTCACCATGGACGAGGTGGTCAAGAGCGACGCGCTGAAGGAGGCGGCCGAGCTCGCCGAGCTGCTCGGCGCTGCCGCCTATCAGTCCTCGACGCCCTATGGCTCGCACTTCCTCTCGGAGAGCCCGAGCTTCGTCGGCACGTTGGCGCGGGTGCAGAAGGTCGCGCGCGACACGCTCGCGCCCTACGACCTCCTGATCGCGCTCGGCGGCGATCCGCTGCGGATGTCGGTCTATAGCGAGGTCGATCCGCTGCCGGATGGATTGCCAATTCTCCAGGTCGGCCTCATCGACTGGGAGATCGCCAAGAATTTTGGCGCGGAGATTGCGCTAAAGGCGGACGTCAAGGAAACGCTGCGCGCGCTGATCCCGGTGCTGAAGGAGATGGGCGGCGCGGCACTGGCGCAACGCGCCAGGCAGCGTCTCGCCGAGCTTGCGCCGAAGAACTGGAGCGCGCGCCGCGCCGCGCTGGTGGAGCAGATCGGCAAGAGTGCGGGCCGCAACCCCATCGATCCGGACTATCTGGTGCTGCAAATGACAGAGGCCATGCCCGGCAACGCCATCCTCGTCGACGAAGGCCTCACCTCCAGCCGCCAGATCACGAACCTGCATCCGCACCGCGATCGCTTCGGCTATCACGGCCTTGCATCCGGCGGCATCGGCTGGGGCCTGCCGGCCTCGGTCGGTGTCAGCATCGCCAATCCGGATCGTCCCGTGGTGTGCTTCTCCGGCGACGGCAGCGCGATGTATTCGATCCAGTCGCTCTGGACGGCGGCACATCACAAGCTGCCGCTCAACGTCGTCATCGCCAACAATGGCGGCTATCGCATCATCAAGCAGCGCCTGCTCGCCTTCCATGGCGACGACAACTATGTCGGCATGGATTTCATCGATCCGCCGGTGGATTTCGCCGGGGTCGCGAAGGCATTGGGGTGCGAGGCGATCAAGATCAGCGACCCAAGCGAGCTGAAGGCGACGCTGTCGTCGGCGTTTGGCCGGCCGGGGACGAAGCTGATCGAGGTGATGGTGGACGGGAAGGTGTAGGGCAGTGACGGTGTGGAGGCAGCGTGCACAATGCCTCCACATCGTCGTCCTGGCGAAAGCCAGGACCCATACCGCGTGATCTATCGTGTGCGGGTGGTACTAATCCCGAACGACCAGTCTTCGCCAAACTCCCTGTTGGGGTAATGGGTCCTGGCTTTCGCCAGGACGACATTGGGGGTGGCGCCTACCCCGTCTTCGCCACCCGATACCCCGCCGCCGGATGCGGCGTGTCGAGCCTTGCGCGCCCCGCGCCGAACAGCTTCTCCCGCAACGTGCCTTTCGCATACTCCGGCTTGTACCGTCCGCGCCGCGTCAGCTCCGGTACCAGCATGTCGGCGATGTCCTCGAAGTCACCGGGCGAGATCGCGAACGCCACGTTGAGGCCGTCGACGTCGGTCTTCTCGAACCAATCCTCGATCTTGTCTGCGACGCTCTCCGGCGTGCCCACCACGACCGGACCGGCGCCGCCGATGCCGACATGCTCGATGACGTCGCGCACGGTCCAGACGCGGTCGGGGTCGCCGCGGGTCACGTTGTCGAGCGCGCTGCGGCCGGCGTCGTTCTGGACGTGCCGGACCTGCTGGTCGAGCTCGTAGCCGGAGAAGTCGATGCCGGTCCATCCCGACATCAGGGCCAGGGCGCCTTCCGGGCTGATATGCGAGCGGTAGTCGGCATATTTCGCCGCAGCTTCAGCCTCCGTGTTGCCGAGGATGATCGTCATCATGTTGAACATGAGGATCTCCGCCGGATTGCGGCCGAGTGCGGCAGCCTCCTGGCGGATCGCGGAGACGCGCGGCGCGATGATCTTGGCCGACGGTCCCGACATGAACACACATTCGGCGTGACGCGCCGCGAATTGGCGGCCGCGCGGCGAGGTGCCGGCCTGGTACAGCACGGGCGTGCGCTGCGGCGACGGCTCGCTGAGATGGATGGTGTTGTTGATGCGGTAGTTCGCGCCCTCGTGATTGACGCGATGAACCTTCGCGGGATCGGTGAAGATGCCGCGCGCCCGGTCGCGCAGCACGGCATCGTCCTCCCAGCTTCCTTCCCAGAGCTTGTAGACGACCTCCATATATTCGTCGGCGATGTCGTAGCGGTCGTCATGTCCGGTCTGCTTGTCCTTGCCGGCGCCGCGGGCGGCGCTGTCGAGATAGCCGGTGACGACGTTCCAGCCGATCCGGCCCTCGGTGAGATGGTCGAGTGTCGACATCCGCCGCGCGAACGGGTAGGGCGGCTCGAAGGACAAATTGCTGGTGACGCCGAAACCGAGATTTTGCGTCACCGCCGCCATCGCCGAGAGCAGGAGCAACGGCTCGTTCGACGGCGTCTGTGCTGCATTGCGCAAGGCTGCGTCAGGGCTGTTGCCATAGACGTCGTAGACGCCAAGCACGTCGGCCAGGAACAATCCGTCGAAACGGCCGCGCTCCAGCGTCCTGGCGAGGTCGAGCCAGTAGGGCAGGCGATTATATTCGGCGGTGCGGTCGCGCGGATGGGTCCACAGGCCCGGCGACTGGTGGGCGACGCAATTCATCGCAAAGGCGTTGAGCCTGATCTGCTTGGCCATAATGGTCCCCCGGCGCTCTGTACCGAGCGCTCTTCGAATGATAGACGTGCGCCCCAACTTGGCGAACTTCTTGCACATAACTTGCTCTTGGCAAGGCCAAAATCAGCAGCACTGCTGCCCTTGGCAAGCCAATCTCAAGCGAGCAAGAACGAAATCCCAAGAGAACTACAAGAGAAGTACAAGAACAATCCAAGTCCCCGCCACTATCGAAGGCCGTCCTGTCTCGGGTAGGGTCCTTCCTCGAAGTCCGAAAAGCAAATCATGACCAGAGCCGCCGCCATCGCCCGTGCCCGTGAGGATTTCAGTTCGGGCGCGTTCCTCGCCGAACTCGACCGCCGCGTCGCCTTCAAGACCGAGAGCCAGAATCCGTCGCGCGGTGCGGAGCTGCGTGCCTATCTGGAACAGGAGATGCAGCCGGCCTTCGCTGCGCTCGATTTTCAAAGCCGCATGGTCGAATCTCCCAGCGGCAAGGCGCCGTTCCTGTTCGCCGAGCATCACGAGAGCGCATCCGCCCCGACCGTGCTGATTTACGGCCATGGCGACGTCGTCGACGGCATGGAAGGCGAATGGCGCGATGGCCGCGATCCCTGGCGCACGACGGTTGCGGGCACGCGCCTCTACGGCCGCGGCACCGCCGACAACAAGGGCCAGCACAGCATCAACATGGCGGCGCTCCGCGCGGTGCGCGAGGCCCGCGGCGGCAAGCTCGGCTTCAACGCCAAATTCATCGTCGAGATGGGCGAGGAGATCGGCTCGCCCGATCTCGGCAAGGTCTGCGACCTCAATCGCGATGCACTCAAGGCCGATCTGTTCATGGCCTCCGACGGACCGCGTTTGTCGGCAGATCGCCCGACACTCTTCCTCGGCTGCCGTGGCGGCATCCGCATCCATCTCGACGTCAATTTGCGCGACGGCGGCCATCATTCCGGCAATTGGGGCGGCGTGCTCGCCAACCCCGCGACCATTCTGGTCAACGCGATCTCGACGCTGGTCGACGGCCATGGCCGTCTCCAGCTCGAGGCCCTGAAGCCGCCGCGGCTCACCAACCAGATCCGCAGCTATCTTGCGGACGTGGAGGTGGTGCCGACCGCGGACGAGCCGGCACTGGCGGAGAACTGGGGCGAGGAAGGCCTGTCGGCGGCCGAACGCCTCTACGCCTGGAACACGCTGGAAGTGCTGGCGATGTCGTCCGGCAATATCGAGAAGCCGGCCAACGCCATTCCCGGCCACGCCAATGCCGTGCTGCAACTGCGTTTTGTCGTCGGCACCAGGGTCGACGGCCTGATCGAGGCCGTCCGCGCGCATCTGGTGCAAAAGGGTTTCCCGATGGTCGAGGTGCGGGCCGCACAGAGCTTTGCCGCCTCGCGTACCGATTTCGACAGCCCCTGGATCAAATGGGCGGCGGATTCGGTGCGGGAGACCACCGGCAAGGCGCCGGCGGTGCTGCCGAACTTCGGCGGCTCGCTGCCGAACGACGTGTTTTCCGAGATCCTGGGCCTGCCAACGATCTGGGTCCCGCACTCCTATCCCGGCTGCTCCCAGCATGCGCCCAATGAGCACATCCTGCTGCCGTTGACCGAAGAGGCCTTGACGGTGATGGCCGGCCTGTTCTGGGATCTCGGCGAATTGCCCAAGCCACTCACCTGAGCCGTTAACCTGAGCGGCGATCCAGTCGAAAGTCACATTCTAATCCGGCCTGATTTGTGCTTGCATCCGGCCGCATCATCCTGAAAGGGGACCAAAAAAGTGAAGCATTTCCGTCACATCGGGCTCGCGCTGGCCGCGACCTTCGTCGTCAGCCAGGCCGGGGCCCAGGAGCTGACCGGCACGCTGAAGAACATCAAGGACACCGGTGCCATCACGCTGGGCTTCCGCGACTCCTCCATCCCGTTCTCCTATCTGGACGACAACCAGAAGCCGATCGGGTTCGCGATGGACATCTGCTACAAGATCGTCGACGCCGTGAAGAAGGAACTCAAGCTCGACAAGCTCGAGGTCAAGCTCAATCCGGTGACCTCGGCGACCCGCATCCCGCTGATGGCCAACGGCACCATCGACCTCGAATGCGGCTCGACCACCAACAATGCCGAGCGCCAGAAGCAGGTCGCCTTCACCAACACCCACTTCCTGACCGCCAGCCGCTACGTGTTCAAAAAGTCGAGCGGCCTGAAGTCGATCGATGATCTCAAGGGCAAGACCGTGGTCTCGACCGCCGGCACCACCAACATCAAGCAGCTCACCGAGGCCAATGTTGCGAAAGGCCTCGGCGCCAACATCATCCCGGCCAAGGATCACGCCGAATCCTTCCTGATGGTCGAGACCGATCGCGCGGTCGCCTTCGTGATGGACGATATCCTGCTCGCGAGCCTCGTTGCCGGCTCGAAGTCGCCCGACGACTACGTCATCTCCAAGGACGCCTTCTCCAAGCCCGAGCCCTACGGCATCATGCTGCGCAAGGACGACGCGCCGTTCAAGAAGGTGGTCGATGCGGCGACCGCTGCGCTCTACACCTCGGGCGAAGGCCAGAAGATCTACGAGAAGTGGTTCACGGCCAAGATCCCGCCGAAGGGGCTCAACCTCAACACTCCGATCTCGGCCGAGCTGAAGAACGAGTTCGCCAAGCCGACGGACTCGCCGAACCCGGACGACTACAAGTAAGCTGAGTTGTTCGCCTCTCCCCGCTTGCGGGGAGAGGAAGCAAATTCCGGCCATTCTGGAGGGAGTGGCCGGACATTTGCATAGACGTTTACGACATCTGTGATTGGCGCGTTCGCGCGAGGGACACGTGAACTACCACTGGAACTGGGGAATTTTCTTCGAGCCGAACCCGATGGGGACCGGCACCTATCTCGACATGCTGTTGTCGGGCCTGGTGCTGACCCTGAAGACGGCGGTGCTCGCCTGGATCATCGCGCTGGTGTTCGGCTCGCTCGTCGGCGTCATGCGCACGCTGCCGTCCAAGGCGGCCTACCGGTTCGGCTTCTGCTGGGTCGAGTTCTTCCGCAACATGCCGCTGCTGGTGCAGCTCTTCCTGTGGTTCTTCGTGCTGCCGGAGCTGCTGCCGAAGTCCGCCGGCCTGTGGCTGAAGCAACTGCCGAATGCGCCGTTCTGGACGGCCGCGATCGGCATCGGCTTCTTCATGTCGGCGCGCGTCGCGGTGCAATTGCAGGCGGGCATCGGTTCGTTGCCGCGCGGGCAGAAGATGGCGGCGACCGCGCTCGGGCTCACCACCGTGCAGGGCTATCGCTACGTGCTGCTGCCGATGGCGTTCCGCATCATCCTGCCGCCGCTGACTTCCGAGTTCCTCAACACCATCAAGAACACGGCGGTGGCCATCACCATCGGCCTGATCGAGCTGACCGGACAGGCGCGCTCGATGCAGGAATTCTCGTTCCAGGTGTTCGAGGCCTTCACCGCCGCGACCATCCTTTATCTCCTCGTCAACGCCGTCGTCGTGACCGCGATGCGCTTCCTCGAGCGCTATGTCGCGATCCCCGGCTACATCACGGGGAAATAGCGCAATGTTCGGTAATCTCGATTTCGACGTCATCCGCCGCGCGCTGCCCTACCTGTTCTACGAGGGCATGACGTTCACGGTGACCCTGACGGCGCTGGCGGGCCTCGGCGGCCTGATCTTCGGCACCGCGATCGCGTTGATGCGACTGTCGGGCTTCAAGGTGCTCGGCCGCATCGCCGGCGTCTATGTCGACTTCATGCGCTCGCTGCCGTTGGTGCTGGTCATCTTCTGGTTCTACTTCCTGGTGCCCTATATCGGGCAGTGGGTGACCGGCGCGTCGCGGCCGATCAGCGTCGGCGCGTTCGCCTCCTCGCTCATCACCTTCATCATGTTCGAGGCGGCGTACTTCTCCGAGATCATGCGCGCCGGCATCCAGTCGATCTCGCGCGGCCAGCCCGCCGCCGCCAACGCGCTCGGCCTGACCTACGCCCAGACCATGCGCTACGTCGTGCTGCCGCAGGCGTTCCGCAACATGCTGCCGGTGCTGCTGACGCAGACCATCGTGCTGTTCCAGGACACCTCGCTGGTCTACGTGCTCTCGATCCCGGACTTTCTGGGCGCGGCGAGCAAGGTCGCGCAGCGCGACGGCCGCCTAGTCGAGATGTACCTGTTCGCCGCCGTCGTCTACTTCACCATTTCCTGTGTCGCGTCCTTCGGCGTGCGTCGCCTCCAGGCGCGCATCGCCATCATTCGATAGAGCGTGTCGGTCATGATCGAAATCAGCCACGTCAACAAATGGTACACCCCGACCTTCCAGGTGCTGACCGACTGCACCACCAGCGTCACCAAGGGCGAGGTCGTCGTGGTCTGCGGTCCCTCGGGTTCGGGCAAGTCGACGCTGATCAAATGCGTCAACGCGCTCGAGCCGTTCCAGGAGGGCGACATCAGCGTCGACGGCACCAAGGTCAACGATCCCAGGACCGACCTGCCGAAGCTTCGCTCGCGCGTCGGCATGGTGTTCCAGCACTTCGAGCTGTTCCCGCATCTCAAGATCATCGAGAACCTCTGCCTTGCCCAGCAGAAGGTGCTGGGACGGCCGTACGACAAGGCGGTGGCGAAAGGCATGCAGCTCCTGGAGCGCGTCGGCCTGAAGGAGCAGGCGCAGAAATTCCCGGCGCAGCTCTCCGGCGGCCAGCAGCAGCGCGTTGCGATCGCGCGCGCGCTCGCGATGGATCCGATCGTCATGCTGTTCGACGAGCCGACCTCGGCGCTCGATCCTGAAATGGTCAGCGAGGTGCTCGACGTCATGGTCGATCTCGCCCGCGAGGGCATGACCATGATGGTCGTCACGCACGAGATGGGCTTTGCCCGCAAGGTCGCCAACCGCGTGATCTTCATGGATCGCGGCGAGATCGTCGAGGACGCGGCGAAGGAGGATTTCTTCGGCAAGCCGCGCAGCGACCGCGCGCAGAAGTTCCTGTCGAAGATTCTGTCGCATTAACCGGCGCCGTCATTCCGGGGCGATGCGAAGCATCGAACCCGGAATCTCGAGATTCCGGGCTCATTCGCTTTGCGAATGCCCCGGAATGACGGATCGAGGGTTTATCGGGCTCGCTAAATCTCCTATACCCGTGGCCAAATCCCCTTTTCCCGCCAGGAGACCTGCCTTGGACTCGATCGCCTACGTCAACGGCTCATTCGTCCCGCTCTCGGACGCCAAAATCTCGGTTCTCGACCGCGGCTTCCTGTTCGCCGACGGCATCTACGAGGTCTCGGCCGTGCTGGGCGGCAAGCTGGTCGACAACGCCTCGCACCTGGCGCGGCTCGAGCGCTCTGTCGGCGAGATCAGCTTGAGGCTGCCGGAGACGGTCGAGCGCATCACCGAGCTGCAAAAGGAGCTGATCGCGCGCAACAAGCTCGGGAGCGGCCTCGTCTATCTCCAGGTCACGCGCGGCGCCGACAAGGGCCGCGACTTCCCGTTCCCCAAGGCTGATGTCAAGTCGAGCCTGGTGATGTTCACCTCGGAAAAGGACATCATCAATGCCGCCTCGGCCAAGACCGGCATCAACGTGATCACCGTGCCCGACATCCGCTGGGAGCGGCGTGACATCAAGAGCGTGGCGCTGCTGGCGCAAGTGCTGGCGAAGCAGGCCGCGGCGGAAGCCGGTGCAGGCGAAGCCTGGATGCTGCAGGACGGATACGTCACCGAGGGCGGTTCATCGTCGGCGTTCATCCTGACGAAGGACGATGTCATCGTCACGCGCAAGAACTCCAACGCGATCCTGCCGGGCTGTACGCGCAAGGCCGTGATCGCGCTCGCGGAAGAACGTCAGCTCCGCGTCGAGGAGCGGTCCTTCACGGTCGCCGAGGCGCTCGCTGCCAAGGAAGCTTTCATCACCTCGGCCTCGTCGTTCGTGCAGCCGGTGGTCGCGATTGATGGCAAGACAATCGGCGACGGCAAGCCCGGCCCGATGGCGACGCGTCTGCGCGAGATCTACGTGGAATTCGCCAGGGCGACGGCGGTTTAGGGCGTACTCTCGGCTATTGTAGGGTGGGCAAAGGCGCGCTTGCGCCGTGCCCACCGTCTCTCAGCGATTGGGATAGGGAGTGGTGGGCACGCTCCGCTTTGCCCACCCTACGAGACTTGTGCCCGAGGCGGCGCCGCAGCATCACGCCACCGACGCCTTCACCTTCACCGGATGGACCGCGCGGAACGAGATCGCGATCCTGTTCCACGCGTTGATGGTGCCGATCAGCATGGTGAGGTTGACCGTCTCCTGCTCCGAGAACTGCGCGCGGACCTGCTCGTAGACGTCGTCGGGGGCGTGCGTCTCGGAGATCAGCGTCACCGCTTCGGTCCAGGCCAAGGCAGCGCGCTCGCGATCGGTGTAGAGCGGAGATTCGCGCCAGGCATTGAGAAGATAGAGCCGCTGTTCGGTCTCGCCGCGCTTGCGGGCGTCCTCGGTGTGCATGTTGATGCAGAAGGCGCAACCGTTGATCTGCGACGCCCGTGTCTTGACCAGTTCGATCAGGGATTGCTCCAGGCCGCTGGCCTTGATCTGATCGTCCACCGCGATCAGGGCTTTGAGCGTGTCGGGCGCGGCCTGGTAGTAGTTCATGCGGGGCTTCATGGTCGTTCTCCTTTTTGCTGGGGTGACGTCAGTGGGCTCCACCGGCCGAGGTCTGGCCGGGCTTCTTCAGGAAGAGGACGGCGATCAGGGCCACGATCAGCGCCATGCCGAGCAGGTAGAAGGTGTCGCTGAAGGCCAGGATATAGGCCTGCTTCTGCACGATATGGCCGATTGCGACATAGGCACGATGCGACGCATCCGCACGATCGAGGATGCCGTGATTGACGAAATATTGAGTGAGCTGTTCCAGCCGCGTGCGGGTGGCCTGCTCGAACATCGAGACCGACTGCATCAGAACGTTGGAGTGATACTGCTCGCGCTTGGTCAGCACGGTCTGGAGCAGCGCAATGCCGATGGCGCCGCCGAGGTTGCGCATCATGTTGAATAGGCCCGATGCGGAGCCGGCATTCTCCGGCTCGATTCCGGCCGTGGCGACGGCCGAGAGCGGCGCGAACACGAACGCCTGTCCGACGGCGCGAACGACGTTGGGCCAGAACAGCTGATCGGTGGCGTAGTCATTCGTCATATAGATGTTCATGAAATTGGAGGCCGCGAACAGCGCAAAGCCGACGCTGATGATGATCCGGGCGTCGAAGCGTTGCATCAGCCGCGGCACCAGAGGGATCAGCAACAGCTGCGGCAAGCCGGTCCAAGCCAGAACCATGCCGATCTGTTCGGCATTGTAGCCCTGGATGCGTGACAGATAGACCGGCATGATGAACACCGAACCGTACAGCGCGATACCGAGCAGGAAGTTGGCGAGGATGCCGAAGCCGAAATTGCGGCGAACCAGCAGACGCAGGTTCAACAGCGGCTTCTTCGCAGTCAGCTCGATCACGAGGAAAGCGGTCAACGCAATGACGGCGATAATGGACAGTTTGACGATGAAGGGCGAGCCGAACCAGTCGTCCTTGTTGCCTTCTTCCAGCACGGTCTGCAGCGCGGAGAGGCCGATCGCCATGGTGACGATACCCGGCCAGTCGCCCTCGCGCAGCAGCGACAGCTTCATCGGCTTTGCTTCCAGCGAGAACCACAGCATCGCGATCATCAGCGTGCCGGGAACCAGGTTGACGTAGAAGATGTACTGCCAGCCCCAATTCTCGGTGAGATAGCCGCCGATGGTCGGGCCGATGGCGGGTGCGAATGTCGCAGAGATCGCAAACAGCGCAAGTCCGATCGGCTGTTTCGCCTTCGGCAAGAGCGTGATGATCAGTGTGAACGCCATCGGGATCAGCACGCCGCCGCTAAAGCCCTGCACGGCGCGAAGGACGATCATTTGCGGCAGGTCCTGCGCCAGCGCGCAGGCCGCCGAGAACACCAGAAACAGGATCGCGTTGGTGAGGAGGTAGATGCGGATCGAGAACACCTGGGCGAGCCAGCCCGACAGCGGGATCACCACGATCTCCGCGATCAGATAGGAGGTCGAGATCCAGCCGCCGTCGTCGATGCCGGCGCCGATCGCGCCCTGGATGTCGGCGAGCGAGGCGTTGACGATCTGGATGTTCAGCACCGCCATGAAGGCGCCGAGCGTCGCGCCGATCACCGCGATCCAGGTCTTGGCCGACACGGCCGGAATCGTGGGAGCCGCGGCCGGCGCGGGGAAGTTGGCGGCGGAGGCGGCGTTGACGGTCGGTTGGAGCGTGCTCATGGAAGCCTCGTCTCGGTTACGGAGACAGGATGCGCTGGGTGGATGGTTTCGATAATCGAGGAAGTCCTGGAAGGATCATGCGGCAGGGCTTGATAATCCTGCCGCATGATCCTCGACGTCAGCCGCCGTTCGGGCGCGAGGTGTTGTCAGCGAGGCGCTTTGCCGTCTCGCGCTCAGCCAGCACTGCCTGCTTGGTGTCAACGGTCGGCACCGCCGACATGCCGGGCCGCAGCAGGCCGGTGAGGCTGTGATCGTCGAGCACGATCTTCACCGGGACGCGCTGCACGATCTTGGTGAAATTGCCGGTGGCGTTATCGGGCGGCAGCAGCGCGAATTCGAGCCCGCTGGCCGGCGACAGGCTGTCGACATGACCGCGCAGGGTCTGGCTGCGGAAGCTGTCGACGCGCAGCTCGACCGGCTGGCCGGCGCGGACATGGGTGAGTTGCGTCTCCTTGAAGTTCGCGACCACATAGACCGCATCGAGCGGCACCACCGCCATCAACTGCGTGCCGGCCTGCACGTACTGGCCGACGCGCAAGCTACGGGCGCCGACCGTGCCGTCTACCGGTGCGGTGATCTCGGTATAGGACAGGTTCAACGCCGCCTGCTGCGCGACCGCGCGGGCGCGTTCGAGCTGGGCCGTGGCCTGGGCGCGCTGGGTGGTGAGCACGTCGACCTTGCGCTGTGCGGCCAGAAGGCCTGATTTGGCGTGCTGCAATTGCGCGTTGCTGGCGCGCAGCGCGGCATCGGTCTGCTGTGCGCGCTGGATCGTGCCGGAGCCCGACTTCATCAGGTCGTCGTAGCGGGCGCGCTCCTCCTGGGCGAATTTCAGATTGGCGTCCGCAGCCGTGACATCGGCCGTGCTCTGCTCGATGATCGGCTGTTGCAGTTCGAGCTGGGCATCGAGGTTGCGCACGGAAGCCTCCGCGGCGGCGACATCGGCGCGGGCCTGATCGAGCGCCGCCTTGAAGTCGCGGTCGTCGATCCTGGCCAGCACCTGGCCGGCTTTGACCTTTTCGTTGTCGCCGACCAGGACCTTCGCGATGTAGCCGGAAACCTTCGGCGCGACGATCGTGGAGTCCGCCTTGACATAGGCGTCGTCGGTCGTCTCGAGATAGCGTCCGTTGGTCCAGTAGTCGTGTCCGTAATAGACGACCGCCGCCGTGCCCGCGAGGAGCGCGAGCACCAAGGCCGCGCGCCGGAGCTTGTCACGGATCGGCACACGCAGCGGCACCTTGGAATAATCCTGAGTAATTTCAGTTGCTTGCTGGAAGTTTTCAGCGCGGGGCAGCTCGGACATGACGGTCTCCTATCGGCTGGAAGGGACTATCGGTCTTTCCAGCTCGAGCGATAATCGGCGAAATGCTGAAAGGATTATCCACTCGGGGTGGATAGTCCGGGGTTCGCCCTGGTGTGTGGTCTACCGAACCAGACGTGCGACTGCCCCAGAGCGATTGCCGCGCCTGTCGAGCGATTGCTGCTAACCCATGCGCCATGTCATACGCGAGATGATCTGATAGATAATCGGGGCGAAAACCTTGAGATTATCGATCAAGAGCGGATAATCAGGTGGCATGGACCGATTGACCAGCCTCGAAGTCTTCAGCCGGGTGGTCGAGACCGGCGGCTTCTCCGCAGCAGCCCGCAAGCTCAACATGTCGACCACCATGGTGAGCAATCACGTCCAGGCGCTGGAAGACCGGCTCGGCGTGAGGCTGCTTCAGCGCACCACGCGCAGGGTCAACCTCACCGAGATCGGCAAGGCCTATTACGACCGCTGCGTCCAGATCCTCGCCGATATCGAACAGGCCGACGATATCGCGAGCGAATTGCAGTCGGTGCCCCGCGGCACGTTGCGCGTCCACGTCGCCACGCACATGGTCCCGTTCGTCGCGCCGGTTGTGGCGAAACTCCTGTCGGCCTATCCGGAGCTCAAGATCGATCTGCGCATGGGCGAAGCCGACATCGACCTCATCGAGGAAGGATATGACGTTGCCGTGCGCATGACCCCGCCGCCGGATTCGAGCCTGATCGTGCGGAGCCTCGCCACCTGGCGTCACGTGCTGTGCTGTTCCCACGAATATATCGAGAAGCACGGCCGGGTGCAGAAGCTCGACGAGCTCACTGCGCATAATTGCGGCCGTCACCTGAACTATCCGTTTGGCGATGAATGGCGCTTCCTCGATCGCAAGGGCACGCCGGCATCGGTACGGATATCCGGCAGCTTCGTCACCAACAGCGGAGAAGCGCTGCGGAAGGTCGCGCTGGGGGGCGCTGCCGTCTGCCTGATGGCGGGGTTTCTCATTCAGGACGACCTCGAAGCCGGTCACCTCGTGCGCCTGTTGCCGGAATATCGGACGGTCGAGCTGTCCATGAACGCGGTCTATCCGCATCGCCATCATCTGTCGGCGAAGGTGAGGACCTTCATCGACATGCTGGTGGCGCACAGCGCCGAGCAGCAGAAGCTGATCAATCCGTATTCATGACCGGTGCGGCGGCGGCCGCCGCCCGAACACGCCGTCAAGCGCGATGCCGATCGCGAGCAAGCGACGATCGCTGCCTGCCGGGCCGTCGAGCTCAAGGCCAATCGGCAATTTGCTCGTCGCGCCGAGCGCGATTGGAATCTGGACACCGGGATTGCCGGCATTGCTGCCGGGATCGGTGTTTCACGTCAACCGTGGGCGCGCATTTCTGCCGGCGATGCGGCGATCACATCGGCGAGACGCCGTTCGACCTCCGGCTTCACCTTCGCGACCGCGATGTCCTTGACCGGGCCGTAGCCACGGATCTCCATCGGAGCCTTGGCGATCGCAATGAAATCGGGCAGGCGCGCCGCGTCGAGTTCGTGCAGCATCCGTTCGATCACGCCCTCATACCAGGAGATCAGCTCCCGCTCGGTGCGCCGCTCGGCGGTGTAACCGAACGGATCGAGCGGCGTCCCGCGCAACCCCTTCAACCGCGCGAGCAGGGCAAGCGGCGTCTGGATCCACTGGCCGAAGGCGCGCTTACGCGGACGGCCACGGGCGTCGCGTTCGGACGGCAGGAACGGCGGCGCAAGGTGATACTGGACGCTAAAACCGTCCTCGAACTCGCGCTTCAGTTCGTCGAGGAAGCCGGTCTGCATGTGCAGGCGCGCCACCTCGTACTCGTCCTTGTAGGCCATCAGCTTGAACAGCGCGCGTGCGACGGCCTCGGTCATCGCCTCGCTGCTCAGCGCAGCTTCGGCGTTGCGAACCTTATTGACGATCGTCCGGTAGCGTGCCGCATAAGCTGCGTTCTGATAGGCGGTGAGGAAATCGGCGCGGCGGGCGATGAGCTGGTCGAGCGTCTCGGCTTTGGGCGTATCGTCCGCCTTCGGCAAGAAGTCCGGATCGGCGGCGGCGATCCGGCCCCAGGCAAAGGCCTGCTTGTTGCGCTCGACCGCGATGCCGTTGAGCTCGATCGCGCGCAGCAGCGCCTGCAGCGAGACGGGGATCAGTCCGCGCTGCCAGGCAAAGCCCAGCATGATGATGTTGGCATAGACGGCATCGCCCAGCAGCCGTTCGGCCAGCGCGTTGGCGTTGATGGTGTCGAGATTGTCGTTGCCGACGACCTGCCGGATCGCGCGCAGGCGGGCGGGCGAGGCGAGATCGGCATCGCGGAAGCGAACGACGTCGCCGGTCGGCATCTCCGCCGTGTTGACAGCGGCGCGCGTACCGCGGCGATAGGTGCCGGACGCCTTCGGCGCGGAGCTCACGACGAGGTCGCAGCCGATCAACGCATCGGCCGCGCCCTGGTCGATGCGGACCTGGTGCAACGCTTCGGGCGAGGCGGCGAGGCGGATGTAGCTCAGCACCGGGCCAAACTTCTGCGCAAAGCCGGTGAAGTCGAGGACCGAGACGCCGCTCCGTTCGAGATGCGCGGCCATGCCGATCAGCGCGCCGACGGTGATCACGCCGGTGCCGCCGACGCCTGTTACCAGCAGGTCGTAGGGACGGTCGAGCGTGGCGGGAGCGGGCAGGGGAAGCGTCGCCGCGCGGCCGACTGCGCCGATCTCGCTCGCGCTCTTCTTCCGGCGCGTCGCGCCTTCGACAGTCACGAAACTGGGGCAGAAGCCGTTGAGGCAGGAAAAATCCTTGTTGCAGGCCGACAGGTTGATTTGCCGCTTGCGGCCGAACGGCGTCTCTTTCGGCTCGACGCTGAGGCAGTTGGATTCGACCGAGCAGTCGCCGCAGCCTTCGCAGACGAGGTCGTTGATATAGGCAAAACGCTTGGGGTCGGCCATCTGCCCGCGCTTGCGGCGGCGCCGCTTCTCGGTGGCGCAAGTCTGCTGGTAGATCAGGACGGAGACGCCGGAGACCTCGCGCAGCTCGCGCTGCACGGGGTCCATTTCCTCGCGCGGATGGATGGTGACGCCGATGGGCAGGTCCGCCGGCGAAAACTGCGCGGGATCGTCCGACACCAGCGCGATGCGCGCCACGCCTTCAGCACGGACGCTATGCGCGATGGCATGGACACTGATGGGGCCGTCGACCGGCTGGCCGCCGGTCATGGCGACGGCGTCGTTGAACAGGATCTTGTAGGTGATGTTGGCCTTGGCGGCGATCGCCTGCCGGATCGCCATCGAGCCGGAGTGATAGTAGGTGCCTTCGCCGAGATTCTGGAAGATGTGCCTGTTGCCGGTGAATCTCGACGACGCTGCCCAGTTCACGCCCTCGCCGCCCATCTGGATCAGCGACGACGTCTCGCGGTCCATCCAGCTCGCCATGAAGTGGCAACCGATGCCGGCCAGCGCCTTCGAGCCCTCAGGTACCTTTGTCGACGTGTTGTGTGGGCAGCCCGAGCAGAAATAAGGCGTACGTGTCGCACCGCTGACGTTGATCGTGCGGGCGGCTTCAGGCATCAAGGCGGCCGCGCGCGCGGCGAGATTGAGGCCCGGAAACATCGGATCGAGCCGGCGGGCGAGCACGCCAGCCAGCGCACGCGGCGACAATTCGCCGATCCAGGAGATCAGCCGCGCCCCTCGCTCGTCATGCTTGCCGACCATGCGCTCGGGCTTGGTGCCGGGATAGTCGTAGAAATACTCCTTGAACTGGCTCTCGATGATGCCGCGCTTTTCCTCGACAACGAGGATCTCGCGCTTGCCCTTCACGAAGTCCATCGCGTCATGCAGCGCCAGCGGCCAGACCATGCCGACCTTGTAGACGTCGATGCCGATGCTGCGGCAGGCCGCCTCATCGAGGCCCATCAGCCGCAGCGCTTCCATCAGGTCGAGATGCGCCTTGCCTGTGGTGACGATGCCGTAGGTGGCGTTCGGAATGTCGTAGATGTGGCGGTCGATCGGATTGGCCTTTGCAAAGGCATAGACCGCGTGCTTCTTCGCCTCCAGCCGCTCCTCGATCTGCGGTCCCGGCAGGTCCGGCCAGCGATAATGCAGGCCGCCCGGCGGCGGCGTGAAGTCGGGCGTGCGGAAGGCGCGCGGCGGGCGCAGCGCGACGGATGCGCCTGATTCAACGATCTCCGAGATCGCCTTGAAGCCGACCCACATGCCGGAGAAGCGGCTCAGCGCGTAGCCATATTCGCCGAACGCCAGATATTCGCCGACATCGGCTGGATGCAACGTCGGCATGAACCAGCTCATGAAGGCGACGTCGGACTGGTGCGGCATCGAGGAGGAGACGCAGCCATGGTCGTCGCCGGCGACCACCAGCACGCCGCCATGCGGCGAGGAGCCATAGGCGTTGCCGTGCTTTAGCGCATCGCCGGAGCGATCGACGCCGGGGCCCTTGCCGTACCAGAGCCCGAACACGCCATCGACCTCGCGCTCCGCTTGCGTCTCGACTTGTTGCGAGCCGAGCACGGCGGTTGCCGCGAGGTCCTCGTTCACGGCCGGAAGGAATTCGATGCGGTCCCGCTTGAGGCGCTCCTGGATGCGCCACAGCTCGAGATCGATGCCGCCGAGCGGCGAGCCGCGATAGCCGGAGATGAAGCCGGCGGTGTTGAGACCGCGCATACGGTCGCGCTTCGCCTGGTCGAGTGCGATGCGGACGATGGCCTGCGTACCCGTGAGGAAGACGCGGCCGTCCTCGCGGTCGTAGCGGTCGGAGAGCTCGTAAGCGTCGAGTGACGGAATGGCGTCCATGGTGGACCTCGCGCGGCATCCTGCCTGAAGCTGGAAGATTATGCCTGGGAGGCTGGTAGGTCTTACCTATTTGTCCCGCATAGATCAAAATTTCGGTAGAATTTTGCGCAAGGCAATCAAATTTGGTAGATGTTCTCGGCCCGGGGAGGCCTCCATGATCGAAGAACAGGACACGCGAATACTCGCCCACCTTCAGAAGGATGGTCGCGCCACCAATCAGCAGCTCGCCGACGAGATCGGCATGTCCACTTCCGCCTGCTGGCGCAGGGTGCGCGCGCTGGAGGAGAGCGGCGTCATCCAAGGCTATGCGGCGCTGGTCGCGCGCGAGCAGGCGGGATTTACGATGTCGGCCATCCTCCACGTCTCGCTGGAGCGGCACGATGCGAAGTTCGTCGACGAATTCGTGGCCAGGGTCACGACGCGCCGCGAGGTGCTGGAATGTTTCGCGACCACGGGCGACGCCGATTATCATTTGCGCGTCGTCGTGCAGGACATGGCGGCCTATAACAGATTCCTCGACGAGTTCATGTTCCGCATCCCCGGCATCCGCTACGTCCGCAGCAATGTGGTGCTGAAGGAGATCAAGACCGGCGTGGCGCTGCCGTTCTGAGACAACGCGGGGACTCATACGTCTCCACCCGGCTGCGACGGCGCAGTTGGCGCAGCGACAGTGCATGCAGCAGGATCGAGCTTGGCACGACGAAGGCCGGGGTCAGCACGTTCGGAAAGGTATCAATGGCCATGCTCGGGCCATCCGGAACGATGAGCTGGAACGGGCCAGGCGACATCGCCATTCCCAGGGCGATCGCGACGGCGAAGTCTGCGAGGCCGAAGATATTCCAGAAGATCGCTCCTTTCCGCTCCTCGGCCGTCCCGGCCGCCAAGGCGATCGCCACCGGCACCGCGAACAGTCCGGTCAGCACGTCGCCGGCTCCTGCCGGCAATGCCCAGACGCCCGGCAGCACCCCGCGCAGCCAGTAAGCGAGCCACTGACTGCCAAAGATGCGATAGACCTGAAGGGCGATGAGCCACGTCGTCGGCATTGCATCGAGCAATTGCCCGACCCGCTTCGATAGCATCAGCACAGGAGTGCCGACGATCACTGGCAGCAGGATCGCCGCGGGAAGCAGCGGCAAGGAGGAGGCACCCGTGCGGAATGCACCATTGATGGCTGCCGTCCAGGCGAGGGCAGCCCAAAGCGTGAAGGGGACCATGACGACCAGCCAGGTCGCCCGGCGTTGCTCTGGCGTCAACGCGGTGTTTTCGAGCCCGAGCCACAGGCCGAGCGCAATGAGCCCATGGGCCAGCAGCCGAACGCCGAGGGCCGGAAAGCCGCTCTGCGGAAGTGCGGGGAGCGAGTAGATCAGCCAGGTCCGCAGGATCGTGAATAGAACGGTCCACATCAAGCCGAGCCGGATGGCAGGCTGGGCCGGGGCGGCAACGGAAGCAGCATCGCTGTTCATCGGCGTTCCCTAGAGAGAGGTCGGCTGCGGTGGACGCACGAGATCGCGGCCAGCGGCCATGTCAGGCCGTTTCTTCTTCCGATCCGGACCTCACCAGAATCATGAAGACGAGAACATGGCTGACGAGCAGCAGCGGCACGTAGAGGGCTGGAATATAAATGCCGGCGCCGAAGAGGCCGGGATCCTGGATTTTCGTCACGCCCATGTAGTAGGCATTCAGGAGATCCAGCGTGCCCCAGACGTTGAACGCCCAGACCACCGGAATTGCGATCGACCATCGCCAGGAGAGTGCTGCGATTGACGCGAGCGCAAGAGTGGCGGCAATCCCCCCCATCCGACCTCGGCGGCGAAATTCGGGCTCAACTCCGCGGATACGAATCCCGCCACCATGAAATTCATGCCGAAAAACCTGAACGCGCTGAAGGCCACGAGAAGTCTCAGGGCCTCATAGCGCGGCATGACGCGGAGTGCCGGCCAGACGTAGATCGAAGCCACCACCGCGCTTGTCAGGAAAGCGCCGGCGACGCTGAGCACGAAGGGAAGGTTGAAGCTTTGCGGCACGTTCGGATTTCCTTGTGGTGGCCTGTCCGGCCAGTGTGGTCGAAGCCGGTGGGTTCGGCGTCGGCGGACGCTCAGGGCTTGGCCATCAGCAGACCGAGCGGCATCAGCGGACCGACTGCGATGTAGTCGTGGTCCATGAGTTCCCGCCGCGCGAGCGGCAGGCCCTCCATGATCGCGTGTCCCTCGGCGACATCCCTGACATTCAACAGGAATACGGCGCCGCGCCCGTCGGATCGCGAATACCATTCGCGAACCGTTCCGTTGAGATAGAGCTGCACGGTCTGCCTGATTTCATCGGGCATGACGGCCATGATCTGATCTCGGGTGACGCCCGCCTTGACGGTCAGGATGACCATGACCCCCGTTGTCGGCGACGCGGTCTGTGATTGGGCAAGTGAAGGATCGGCCATGGAGATTGCGCCTGTGAGTATGAGGGTGACTGCCAAGACGACGTTCAAGACGACGTTGCGGACTGTCTTCATCGATTTCGTTTCTCCGATCGCGGCGGTTGCTGCGGCGGCACGGCTCATTTGCAATTCGGATGTAAGGCCGCTTCCCGCGAGTTACTATTCGCGATAATGTTGACGGGCTATGAAGCAGAACTTCACAGTCAGGCACGGTGCACTGGACGGCGTGGAGGCGTTCCTGAGTGTCGCCCAACATCGCAGTTTCCGCCGAGCGGCAGCTGAGCTCGGGGTCACGCCATCGGCCATCAGTCAGGCGATACGCGCGCTCGAGGCGCGCGTCGGCGCCGCGCTCTTCATCCGCACGACCCGCAGCGTCGGTTTGACCGAAGCCGGCGAAAGATTCCTTGCGCGCGCCAGACCCGCCTTCGAGGAGCTCGTCGCGGCAAGCGGGGCGGCGCGCGAGCTCGGACAGCGACCGGCCGGCCTCCTGCGTCTCACCGTACCGCGCTCCGTCGCGCCGATCCTGCTGGAGCCGCTGATCGCGTCGTTCTGCCGGGCATTTCCCGAGATCGAGGTGGAGCTTGCCGCAAGCGAAGAGCTGGTCGACCTCGCAGCCGAAGGTTTTGACGCCGGCATCAGGTTGGGCCAGTTCATCGCCCCCGACATGGTCGCGGTGCGCCTGACGAATCCGCTACCGCTCATTATCCTCGGTAGCCCGGCTTACCTTGCCCGCCGCGGTCGGCCCGAGCGGCCAGACGATCTGCGCGAGCACGCGTGCTTGAGATTGCGACGATCGAACGGTGCGCTTGCGTCATGGTCGCTCGACGACAACGGTCGTTCGATCGAGATTGTGGTTGCGGGACCTTTCATCGCCAACGACTTTCCGACGATGCTCGGAGCCGCCGTCGAAGGTGTGGGTCTTGCGCAAGTGCCCGCACCGCTGGCCACCGGTGCCATGGCGGCGGGAAAGCTCGTTCCCGTCCTGGAGCAATTCGCGCCGATGACGCCGGGCGTGTTCCTGTACTATCCCGGTCACCGACAAATCATGCCGAAGTTGCGGGCCTTTATCGATCATGTGAAGGGCCGCTCAGGCGGCGCGAGCTGATCTACCGTTGCTCCCGCACGAACCGATTGCGCAGCGTGCCGATGCCGGTGATATCGATCTCCACGACATCGCCATGCCTAATGTCCGGCGAGGCACCGTCGGTGCCCATCCAGATCACATCGCCCGGCCATAGCGTAAAGTACTTGGTCAGCTCGACCAGGAACGGCACCACGCCGAAGATCATGTCGTTGGTGTAGAAGCGGTTGGTCTCCTTGCCGTTGACGCGGACGACG
Source organism: Bradyrhizobium sp. LCT2 (assembly GCF_009931255.1). Taxonomy (NCBI): domain Bacteria; kingdom Pseudomonadati; phylum Pseudomonadota; class Alphaproteobacteria; order Hyphomicrobiales; family Nitrobacteraceae; genus Bradyrhizobium; species Bradyrhizobium sp. LCT2. Next base: position 9,157,947 of record NZ_CP034432.1, on the reverse strand, counting down.
GTCTCCATCCTGGCGAGATTCGCCTCGGTCTCGATCCACGGGCCCATCGGCTTGAACGTGTCGGCGTTCTTCGAGCGCCACAGGCTGCGATCCGCCTTCTGCCAGCTGCGCTCGCTGACGTCGTTGCCGATGGTGTAGCCGAACACGCAATCCATCGCGTTCTGCTTGGTGAGGTGTTTGACCTTCTTGCCGATGACGACGACGAGCTCGCCCTCGTAGTGGATCTTGTCCGTCGCGAAAGAGGGGATCACGACCTCCTCGTCGTGTGCGATCAGCGCGTTCTGCGCGCGATAGCCGATCTCGGGCCTGTCAGGCACGGCCGGCACCTCGCCGCGCTTGTCGGCGGCCTCCTTCAGGTGCTTCAAATAGTTCAGGCCGACGCAATAGAAGGTGCGCGGGATCAGCGGCAGCTCGATCTTCACCTCGCCAAGCGGAAGCGTGCGCGAGGTGCGCTGCCATTCGCCGAAGGGATCGCCGTCGATTGCGATGACCCGGTCGCCTTCAACGATCCCCCAGGAGGTCTTGTCCGAGGCGGAGAATTTCAGCCAGCGCATGTCGGATCCTCCAGTTATTCCGCAGCATCGCGCGGCTGCACCTTCCAGGCGCCGGCGGCAGGCCGCCTCAAGCCGAGATTTTCCCGCAGCGTCTTGCCGGCATAGTCCTTCTGGAACAAGCCGCGCCGCTGCAACTCCGGCACGATATGGCGCACGAAATCGGCGTAGGAGCCGGGCACGTAGGTGGCCGCGATGACGAAGCCGTCGCAGCCGCGCTCGACGAACATCTCTTCGAGCTTGTCCGCGATCTCCTTGGGGCCGCCGACCATCGCGTCCTGCACCTGGCCGCGGCCGGAGAAGGTGACGAAATCGCGCGCGCTCGGATTGCTCTTGCCTGAATTCTTCAGCACGCCGTCGCGGATGCCCAGAATGCCCTGCATGCTCTTCAGCTCTTCCGTGGTCAGCGGCGCGTCGAGGTCCTTGGAGGCGAAATCGTAATTGAGCGCTTCGGCGAGCAGCGACAGCGCGTCGATCTGCAGCGGCAGCTTGTTGATCAGCGCCATCTTGTCTTCGGCTTCGGCCTTGGTCGCGCCGCAGACCGGCGTCGTCAGGTTGCAGAGGAACATCTGGTCGGGATCGCGGCCGGCTTTGGCCGCCTCGTTGCGGACGGCCGCATAACCCTCCTTGGCCGCGGCGAGGTTGCGCGCGGCGGTGAAGATCACCTCGCCCCAGCGGCCGGCAAAGCGCTGGCCGCGGCCGGATGCGCCGGCCTGGATGATGACGGGATGGCCCTGCTGCGAACGCGGCACGGTGAAGGGGCCACGCGACTTGAAGGCCGCTCCCTTGTGATCGAGCCGCTTCACCTTGGCCGGATCGGCAAAGCGGCCGCTTGTCTTGTCCATGATGAGCGCGCCGTCCTCCCAGGTGTCCCAGTGCCCGAGCACGACCTCCATGAACTCGTCGGCGCGGTCGTAGCGGGAATCGTGTTCGGGATGGGAGTCCCGGCCCATGTTGAGCGCCTCGCCGTCATTGAGCGAGGTGACGACGTTCCAGCCCGCGCGCCCGCCGGACATCAAATCGAGCGTCGCGAAGCGGCGCGCGACGTCGAACGGCTCGTAATAGGTGGTCGAGCAGGTCGCGCCAAGGCCGAGCCTGTCGGTGACCATGCCCATCGTGGTCAGCACGATCAGCGGGTCCATCTTCACGCAGCGGATGCCGTATTCGACGGTATGGGCGTGGTCGTTGCCGTAGCGGTCCGGCATCGCCAGGCGATCGTCGAAGAAGGCCATGTGAAACTTGCCGGCTTCGAGGATCCTGGCGATCTCCTGATAGTAATCCGCCGACATCGAATCGTCGCGCGAGTCCGGATGCCGCCAGGAGCTCGGCAAATTGGTGCAGTTTTGCGCCTGGAGGAAGCCGACCAGTACCATCTGCCGCGTCATGCTGCTGTTCTCCGAATTGCGTCAGGCCAGATCGAGCACCGTGTCGAGCCGGTATTCCCGCGCCAGCGCGCGCAGCTTGTCCCAGGTGGCATCCTCGACCTCGATGCCGTCACGCAGCCGCTGATGCTCGCGCACGCCCTCGATCTCGCCGGGATAGTAGACGCCGGTGCTGCCCTCGGAGGGCGGGGTCGATTTCAGATAGCGCGCGAATTCGGCGACCTCGCGCTTGAACTCCTTCAGCGGGCGGAACGCGGCGACGTTGAACACCGCCATGAAGCAGCCGTCATTGTGCCGCCCCGTCGGCTCGACGCCGAAGCCGAGACCGGTGAGCAGGCCGCACAGCACCTCGACCATGGCGGCAAGCCCGCTGCCCTTGTAGCCCTCGGTGCCGCCGAGCGGCAGCAGCGCGCCGCCCTTGCGATACTGGGTCGGGTCGGTGGTGTGCCGTCCCTCGGCATCGATGATCCATCCCGTCGGGATCTTATCGCCGCGGGCCACAGCGAGCTGGATCTTGCCGGCGGCGACCGCCGAGGTCGCCATGTCCAGGTAGAACGGCGCATCGAGATCGGACGGCACCGCGATCGAGATCGGGTTGGTGCCGAGCCGCGCCTCCTTGCCGCCGAACGGCGCCACGTGCTTCGGCGAGCGGCCGGAGTCCGCCGTTGCAATCCCGATCATGCCTTCGCGCATCGCCATCAGCGGATAAGCGGCGAGGCGGCCGACATGGCTCTGCCGGAACACGGTGCAGGCGGCGACGTTCGCCGTCTTCGCCTTCGCGATCGTCAGCGCCATTGCCTTGGCGTTGACGTGGAAACCAAATCCCCAATGGCCGTCGATTACGGTCGTGGTCGGCGATTCCTGCACGATGGTCCATGTCGCGCCGGGAACGATGTGCCCGGCCTTGATGCGGTCGATATAGGTGGGAACCGCGATCACACCGTGGGAGTCGTGGCCGGCGAGATTGGCGTTGACGCAGCCGGTCGCGACCGCATCGGCCTCTTCCTGGGAAGCTCCCGCCGCCTGGAGCAGGGCGGCGCTGATGCGCGTGAGGCGGTCGGCCCTGACGATCGGCATGGCGTTTCCCCGGTCATCGCCCTTATCATGATAGCTGGCGGGCGCTTGTTGGGGACCATCGTCTCAAAGCGCAGGACCGATATCAATCTCCCGTAAACCAATACAGGGCTGCAAATTCGTAAAGAGAGCGCGCCTTTGGTCGAAGATTCGTTCCGGCCGGCGGTATTCTCGACAGTTTGGCGGGGGTCGTTCGCAGCTCGTTCACTCTGATCGACGGTTTGCGACACGCAATAACGACCACTTAGGCGATGGCCGTTCATAAAGTACCCGGGAAAATTAGGCAGAAATGCCCGGGAGCTGAGATCGTGCCGACGACACTCGCGCGCACCTTTGCGGCGTTGAGCGCCATAAACGAAGCGATCCTCTACGCGAAATCGCCGGACGAGCTGTACCAGAAGGTCTGCGACGCCGGGTTTTCGAGCGGGGACTTTTTGGCCGTGGCCGTGTTCCTGGTGGGACCGGACGGCCGGCGGCTTTGCTTTGCGGCCGGCTGCGGCGACGATATCCAGCGGCTGCGCTCGATCGAGATCACCACGGACGCCGGCACGCCGGAAGGATTGGGCGTCGGCGGCGAGGCGTTTCGCGATCAGAGGCTGTGCGTCAGCAACGATTATCTGAACGATCCGCGCTCGCTGGCGTGGCGCGAGGGCGCCGCCAAGGCCCACATTGGCGCTGCCGCGGCGTTGCCGCTGCTCTGCAACGGCAAGAGCGTCGGCGTGCTGTACGTGACCCGCAGCGAAGCCGGCTCGCTGAACGAGCAGATGGTGTCGCTGTTCGAGCGCATGTCGGCCAACATCTCCTATGCCCTCGACAATTTCGCGCGTGAGACGGCGCGGCAGACCAGCGAGCGGGCGACGCGGCGGCTCAACCGCATGTTCGGCGCCATCAGCGCCACCAACGAGGCCATTCTCCGCGCCAAGACCGAGCAGGAGCTCTACCAGCTCGTGTGCGACGCCTCCGTGCATGGCGGCAAGTCGCTTGCGACCATCGTCCTGCTCCGCGAACCGGGTTCGCACTGGATGAAGCCGGTCGCATCTACGGGACAGAATCTGGAGCTGGTCACCCAGGCGCGCTATTCGATCGATCCGGAGAATCCCTATGGCAAGGGCATCTCCGGCGAGGTGTTCCGGACGCAGAAGGCCGTCATCGAGGAAGATCTCGCCAGCCGCACCCGGGGAACCCCGTGGGAGCAGGCCAACGTCAACACCGGTGTCGCCGCCTGCGTGGTCGCGCCGCTAATCAAGCACGGCGAAAGCGTCGGCGTGCTGTTGTCCTTCGTCAGCAGGTCGTGGGCCAAGGACGAGGAAGTCGTCGCGCTGCTCCTGCGCATGGCGGAGAACGTCTCGTTCGCGATCGAGAATTTTGACCGTGAGGCAGAGAAGGCCAATATCGCCGCGGAAGAAGAGCGTCTCGCCCGCATGTATGCGGCCCTGAGCGCCACCAACGAGGCGATCCTGCGCGCGCGGACGCGGGCCGAGCTGTTCGACCTCGTCTGCGAGGCGACGGCGAAGGGCGCCAAGTTCACCTCGGTCACCATTGCGCTCGCCGACCATCGTGCCGAGCTGCTGCGCGTGGTCGCCAGCTATGGGCCGAACGCCGAACAGGTCCGCACCTTCAAGTTCTCCACCTCCGACCAGGTGCCGGAGGGACGCGGGCTGACCGGCACTGCGTTCCGCACGCGCCAGCCCTCGGTCAGCAACGACGTGTTCGCCGACGACCGCATTGCGCCGTGGCAGGCCAGCGCCCGCCGCACCGGGATCGCGTCGTCCGCGGCGTTGCCGCTCTTGAATGGCGACCGGGTCGAGGGCGTGTTCCTGTTCAATTCTCCGGAGCGCGGTACCTTCACGCCCGAGTTCGTCGAGCTGTTGCGCAAGCTTCAGGCCAACGTCGCCTTCGCGCTGGAGAATTTCGATCGCGCCGATGAAAAGGCCAAGGCCGAAATCCAGCGCAATCGTCTGCGGGGCATGCTCGAGGCGCTGAGCGCGACCAACGAAGCCATCATGCGGGTGAAGACCCGCGCCGAATTGTTCGAAGTGGTCTGCGAAGCCGCGGTGCTCGGCGGCACGTTCTCCTCCGCGACCATCGCGCTGGTGGACGAAACCGGACATTACCTCGACATCGCCATGACCAAGGGTGAGAGCTGCTACCAGGTCAAGTCGTGGCGGTTCTCGACGTCGGCGGAAGATCCGGAAGGCCGGGGGTTGACCGGCACCGCCTTCCGCACGCGCATCCCTTGCGTCGCCAACGAGCTTCTCACCGACATCCGCACGGCGCATTGGCACCAGATCGCGCGCATCCAGGGCACGAGATCGGGGGCCTGCTTCCCGCTGCTCAGCAACGGCAGCAAGGCGGTCGGCGTGCTGCTGTTCCTTTCAGTCGACGAAGGCGCGTTCACGCCGGACCTGATCCAGCTCTTGGGGCGGCTTGCCGAGAACGTCTCGTTCGCGCTCGACAATTTCGATCGGGCCGAGGAAAAGGCCCGCACCGAGGCGCAGAAGGAGCGCCTGACGCGCATGTTCGCGGCGCTGAGCGCCACCAACGAGGCGATCATGCGGGCGAAGTCGCGCGCCGAGCTGTTCGACCTCGTCTGCCTCGCGGCATCGAACGGCGCCAAGTTCACCTCGACGACGATCGCGCTGGCCAGGGCCGACAGCGACCAGCTCGAGATCGTGGCCGCGGCCGGGCCGTCCGCCGAAACCACGCGCAACATCCGCCTCTCCATCGACCCCGAGCGTCCCGAGGGGCGCGGAATGAGCGGCACGGCATTCCGCACACGCCAGCCCTGCATCAGCAACGACTATCTCAACGACGATCGCGTCCGTGTCTTCCATGCCGTCGTCCGCGGCGACGGCGCACGGTCGGGCGCGGCGTTTCCGCTCATCGCGCACGACCAGGCCGTGGGCGTCATGATCTACATGTCGACCGAACCGGGCACCTTCACGTCCGAGTTCGTCGAGCTGCTGCAGCGCCTCGCCGACAACGTCTCCTTTGCGATGGAGAATTTCGATCGCACCGACGAGAAGAACCAGGCGGACGAGCGAATCGAATACCTCGCCTCGCATGACAGCCTGACCGACCTGCCGAACCGCGAGACCTTCAACGGGCTGCTGCGCGAGGCGATCGACGCCGCGCAGCGCCACGATCACCGTTTTGCGGTTCTGTTCATCGATCTCGACCGCTTCAAGGTCATCAACGATTCGCTGGGCCACGAGGCCGGCGATCTGCTCCTGCTCGAAGTGGCGAACCGGCTGCGCGGTGCGCTGCGGACAAGCGACGTGGTGGCGCGCCTCGGCGGCGACGAGTTCGTGGTGATCCTCGACCAGTGCGGCGAGATCGACGACGTGCAGCGGATTGCGACCGGGTTGCTCGCGGCGCTCGCCGAGCCCATGGAACTGGCCGGCCACGAGTGTCACACCACGGCCTCGATCGGCATCGCGATGTATCCGGCCAACGGCTCCGACGCGCAGACGCTGACCAAGAACGCCGACATGGCGATGTATCTCGCCAAGGAGGACGGCAAGAACGGCTACCGCTTCTTCTCCAAGGAAGTGAAGACGCAGTCGATCGAGCGGCTGTCGCTCGAGAGCGCGCTGCGCCGGGCGCTGGAGCGCGAGCAGTTTTCGCTGAACTACCAGCCCAAGGTCGACATGGAGACCGGCCAGATCACCGGCGTGGAAGCGCTGCTGCGCTGGGCACATCCCGATCTCGGCAGCGTCTCGCCGGCACAGTTCATTCCGCTTGCGGAAGAAACCGGGCTGATCGTGCCGATCGGCCGCTGGGTACTGAACGAGGCCTGCGCGCAGGCGATGGCCTGGCAGCGCCGCGGCCTGTTGCCGCTGTCGATGGCGGTGAACCTGTCGCCGCGGCAGTTCGTCGACGAACATCTGTTGCAGGATGTCGACGAGGCGCTGGCGGCCTCCGGCATGTCGCCAGTGCTGCTCCAGCTGGAGGTCACCGAGAGCATGATGATGCGCAATGTCGGGCGCGCGCTCAAGGTGCTCGACGCCATCCAGAGCCGCGGCATCCGCCTCGCCATCGACGATTTCGGCACCGGCTATTCGTCGATGTCGCTGATGAAGCACTTCCCGATCGACACCATCAAGATCGACCGCTCCTTCGTGCGCGACCTGCCGCAGGATTCGGAGGACCAGGCGATTGCGCAGGCGATCATCAGCATGGGCAAGGCGCTCGGCATGACCGTCGTCGCCGAAGGCGTCGAGAACGCCGAGCAGGAAGCGTTCCTGCGCACCCACGGCTGCGACGAGATGCAGGGCTTCCTGATCTCGAAGCCGCTGCCGGCGCGGCAGATGGCCGAACTGCTGCGGCCGATGGTTCTGCCGATCGCGCCGCCGCTCCAGCCGGAACCGGATCCCGCCGCCCGCGAAGCGGCGGCGTTACGGCTGAAACGCGCTGTCGTCTGACGGTTGCGGGTGCAATTCGCGGACCTCGTGATCCGTGGCCTCGGCCTTGCGCGGAAAATCCTGCGGCCCCGTCAGCGAGGTCTGCTCGACGAACAGCGCGAGTATCGTGCGCGCACCGTCGGCGAAGCTCGCGCCTTCGTTCAAGCCGAGCTCGGAGCACCATGCGCCGCTCATCGGCTCGTGATCGTCGACCACCGCCATGGCAGGCCCCCACCACCAGGCAGGCGCAGGCGAGCGCTCGTCCCCGGGCACGACATGCCAGCGAACGAACTCATCCATCACGCGCTCGAACTCCAGGCGTGCAGCCTGATGCATGCGGTCGATACTCCCGGAATCCGCGCCCGATGACAGGCCGACGCGCGGATTTGATCGTGGCCTTGACGCTCGGAAAAAGCTGGCTCGCGCAAATTGGCCGAGCCATGCATGCCGACATCATCGTCGGCAATGCCTGAAATGCGGCCGTCAGCGATGCGCCGACGGCGGCAGCGAACGTCCATTCTAGCCGTTTGGAGGGACGGCAGGCAAGGTGCGGGTGTTACGATTACCTAACGCGACCTGAACGGATGTGCCTTCTGGTGCCAGGCCCAGGCGGTGCGGATGACCGTAGGCAGGTCGGAGTGACGCGGCACGAAGTTCAGAACTTTTCGCGCGGCGGACGGGTCGGCGACCAGATAGGTGGGATCGCCGGCGCGGCGCGGCTTGACGGTGTGCGGCACCTCGCGCCCGGTCTCCTGCCTGATGGCGTTGAGGATCTCGCGCACCGAAAAGCCGGAGCCGGTGCCGAGATTGAAGCTGCCGCCGGCATGTCCCTGTTCCAGCAGCTTCAGCGCCGCGACATGCGCGGCGGCGAGGTCGGTGACATGGATGTAGTCGCGGATCGCGGTGCCGTCGGGCGTGTCGTAGTCGTCGCCGAAGACAGCGAAGTCGACATGGCCCTGCAGGGCCATCATGGCTCGCGGAATGAGATGGGTCTCGTTGTCGCGCAGTTCGCCGATGCCGCCGGCCGGATCGGCGCCGCTGGCGTTGAAATAGCGCAGGCAGAACGCGCCGAAGCCATAGGCCGCGCGATAGTCGGCGAGCATGCGCTCGATCATCCATTTCGAGGCGCCATAGGGATTGATCGGCGCGCAGGGAAAGTCTTCCGGCAGCTCCTTGGAATCGGCGTTGCCGTAGACGGCGCCGGTCGAGGAGAACACGATGCGATGGCAGCCGGCGTTGCGCATCGCCTGGAGCAGCGACAGCGTGCCCTGCACATTGTTGATGTAGTACTTCTGCGGATCGGTCATGGATTCGCCGACGAGGCTCGCCGCCGCGAAATGCATCACCGCCGTGACCTTGTGGTCGGCAAAGGCGCGCGCCAACGCTGCACCGTCGAGAAGGTCGCCGATCACCAGGGGGCCGGCGACGAAGCTGCGATGACCTGTCGAGAGATTGTCATAAACGACGGGCTGATAGCCGGCGGCAGACAGTGCGCGGCAGGCATGCGAGCCAATATAGCCCGCGCCCCCTGTGACGAGGACGGTCGGTCGGTCGGTCATATCGTCTTCTACTCTTCTCTCAGCGATTGGAAGGCCGTTTGCGGCTGAAGAGAAGATAGAGTGCGCGGGGGTTGGTGGTCAAATAGCGCCAGAACAGGCGGCGTGGCTCGAGCCAGGTGCGCCAGGCCCATTCGAGTCCGAATTTCTGCATCCATTGCGGCGCGCGGGACCGGCTGCCCGACAAAAAGTTGAAAAGGCCGCCCGATGTCTTGATAACGCCAACATTGGTCAGCAGCGGCGTGTATTGCTCCACGAATGCCTGCTCGTTGGGCACGCCGAGCGCGACCCAGAGATAGTCCGGCGCGAGCGCGTTGATCTCCTCGACCTTCGCGCGCAGGGCCTCGCCGCGCAGATAGCCGTGGCTGTGCCCGACGATCTTGAGGTTCGGATACATCTTCCGGACGTTCTCGACCGCCGCGGCGTTCTCGGCCTCGCTGGCGCCGAACATGTAGAAGGTGCGGCCGACCGCTTCGGCCTTGCGCGCGACGACGTGGAACAGGTCCGTGGTCGCGACGCGCTCGGGCAGCGGGAACCAGGATTGCAGCTTCGAGGCCGCCACCAGCGGCTGGCCGTCGGCGTTGATCAGGTCGGCGCCGCGGAACAGGCGTTCGGTCTCCGGCTCGGTCGAGCAGCGCGCCAGCACCTCGCCATTGGCCGAGGTCAGGTGCAACGGACGGCCGATGCGATGACGCGGATCGGTCGCCTCGATCATGAAGTCGGCGGTCGCTTCCAGGTCGAGCGCGGCCATGCGAAGGCCGCCGACGGTGATCCGCGGCACGTCGGCGGTTGCGGCCCGGCCGTCCAGATTGACGCGGCGCTCAAGCATATTGTCTGCCTCGCTGGCGCGCCTGGGTTGCGGGCGCGAGTTCGTCGAGCACGACGCCGACGAGCTTGCGCTCGGCGCGGCCGAGCGTGCTCAGGATCTCTTCCAGGCTGTCGTTGATGTCGAGGCTGGTCGGCAGTACCGCAACCAGTGCGTCGGCATCGTCAAGCAGCTTGCGGCCGCCGGCCGGGAGCGGCATCGCGGGGCCGTCGAGGACCACGAGGTCATAGCCGCCGGCGGCGCGCGCCTGCGAAATCGCCTTGCGGATGGCCTCGGCCGCTTTACCCGCGTCGCCTTCGGCGGCCGGCAGCACCGAAATGCCGTTCACCGTCTTGATCTCGCGCGCGGTCTTGCTGCCGATCGAGAGCCAGCCGAGCGCGCTCGGCTCGCTCTTGCCGGGACGGGTGACCTTGTTCGAGAGCGAGCGTGCCTGATGGTCGGCATCGATCATCAGGACGCGGGCACCGTCACGCGCGGCCGCGAGCGCGAAATTCAGCGCGGTCACGCTGCGCCCGGTGGTCTCGCTCGCACCAATGAGCGCGATCACCGGCATCGCCTTGCCGCCGGCGCGCCGGGCCACCGCGGCGCGCATGTCGCGCCAGGCATTGAGTAGCGTCGTGAGGGGAAAGCCGGGGCGCAGCGTCGGCCAGCCCAGCCGTGTCAGGTCGACGCCGCCGCCGGTGGCGAGAATGGCACCCAGCGTGTGGATGACATCGGCCTCCTGCAGGCGCGCGATCAGCGGCTTTTCGATCAGGGGCCTTTCGACCATCGAGGGCTGCAGCGATGGCGCGGCAACTTCCGGCAGAGCCTGCGCGACTTCCGGAGTGCGCGATGCCTGCTGAGGCCGGGCAATCTCCGAAGTCCGCGTCGTCTCTGGTGCTCGGGGAGCTTGCGGCGCCGGTGTGCGTTCACGGCGGGCCGGCGTGGGGGCGCCGGCGAACAGGAGCTCGGCCGCGACGAACCAGCTCGAAGCCGCGAGCGCGCCGAAGATGAAGCCGATCATGGCGAACAGGCTCATCGCCGGCGGGAACGAGCGCCGCTGCGGCACGGTGGCTTCGCCGATGACGCGGGCCGCCGAGGTGTTCAGGGTCTCCTGCTCCTCGGTCTCGCGCGAGCGCTTGAGGAAGGACTGATAGACGTCGCGGCTGGCATCGGCCTCGCGCTCGAGCTCGCGCAGGCGCACGGCGGCCTGGCTGAGCTGCACGCTCTGCCGCTTCTGCGCCTCCAGCGCCCGGTTCAGAGAGGCCTCGTAGTCGCGGGCGCGCGTCAGATCGTTCTTGGCGGACTGCGCGAAGCGATCGATCTCCTCGTTGATGGTGCGCTTGAGATCCTCGACCTGTTTCTCGGTCTGGCGCAGCGCCGGATGGCGCGGGCCGAGCTCGCCGGCCTGCTCCGCGTACTTCTTGCGGGCGTCGGCATATTGCGCGCGCAGGTTCGCGATGGTTGGCGATTGCAGCGCCTCCGAATTCGCGCCGGCATCTGCAGCGGTGCGCCGGCTCGCCTCGATCTGGTCGAGCCGCGCCTGTGCGTCCATTGTCGCCGCGCGGGCCGCGGAAAGCCGCTGATTGCTGGCGGAGAGCTGCTGGTCGCTGATCAGCGCGTCCTGGGTGCCGACGAAATTGTTCTGGGCCTTGTAGGTGGCGAGCGCGGTCTCGGCACTGCGCAACCGCTCGCGAAGCTCCTTGAGGCGGCCGGAGAGATCGTTGGTGGCGCGTCGCGCGGCCGAAGCCTGCGAGTTGCGGGATTCGGCGAGGTAGGCGCTGGTCAGCGTGTTGGCGAGCATCGCCGCTTTCGCCGGATCGGTCGACCAGACCTCGATGTCGACGATGAAGCTCTTCTCGGTCTTGCGGACCGTGATGTGCCGGTTCAGCGCGTCGAGCGCCGCGAGCTGCACTTCCTTGGTTTCCGCGGCGGACGGCGCACGGGGCTGAAGGCCGATCAGGCCGAGCAGCGACGACATCAGGCTCCTGGCATCACCGCCGCCGAATTCGGGGTCCTTGTCGAGGCCGGCCTGCTGGATCACCTGGAGCAGCACGCTGTTCGAGGTGATCAGGCGGGCCTGGCTCTCCACCACCATGGCCATGCCGGAGACGTCCTGGGCACGCGGCGTGAGCTCGCGATCGACCAGCTGAAGCTCGCGCGGGTCGACATAGAGCTGGGCGGTGGCGGTGTAGCGGGGCGTCACGCTCTTGCCCACGGTGACGGCAAGCGTCGCACCGAGGAGTGCGGCAGCGGCAATCGCGATCTTCCGCCGCCAGAGCAGATTGACGAGCTCCAGCACGTTGAAGCCGGTTTGAGGCCTTTGTCGCGGGACCTCCGGTCCGGCCCGATCTATCGGCTGGTTGTAGTCAAGCATAGTCCCCAGCTTTCATTCCAACGACCGCGGGCTGAGGGGTTACTCTTCGCTTTACGCCACGCACCCGGGATATAGGTGCCCAATCAACGCAACAGGGAAAATTAACCATACTCATTGAGGGACTATTCACCGAAATGGCAAACAAAGCGTTTAAGCGCACGCCGCGCCTCGGCGCGTCACTGTGACACTCGCGATGCCGGGGTCCCCAAGGGATTAACGGTTCGTTACCGCGCGCAGCAAGGCCGCCAGGCTTCGCTCGTCCTGCGATGGACCGCGCGCGTGCCATGATTGTCAGCTCTTCCGCAGGATGACGTGATAATCGCCGCGACGAACGTCGGTGCCGCGCGGGAGCACGGCGTTCAGCATTGCGGCGCCGGCATCGACCAGAGCTGCGAACAGCGGCTTGCGCCGGCGCATCTCGGGATAGCGCGGACTCTCGACCTCACGGCGATAGGTCATCTCGAGGCCATTGGCGGCCGCAAACGCTTCGAGCCGAGGCAACGTCACCAGCGGATGAAAGAAGGTCGGGAACGGTGGTTCGCCGGGCAGGCCGGCATCCCTGATGCCGCGGATGTGCCGGTAGAACCAGACGTGGAACCAGTGCGGCGAGTACTTGGTGACGACGCCGGACAGCGAGCGCGGATTGGGCGCGCCGATCAGGATCATCCCGCCGCGCTTGAGTGCGTCGCGAAAATTGAGGAGCGCAGCGTCGACGTTGGGCAGATGCTCGATCACGTTGTAGCAGATCACAAGATCGAAGGTCTCGCGGCCGAAGCGGTAGGTCTGCACGTCGCCGAGGATGGCTTCGTCCGCGTAGGTGTTGTTGCGGACCTGGTCCTCGTCGATGTCGACGACGGTGACCTGGCTGCGGCTCAGCAATTCCGGCGGCAGAACGCTGCACGAGCCGCCGCCGGCTTCATAGATGGCGAGCCGGCCCTGCGGCAGTTCGCGGCGCAGTACGTCGTGGACGGCGAGCAGGCTGTCGCGGGCTTCGCCGGGGACCAGATCGTGCAGCGCCTGGGCTTGCGCGGTGGCCGCGGGGATCTGGATCGCCGTAGCTGTCGCGAAATCGATCGTGGCTGGCTTGTTCATATTTTCTGACCGCGCTTGTTCGACTCAAATTTACAGGAAAAGTCTCGCATGCCCGAAGAGCAAATCTGGTGCCGCGACGCTTCACCGGTCGCGGTGCTTACGGTCGGGTTAATGCGCATGGCCGTTAACTACAGCATTGTCCCTGTCGCGCCGTCCGCGGCCGATGGACTGCGACTTGCAGTACCACGCGCGCATGGATTGGCAGGGAAAACACGCGAAAGCGGTTAAGCGCATGGCGGCAGGTCTGCATTGTCGAGAGATCCGCGGAATGGTGCCGTTTCGCGCCTCGGTCCGGCCGTTCACTTTGGCACGCATCTGTCCCGTGGCACTGTGTCCTCACGGGACGTCACCGGCTGATGCGATTGCCGCAGGGCTTTTTCAACATATCTCGGGCATCTAGAACGCCATGACGCTGATCCCGACAGACCTGTCCGCCAGCCGGCTCTCGGATGCCGTGCGCGATCCCAACCGGGAGATCGCGGCGAGCTCTCGCGTCATCGACCTGTCGGTCGGCATTGTTGTTTGCATTCCCTGCTTCCGCCGCCCGCAGCATCTGCGGCTGACGCTGGAATCGCTCGCGAGCCAGCGAACCCCGCGTTCCTTCGCCGTCGTCATGGTGGAGAACGATGCCGCGCGGCGCGAGAGCGCGCCGGTTGCCGCGGAGTATCTCGCCGACGGCCGGCTCCAGGGCATCTGCCTTGTCGAGCAGCGGCAGGGTAACTGTCAGGCGATCAACGCTGCGTTCGAGACGGCGCAGGCGCTGTTTCCCGCTGCGACCCGCTTCCTGATGATCGACGACGACGAGATCGCCTCGCCCGACTGGCTCGAACTGATGGTTCGCACCGCGGAGGCGACCGGCGCCGATGTGGTCGGCGGGCCGGTGCTGCCTGACTTCGACGATGACAGCCAGCCCTGGCTTTCGCGTCATCCCGCCTTCCGCCCTGCCTATGACTACAGCGGCGCGGTGCCGCTGATCTATGGCTGCGGCAATTGCCTGATCACGCGTGCGGCGTTCGATCGGCTCGGCAGTCCGGCTTTCGATCTGCGCTTCAACTTCCTCGGCGGCGGCGACTGCGACTTCTTCGTGCGTTGCCGCGATGCCGGCATGACGTTCCACTGGACGACAGAGGCGGTCATCACCGAGACCGTGCCACAAAGCCGCACCAGCCTCGGCTGGATCGCAAAGCGCGGTCTGCGTATCGGCGCGATCAACTACCGTGTGCAGTACAAGGCCGCGCAGGGCGTGGCGGCGCGGGTGCGGGTGTTTGCGCAGATGCTCGGCCGGCTGCCGCTGTCTTTACTACGCGCGGCCCGCCTGCTGGCGACGTCGAAAGCCGTCGTCGCGATGCATCCCGTGATGGTCGCACTCGGCTCGTTGCTGGCAGCGCTCGGCATCGAGCCGAAGCCCTACGAGGCCTCGAAGATCGTGTCCTGACGCCATGGCGGCGGACTAGATGCCAAAGCAGGCGAGGGCAACCCTGAGCGCGGAGCGCGGCAGCGAGGTGAGCGAGCGGCGGCCGATCATCCCGAGATAGATGAAGGCCTGGCGATATCTGCCGAAGCGGACCGCCTGCATCGCCGAATAGGTGACGAGATGAATCTCGGCCGCCTGCCGCAGCCGGGCTGCCGTGCCCTCGGGCAATCTCGCCAGGATCAATCCGTCGTCGAAGACCCGCGCGATCGCCGGGAAGAAATCCTGCGGTGTCCGCACAGCCGCGTTCATGGTGTTGGCCGTGTGCAGGCGATAGTCGAGCAGAAGCTTTGGTGCGAACTCGAACTCGCCGATTGCAGCAAGGCGGCACCAGCAGTGCCAGTCCTCGCAATATCTGAGGGAGGTGTCGAAGCCGCCTATGGCGCGGAAGGCCTCCGCGCGCGCGAGCGCGATGCCGCCATTGACGATGAAATTGCCGGCCGCGAGCCGCGTCAGCACGTCGCCGGAGGGCTTGCGGCGTCCTTTCAAGAGGTCGCGCCGGCCGACCTGCCGTCCCTCGCTGTCGATCGTGTTGTAGTCGCCGTAGACGAGGACGGCGCGCGGAGCTCCGCGCGCTGCGGCCAGCAGTGCCGCGACCGCGCCGGGGCGCAGGCGGTCGTCGGCATCGAGGAAGAGGAGCCACTCGCCGCTGGCATGTCGCGCGCCGAGATTGCGCGCGGCCGATACGCCGGCGGAATCGTTGGTCATCAGGCGCAGCCGCGGGTCGCGAATGGCGCGGACGATCGCGATGGTGTTGTCGGTCGAACCGTCGTCCACGACGATCACCTCGGTCACCTCGCCTTGCGCCAGCGCGCTGGCGAGGGTTTCGCCGATATAGGCCGCAACGTTCTTGGCGGGAATGACGACGGACACCGATGTGGTCGAGCCCACCGGCAGCGGGAGGCGCGCTTGCGTCGCCACGCGTGCGCTGACCGGTAAATCGAGAACGTCTTCGGCGGTGATCAAGCTGCGGCTCGCTTTAAGGATTCGTTAACCAGGGCGCATCTGCAGATGCGATCGATGGCAACCTTGGCCGCTGCGGATGATACCCGCATTACGGCCAAATCGTTTCTCGGAAGGCCTGCGCGACGCCGGATTCGCAGAATAACGTTAAGCCGTTGGCATTAAGCCTGTCGCAAACTTGGAAGAGTGCGACAGCCGGTCCCATGCGAGAATGCGCACTCGGCTGCCGCGGATGGATTCCAGTGCCCGCAAAGACATTCGACTACGATCCCGACGACATGGTCCTCAACCTTTTCTACGAGGACAAGGACGACCGCTGGTTTCCCGGCGACCGGCATCTGCGGCGCATGGCGCGCCGCATGCTGCTCGGCGAGCCGCGCATGAGCGGGCAGCTTCGCGTGTTCCTAAATCTCTGCGCGGGGCTCGATCGGCTCGGCATCCGCTACCGCGTCAACGACTACGGCTACGTCGCGCAGCATCCCGAGGAAGTCGCCTGCATCATCGGTCGCACCTTCCTGCTCGACAAGTTCGCGTGGAAGAATCCGATCCTGCTCGGCGTCGCCGCCCACAATCATCCGCTCGACGATCCCGACCTGTTCAAGCGCCTGCCGGTGAAGAAGGTCGTGGTGCCCGGCCAGTGGTACGCCGACATGTACCGGCCGTATTGGCCCGACACGGAGGCCTGGCCCGTCGGCATCGACACGGATCTCTGGGCGCCGTCGCGCGCCTCGCAGAAGACTGTCGACGTGCTGATCTACGACAAGGTCCACTGGGACCGCGAGCGCTATGCGCCGGAGTTGATCGAGCCTGTCCGCGCCCGGCTGCTCAAGGAGGGGCGCTCGTTCACCGAGCTGCGCTATGGCAGCTACAAGGAAGAGGACTATCAGGCCGCGCTGGCGCGCTCGCGCGCGATGATCTTCCTGTGCCAGAACGAAAGCCAGGGCATCGCCTATCAGCAGGCGCTGGCCTGCGGCGTGCCGGTGTTCGCCTGGGACCCTGGCGGCCCGTGGCGGGACCCCGACTATTATCCGCATCGCGTGAAGTTCGAACCGGTGTCGTCGGTGCCGTACTGGGATCACCGTTGCGGCACGAGGTTCGTCGACACCGCCGGGTTCGAGGCAGGCTGGGACGATTTCTGGGCCGGCTGCGCCGCTGGCACGTTCGATCCGCGCGGCTTCGTGCTCGACAATCTCACGCTGGAACAGCGAGCGCTGCAATATTACGAGATCGCGCGAAGCGTGGCGCGGCGGCAGAAGGCGTCCGACGCGTCCGGCCTTCTGGTTGACGGATGGTTAACGAGGACGAGCTAAGACTTGTCGCTTGCTTCCCCGGGTTCACCAGGCCGGCCTTGAGCCATGGATCGCAGTGCCGCTGACATGACCGACGTCGAGGCCCGATCGTTCGGCCACGTCCTGTGCGATGGGCTTGCCGGTCTGAATGCCGCGCTGGCGGCGCGCTGCCTCGTCGCGGTTGCGGCCCTGCTCCTCGTGCTGGTGACGCTCGATCCGTTTCCCGATTTGCGCAATCCCGACGTCACCACCGTCGTCGGCGGGCGAATGGCGCTCACCTACATCTCCTTCGGCCTCCTGGCTGCAATCGCCGTGTTGCTCGTCGCCGCCACGGATGCGCCCGCGCTGAAGAGCCTGGTGACCCCGCTGCATCTCTGCCTCGTCGGCTGGCTGCTGATCAACATCGTCTTCTCAGAGAGCCGCGGCGTTTCGATGCAGCGCTTCGTGCTCGCGGCCAGCGTGACGTCGCTCGCCGTTCTGTTGCCATTGCTGCCGCCGACGCAGCGCAGCTTCAACCTGTGCCTCGGCGCTGCCGCGCTCGTGCTGCTGGTGCTGTGCTATCTCGGCGTCTTCCTCGCGCCGCAATATTCCATCCACACCGCGCTCGACGTCACCGAGCCGCAGCTTGCCGGCGACTGGCGCGGCAGTTTCGGCCACAAGAACGTCGCATCTCCCGTGATGACCATCCTGGTCTATGTCGGCATTTACCTCTGCAGCGTCGGGTCGTTCGTGATGGGACCGGCGATCGCCGCGCTGGCGGGCATCTTCCTGATCTTCACCGGCGGCAAGACGTCGTCGGTGCTGTGCCTTGCGATCTACGCCCTCGCGTCGCTGGTCTGTGCCACGCCAAGCCTGTGGCTGAAGCGGCTCATGTGTTTCGTCCCGCTGATCGTGATGAACCTGCTGACGGTCGGCAGCGTCGTGAGCCCGTCGCTCGGCGCCATGACGCGGCTGCTTCCTCTCGATCCCACCTTCACCGGCCGTTCCGACATCTGGGAGTTCGCGCTCGCGGCCGTCGCCGAAAAGCCGATCATCGGCCACGGCTATGCGGCCTTCTGGGACGACGTGACGGCGCGGCAGACCGCCCAGGGCGCCGAATGGGCGACGTCCGCCGCGCACAGCCACAACAGCTATCTCGACCTCGCGGTCACCATCGGCCTGCCGGGCTTGCTGCTCGTCGTCCTCGTCTTCGTGCTCGCGCCGCTCCGTAATTTCCAGTCGGCCCAGGCTCACAACCGCAGCGCTGCGCTGGTCAAACTGTTCCTGACCGTGTGGCTGTTCGGCCTGTACTACGGGACGACCGAGACCTTCCTGCTCGAACGGCAGAATCCGATCTGGTTCATGTTCGCGCTTGCCGCGGCCGGTCTGCATTTCCTGGCCAGGTTCCAGTGCGTCGAGCAAACGGAGCCGCGCGCTGACAGCTTGTCGCAGCCGGAACGGCCGTAAGTGGCATCCGCTTAACGATATGCGGCGACGTCACTTGTGGACTGCGGCAAAACATAATCTATCTGGAAACATTCAGTCACTGTATGACCCGCGGATGGCGTTTCTCAGCGTCGAGCAACCAGATGATCGGGTGTCCAGCACGTCGGGAATCGCGGTCGATTTCGTGCGTGACTGGCGGCAGGCCGCACTGCGCCTGAAGGCCGGCCATCGCACCGCGTTCCAGCATGGCTACTGGCTCGGCGCCTGGTACGAGGCGTTTCACGATCTCGCGCCGCTGATCGCCGTGATCTCCGATGCCGCGACCGGCAAGGACATCGCGGCGGTGCCGATGATCAGCCATATCAGGCGCGGCATCCGCGTCGTCGAGTTCGCCGACCTCGGCGTCTCCGACAACAACGCGCCGATCCTGGCGCTCGATGCCGCGTTGGATGCGGCGGCGATGGATGCGATCGGCAAGGCGCTGGTCGACGCGCTCTGCGCCTTGCCCGATCGCTTCGACCTGCTGCGCCTGAGGAAGATGCCGGCGCATGTCGGCGGCAAGCCGAACCCGCTGGTGTCGCTCGGCCGTATCGGATCCAGCTCGCTGAACGGCAATCTCGTGCTGACGGGCGACGACTATGACGGCTATCAGGCCTCGATCAAGCGCATGCAGATGCCGCGCTGCTGGCGCGTGTTCAGCCGTCATGCCGGCGCGCGGTTCGAGATCGCCACGGATGTCGCGCGCGCGCTTGAGCTGCTGGACGTGATGGACGCGCAGCAGCAAGCGCGCATGCGCAAGCTCGGCTCGCGGTTCGTGCTCAACGACGACACGCATGCCCGATTCTATCGCGACGTCGCGCGCCAGGGTGTTGCGGATGGTTATGTCGTCATCTCGGCGCTGGTGTGCGACGAGGGCGTCGTTGCCACCACGTTCGGCGTCAGGCATGGCGCGACCTATTTCCTGCTGCGGATCAGCCACGCCGGCGATTCATGGTCGAGCTGCTCGCCGGGACTGCTCGTCACCGAGCGCACCATGGCGGCGCTGCATGCGGAGGGCGTGCGCCGTTTCGATCTCAGCATCGGCAACCAGGACTACAAGCGCCGCTTCGGCGCCGAGAAGGTCGCGCTGACCGACGCCAGCGTCGCGCTGTCCTGGCGCGGCGCTCCTTACGCATGGCGCGACCATGCCGCGCAGGGCCTGCGCCGCCATCCCAGGCTGGCCGCTGTCGCGTCGCGGGCGATGGGCAAGGGAACGCGCTAGAGCACGCGCCCCCCGATTGCAGATGTCGCTCGAATATCGCAATCGTTGTGTTATCGTCGTCTCCGTTTCACGGAGGCGACATGGAAGATCGTTCGGCAAAATATCGCGCATTCTATGCGCAGTTGATCTGCGCCGCGGCGAGAGCCGCGGATCCCCGTATCGAGGAGGCCTTTCGGACCGTCAGGCGCGAGCCTTTCGTCGGGCCCGGGCCGTGGTCGATCTGTCTCGGCGGTCATCCCTATGTCGTGACGCCCGATGATGATCCCGCGTTCATCTATCAGAACACGCTGCTGGCGCTCGACAGCGCGCGTGGCCTCAATATCGGAATGCCCGGTGCGCACGCCCATTGGCTCAGCGACTGCGCCGTGAAGGAAGGCGAGACTGTGATCCAGATCGGTGCGGGTAGCGGCTACTACACCGCGATCCTCGCGCATCTCGTCGGACCCGGCGGCCGCGTCCATGCCTACGAGATCGACCAGCGTCTGGCAGGACTGGCGCGCGAAAATCTCAGGGATATCGCCCATGCGGATGTGCACGACCGTTCGGGCATCGCGTCCGATCTGCCGGCTGCGGATGTGATCTATGTCTGCGCCGGCGCGGCGCAGCCGGCCACGGAGTGGCTCGAGGCGCTACGGCCCGGCGGGCGGCTGGTGTTTCCGTTGGCGCCGGAAGGCATGCACGGCGGTATGTTGATGATCGCGCGTCCTGACGACGACGCGATCTGGCCGGCGAAATTTCTCAGCCGGGCCCAATTCATAGGCTGCGCAGGATTGCAGGATGTGGAGGCCGGTCGGCGATTGGCTGAGGCGTTCGCGAGAGGATGGGAGAGCGTGCAGTCGTTGCGGAGGAAAGGCGCTCCCGACGAGACGTGCTGGTTCGCCGGTGAGGGTTGGTGGCTGTCGACGGCGCCGGCGCCCACGCCGACGGCGTCAGTTCAGCCTCACGCCGACATCACGCAGGCCTAGGGGGATTGCCGTCTCACGATCCCGTGCAACCTGCACAGTGAAGCCGGCCGCGCGAGGCGCGGAACAGGCTGCGGCAATACCAGCGCCGCGCAAGCGCCTGGGCGGGCCTGCGGATCATCTGCGCAATCAACAAGAGTTCGAAAGCCATTCGTATCGCTTCTGGTCAAATATCCCTGAATACGTAGATGGGGCGGCATTCCCGAAAGAGAATGCCGCCCGCGTCGCATCAGCCATGCGGTCGATCGTCAACTTTGACCGCGCAGCTTAACCGTGGAGCTCAGCCGTGCCGCTCAGCCATGGAGTTTCCTGGCGGTCTCCGCGATCTGGCGGCCCTGATAGCGCGCGCCGGCGAGCTCGTTGGCGCTGGGCTGGCGGCTGCCGTCACCGCCGGTGATCGTGGTGGCGCCGTAGGGCGCGCCGCCGGTGACCTCGTCGAGCTTCATCTGGCCGGCGAAGCCGTAGTTCATGCCGACCACGACCATGCCGAAATGCAGGAGGTTGGTGATGATCGAGAACAGCGTCGTCTCCTGGCCGCCATGCTGGGTCGCGCTGGACGTGAAGGCGCCGCCGACCTTGCCGTGCAGCGCGCCCTTGGCCCAGAGCCCGCCGGCCTGGTCGAGGAAGTTCGCCATCTGCGAGGCCATCCGGCCGAAGCGCGTGCCGGTACCGACGATGATCGCGTCGTAATTGGTGAGGTCCTCGATCTTGGCGATCGGAGCGGCCTGGTCGACCTTGTAGTACGAGGCCTTGGCGACCTCGGCCGGAACCAGCTCGGGCACGCGCTTGATGTCGACGGTGACGCCGGCCTCGCGCGCGCCTTCGGCAACGGCGTTGGCCATCGCTTCGATGTGGCCATAGGCGGAATAATAGAGGACGAGAACTTTGGTCATGGTGGTCTCCGTTGGGTGATCAGTGAGTGTTCGTGATTGCTCCGTCGTTCCGGGGCGATGCAAAGCATCGAACCCGGAACCTCGAGATTCCGGGTCTGGCGCTTCGCGCCATCCCGGAATGACGGAAGATGATGTAGCTCGCCGCCGCTAGGCCGCGTCGACGAGCACGAGCTCGGAATCTTCGAGCGCCGTGATCTTCAACCTGCTCTCTTCGCGGATCGCGGCGCCGTCGCGGGCGTTGACGCGCACGCCGTTGATCTCGACCGAGCCTGCCGCGGGCACGAGGTAGAGATGCCGCGACTTCTGCGGCTCGTACTCCGCGCTTTCGCCGGCCTTCAACGTGGTGGCGAGCACCCGCGCATCGGCGCGGATCGGCAGTGCGTCCGTGTCGTCCTTGAAGCCGCTCGCGATGGTGACGAGCTTGCCGGAGCGGTCCCCTTTCGGGAACGGCTTCGAGCCCCAGGTCGGCTGGCCGCCGCGCGCCACAGGCTCGATCCAGATCTGGAAGATCCGGGTCTTGCTCGGCTCGAGATTGTACTCGGAGTGACGGATGCCGCTGCCGGCGCTCATCACCTGCACGTCGCCCGCCTCGGTGCGTCCCTCGTTGCCGAGGTTGTCCTGGTGGGTGATCGCGCCCTCGCGCACATAGGTGATGATTTCCATGTTGGCATGGGGATGGGCGGGAAAGCCCGTGTTCGGCGCGATCTCGTCGTCGTTCCACACCCTTAAGGAGCCGTGACCCATGTTGTTCGGGTCGTAGTGGCTGGCGAAGGAGAAGTGATGCTTGGCCTTGAGCCAGCCGTGGTCGGCGCCGCCGAGCTTTGCGAAAGGTCTGAGTTCGATCATGGATGTGGGTTCCTGACTGGAGGGGAGGGGTTTGGCGTTACGCGCCAAACCCGCCGTCGACATTGAGCACGGTGCCGGTGACGAAGGAGGCCTCCGGGCTTGCGAGGAAGACGACGCCGGCGGCGACTTCCTCGGGGCGGCCGAAGCGTTGGAGCGCGTGCTGCTTGCGCTGGGCTTCCGCGAAGTCGCGGTCGTCGTCCGGGTTCATGTCGGTGTTGATCGAGCCGGGCTGCACGACGTTGACGGTGATGCCGCGCGGGCCGAGGTCGCGCGCCGCGCCCTTGGTGTACCCGACCACGGCCGCCTTGGTGGCGACGTAGTCGGCAAGGCCGGGGAACGAGGCGCGGTCGGCCAGCATCGAGCCGACCGTGACGATGCGGCCGCCTTCGCCCATCAGCTGCGACGCGGCGCGGATCGCCGCGATCACGCCATGCACGTTGACCTGGTCTTGGCGTTCCAGCGCGTCGGTGTCGGCCTTGGCATCGTCGGTCGCGCCGCCCGCGGCGACGCCGGCATTGTTGACGAGGATATCGAGATGGCCGAATTCCTTGGCGACGTCGTTGACGAGCTTGGTGACGTCCTTGGCCGAGGCCTGGTCGGCTTTGAAAGCGCGAGCCTTGACGCCCCTGGCCTTCAACTCCGTGACGACCGCTTCGGCCTTGTCGGGCGAGGCGACGTAGCTGATGGCGACATCCGCGCCTTCATCGGCGAGCGCGCGGGCTGAGGCTGCGCCGATGCCGCGCGAACCGCCGGTGACGAGGGCAACCTTGCCTGAGAGCTTCTTGGTCATTGGATTTCTCCATTCCTGAATTTCTGATGACGCTTGGATAAGCCTCCGCCTGTGGTATAGAAATAGAAACTGTTGAAACGCATTGTTTCCTGAATTACTCCTTACGGACCCGCTCCCATGGCAAAACTCCCCGATTTCGAGGCGCTCGCGATTTTCGCAAAAGTCGTGGAATTACGGTCGTTTGCGGGGGCCGCGAGCGAGCTCGCGATGTCCAAGGCGACGGTGTCGAAGGCCGTCACCCGGCTGGAGGAGCGGCTCGGCGCCCGGCTGTTCAACCGCACCTCGCGCCGGCTCGCGCTGACCGATGCCGGGCACAAGCTCGCCGAGCGCGCGACGCGCCTGCTCGTCGATGGCGAGGCGGCGGAGAACGAGGCGCTGGCGCAATCGGTGGCGCCGCGCGGCCTCGTGCGGCTCGCCGTGCCCATGACGTTCGGGATCAAGGCGGTGGCGCCGCTGTTGCCGGAGTTCTTCGAGACCTATCCGGAAGTCTCGGTCGATCTGCATCTGAGCGATGCGACCATCGATCTGATCGGCGAGGGTTTTGACATGGCGGTGCGGATCGCGCGGCTGCCGGATTCCTCGCTGATCGCGCGGCGGCTGTTCACCATGCCGCGCTTCACGGTGGCGGCGCCGTCCTACCTCAAGCGTCACGGCCGCCCGACGCATCCGATGCATCTGGCCGAGCACAAATGCTTCAGCTACGCCTATCTCTCCACGCCCAATGTCTGGCACTACACCAATTCCGCCGGCGAGCAGGCAAGCGTGCGTCCGGGCGGTCAACTCCGCGTCAACAACGGTGAAGCGGTGATGCCGGCGCTGATCGCCGGCCTCGGCATCGCCGAGCTTCCCGAATTCATCGTCGGCGAGGCCATCTCCTCCGGCGAGGTCGAGGTGATCCTGAAGGACTGGAAGCAGGCCGAAGGCGCCGTGCACCTGGTGACGCCGCCCGGCGGCCCGCGCCCCGCACGCGTCGAAGCGCTCGCCGATTTTCTCGCGGCAAAGCTGCCGGGCACGTGCAAGCGGCGAGTGAGGAAAGGCGGGAAAGCCGGATAGACCTGTGGTGGGCACGGCGCTTCGCGCCTTTGCCCACCCTACAAGATCTCGCTAGTCTATCGTCTGCGCAAGCTTCCGTAGGGTGGGCAAAGCGAAGCGTGCCCACGGCTTTGCCTGAGGGGATCGCAAGTGTCTCGATATCGGCGCGCACAAGGCAGCATGTTCTTCTTTACGGTCGTGCTTGCCGATCGTTCAAGCACTCTGCTCGTGGATCATGTTGATCGCCTGAGGCGAATTTATCAGACCGTCCAGCAACGCCGCCCGTTCGAGACGGTCGCGATCTGTATCCTGCCCGATCATCTCCATGCCATTTGGTCGCTTCCCGACCACGACTTCGATTTTTCGTCGCGGTGGAATCTGATCAAAGGTGGCTTTTCACGAGGCTTAGAACCGCAGGAGCGCTCGGCAAGTAAGCTGCTCAAGCGCGAGAAAGGCATCTGGCAGCGCCGCTACTGGGAGCACGTCATTCGCGACGACGCGGATCTGGAGCGGCACGTTGATTACATACATTTCAATCCTGTGAAGCACGGCTTCGTCAGGCGAGTACGCGATTGGTCTCTCAGCAGCTTCCATCGCTATGTCGAGCAAGGAACACTTCCCGTGGATTGGGGAGGGGATATGCGGGACATTTCGGGGCAATTCGGCGAATGATGGTGGGCACGGCGCGCGAAGAGCGCGCCTTTGCCCACCCTACGAGATCTCGCCAGGTGGGCAAAGCGAGGCGTGCCTACCACCTCGCCTACGACACCTTCACGCCGTTGATCGCGACGATGCGCAGGCTCGGCTTCAGCGTCCCCTCCAGTTCGGATTTCAATTCGTGGACGCGCGGGTCCGTCGAGCGTGCCGCGCAGACCGCGTATTGGTGGACCGATTGCGCCAATGCGCGCCGCGCTTCCGGGGTTCGCGTCACCTCGGGCTTTGACAGCCGCAGCACGATCGCCGCGAGATTGACCAGCATCTCGTCCAACGCGACGTCAATGGTTTGAAGATTGCGCATCACTCACTCCCTGGAAGGGCAACAGCCGGTCCGGGGATGCGTTCCGGGCCGGACCGAACATGGTTAGCACTTCGTAAACGTCTTGTTCTTGCCGATCGCCGCGCTAGGCTGGCCGCGAAACAAAGAAAATCAGGGGGAGGGACCACCATGGATCGACGCGATCTCTTGCGCGCGGTTGCGGCATTGCCGTTGTTGCGGGCTGCGTTACCGGACCAGGCGCTCGCGCAGGGCTATCCCGCCCGCAACGTCACCATGATCGTGCCGTTTCCGGCCGGCGGCCAGGCCGATCTCGCCGCGCGCCCCGTGGCCATGGCGCTGGAGCGGATCCTCGGCAAGCCCGTGATCGTCGACAACCGCGCCGGAGGCGGCGGCGGATCGGTCGGCAATGCCGCGGCGGCGCGCGCCGAGCCGGATGGTTACACGCTGCTGATGACCCTTTCGTCGCTCGCGGTGCTGCCGGAGGCCGACCGGCTGTTCGACCGTCCCGTCGCCTACGAAGTCTCGCAGTTCATGCCGATCGCGCGCGTGCTCGCCGATCCCACGCTGCTCGCGGTGCCGGTCTCGGCGCCATGGAAGACCGCGCAGGATTTCATCGAGGACGCGAAGAAGCGGCCGGGCCAGATCACTTATGGCTCGTCCGGGCCGTACGGCACGCTGCATGTGGCGATGGAGATGTTTGCGAACAGCGCCGGCATCAAATTGCTGCACGTGCCGTTCCGCGGCGCGGGTCCCGCGCTCACCGCGTTGCTCAGCGGCACCGTGCAGGCCATCGCGGCCGCGCCCGGTACGCTGAAGCCGCAGGTCGACGACGGCAAGCTGCGCGTGCTCGGCAATTGCGGTGCGCGACGCATCGCGAGCTTCCCCGACGTGCCGACCTTCCAGGAACTCGGCTACAAGGATGTCGAGATGTACATATGGGCCGGGCTCTTTGCACAGAGCTCTCTTCCCGCGCCGATCGCGACCCGGCTGCGCGAGGCCATGGCGCAGGTGATGGCGAGTCCGGAGGTCCTCAAGTCCTTCGAGGCCTCGGGCAGTCTCGTCGCCTATCAGGACGCGCCGGAGTTCTCGCGTTTCGTCGCCGACGACAGTGCGCGGCTGATCACGGCGGTGAAGAAGATCGGCCGGGTGGAGTAGGTTCCGGCCCGACATTCACATTTTTTTGTTCGTCTAGAACCTGCCCGCGTCTCATTGATTGATGAGAATTCGAGAAACTCTGGAAGGAATCGAGACATGCGAACAGAGCGGATTGCGCTGGGTGTGGCGCTCGCAATTGGCGGCATCGTCGCGCAAGGCGCAGCATTCGCCGAGGAATATCGCGGAACCATGGAACAGCAGATGGCCTGCACACCGGATGTGTGGCGCCTGTGCAGCGACCAGATTCCGGACGTGAGCCGCATCACGGCCTGCTTGCAGCAGAACACGCCCCAGCTCTCCAGCGCCTGCCGTGCGGTGTTCCAATCCAACAACCAGATGCAGCCGCAGCAGCCGGTCCCGCGAGGGCGGGCGGTGCCGCCACCGCGCTACAATGCTGCGCCGCCGCCCCCGCAGCCGCGGCCTTACGATGAGGACGATTAACGTCTCTTAAGGCCTGATTTCGCAGACATCGATCCATTCGGCCGCGGTCAGCTCGGCCATCCGCTCGGGCGTGATGCGCACCGCGCTGTGAGTCGAGCCTGCGGCCGGCACCACCACGTCGAACGCCTTCAGCGATACGTCGCAATAGACCGGCAGCGGCGCCTTCAGTCCGAACGGACAGACGCCGCCGACCTCGTGGCCGGTGATCTCGGCGACCTCTTCCAGCCCCAGCATCTTCGGCTTGCCGCCGAACTGCGTCTTCACCTTCTTGTTGTCCATGCGCGAGGTGCCGGCGGCGACGATCAGGATGACGCGCTCGCCGATCCGCAACGACAGCGTCTTGGCGATTCGCCCCGGCTCGACACCATAGGCCTCGGCCGCCAGCGCCACGGTCGCGGAGCTGATCGGGGATTCAATGACGGAGATGTCGGGGGCTTTCTCGGCGAAGAAGGCGCGAACGGATTCCAGGCTCATTCCAGTCTCACGGGCGGGCGGCGTACCTACCTCAGATGATACTTGGCAGCTCGGAGAGCGAGCGGACGCGGTGGTCCGGCGCAAAGCCAAGCTCGTCCATCTGGGTGCGGATCGCCTTGAACATCGTCAGCGGTGCCACGAGTTCGTTCTCGACGCAAGCCAGCGCCATGGCTTCCGGCGTCACCCGTTCGATCCAGGCGACGTTCAGCCCGAACGACTTCGCGCCCGCGACGTCCCAGGGATTGGAGGAGACGAACAGAACCTCGTCCGGCGCGGTGCCGAGCACCTCGCCGATCAGCTCATAGGCCGCCGGGCTCGGCTTGAAGACCTTCTTGGCATCGACACTGATGGTGGCATCGAGCAGGCGGTCAAGCTTGGTGTTGCGCACGAGCCCGTTCAGCATGTCCGGACTGCCGTTGGAGAGGATGGCGAGTTGTCGGGGCTTCAAGGCCGCAAGCGCGCTTGTTGCATCCGGATAGAGATCGAGATGCAGATACTTTTCGATCACGCGCTCGAATTCCTCGCGCTCATAAGCGAGCCCAAGGATGCGCAGCGTATAGGCGAGTGAGTCGCGCGTGACCGCGTCAAAGTCCTGGTAGCGCTGCATCAGAGAGCGCAACCACGTGTATTCGAGCTGCTTGATGCGCCAGACCTGCGTGATGATCTCGCCGTAGCCCGGAAACGCATCCTCGGTGATGTCAGCGACCGACTGGATGTCGTAGAGCGTTCCGTAGGCGTCGAAGACGACGGCTTTGAGGCTCATTGGCTCGCTCCTTTGGGATCTTTGCGGGAGGCGCACGGACAATACCGAAACGGCCCGGTGCGCGACAAGGTCGGAACCTTCTTCAAGAAATCGTCACCCCGGCGGCGTCGCGCAGCAGATTGACACTGCCGCCGGCAGGCGCTTAATTCGAGGCACGGGGATCTGCGATCTCCCCGCGAGGCGACATGCCCAAGTATCGCGTCCTGGTCACCAAGGACGCTGCATGTCTGCTTTCATCTCGATCTCATCACAGAAATTGTCCCGTCAATTGGTGCCGCCAGCGCGCCGGTCTCGTCGATGTCCGTATCGACGAGGACCGCGCGGTCTATTTGCGCACGCGACAAGACGGCGAGCACCAAGAGCTAGCGAGTACGCGGGGGACGTTGGGGACGACGATCAAGTGGAGGACTTCATGACCACGAATACCGACCGCCGAGACTTCATCAGGGGCGTGGGGGCCGCCGCGGCGTCGACCGCACTACTCGCGGGGACGCAAGCCCTTGCGCAAGCCAATCAGCCAACAGGAGCCAAGCCAATGACATACCAGCCCAAGCCGATGCCGTTCGATCCGAAATCCATTGCCGGCATCTCGGAGAAGGTGCTCGTCAGTCACTACGAGAACAACTATGTCGGCGCCGTAAAGCGACTGAACGCGATCGGAACGCAACTCGCCGAGCTCGACTTCGCGAAAGCTCCGAACTTCGTCATCAACGGCCTGAAGCGCGAGGAGCTCGTCGCGTCAAACTCGATGATCCTCCATGAAATCTATTTCGACGGGCTCGGCGGTGCCGGCAAGCCGAGCACAGCACTTGCCGAGGCGATCGCGCGCGATTTCGGCAGCATGGAGCGGTGGCGCGCGGAGTTCTCCGCCATGGGCAAGGCCGAAGGCGGCGGCTCCGGCTGGGTGATTCTTTCCTACTCACCGCGCGACAAGCGGCTGGTCAATCAGTGGGCCGCCGACCACACGACGACGCTGGCCGGCGGACGCCCCGTGCTGGTGCTCGACATGTATGAGCACGCCTATCACATGGATTACGGCGCCGCGGCCGCGAAGTATGTCGACATCTACATGGAAGCGATCAAATGGGACAACGCTGCGACACTCTACGATCAATACAGGCGGGAAGCTTAGACGCCGTGCGAAGAATGAGCGTAGCGCTCTTGGGGGCGGCGCTGTTCCTATTGTCGGTGGAAGGAAACGCGATGGCAGACACTGTAAATTTTGACAACGCAGCAATCGGCGCAGCGCCCGAAGGTTGGACTCTGACGAAGACGGGTCGTGGCCAGCCCAAATGGACGGTCGAGGCGGAGTCGACGGCGCCAAGCAAGCCGAACGTCCTGAAACAATCCGGTCAGGCGACGTTTCCAGTGGCGCTCAGGAACGGCACCAGCATCCTGGACGGGTTCGTCGAGGTCAAGTTCAAGGCGATCTCAGGCTCCGAGGATCGTGCGGCCGGTATTGTCTGGCGCGCAAAGGATGCCGACAATTACTATGTCGTGCGGGCCAACGCGCTTGAAGACAATGTCGTGCTCTACAAGACGATCAAAGGTGTTCGCAGCGCGCTCGATATCGTCGGCCGGAAAGGCGGCTATGGCGTCAAGGTATCGGTGCCATCAGGTCAATGGCATTCCCTACGCTGCGAATTCGCGGGAAAGCTATTCAGGGTAATGTATGACGGCAAGCCGATGTTCGAGGTCGAGGACGAATCGATCAGGGACGCCGGCATGATCGGCTTGTGGACCAAGGCCGACAGTGTCACCGTATTCGACGACCTGACATACGGTGCGCTGAACTAGTCACCTGAATCTAAAGTTCGCCACATAATGTCTGCTGGGCTTTGTGGCAGAAGCGTTTGACGGACGCCAAAATCTGGTCTGCGGACTTGGTCCATTTGAAGGGCTTCGGGTGTCTGTTGTGCAAATCGATGAAGGTACGGATGTCGGCCTCGAGTTGCCTGACGGAGGTGTGAACACCTCGCTGGATCTGCTTTCTGGTGAGCTCAGCGAACCAGCGCTCGACCTGGTTGATCCATGACGCGGAAGTCGGCGTGAAATGGACATGATAGTGCGGCCGGCGGGCGAGCCACGCTTTGATCTTGGGTGTTTTGTGAGTGGCGTAGTTGTCCATGACGATATGGACATCGATCCCTTCAGGGACTTGAGCGTCGATCTCTTTGAGGAACTTCAAGAACTCGATTGCCCGGTGGCGTTTGTAACATTTGCCGATGACGAATCCCGAGGCGACATCGAGCGCGGCAAACAGCGAGGTCGTACCATGCCGCACATAGCTGTGCGTGCGCCGTTCCGGTACGCCCGGCATCATCGGAAGGACCGGCTGCTCGCGATCCAGGGCCTGGATCTGGCTTTTCTCATCGACACTGAGGACAAGGGCTCGGTTCGGTGGGGACAGGTAAAGGCCGACGATGTCGCGTACCTTGTCGACGAACAGCGGATCGCTCGATAGCTTGAATGTCTGGCTACGGTGCGGCTGCAAGCCGAACGCCGCCCACATTCGGCGGATCGTGGTGTGGGAAAAGCCGGTTTCCGCAGCCATCGAGCGGATCGACCAATGCGTGGCATCGGCTGGCGTCGTCCGCAACGTCCGCTCGATCACCTCAGCAACCTGATCGTCGTTGATGGTTCGAGGGCGGCCAGGGCGTGCCTCGTCAAGCAGGCCATCACAGCGGTCCTTCAAAAATCGGCGACGCCACTTGCCAATGGTGTGTTCGTGCAGGCCGAGTTCGGCAGCCACAGACTTGCTTGGCAATCCATCCGCGCATCGCAGGATCGCGCGGCATCGCTCAGATAGCGATCGGGCAACGCGATGACGACGAACTTGCCTCTCCAAGTACGCCCGCTCCTGCGGACTAAGCACCAACGGCGCGATCGGCCGGCCTCGCTCACCTGCATTAGCCACGAGCTCTCTCCTCTGTAGAGATTCGAGCTATCAACTAATGTGACGAACTTGCGTTCCAGATGACTAGCGCGCGTACTCATTAATCGGGACGCCGTTAGACGTCCGCTATGCCCCCGATAGCGGCGCGAAAGCGGACGTCGCGGGACTTCCGCGTTGGGCCAAAGGCGGCCGTTGCACACCATCTCTTGAACTGGAAGGGGAGGCCGCCTTGCAAACGGCATCTCCTTCGCGCGGGAGGCGATGATGGATGAGCGATGTCGTCAAGTCCTGATGAACGAGAGCAGGTCGGGGTTGAGGACATCCGCATGTGTGGTGAGCATGCCATGGGGGTAGCCTGGATAAGTTTTCAGCGACCCGTTCTTAAGCAGGTTGACCGCACGCGGCACGGTACTTGCGAATGGGACGACTTGATCCGCCTCGCCATGCATCACCAGCACCGGCACGGTGATCTTCTTGAGATCCTCGGTATAGTCTTCGAGCCAAGAGTCGACAGTCGTATAGTGAGCGAGGGCACCACCGGCCATGCCTTGGCGCCACCAGTTGGCGATGATGGCCTCCGAAGGCTTGGCTCCATCGAGATTGTAGCCGTAGAACGGATTCTCAGGGACGAAACGGTAGAACTCCGACCGGTTACCCAACATACCTGCCCGGATCGCTTCGAACCACTCCGGCGGTTGACCGGACGGATTGTCCTCGCTCCGGTACATGTTCGGCGTCAGTGAAGCGACCAGTACGGCCTTCGCGACGCGCGCCGGGTGGCGAGCAACATAGCGAGCGACCTCACCGCAACCTGTCGAATGCCCGATATGTATCGCGTCGCGCAGGTTGAGGTGTTCAGTCAGGGCCGCGAGGTCGGCAACCCAGTGGTCCATGTCGTTGCCGGTGCCGGGCTGGTCGGACCGGCCGTGGCCGCGCCGGTCGTGGGCGATCACACGATACCCGTGATGAAGGAAGAACATCATCTGGGCATCCCAGTCGTCCGCTGTCAGCGGCCAGCCGTGGCTGAACACGATCGGCTGACCTGATCCCCAATCCTTGTAGAAGATGCTTACGCCGTCTGTAGTCGTGATCGTCGACATCGAGTCGCTCCATCTGCGCTGTTAGATCTTTGTTGAAAAGTTTGCGGACGGGGGTCTAAAAAAGCAGGCAGGCGCAAGCTGATCAGGCCACAGATCGCGCCCCCTGGCTTTCCAAAAGACACGATGTTCAGCGGCCTCGCCGGCAAGCCCTTGTCGTGCCAACACCCGATCGCCGACGCGTTATCGCCGGATCCGGCGCGGCGCTATTCGTCGCTCCTGCGCATTCGCGCGCGTTTCCCGCTAAATGAGGGACGCCACTCTCGATCGCGCTGCAGAATTGTCGAGGCCGTACTGAATTGCGATCACGCCGTTCCTATCGGCCTGGAGTGCTGGGATCACTTTGCTGAAGACGATACTATGCTTCGGCGAAGACATTGTTCGTTGTCCTTTTTTTGGTTGAAGACTGCGAAACGGTAAATCCCCCTTTGGCTCCTGACCAAGACCTTGTAGGCTTCGAGCTATGCCTGGAAGATATACGAGGGATCATGGAGCTCCGGCACCTGCGCTATTTCGTTGCCGTCGCTGAAGAAGGCAGCCTGCTGAACGCCGCCGAACGGCGACTGAACACCTCCCAGCCGTCCTTGAGCCGGCA
Source organism: Bradyrhizobium sp. LCT2 (assembly GCF_009931255.1). Lineage (NCBI taxonomy): Bacteria > Pseudomonadati > Pseudomonadota > Alphaproteobacteria > Hyphomicrobiales > Nitrobacteraceae > Bradyrhizobium > Bradyrhizobium sp. LCT2. The sequence continues at coordinate 9,125,357 of NZ_CP034432.1, read as the reverse complement.
AATTCGCGATCTGGAAGCCGAAGTCGGCGTCCAGTTATTGGAGCGCCAGGCGCGCGGCGTGACGCTGACCGCTGCCGGACGCGTGTTTCTCGATCATGCGCGGCTGGCGCTGCTGCAGGTCGAGGCCGCAACGGAAGGGGCCCGGCAGACGGCGCAACCGCAAAGGCCCGTCCTCTCGATGGGCTTTCTCGTCGGGCTGGAGGTGATGTGGCTCCCCCAGTTGCTGCGCATCCTCCGCGAGGAAGCCCCCGATGTCGACGTGACGCTCAGCACGCAATCTTCGCCAGAACTCGCACTGGCATTGATGCGGGGAAAGCTGGACATCGCTTTCCTTCGTCCGGAGAAAGACAACGAGGGCGTCGTCTTCAAGATATTGGCGAAGGAGCCCTTGATTGCCGTGCTGCCGGCCGAACACCGCTTGGCATCACGGAAGAAGATTCGTCCGCAGGATCTCGCCCGCGAGATCTATGTCAGCTCGGCAAGAACATCGCCGGTCTTGCAAGAGGTCATACATAATTACGCATCTCGGGTCGGCATTACCCTCAAGGCGAAGTATGAAGGCGAAAACATATCATCGGCCATGTCGCTCGTGGCTTCCACAGGCGGAATTAGCCTCGTCCCGCTCTATGCGCAGAACATGCTTGCACCGAACGTCGTCGCCAGAGCGCTCGAGGGCGGCACGCCGACGGTCGATCTGGCGCTGGGATACAATCGGACTAATCCGTCGCCCCTGCTCCGCCGCCTTTTGTCCCGCGCGGATGAATTGGTTGCAAACGTTCAAAATCAGAGCATCATTCGCTACGTTGAAGCTGACTAGTAGCCGATGCGAGAGTCCGCTACGGGTCATTTGCGACCGACATGGGTTATCCGCTCCATGTCCGATCTATCCCCGATAGCGACCGAACGGCGGACGCGCCCAGACCATGCGGGTGGTAGCAGAGCAGCGCGAGATCGGCGAGCACGGCATCACTCTAGTCACCTGAATCTAAAGTTCGCCACATAATGTCTGCTGGGCTTTGTGGCAGAAGCGTTTGACGGACGCCAAAATCTGGTCTGCGGACTTGGTCCATTTGAAGGGCTTCGGGTGTCTGTTGTGCAAATCGATGAAGGTACGGATGTCGGCCTCGAGTTGCCTGACGGAGGTGTGAACACCTCGCTGGATCTGCTTTCTGGTGAGCTCAGCGAACCAGCGCTCGACCTGGTTGATCCATGACGCGGAAGTCGGCGTGAAATGGACATGATAGTGCGGCCGGCGGGCGAGCCACGCTTTGATCTTGGGTGTTTTGTGAGTGGCGTAGTTGTCCATGACGATATGGACATCGATCCCTTCAGGGACTTGAGCGTCGATCTCTTTGAGGAACTTCAAGAACTCGATTGCCCGGTGGCGTTTGTAACATTTGCCGATGACGAATCCCGAGGCGACATCGAGCGCGGCAAACAGCGAGGTCGTACCATGCCGCACATAGCTGTGCGTGCGCCGTTCCGGTACGCCCGGCATCATCGGAAGGACCGGCTGCTCGCGATCCAGGGCCTGGATCTGGCTTTTCTCATCGACACTGAGGACAAGGGCTCGGTTCGGTGGGGACAGGTAAAGGCCGACGATGTCGCGTACCTTGTCGACGAACAGCGGATCGCTCGATAGCTTGAATGTCTGGCTACGGTGCGGCTGCAAGCCGAACGCCGCCCACATTCGGCGGATCGTGGTGTGGGAAAAGCCGGTTTCCGCAGCCATCGAGCGGATCGACCAATGCGTGGCATCGGCTGGCGTCGTCCGCAACGTCCGCTCGATCACCTCAGCAACCTGATCGTCGTTGATGGTTCGAGGGCGGCCAGGGCGTGCCTCGTCAAGCAGGCCATCACAGCGGTCCTTCAAAAATCGGCGACGCCACTTGCCAATGGTGTGTTCGTGCAGGCCGAGTTCGGCAGCCACAGACTTGCTTGGCAATCCATCCGCGCATCGCAGGATCGCGCGGCATCGCTCAGATAGCGATCGGGCAACGCGATGACGACGAACTTGCCTCTCCAAGTACGCCCGCTCCTGCGGACTAAGCACCAACGGCGCGATCGGCCGGCCTCGCTCACCTGCATTAGCCACGAGCTCTCTCCTCTGTAGAGATTCGAGCTATCAACTAATGTGACGAACTTGCGTTCCAGATGACTAGGGCGCGGGCTCTTAAGTCCGATCAGCCGGCGAAAGCATGCCACTCCCAGAGCCTTCACAAGCCTAAGCCGGAAGCCAGTCTTGATATGCGTCAATCTGTCGGAGCGCAAAGCGGCTAGTAGTAAAGCCTTTCTAGCCAGCGTCGGAGCGCGACATGGTAAAGTGTGGTTGGTTGATAATTGCCGGCCTTACCGCTGCTTTCGCTGCCGCGGCTCAGGCTGAAGACCTCGACATCGGCAAGTCAGAATTTCAGTCTTCGTGCGCGAGTTGTCATGGCGCGGATGCAAAGGGCAAAGGACCGGTCAGCGACCAGCTCAAGATCCCGCCTCCCGATTTGACGGTGTTGGCCAAGAACAACAACGGGGTCTTTCCCACGAACGCTGTCTATGAAACCATAGATGGATCGAAAACAATTCCTGCTCACGGCACTCGTGAGATGCCAATTTGGGGGGAACGATTCAACCCCATTGTCAACTTGCCTCACTATGTTGATCCGTCTTATTGGAAGATGGCCGGGCCGGAGCAAAGCCCCGAAGTCGTCGTGCGAAAACGCATCCTCGCTGTTGTCGATTATCTCAGCCGCGTTCAGCAAAAGTAGCAACCGACGAGCATAAGATTACTTGCCCGTCCCGCTTAGCGCCCGCTAAAGCGGAAAAAGTTTGCTTGCGCCACAACCGACGAAGCAGCTGCACCACCAACCAGCCCGATGAACTCCCGCCGCCTCATATTGCCTCGTGATGCGCCCGGGAGTCTTACTGCCCTGTTTGCCAAACCGCGATGTCCGAAGCGGGTCGAGGCCGACATCTGCCCGGCCCGATGCCGTGCCTTCTGTGGGGTCAAAACGCGAAAAACTCAACGTGAGCAAGCTCAGTCCGCTATGCCCCATTGAACGGACCTCAATGAGGCGTGCTACCACTTCGCTGATGGGCCAGAAGCCGACCTCGCGATTGGCTTATGGGCCCGGCACCATCATGGTCGGCTCTTCCAGCAGGGAAAAGTCGTAGCCCTCGCAGCTAACATTCGGGTTGGTGGGCGCAAACATGCCGAGCGGGTTGTCCTTGAACAACCAGGCATGCAGATCATAATGCACAAACTCCTTTGGAATGAGCGGCCAGTGTCCTTCCATCGGGCCCATGAAGGGTTGGTCGAAGAGAGAGGGGCGCTGCTTGGTATCTGCCGTTAGAGGCACCAACCACTCAACAGCCACGAGCTTCAATTCCTTGCCCACAGGTTCGTAGATCAATACGTTGGGCTTCATCGGATCGGGAGCGCCCTGCACTGTGACATTGGCAAAGTGCACTCCCATAGCGCCTTTGGCATACTCCATGTGGTGCGGAACTTTCTCGCCAGAATAGTGCACGCAGCCCACCGTCGACAGGTAGAGGTCGCGCACGGCTACCTTGTAGTCCTGATATTTCTCCAGCGATTTGCGCAACGCGTCGAGCTGAGCCTTGTAAGGCTCTTCTGCTGCAATTGGTCTGAGGGCCGCACCGATAAAAGCAAGACCTAGCGCGGCGACGAAGGTACCACGGACATATTTGCGCATGTTCCCTCCTAGCTTTTCATCAAAGCAATGTCGGAATGAACTGGCCGAACCAAGGGTGAGGGTTTTTGCCATTTCCGACAAGACGATAACAACCTCATGGCCGCCAATCGCGATAGAAAAATGGTGGTACTCCCTCTTGGGCGTACATGGGCCTTTGATGGCTCAGCCGACAGACCGCGTTCTTCATCGCCCGACTGTCAAGAGGATGTCTCAATCGGGTCATCAGCGGCAATGCGCTGACCGAGCGGAACATTTCCGCTAAGCCTTCAAGACCGGACTTCTGCGCGTTAAGAGTACACGCCCTAGATTAAAGTCGACGTCGACCAGCTCACGTCGGAGAAACCATGCTCGCTCGCACCCTGCTTGCGGCCACCGTCCTGTTGATGCTCGCGCACCCGGCAATGGCGCAGGCGCCGCTCGCGACCTACAAATCCTTGAGTCCCGGGCTGGCGCTTGATCTGGCAAGTGAGGGTTTCTGTCCTCGGCATCGAAGCCCTCATCAGCTCGGCGACGTTGCTTGACTCACGTCAAGAACGCGCGTGGCGCAGCGTGTTAGTCGGGAAACTGGGGCGGTACCATTCGAACCATGGACACGAAGCAATGGTCACGCAAAACAACATCAATTTCTTCACCAACTGGGCCAAGGAGCGTCTCGACGAAATGGAAGCAACGGTGACCTCGCTCGAAGCCAGGGCTTCCGAGGTGCAGTCGGAAGCGCGTGAGAAGGCCACGAAGGTTCTGGCGGATCTCTGCAAGCAGCGCGACGAATTCCGCGACACCGTGAAGAAGCAGTCGGAGGTCGGCGAGGCCGCCTGGACCCAGGCAAAATCAAGAATGGAAGCCGATTGGCGCGTGTTCGAGACCGAGGCCGGAAAATACGTCGAAAGCTTCGGCAAGCAGATCGAGCAGCAACAGGCGACGTTCAAGCTTCAGGCCGAAGCGCAGCTCAAGGCGTGGCGCGAAGCCGCCGACAAGCTCGGCAGCGATGCCAAGAACTTTGCGTCCGAGCGCCGCGGCGACATCGACGCAGCCCTGAAGCGCATGAATGCCGATGCAATCGAGGCGGAGAAAAAACTGGAGAAGCTCAGAGAGGCGGGGACCCACTCATGGTCCGCACTCATGGCGGCCCTGGCGGAGACCCGCCTTGCCTTTGATCGTGCCAACGAGGCGGCGCGGGAGGCTTTCAAGCGAGCTGCCTGATCAGACGCGGTGAACTTCCGGAGACCGCCGTCAGGCGGTCTCCTTGCCGTCGGCAGCTCGAGCGTTGCCCTGCCACGCCAGCGGTCTTCTCAGCGTCCGCGCTAGATACCCAAAAGCTTGCGCGCGTTGGCCTTCAGCACCTTCGGCCGGATCTCGTCGCGGATGTCGATCTTGGCGAAGTCCGACAGCCAGCGGTCCGGCGTGATCACCGGCCAGTCCGAGCCGAACAGCGTCTTGTCCTGGAGAATCGAGTTGATGTAGCGCACCAGGATCGGCGGGAAGTATTTCGGCGACCAGCCCGACAGGTCGATGTAGACGTTCGGCTTGTGGGTCGCGACCGACAGCGCCTCTTCCTGCCAGGGGAAGGAGGGATGGGCGAGGATGATCTTGAGGTCGGGAAAATCGGCCGCGACGTCGTCCATGTACATCGGGTTGGAATATTTCAGCCGCATCCCCATGCCGCCGGGCATGCCCGAGCCGACGCCGGTCTGGCCGGTGTGGAACAGCGCGATGGCGCCGCCATTGTTGATCTCTTCGTAGAGCGGATAGGCCATGCGGTCGTTGGCATAGAAGCCCTGCATGGTCGGATGGAATTTGAAGCCGCGCACGCCGTATTCCTCGATCAGCTTGCGCGCCTCGCGCGCCCCGAGCTTGCCCTTGTGCGGGTCGATCGAGACGAACGGGATGAGGACGTCGAGATGGTCGGAGGCGACCTCCAGCATCTCGTAATTGTTGTAGCGGCGGAAACCGGTCTCGCGCTCGGCGTCGACCGGGAAGATCACGGCGGCGATGTTCTTGGAGCGATAGTAGGCGGCGGTCTCCGGCACGGTCGGCGGATGCTTGTTCGGCGACTTGAAGTACTCCGCCATCTGCGCCTGGAAGTCGTCATAGCCGTCGTCGGCGTGGCAGCCGCAGGGCTCTTCGGCGTGGGTGTGGATGTCGATGGCGACGACATCGTCGATGTTGGGCAGCTTCAGCTTCGGCATTGGTTTCCTCCCGACGGGTTGCCAAATTGATTATATGATATAACGAATTTGGCAAGGCGTCGCTGGAAGCAAAACCGCAGCCCGCAAAAGTCTTTGCTGTGCCTGGCCTCTGATGCGGCAGATCGGGCCGATCCGGCCGTTTCTACTGTGCATGGGGTTGTTTTCGCGAAATTGCCGGTTCGGAACCGGGCAGTTAACATTGACATGACCTCCCGCCATGCCTTAAGAACCGCCCCGTCCCGGGCGGTCGTCCGCCAGCGGGAAAAATCTCATTTTGCCACATTCGCGCGTGCCGAAACGGTAGTGCCGAACACGGCCTTTCGAACGTTCAGGATTCTGCCATGAAGGTCCGTAACTCGCTGAAATCGCTGCGCGGTCGCCATCGCGCCAACCGCCTGGTCCGCCGCAAGGGCCGGGTCTATGTGATCAACAAGGTGCAGCGCCGCTTCAAGGCTCGCCAGGGCTGATTAGCCCTGCCGGACGCCCCGCGCGCCCCGCAAGACCACGGTCTCACACGAGTTTGACGCCGCCTTTGCTTTGCAAGGGCGGCTTTACGCGTCTAGACTTCGGTCATGGCAGTGAGAGTCCTGGCAGTGAGATTCGTTTTCGCGCGCACCCTGTGTCTGGCCCTTGCCCTGGGAACCGCCGGCCTCGCGCCGGCCGCGGCGCAGCAGGTTGAGCCGCCGTCCCCGCCCGGCAAGCAGAAGAAGCTTCCCGAAGCGCCGGCCAAGCTGCCCAAGGTCGATCGCACCAAAAATCTCGATTTCCTGTTCGGCGCGCTGAAGGCGGCGCCCGACGATGTCAGCGCCAAGCATGTCGAGGCGCGGATCTGGGCGATCTGGCTCCAGACCCCGAGCGATACCGCCTCGCTGCTGATGGCGCGGGCCAAGACCGCGGTCGACGCGCAGAAGATCGACGTCGCGATCAAGCTGCTGGATTCGGTCATCAAGCTCAGGCCCGACTACATCGAGGCCTGGAACCGGCGCGCCACGCTCTACTACATGCAGAACGACTACGGCCGCTCGCTCGCCGACATCCAGCAAGTGCTGATCCGCGAACCCCGCCATTTCGGCGCGCTCGCGGGGCTCGGCATGATCATGCAGGAGGTCGGCGACGAGAAGCGCGCGCTCGAGGCCTACCGCAAGGCGCTCGCCGTCAATCCGTACCTCGAGAAGATCCCCGATCAGGTCAAGGCGCTGACCGAAAAGGTCGAAGGCCGCGACATCTAGAGCACGATCCGGACCCGAAGGGCCGCGCCAGCGCAAAGGGATAGTTTGATCATTTCCCGAGCGATTGCGGCGCACGCGGATTAACCACGATCACACGCGTCGCATGAGCTGGGGTATCGTCAATGCGGCCGCAGGCCTACCTGCATGGCAGGAGCAAAGCCATGAAGCGTTTGATTTTTGCGGGTAGCTTGTTGCTCGCGTCGGGAACGGTGAGTCTCGCCGACGGACTGTTCTGGGTGGTCGGCAACCGCGCCACCGGCAAATGCAACATCGTGACCAGCAATCCGGTCATCATCGGCGACATCTGGTTCGGCGATGGTCCCTACAAGTCCAGGGCCGACGCCAAGCTCGCCCGCTCGACCATCCGCGCCTGTCCCGCGGTCAGTCCCGATGACGAAAAGGACGAGGACAAGACGGACTAGGTCCGGCCCGCAACCTAATGCAGGGCGGCGCCGCCGCGCTCGGCGAGGCCGCGATCGGCCACTGCGGCGTAAGCCCTGGCGAGCTCCGCCTCGAGATGCTCGTTGATCAGGAGCAGCGCCCGCACGGCACCGCGCAGGTCACCGTTGCAGCTTGCGACAATCTCGTCGATTGCAGTGTCGTTCGATCTGAAGCTCATCGAAATTCTCCGGTTCAAATCAGGACAAATCCTGCCGGCCTGTCCCGCATCCCCTGAGGTCGCGAGGAGGATCGGCGCCCACCCGCGCCTAAATGGCGGAACCGACCATGGCGATTATATGGAAACCGCTATGACGACCGCATGAAGCTGGTCCGAAGCTCGCGCGCAATCAGGAATTAGATTGATTCTATTGAGTTTTTCTGGCCCTCGATTTTGCACATATCCACAGCCCCTCATTTCCGGTGGAAGTGCTGAAGCGCCTGGGGCGAAACTGCCGCGTGCCACGCCCGTAATTGCCAGGTGCCTTATTACGTCCGGATTCTCTCAATGATCGTGATGACAGTCGTGACGGCGCTGGTTCTGCTGGCGCTGGTCACGCAGGCCGGAATCGTCGCCGTGCAACGCGCCTTTCCGCCGCAGGGGCGGATGATCGAGGTCGATGGCGCGACGCTTCACGTCGTCGACATCGGCCCGCGCGATTCAGGCCTGCCGGTCGTGATGCTGCACGGCGCGAGCTCCAATCTCGAAGCAATGCGACGCCCGCTCGGCGATCTCCTGGCAAAAGACCATCGCGTCGTCCTGATCGACCGTCCCGGCCATGGCTGGAGCACGCGCGCGCGGCGGCAGGATTCGACGCCGCAGATCCAGGCACGGATGATCGACGAGGCGCTTCGTAAGCTCGGAATCGATCGTGCGGTGTTCGTCGTGCATTCCTGGAGCGGGGCGCTCGGCGCGCGCCTCGCGCTCGATCATCCCGGCCGCGTCGCCGGCCTCGTGATGCTGGCGCCCGTCACGCATCCCTGGCGCGGCGGCGTCGGCCGCTACAACGAACTCATCGCAGCGCCCGTGATCGGCCCGTTGCTCGCCTACACCATCACGCTGCCGCTCGGGTATTTCGTCGCCGAGTCCGGCGCGCGCAATGTGTTCCTGCCGCAGACCATGCCCGATGGTTTCGTGCAGCACTCCGCGACGCCGCTGCTGCTGCGGCCGCGCGAGTTCATCGCCAATGCCTATGATCTGGCGACGTTGAAGGCGTCGGTGGCCGGGCAAGCCGCGCGCTATGGCGAAATATCGGCCCCGGTCACGATCATCGCCGGCGAGCCCGACAAGACGGTGAAGACCAATATCCACGCGCGCCCGTTCGCAGCTCAGGTGCCGAATGCAAAGCTGATCGTGCTGCCCGATCTCGGCCACATGGTGCAGAACGCCGTGCCGGATCTGGTGAAGACGGAGATCGAGACGATGATCGGGAAAATCGTGCCGGCGCAGGCGGCCGCCGACTGAAGCGTTTTCGAGCGAAGCGGATACCGGTTCGCGTGAAGAAAACGCGTCAAAACAAGAAGCCGGAGCTTCGGCTCTGCTTCAATCAGAACCGAAGCTCAGGCGACCGCCTCTCGCGCGCTTACTGCTTGATCTTCCCGTCCTTGTCGAACTGCGAGACAAAGGTCCAGAGATTGTTGATCTCGGTCTCGTTCTTGATGCCGGCGAACGCCATCTTGGTGCCGGGGATCTTGGCCTTGGGGTCCTTGATGTACTCCTTGAACGTGGCTTCGTCCCAGGTGATGCCGGAATTCTTGTTCGCATCCGAATAGCTGTAGTCCGGCGCAGTTCCCGACTTGCGGCCGTTGAGGCCGTTGAGCTCGGGGCCGACCTTGTTCTTGGCGCCTTCGCCGATCGCGTGGCAGGCCAGGCACTTATTGAACGACGTCTTGCCCGCGGCGGCGTCCTGCGCCATCGCTTTGGAAGACATGGCGGTGGACGCTGCGGCAGTCATGGCGAGGGCAACTAGCGCGCCGAAAGTCAGTTTTGTCATAAGGGTGCTCTTCGTCTCTTCCCGGGTCAGATGGAGGGTCGTGGTTTTGGCAGGTCCAGGGCAAGTGGACAAGCCGCGAATCCTTGACAGGTTTCCTGATAGCAGACTTGCCCCAGAGAGAACTTGCGCTGCAACAATGCAATGCGACCTTCGGAGGACCTACCCAAAGACGGCAAGACATGATTGATTTGCCGGGACAATTTCCTCCGTCGGACGAAGGCTTCGTAATATGGCCATCATGATGCCCGCAAGCGACCAGGCAGTGCTGGCGCGTCGCAGCGAGATCGTCGCCGCCTTGCGCGCAATCGTATCAGGCGAAGGCGTGATCGACAGCGCCGCCGAGATGCGGGCCTATGAATCCGACGGGCTGACCGCCTATCGCCAGCCGCCGATGGTCGTGGTGCTGCCCGATACGACCGAGCAGGTCTCGCTCGTCCTGAAATATTGTGCCAGGCAGGGCATCAAGGTGGTGCCGCGCGGCTCCGGCACCTCGCTGTCCGGCGGCGCGCTGCCGCTCGAAGACGGCGTGCTGCTCGGGCTCGGCAAGTTCAAGCGCATCCGCGAGATCGATTTCGACAACCGCGTCGTCGTCACCGAGCCCGGTGTCACCAATCTCGCCATCAGCCAGGCGGTTGCGCATGCCGGCTTCTATTACGCGCCCGATCCGTCCTCGCAGATCGCCTGCTCGATCGGCGGCAATGTCGCGGAGAATTCCGGCGGCGTGCACTGCCTCAAATACGGCATGACCACCAACAACGTGCTGGGCTGCGAGATCGTGCTGATGAGCGGCGAGATCCTGCGGATCGGCGGCAAGGGGTGCGAGAACGCCGGCTACGACCTGATGGGCGTCATCACCGGCTCCGAAGGTCTGCTCGGCGTCATCACCGAGATCACGGTGCGCATCCTGCAAAAGCCGGAGACGGCGCGCGCGCTGATGGTCGGCTTCGCGGAGGTCGAAGCGGCCGGCGAATGCGTGGCACGCATCATCGGCGCCGGCATCATTCCCGGCGGCATGGAGATGATGGACAAGCCCGCGATCCACGCCGCGGAAGCCTTCGTCCATGCCGGCTATCCGCTCGACGTCGAGGCGCTGCTCATCATCGAGCTCGACGGTCCCAAGATCGAGGTCGACGAGCTGATCACGCGCGTCGAGACCATCGCCAATGCCTGCGGCTCGACCACCTGCCAGATCTCGACCTCGGAGGCCGAGCGCAACCTGTTCTGGGCGGGCCGGAAAGCCGCGTTTCCGGCCGTCGGCCGCATCTCGCCCGACTATCTCTGCATGGACGGCACCATCCCGCGCGGTGCGTTGCCGAAGGCGCTGGCGCGCATCCGCGAGCTATCGGAAAAATACCAGCTCGGCTGCGCCAATGTGTTCCACGCCGGCGACGGCAATTTGCACCCGCTGATCCTCTACGATGCCAACAAGCCCGGCGAGATCGAGCGGGCCGAGGCCTTCGGAGCCGACATCCTGCGCGCCTGTGTCGAGTTCGGCGGGGTGCTCACCGGCGAGCACGGCGTCGGCATCGAGAAGCGCGATCTGATGCCGGAGATGTTCAGCGAGATCGACCTCAACCAGCAGCAGCGGCTGAAATGCGCCTTCGACGCGCAGGGCCTGCTCAACCCCGGAAAAGTGTTTCCGACCCTGCACCGCTGCGCCGAGCTCGGCCGCATGCACGTGCACGCGGGCAAGCTGGCGTTTCCGGACATTCCGCGGTTCTAGGCGCTCGCGCGGAGGGAAGGGGCTTGCGATGCAAACCCCTTCCCTCCGAAACGCTTACAGCAGCCCGTATTGCGCCCGCTCGCGCTTCGCCAGTAGCGGCAGGGCTTCGCCGGCGATGTACGTCTTGAAGTGCCCGCTCTCCTGGTGCGCCTTGAAAGCGGCCTCGTCGCGGAACAGCTCGTAGAACAGGAACTGGGCCGGATTCTCCCTGGCGCGTGAGATCAGGAACAGCTTGACGCCGTCCTCGCGCTGCGCCTCGGGCAGGAAGCGGTCGAGGACCGCGGCGACCTTGTCGGCCTCGCCGGGCTTGGCCTCCCATTGCGCGACGACGAGCAGGCCGCCGCCGTCGACGGCGTCGCTGAGGGATTTCTGCGTGGCATAGTGGTTCATGGTCTTTCCTCCTTGCTGCTGGGCTTGAGATGACGACGTCTACGGCGAGAGATAGATCGCCAGGACGGCACCGAAGGCGGTGATCACCGACCTGCGGCTGAATGTTTCGTGGACGCGCGGCGCCGGCCGCGCATATGTCGATCGCTCCATGTGTGTCTCCGTCGGTTGGGCTCGATCGCGATCGGCGCAAGCTTGTAGCGATGGCCTGTCGGCTTTGGTTCGCCGGTGATCGAAGTGTCGATGTCGTGAACGCTTCGATCTTTATCGAACCGTTGTCGTCGGATGTCGCGGAGCCGGCCTGATGGAGTTTCGTCGCACGCCGCACTGGCATTGCACGGGCGGGTGGTCGCCGCGTCACGCTGCATTTGATTTTGGCGGCGAATTTCGCTACCGCCTTTTCCCGTGGATACGCTCAAGGTCAGAGACGCCAAAGACGTCGAAGAGGTGGTGCGCGCGGCGATTGCCAACGAGCAGCCGCTCGAGATCATCGGTCATGGCAGCAAGCGCAGCATTGGCCACGCGATGGCGACCAACGCCGTGCTCGACGTCTCCGCGCTCAATGCCGTCACCTCCTACGAGCCCAACGAGCTGATCGTGACGCTTGAGGCCGGTGCGCCGCTGGCCGACGTGCTGTCGCTGATCGATGCCAAGAACCAGCAATTCGCCTTTGAGCCGATGAATACCGCGCCGCTGCTCGGCACGCCCGTATCAGGCACCATCGGCGGCATGATCGCGGCGGGCCTCGCCGGCCCGCGGCGCATCAGGGCGGGCGGGGCGCGCGACCACCTGCTCGGGGCGCACGCCGTCTCCGGTTTCGGCGACAGCTTCAAGACCGGTGGCAAGGTGGTGAAGAACGTCACCGGCTACGACCTCTGCAAGCTTCTGGCCGGTTCCTGGGGCACGCTGTCGGTGATGACCGAGGTCACGCTGAAGGTGATGCCGAAGCCGGAGGCCGAGCGGACGCTGCTGCTGCGCGGGCTCGACGATGCCGCCGCCAACAAGGCGATGACCGCGGCGCTCGGCTCGCCCTTCGACGTGTCCGGCGCCGCCCACCTGCCGAAATCCGCGTTCCGGGCGAAGATCGACGGGCTCGGCGACATCGCGGGCCAGGGCGAAGCGCTGACCGTGCTGCGGCTCGAAGGCATTACCGCTTCAGCCGCCCACCGCGCCGGTTCGCTGCGCGAATTGCTGGCGCCGTTCGGAACCGCGGCCCTGGTCGAGGACGCATCGTCGGCGGCACTGTGGGCGACCGTCCGCGATGTCCTGCCGTTCGCGGCCGGCGGCGCGCTGGGCGCCTGGCCGGTGTGGCGGATCGTCTGTCCGCCGGCGTCAGGTGCGGCGCTCGGGACCCAGCTGGCGCGCGAGACCGGCGGCGACGTGATTTACGACTGGGGCGGCGGATTGATCTGGGCCGCACTGCCGCCGAAGGGCGACGCGCATGAACCGGCCGTGCGCGCGCGTGCGAATGCGGTCGGCGGGCATGCCATGCTGATCCGGGCGGCAGAGGATGTCAGGCGCGACGTCGATGTGTTCCATCCGCAAGCGCCAGGCATCGCCGCCCTGAGCGAGCGGGTACGGGCCGGTTTCGATCCGAAGTCCATTCTCAACCGGGGACGGCTGACGCGGGGCGCTGCGGCATGAAGACCGAATTCTCACTCGCGCAGCTTGCCGATCCCGATATCGCGGAGGCCGACAAGATCCTGCGCGCCTGCGTCCATTGCGGCTTCTGCACTGCAACCTGTCCGACCTATGTGCTGCTCGGCGACGAGCTCGATAGCCCGCGCGGCCGCATCTATCTGATCAAGGAGATGCTGGAGAAGGACCAGGCGCCGACGGCCGAGGTGGTCAAGCATGTCGACCGCTGCCTGTCGTGCCTGGCCTGCATGACGACCTGCCCCTCCGGGGTGAACTACATGCACCTCGTTGACCAGGCCCGGGTCAGGATCGAGCAACGCTATCAGCGGCCACTCACCGAGCGGCTGCTGCGCCAGGTGCTGGCCTTCGTCCTGCCGGATCCGCAGCGCTTCCGCGCCAGCATGTGGCTGGCGCGGCTGGCCCGTCCGCTCGCCGTATTCCTGCCGACGCCGCGGCCCTCGGCGACACCGGGCCTGGTCCAGCGCCTCAAGGCGATGCTGGCGCTGGCCCCGAACCGGCTGCCGTCGCCCGGCCCCCTCCCGGGCAGCGTGTTCGCGGCGCTCGGCAAGAAGCGCGGCCGGGTCGCGCTGCTCCAGGGCTGCGCGCAGCAGGTGCTGGCGCCGCGCATCAACCAGGCTGCCATCAGTCTTCTCACCCGCCACGGCATCGAGGTCGTCCTGGTCAGGGACGAGCAATGCTGCGGCGCGCTGACCCATCACCTCGGCAACGACCACGATGCGCTGGCGCGGGCTCGCGCCAATATCGCGGCATGGCGGGCGGAAGCGGCCGGCGAGGGGCTCGACGCCATCCTGGTGACGGCGTCCGGCTGCGGCACCGTGATCAAGGACTACGGCTATCTGCTGCGCGAGGACGCTGCGTTCGCGGCCGATGCGGCGAAGGTGTCCGCGCTTGCCAAGGACATCACCGAATATGTTGCCGGCCTCGATCTCGCGACCACTGCGATAGGCGACAACATCGTCGTCGCCTATCACTCCGCCTGTTCGTTGCAGCACGGGCAGAAAATCACGGGCCTTCCGAAAGAATTGCTTTCCAAGAATGGATTCGTGGTGAAAGATGTGCCCGAGAGCCATTTGTGTTGCGGTTCGGCGGGGACCTACAACATTCTCCAACCCGAGCTTGCGGGCCGGTTGCGTGATCGCAAGGTCGCCAACATCGCGAGCGTCAAGCCGGACATGATTGCCGCGGGCAATATCGGCTGCATGGTGCAGATTGCCAGTGGCACGTCAGTTCCGGTCGTACACACGATTGAGCTTCTCGATTGGGCTACGGGCGGGTCGCGGCCGGCATTGAACGCGTCGAGCTGAGCTTTCGTCCGGAGGTGACGGCGGAAAGACGTCCGATCGACCATTGTTCGGCGGCAACAGGAGGACCACGATGGCGAAAGCGAAAAAGAAAAAAAGCAAGAAGGCAAAAAAGGCCAAGAAGGCTGTAGCGGCGAAGAAGGCGACGAAGAAGGCAGCCAAGAAGTCAGCGAAGAAATCTGCCAAGAAGGCCGCTAAGAAGGCCGCACCGAAGAAGTCGGCCAAGAAGGCTGCGAAGAAGGCTGCGAAGAAGGCTGCACCGAAGAAGGCCGCCAAGAAGGTTGCGAAGAAGGCGGCACCGAAGAAGGCGAAGGCAGCTCCCGCGCCGAAGCCGTCAGCGCCGGTGGCAGCTCCGGCTCCCGAGCCTGTCGCCGAGACAAGCTGGGCGATGCCTTCGTCTTCTGCGGAACCGACGCCGGCCGAGGGGCAAGGTTAGGCCTAAGGTCAGGCCCGCGGTCAGGCTAGGGGCTGGGCCAGGGCTGGCTTCAACCCAACGACCACGATCGACAGCAGGAGGGCCGCGGCGGCGACGCTGCGGCCTTTCTGCATCGCGGCTGTGGCTGCCGGAGGCCGCCATTCCCCGGCGCCAGCCCGATTCGTAGCGCGCGGAGCACGGTACTAACCCCGTCCTCCAGTGCCCTTTGGAGGGCAAATAATGTGATCGAGAAGCCACACAGGCAGACAACCTTTCGTGAAATCGTCAGAACGCCTAAAAAGTCAGCAGATGCCCGCGTTTTTTGCTTCACGGTTCACATCCTCCGATCCAGATTGCCGCAGTCATGAATTTTTGATGTTGGGTCGTACGCCCCGGGGGGCTTCCGGGAAACCGACTGAGTGAGAACTGGTGATGGGGATCGAAATGAAAAAAGTGGCTTTGTTGGCAACGGCGCTGGCAATGGTGACGACGGGTTCGGCTTTCGCGGCGGATATGGCGGTGAAGGCCAAGAAGGCCCCGCCGGTCGCTGCCTTCGACCCCTGGGACATCGCCTTCGGCGGTGCGCTCGTCAGCGATTACATCTTTCGCGGCGTGACCCAGTCGAACCACCAGCCGTCGGTCGCCGCTTATTTCGAGCCGCGCTACAACGTCACCAAGGACCTCCAGCTTTACGCCGGTGTGTCCGCGGAGAGCATCTCCTTCGCCAACCGCGCTGCGGCTGAAGTCGACGTCTACGGCGGTATCCGCCCGACCTTCGGCGCCTTTGCCTTCGACTTCGGTATCTGGGGCTACCTGTATCCGGGCGGAAGCTGCGCCGACAACGTGCTTACGGGCGGCGTTCCCGGCGGCAACGTCTGCGCCGTCAGCACCACCACGATCTTCCTCGCCGACGGCAACGTCATGAAGAAGAACGTCAGCTTCTTCGAAGGCTATGCCAAGCTGAACTACACCATCAACGACAACTGGGCCGTCGGCGTGAACGAGTACTACTCGCCGAACTTCCTGAACTCGGGTGCCTGGGGCAACTACGCGTCGGTGACTGCCAAGTACACCGCGCCCAGCACCGTCTTCGGTCCCTCGGGCGTCGGCATGTATGTGTCGGGTGAGTTCGGCCGCCAGTGGTTCGGCACCTCGGACGCCTTCTACGGCACCGGCGCCGGCACCGTTTTCGCCAACGGTATTCCCTACAAGGACTACAACACCTGGAACGTCGGCATCGGCTTCACCTACAAGGTGTTCACGCTGGATCTGCGTTACTCCGACACCGACCTGAACAAGGGTGATTGCAACGCCTTCACCAGCGCCTTCAATGCCACCGGCACCACCAACGTCACCCCGATCAACCCGAGCGGCGCTGGCTCCAACTGGTGCGGCGCGGCCGGCATCGCCAAGCTGTCGTTCGACCTGACGGCGATGACCAACCTGAAGTAAGTTTCTTCCCGAAACGACTTGCTGAGGGCGGCAGAGCAATCTGCCGCCCTTTTGCTTTTTGCGGCCTGGAGCGCTGCGATCGTGCCGGGCCTTCATGGTTTTCTAGGCGATGCGAAGCATCGTCCGGGAGGCGCGCCGCAGGGCGGCGCTCCTCACCATGAGGATCTGGGACTTTGCGGCGAAGTCCGACCTCATCCTGAGGGCCCGCCAAAGGCGGGCGTCTCGAAGGATGGGCCGCAAGGAAAGGCCCTTATCGGGGTCCTTCGACTACGATAGCGATCGTCTTGCGCCTCAGCGCGCCACGGTCGATTCCGCCTGGACCGGCTCCCCGCTCTTGCCGAGGACGTGGATCTGGCCGTCCTTCACCATCGTCACCTTGCGGGTATGGAAAGCATCGAGGGTCGAGCGATGGCCGATCGAGACGATGGCGGCTTGCGGCAGCCTCTCCGTCAGCAGCCGGTACAGCCGGGCCTCGGACGGCTCGTCTAGCGAGGCGGTGGCCTCGTCCAGGAACAGATAGTCCGGCGCATGCAGCAGCGCGCGGGCGAGACCCAGACGCTGCTGCTCGCCGAGCGACAGCATCCGGTTCCAGTGCCCGTCCTCGTCGAGCCGCTCGGCGAGGTCGGGCAATCCGACCGCGATCAGCGCGTCCCGGACGCGCGCGGCGTCGAATGTATCAGGCGCTGCGGGATAGACCACGGCATCGCGCAGAACCCCGACGGGGAAATAGGGGCGCTGCGGCAGCATCATCAGCTTCGCCCTTTCGGGGACGACGATGGTGCCGGTGCCGAACGGCCAGATGCCGGCGATGGCCCGGAACAGGGTCGACTTGCCGGAGCCGGACGGCCCCGTCACCAGCACGCGCTCCGGCACCTGGATGGCGAAGGCGCCGGCGGCGACCAGCGGCGTGCCGTTGGGCAGGTTCACGCAGAGCTGCTCGAGGCCGATATTGCGGTCGCCGCCGGCGGCCTCGATGGCGATCGCCGGCTCATGTGCCGGCAGGTTCGCGGCTGAATCGACCGACATCTCGAAGCCATCGAGACGCGCGACGATCGAGCGCCATTCCGCGAGCGATCGGTAAGCCGTGACGAAGAACGACAACGCGCCTTGTACGCTGGAAAAGGCCGATGCGGTCTGCATCATGTCGCCGAGCTGGATCTTCTTGGCGAAGAAGGCCGGTGCCACCAGCACATAGGGAAAGATCACGGCGGCCTGCTGGTAGCTCGCGGTGAACGCGGTGAGGCGCTTGGTCCGGCTCATGATGGCGTACCAGTTGCCGATCACAAGGCCGAAGCGACCCAGGAGCCGGCCGCGTTCGGCCCCTTCACCCTTGAGCAGCGCGATCTGCTCGGAATTCTCGCGGACGCGGACGAGGTGGAAGCGGAAGTCGGCCTCATAGCGCTGCTGCTCGAAATTGAGGTTGACCAGCGGAGCGCCGATCCAGTGCGTCAGCGCGGTGCCGAAGATCGCGTAGACCAGCGCGCCCCAGCAAAGATAGCCCGGGATCATGAGGTCGGTGCCGAACAGGTGCAGCGGCGCGGCGTTGGAGAGACCCCAGAGGATGATCACGAAGGAGAACAGCGTCACGATCGACGAGAGCAGGCCGAGCCCGATCGTCAGGGTCTGCTCGACGAAGTTCTTGACGTCCTCGGTGATGCGCTGGTCCGGGTTGTCAGCCGCATCACCCTTGAGCTGCATGCGGTAATGCGTGGCCCCTTGCAGCCATTCGCCCAGATAGTGCCGGGTCAGCCATTGCCGCCAGCGGATCTGGAGCCATTGGTTCAAGTACAGCTTGTAGACCGCCAGCGCGATAAACATCGAGGCGAGGGCGACGAAAATCCAGATCTGCGTGACGAACGCGTCCCAGTCGCTCGCCTGCAGTGCGCTGTAGAACCGGTTCTGCCACTGGTTCACGAGCACGTCGATCGCGACCAGCGCCAGCTCCATCGCGATCACGGCGGCGAGCAGGCCGCGGCCGACCCATTTGTCCTCGGATCGGAAATAGGGGACGGCGATTCGCCAGACGATCGCGAGCGTGGCGCTGATGTTCTTCACAGAGCTCTGTCTCCTGAGGGGATGTGCACAAATGCCTGGAGCCAAATGGCTGAGGCAACGGCCGAAATGGGCGCGCTTAGACTAAAGTCGCAAGTTCTGCAATTTGCGTTGGCTTGTCGGCGCTTGCAACCCTAGCATGGGGTTTAACGGCGCGGGTGGGGGCCTTCGGGACTTCGCGAGCTTGTGAGCGGACGGGAACCGCCGCATTCGCGAGGAATTCGCGTCCAGCTCGGGGGTTATCGCTTCCAGCGTCAAGCAGGTTCGGCTGTCCACGCGGGCCGCCTGCGGCACACATGCGTGGGGGAGGAAGACCATGTGGAATCAAATCTATGATCCGCTGCACAACCCTGTGCTGTCGACGATCGCCGCGGCGGTACCCGTCGTCACGCTGCTGGTCCTGATCGCGAGCGGCCGCGTCCAGGCGCATATCGCGGCCATCATCGCCGTGATCGTAGCCAACCTGATCACGATATTCGTCTTCACCATGCCGGTGAACATGTCGATCCGCGCCTCGATCCTCGGCGTCGTGACCGGCTTCTTCCCGATCGGCTGGATCGTTCTCAACGTCATCTTCCTCTACCAGGTGACGGTGACCACCGGACGCTTCGAATTGCTCAAGCGCGCGGTCGGCGGCGTCACCGAGGACCGGCGGCTGCAATTGCTGCTGATCGCGTTCTCGTTCGGCGCCTTCTTCGAGGGCGCCTCCGGCTTCGGCACGCCGGTTGCGATCACCGGCGCGGTGCTGATCGGCCTCGGCTTCTCGCCGCTCGCCGCTTCCGGCCTGTCGCTGATCGCCAACACCGCGCCGGTCGCCTATGGCGCGCTGGGCACGCCGATCCAGGGCCTTGCCTCGGTCACCGGGCTCGATCCCTACATCCTCGGCGCGATGGTCGGACGGCAATTGCCGTTCTTCTCGCTGATCGTGCCGTTCTGGGTGGTGTGGGCGTTCGCGGGCTGGAAGGGCATGAAGGACGTTTGGCCGGCGATCCTCGTCACCGGCGTGTCGTTCGCGGTCCCGCAATTCGTGATCTCGAACTTCATCAATCCGTGGATCGTCGACATCGGCGCCTCGCTGATCTCGATGGGCGCGCTGATCCTGTTCCTGAAGGTGTGGCAGCCCAGGCAGCTCTGGCTGTCGCCGGCGCTGCGCGGCCGCGACGAATCGGCCTCCACCATGGCCGCCGCAAAGCCGCTGGACAAGACACCGCTGACGCAAAGCGAACTCTTCAGCGCGCTGTTGCCATGGATCATGGTCTGCATCGTGATGCTGGTCTGGGGCAATGGCGGCTTCAAGACCTGGGCGAACTCGATCTTCACCTGGAACTATCCCGTTCCCGAGTTGCACCAGATGATCAACAAGATGCCGCCGGTCGCGCCAGGGCCGACCAAGGAGAGCGCGGTGTTCGGCTTCACCTACCTGTCCTTCACCGGTACGGGCATGCTGATCGCGGCGATCATCTCCGGCTTCCTGATGGGCGTCGGTCCCGGCAAGCTCGTGACCGAGTACGCCCGCACCATCCGGCTGTGCGCGATCTCGCTGATCACGATCTCGGCGATGCTCGCGATCGGCACGCTGACGCGCCTGTCCGGCGTCGATGCGACGCTCGGTCTCGCCTTCGCCGCAACCGGCGTGCTCTATCCCTTCTTCGGTACGCTGCTCGGCTGGCTCGGCGTGGCGCTGACGGGATCGGACACCGCCTCCAACGTGCTGTTCGGAAACTTGCAGAAGATCACTTCCGAGCAGCTCGGCCTGTCGCCGATCCTGATGGGCGCGGCGAACTCCTCCGGCGGCGTGATGGGCAAGATGATCGACGCGCAATCGATCGTCGTCGCCTCCACCGCCACCAACTGGTACGGCCATGAAGGCACGATCCTGCGCTTCGTGTTCTGGCACTCGATCGTGCTGGCCTGTCTCGTCGGTGTGCTCGTGACGTTGCAGGCCTATGTCTGGCCGTTCACGGCGATGGTGTTGAAGTAACAGGCTCCACTTCGACGCAAATCCCCGCGGGGTTCACCCCCGCGGGGATTTTTGCGTCCGTCATGGGCGAACCTTCTCAATGGCGCCGCCGTCTTATAGAAGGTGCGGCAAATCAGGTCGCTCGAGAGGTCTCATGGTTTGGCTCAGGCATATGGTGTGTGCGACGGTTGCAGTGCTTGCGATGTCCACTGTCGCGCGTGCGGAGGATGGTTTTCCCTTCGGCACCGAACTGACGCTGGAGGCGTCGCCGCAGCCGGGCTCGAAGCGGATTCCGAACATCGAGATTGGAGACAATGGCGAGGTCGTGCTGGAGCTCTGGTGCAAGGGCGGCAAGGGCCAGTTCTCGGTCGCCGGCAACACCGTGATCTTCGTCCCCGGCCAGATCCAGGACCGGTCCTGCCCGCCGGCAAAGGCCCAGGCCGACGACGATCTCGTCGCAGCGCTCGGCAGCGTCGAGACCTGGAAGCGCCAGGGCGATGTGCTGACGCTCCTCGGCCCCAAGCCGCTGCGCTTCCGCGCGAACGGCAATTAGCCTCGCTGTCATACCCCGCGACCCGGCTACGCCAAGGCTTCGCCGGGGTTGAGGTGGTGTCTCCGTCTACTTCCACACCGACTTGTCGGCGTCCCAGCGCTGGCCCTTCAATTCCTTTGCGAGCGCCTCGACCGAGCCGTTGTCGTCGGGCTGGTCGCCCTCCTCGTCGGCCGAAGCTTCGTCCGAGAGATTGAGCTTGGCGCCGCTGCTCTCGTCGGCGGTCGTGGTGGCGGGGCTGCCGATCCAGAGCATGAGCTTGTCGGTCGTGCCGGGCTTGTCCGGCGAGATGAGCCCTGCGACCTCGATCGTGTCGGTCAGATCGAGCGTCGGGAAATCCTGGTTCGGCCGCTTGAAGACCAGCTTGAGCTTGCCGGTGGCCGGGTTGAAGTTTTGCGAGACCGGCTTTGCCGCGAGCGTCCGGCTCAGCACGCCCGCCACGGCGGCTGCGAGCTTGTCGCGGTTGATCTTGTCGCCGTCGCGCCAGTCGGCCGCGGCGAAGCGGATGGTGCGGTCCATCTCGGTCATGCCCGCGGTCCAGCCCGCGGCGACGACGCCGGGCATCGCCTTGAATTTTGCCAGCAGCGCGCCGGCGCGCTCCGGGTCGACCGACATGTTGATGGTCTGCTCGCCGGCGCGCAACGCGTCGCAGCCGACGGTGAGGCTCGCCAGCGTCACCTCGACCTCCTGGCCCTTCAGGCTCTTCAGGAACTCGGTCGCCGCATCCAGCTTGACCTTGACCGCGATCGCCTCCGGCGAGACGTCGGTGAAGTCCTTCGGCTGCGGCGTGATACCGTCGTCGGAGGTCTGGTTGTCCAGAAACTCCTTCTCGCTGAGATCGGAATTGTCGGGCGAGGTGACCTCGGTTACGGCCTGGCCGATTCCAATCTGGCCGCGGAATTCGAAAGTGTCTCCGGTCGGCTTGCGCAGCAGCTTGACGGTGACGGGCGCCTTCGCGCCGAGGCTCTGCGTCGTGCCGGTCAGCGTCTGGCCGGCGACCTGGAGATTGACGACGAAGCGATCCTTGCGGTCGGAATTTTTCGCGACCGGATAACAGACGTCGAGCACGGCGGCCGTGACCGTCTTGCCCTGGCGCGTCTCCTTCAGGATCACGTCGGCATTGCCGTCCATCAGCCCGTCGATCGAGGTGAAATAGCGCGTCTCGGGGCCGCCCGGCACCGTCGCCTTTGGCGACAGCTTCATCTGGGCGGATGCGACCTCCGGCGAAACAGCAAGCAGAGCCGCCACAAGGGCCGTGGAGCAAACCAGAAGCGCGCGCATCGATAAAATCCTCGAGCAAGGGAGCATGATCCGGAAAAGTGTGATGCGGTTTTCCGAAAAGATCATGCTCAAACAACAACCTAAAGCGCGATGACGACTCGTTCCGACCTCATCGCGCTTTAGAATCGGCGCCACCGTAATGGGTTTTGGCCGTCGGTTGAATCGGAAAGCGTGAGCCATGGTCGGCAAAAAAGAAGGCCGCCCGGAGGCGGCCTTCGCAACATTGTCAGGGAACGGTGGGCTCAGAAGCCGCCCATGCCGCCGCCGGCTGGCATCGCGGGCGGAGCGTCCTTCTTCGGCGCCTCGGCGACCATGGCTTCAGTGGTCACCAGCAGGCCGGCCACGGAGGAGGCGTCCTGGAGCGCGGTGCGCACCACCTTGGCGGGGTCGATGATGCCCTTCTCGACCATATCGACATAGTCCTCGTTCTGGGCGTCGAAGCCGAAGGTCTCGGACTTGTTCTCCAGGATCTTGCCGACGACGATCGAGCCTTCCACGCCCGCGTTCTCGGAGATCTGGCGGATCGGGGCTTCCAGCGCCTTCAGCACGATGTTGATGCCGGCCTGGACGTCGTCATTGGCGTTGGTGAGACGGCCCACCGCCTTCTTGGCGCGGAGCAGCGCGACGCCGCCGCCGGGGACGATGCCTTCCTGCACCGCGGCACGGGTGGCGTTGAGGGCGTCCTCGACGCGGTCCTTCTTCTCCTTGACCTCGATCTCGGTCGCGCCGCCGACGCGGATCACCGCGACGCCGCCGGCGAGCTTGGCGAGGCGCTCCTGGAGCTTCTCGCGGTCGTAGTCCGAGGTGGTCTCCTCGATCTGCGCCTTGATCTGGCCGACGCGGGCCTCGATGTCGGGCTTCTTGCCGGCACCGTTGACGATCGTGGTGTTCTCCTTGTCGATCACCACCTTCTTGGCGCGGCCGAGCATCTTCACCGTGACGTTCTCGAGCTTGATGCCGAGCTCTTCGGAGATGAGCTGGCCGCCGGTGAGGATCGCGAGATCCTCGAGCATAGCCTTGCGGCGGTCACCGAAGCCCGGCGCCTTGACGGCGGCGACCTTGAGGCCGCCGCGCAGGCGGTTGACGACCAGGGTGGCCAGCGCCTCGCCCTCGACGTCCTCGGCGATGATCACGAGCGGCTTGCCCGACTGCACCACGGCTTCGAGCACCGGCAGCATGGCCTGGAGGCCCGAGAGCTTCTTCTCGTGCAGGAGGATGTAGGCGTCCTCGAGCTCGGCGGTCATCTTCTCGGCGTTGGTGACGAAGTAGGGGCTGAGATAGCCGCGGTCGAACTTCATGCCCTCGACGATGTCGACTTCGGTGTCGAGCGACTTGTTCTCTTCGACGGTGATGACGCCCTCGTTGCCGACCTTCTGCATCGCCTGCGCGATCATCTTGCCGATGGCGGCATCGCCGTTGGCCGAGATGGTGCCGACCTGGGCGACCTCGGAGGAGGAGGCGACCGGCTTGGCGCGCTTCTCGATGTCCTTGATGACGGCCGCAACCGCGATGTCGATGCCGCGCTTGAGGTCCATCGGGTTCATGCCGGCGGCAACCGCCTTGGCGCCTTCGCGCACGATGGCCTGGGCCAGCACGGTCGCGGTGGTGGTGCCGTCGCCGGCGAGGTCGTTGGTCTTGGAAGCGACCTCACGCACCATCTGGGCGCCCATGTTCTCGAATTTGTCCTCGAGCTCGATCTCCTTGGCGACGGTGACGCCGTCCTTGGTGATGCGGGGCGCGCCGAAGCTCTTCTCGATGACGACGTTGCGGCCCTTCGGGCCGAGCGTCACTTTGACGGCGTTGGCGAGAATGTCGACGCCGCGCAGCATGCGTTCGCGCGCGTCTCCGGAAAACTTGACGTCTTTGGCAGCCATTTCTGCAATCCCTCGTGTTTCGTGCTGTGTCTTGTTTCGTGCTGCGTCTTGCCGCTTTGCCGGCCGCATCGATTCCGGGATCCGCAGGTCGAACCCGGCGGAAGGATGGATGCCCGGATCACGCGATCCGGGCACGACATTCAGCGGCCGTTCAGGCTGACGGCCTTAGGCCATCACGCCCATGATGTCCGACTCCTTCATGATCAGGAGCTCTTCGTTGTCGATCTTGACCTCGGTGCCCGACCACTTGCCGAACAGCACGCGGTCGCCGACCTTGAGGTCGATCGGGATCAGCTTGCCGGTCTCGTCACGGCCGCCGGGGCCGACGGCGACGACCTCGCCCTGGGAGGGCTTTTCCTTGGCGGTGTCCGGAATGATGATGCCGCCCTTGGTCTTTTCCTCGGCGTCGATACGTTTGACCACGACACGGTCATGCAGCGGACGAAATTTGGATTTAGCCATGACGTTTCCCTTTGGAGGCTCGCTTCGGAAGTAGTGGAAGTGGGTGGGGCGGCGCTTCCGTCCACCCTCGTCCCGAGGATCGAACGGCGCGCTTAGCAATCGGGCTTTCCGAGTGCTAATAGTGCGCCCGGAAATATGGCTTGGCCGCGATCCTGTCAAGCAAAGGTGGTTAAGCGATTGGTGAGGCGGATATAGGATGGTGGCATTGGAAACGTGTTCGGGGCGCCGGCGTATCAAACGACGTCATTGCTCCGGTGGCGGTTTTGCGCTTGGCTGCAGGAGGGGTGCGGCCATGGTCTTGTTCGGGGGAATGCCATGATCAGTTCAGCTCGCGCGCGCAAGGTTGCCAATCTGGCAGCCGCATCTGGCCTGGCGTTGCTGCTTGGCGCCTGCGGCGGCGGCATGAGCCTGCCGTCCTTCTCGTCTTCGTCCCCGCCGCCCGAGGCAGAGCCCGGTACCGGCCCGGAAATGCCGGCGAGCATCCGCGCCGACGAGATCGTCGGCCGCTGGGGTCTCGCCTCGTTCCAGAACCCGGCCGACCGCGCCCGCACCGAGGCCGCCGCGCGGTCCCAGTGCAAGAATCCTTACGTGATCGGCGCCGGCACCTCCGGCGGCGTGGTCATGCATCTGGCCGACCAGGCGACACCGCAGGAATTGCGGCTGAAGGGCTCGCCCAGCGGCAAGAACTATATCGGGCCGGCCGGTCCGACCCCCGGCGAGCAGGACCGCGAGATCGTGTCCTTCGACGGCCGCGTCCTGATTACCCGCTTCATCGACAAGGACGCCGCCACCCGCTACGGCAACATGGTCTACGTCCGCTGCGCCCCGAGGGCGTGATGT
Organism: Bradyrhizobium sp. LCT2; assembly: GCF_009931255.1. Classification (NCBI taxonomy): domain Bacteria; kingdom Pseudomonadati; phylum Pseudomonadota; class Alphaproteobacteria; order Hyphomicrobiales; family Nitrobacteraceae; genus Bradyrhizobium; species Bradyrhizobium sp. LCT2. The sequence continues at coordinate 9,099,847 of NZ_CP034432.1, read as the reverse complement.
TCTTCCCGTCATTCCGGGGCGATGCGAAAGCATCGAACTATGGTGCGCAATTGCGCACCTGAGAATCTCGAGATTCCGGGTTCGGTCCTGCGGACCGCCCCGGCATGACAGCGTGAGATAAATCCCCAAAAACAAAAACGCCGGCTCGCGCCGGCGTTTTGCTTCTTCTCTATGCCGCGTCCGTTCAGTCGAACAGCGCGTCGATGTCGTCCTGCGAGGCGTGGCCGACGTCGCCGGCGAGCTTCGGACCGTTGAGGAGTTTTTCGTCCTCGCTGCGGGTGTCGGCCGGCGCCGGCACATGGGCCTTGATCGCGTCGACGCCGCCCCAGATCTCCATCATCGCGTTGATGTGCTGCTCGATGAACTTCATCGTGGTCATGACCTTGCTGATGCGCTGGCCGGTCAGGTCCTGGAAGTTGCAGGCCTCGAAGATCGAGATGACGCGTTCCTGGATGTCGTCGGCGAGCCGCTTCTGCTGGTCGGCCGATTGCACCTTGGACATCGCGCTGGCCGCCTGGTCGATCGACTCGGCGGCTTCCAGGATCTGCTGGGTCGCCTGTTCGGTGCCGCCGACGACCGCGCCGAGTTCGCCATTGACCTTGGCCATCTCGCCGCCGTCGAAGCTCTTGCCGTGCAGCGTCGCGATTTCGCGCTTGGTGCGGTCGATGGCGTCGTGGATGAGGTCGAGCTCGACCTTCAGCTTCTCGCACTGCTCGATCTGCGCCCGGTAGGTGTCGAGCATGGTGCGCGTCTCGGCAAGCTCATGGGCCGTGGAAGCGTCGATCGCCGCCATCGCCGCGCTGGCGGACAGCGGGGCAGCGGTGCCCTTCGCCATCTGTGCGCGGATCGCGCGCAGCTCCGCCATGATCTCGCTATGCATCGGCGCAGCCTCCTCAATCATTTCGGGGCTGGGCATCTCGCCGACAATAGCCTCTTCGACACGAAAACGTTTGCGGTGAATAGCCATCAGAAACTCCCCCCCACCTCACTCACGCGTCTTTGTAGGCAGAAGCAATTTAACACGAGGTTCACGACCGGAACTGTTGCGCGGCCGCGCGCGACGACGCGAGAAGAAGCGATTAACCATGAGCATGAGGCGTTCATCGAAAATAAACGCTGATCGCCAAATTGGGCTCTCGCTCGCGACGTGGTGAATCAAAACGGCGTTTCCGTTTACCAAACAAAACGCCTTTTGCTCTTTATTGACCACGTCGCGGACGCCGATCAGCCATCAGCTCTGCACGACGCATGTGATCTAGACGAAACAGTACAGAGTACGTCGATGTTCAAGAAAATGTCTGTCGCGCTGCTCGGCAGCGCTTGCACCCTCGTTGCCGGCGCAACCAGCGCCAGCGCCTTCGACAATACCGTTCCGAACGATCCGCCCGCGGTGCTTTATCAGCCGCAAGTGCCGCCGGCGCCGGTGCGCGTCGCCTCCAATGCGAACATGGGCGGCGGCTTCATCGAGTTCCTGTTCGGCGATGGGCCCGGCCGCGGTCCGGCCTACGCGCCGCCGGTGTATCAGCAGCAGCCGGGCTACAACGATCCGCGCCGCCTGCCGCCGATGGGCGAGCCGCAGATGCAGGGCGGATATCAGCAAGGCGCAGGTCTCCAGCAGGAGGCGGTCGATCCGCGCCAGCGTCAATTCGATCCGAAGTTCGAGAAACAACTCGTTGACTATAGCGGCAAGGAAAGTGCCGGCACGATCGTGGTCGATACGCCGAACAAGTTCCTCTATCTCGTCGAGGGCAACGGCCGGGCGATGCGCTACGGCATCGGCGTCGGCCGTCCCGGCTTCACCTGGTCCGGCGTCAAGGCGATCACGGCCAAGCGCGAATGGCCGGACTGGACCCCGCCGGCGGAGATGATCGCGCGCCGCCCCGACCTGCCCAGGCACATGGAAGGCGGTCCGGAAAACCCGCTCGGCGCGCGCGCGATGTATCTCGGCTCCACGCTCTACCGCATCCATGGCTCTAACGAGCCCTGGACCATCGGCACCAACGTCTCGTCCGGCTGCATCCGCATGCGCAACGAGGATGTCATCGACCTCTACGGCCGCGTCAATGTCGGCACCAGGGTCGTGGTGATGTGAGGTCCGAGCCCCGAAATGAAAACGGCCGCCCCATCGGCGGCCGTTTTTGTTTGCGCGCTATCGAGCGGCCTTACGCATAATCGCTGCCGCCATCGTCGCCGCCGAAATCGCTGTCGTCGGCCAGGTCTACGTTGTCGTCATTGTCGTTCTGGTCGTTGTAATTCTGGTCGTCGTTCGAAGCCTGGTCGACAAAGCCTTGGCGGGAATCGCCGCCACGGTCGCGGTTCGATCCGATGTCGTCGAGGCCGGCATCGCGCGCGAGCGAGCCGCCGGACTGATCGCTGCCGCCCCAGGGACTTCCACCAGCGCTGCGGTCGCCCAGGGCGTTGGTGTCGCCGAAGGCCTGCTGGTGCGATCCGCCCATCATGCCGCGGATGCTGGAGAGCAGCAGCGAGCCGCCGACGACGCCGGCCGCGGCCGCCGCGGCCGTACCGAGGAACGAGCCGCCGCCACCGCCGACCGGCGGGGCGCCATAGCCCTGACCGGGGCCTTGACCTGGGCCTTGACCTGGGCCTTGGCCGTAAGGCGGCTGGCCGTAACCCGGTTGCGCCTGTTGCATCGCCTGGCCGCTGTTCCACACCGGCCGTGCGTCACGCGGCGGCACGTTCGGAACCGAGCCGCGCGAGGGGCCGCCACCGAACAGCGTGTCGCGCATGGTATCCAGGAAGCCGCCGGACTGGGCCGGCTCGGGCGCCTGCGCCGCTTCCAGTTCCTGGATGCGGTTATGGGCGCGCTTGAGCGCTTCGTCCTGCAACAGGGTGGTCTGCACCAGCGCGTAGACGGCGCCGGGCGCCTTGCGCAGGCCGTCGGAGATCGCAGCGATCGCGTCGGGATCGCGCGGTGCATTTTCCAGTTTCGAAAGCCGGTCGAAAAGCTCGTCGACGAGCTGGCGTTCCTGCGGCGTCATGATCAATCTCCCTCGCGCAAACCAAGCGCGCAGGAGATGTAGGGTTCCATTGTGGCCCCAACAGTGCCGGCCATATTAAATTTCGGTATGCGACAAGCTGCCTCGTCGGCCGGCTTTCGCCGCCATTCACCCCAATGTCGCGTTGGTCTGCTCCAGCAGCCGTACGAATTCATCGCCCCCAAGATAGGCATGCTCGCGTTCGCGCACGTCGGTCATCGGATCAAGCGCGGCAAGGACGTCGTCGACGAAGCCGGGATGGCACATCACGAGGCCGCCATCGGGGAGGCCTTCCAGGAATTGCCGCATCAGCGCGCCGAAATCGGCCGCGCGCGTGAAATCATAGGCGCCGGCAAAGCCGGGATTGAAACCGAGGCCGGCGCGGCCGGCGCGGCGGCGGAATTGCGCGCTGAGGATGTCGAGCACCATGGCTTTCGGCGAGGCGAGCCGCTGCTTCAGCGGCAGGTCGCGGCCGCCCTGGCGCACCCAGGCGTTCGGCGCGGTTTCGCTGACCGCGTCGATAAAGCCGTCGCGCACCTGCGGATAGAGCTGCACATGCTGATGGCCGTCGACGAAGTCTGGCGCGCGGCCGAAAGCCTCTGCGAAGGCCACGAGCTGCGCCTTCACCTCATTGCGAAAGAATTCGCGGTCGAGCCGCCGCAAGACACCCGCGCGCAAGAGCTTCGGAAACGGCATGAACATGTCGCCGTCGAGCGGGCGGAAATGCATGGTGAGCGGCCGGAACGGCGCGGACAGCGTCACGTGCAATCCGATCGCGCAGCGCGGGCTCGTCTTCGCCGCGGCCTCAAGCGCCTCGATCTCGCCGCGAGCGATCGCGGGGCCGACCATCATCACCGAGGTGGCGTTGAGGCGGCCGCGCTCGATCAGGTCTCGGATGGCGCGATTGACGCCCGGGCTGATGCCGTAATCGTCGGCGCAGAGCCAGATCCGCCGCGGCGCCGCCGCCGCGCTCATTCGGCCGCCGTCCTCTTCGCGGCGTCGTCGGCCTTGTCGGCCTCGAAATGCTTCTCGCTGTGCTCGGCGACGAAGTAGATCGGGCGCGCCTTCAGCTCGGAGAGGATCTTGCCGATATATTCGCCGACGATGCCGATCATGATGAGCTGCACGCCGCCGATGGTCATCAGGCCGACCACGAGCGAGGGATAGCCGGGGACCTGCTTGCCGGTGGTGAAGACCTCCCAGAGAATGGAGAGGCCGAACAGGAAGGCGATGCCGGCGAGCACGACGCCGAGCAGGCTGGCGAAACGCAGTGGTGCCACCGAGAACGAGGTCAGGCCTTCGATCGACAGGCCGAGCAGGCGCGCGGCGTTGAAGGTGGTAACGCCATGGGCGCGCGGCGACGGCTCGTAGTCGACGCGGATCTGGCGGAAGCCGATCCAGCTTGCCAGGCCCTTGAAGAAGCGGTTGCGCTCCGGCAGTTGCCGAAGCGCCGTGACCGCGCGCGGCGAAAGCAGGCGGAAATCGCCGGCGTCTTCCGGAATCTTCTGGCGGGCGCCCCAGTTGATCAGGGCGTAGAAGCCATGCACGGCGAGCCGCCGCAGGAAGGTTTCGTTGTCGCGATGCGCCTTGGCGGTATAGACGACGTCGTAGCCGTCATCGATCCAGTGTCCCACGAGCTGCTCGACGAGAGCCGGCGGATGCTGGCCGTCGCCGTCCATGAACATCACGGCGCCGAGGCGGGCATGGTCGAGGCCGGCCATCAGCGCCGCCTCCTTGCCGAAATTGCGCGACAGGGAGACCACCTGGACGTCGATCGCGTCGGCCGGCAGGCTGCGCGCGATCGACAGCGTCGCGTCCGCGCTGCCGTCGTCGACATAGACCACCTCGCAAGCGAGGCGATGGCGCTGCCGCAGGGTCTTTGCGAGATCGCAGATGCGCTGGTGCAGGGCGGCAAGGCCCGCCGCCTCGTTGTAGACGGGGACGACAATCGACAGTCCCTTCGCGGCGGCGTTGGTCGCGGTGGTCGTCAGGCCGGAAACATCAGAGCCCAGCGTCATCGATCAAGGTTCCAGAGGCGTTCATGGTCATCTCAACAGCATATGGTAGCTGCCGTTTGCTGTCGCTACGCTGAACGGACCTGAGGCTCACCGCCGCAGGAACGCCTCGAGCTTGGCGAACAGCGGGTTCTCACGGTCGAACACGTAGTCGAGCGAAACCACCGAGACGGTCTCGGCGCCATGCTCGCGCAGGAAGCTCGCGAGCGCATAGAGCTGCCCCGGCGGGCAGTGCAGCGTCAGCATGCCCGACGAGGTCGGCCCGCCGAACGGGGCCTCCACGCCAAAACGGCTGTGGGCCTCGCCGAGCAGGGTGGCGTCGCACTGCCGGAATCGGGTCCGGACCTCGCGGTACTTGTTGGCCCGCGCCCGCGCCGCGATGTGGTCGAGGATGACGCGCGCGGTCTCCCGCGCCTGCGGCGACCAGTCGGCATCCCTGGAGGCGACCAGATTGGCCTGGCTGCGCAGGATCATGCCGTCGTCGAGCACTCGCAAGCCGTTGGCGGCGAGGGTCGCGCCGGTCGTCGTGATGTCGACGATCAGCTCGGCGCTGCCGGCTGCCGGCGCGCCTTCGGTCGCGCCTGCGCTTTCGACGATGCGGTAATCGGTGATGCCGTGGTTCTGGAAGAACGCGCGGGTGAGATTGACGAACTTGGTCGCGACCCGCATCCGCATGTGATGCTGTTCGCGGAAGCCGGTGGTGACGTCGTCGAGGTCGGCCATGGTGCGGACGTCGATCCAGGCCTGCGGCACCGCGACGACGACGTCGGCATAGCCGAAGCCGAGGCCTTCGATCAGGGACACGCGCTTGTCGGCGTCCGCGATGTTCTCGCGCACCAGGTCCTCGCCGGTGACACCGAGATGGGCGAAGCCGCGCGACAGCTGCGCGGCGATCTCGCTCGCCGACAGATAGGCGACCTCGACATTGTCTAGCCCTGCGATGGTGCCGCGATAGTCGCGTGCGCCGCCGGCCTTCGACAGCTTGAGGCCCGCGCGGGCGAAAAAGGCTTCGGTGTTTTCCTGGAGGCGGCCCTTGGAGGGAACGGCCAGAACGAATGGCGCGCTCATGACTTAGGCTCCCACCTTGCGGCCGATCCGGGTCAGCGCGTCCACCCAGACCGAGAAACCGACAGCGGCGATCGGCTCGACTGAACCGAGCTGGGTCATCAGCCCGTCATAGCGTCCGCCGGCGACCAGCGGTTCGGCGCCATTGCCGCGGTGATGCAGCTCGAATTCGAAGCCGGTGTAATAGTCGAGCCCGCGTCCGAACGCGGTCGAAAAGCGCGTCTGCTTCACGTCGATGCCGCGTGCAGCCATGAAGCCGACCCGGCTCTCGAACTGATCGATCGCAGCCGTGAGGTCGAGCCCGGCGTCGGTGGAGAGCGCACGCAACTCGGCGACGGCGTCGTCGGGATTGCCTGCGATCGACAGGAAGCGCTTGAGCACGGCGATCGCCTCGCGGGGCAGCGCGCCGCCCTTCAGCGTCGATTGCTCGAGGAAGCGGTCGGCGATCTCGGCGGTGGTGCGGCCGCCGACATTGGTGGTCCCGGCGATCGACATCAAATCGGTGACGAAGGCGAGCGCCGCCTTGCGGTCGGAGCCGGCCAGCGCCGCCAGCACGCCCTCATATTCGCTGCGGGTGGCGGTCGTCGCGGCCGCCAGCCGTTCCAGATCCTGCTCCAGGCTGATCTTGCGGTTGAAGTCCTTGACCAGGCGGCGCCGCCAGACCGGATAGAGGTTGAGCGCGTCGAGCAGCGCGTTGAACAGCGCCACATCGCCGGTGCGGATCTCGACGTCGCGGACGGCGAAGGCGCCCGTCGCCTCCAGCGCCAGCGCCAGCATCTCGGCATCGGCCGCGGCGCGGTCCTGGCGGCCGAACGATTCGATGCCGGCCTGAAGAAACTCGCTGGCCTGGCCGCTGCGGTAGCGGAACACCGGGCCGAGATAGCTGAACCCGGCCGGCTGGCCGGCACGGCTGGAGGCGAGGTAATCGCGCGCCACCGGTATGGTCAGGTCCGGGCGCAGGCAGAGCTCCTCGCCGGTGAGGTCCGTGGTCAGATACAGGCTCTTGCGGATGTCCTCGCCGGAAAGGTCCAGGAACGGCTCGGCCGGTTGCAGGATCGCCGGCTCGGCCCTGACATAGCCGGCCTGCGCGAACGACAAGAGCAGCGTATCCGCCCAGGCGGCGGAGCCGGCAGCATTTGAGGTGGCAGTCGCGGTCATCTCAGGGGTCCATCGTCCCGGCGGAACCGGGCAGGGCAAGGGGAGGCAAGTGGAGGCAAGCCAGTTGGCGCAGCCCTTAGCATGGCCGGAAAGCGGTTTCGACCTCCAAAGGATCAATCGCTTAACGGCCGGCCAATGCGCAGCATCAGGGAGTCTTGCCGCCCCAATCGCCCAGCACCGTCTGCACCAGCGCCAGCGCAGCCACCGCGGCGGTGTCGGCCCGCATGATCCGGGGACCCAGGGCGAGCCGCAGGATCTTCGGCTGTCGCAGCAGCAGCGCCCGCTCTTCCTCGGCAAAACCGCCTTCGGGGCCGATCAGCACGTCGATACCTTGTCCCGCCTCGCGCGCGGCTTGCAGGCTCTGAACGGGGTTTTCGACCTCCGCGGCCTCGTCGCAGAAGATGAGCAGGCGACCCGCGGCGCGCTGGCTGAGGAAGCGCTCCAGCGGCACCGGCTCGGCCACGGTCGCGATGCTCAGGATGCCGCATTGCTCGGCGGCCTCGACCACGTTGGCACGCATCCGCTCGGTGTTGACCCGGGAGGCCTGGGTGAACCGGGTCAGGACCGGTTGCAGGCCGGCGGCGCCCATCTCAATGGCCTTCTGGACCATGTAATCGAGCCGGGCGTGCTTGAGCGGGGCGAAGACGTAAGTGAGGTCGGCCAGCCGGTCCTGCGGCCGGGTCTGCTGGAGGATGACGAGGCCGTCCGGCCGTTTGCGGCCTTCGATCGCGGCCTGCCATTCGCCGTCGCGGCCGTTGAAGGCCAGGACCTCGGCCCCCGCGGCAAGCCGCAGCACATTGCCGAGATAATTGCTCTGGTCGCGGTCGAGCGGGACCCTGGCATCCTGGGCCAGGGGGGCATCGACGAACAGGCGGGGGGCGCGGAAATCGTGGGAAGGCATCATTCAGGTCCGATTTGCCGCCGTTATTAACCGAAAGCCGCCATTTCGGGGGTAAATATTGCTAAACTGGTGCGTCGGCGCGCCGCGCTCTTGCCCTATTCGACGGGTTGTTAAGGGCCGGCGGGAATCGTAAAAACGCGAACACGCTGGTTGCGCTTCAATTGGGAAGACGCCGAACCCCGTAAGCTCCTGCCGGAGAGACTGCCTTGATGATCCGTCATTTGATGGTTCCGATCACCGCCGCCATGATCACCATGGGGGCCGCTGGCGCCTATGCGCAAAGCGCCTTCCCGGCGCCGCTGCCAAACCAGGCCGCGAGCAGCTCGGCGTTTCCGCCCGTGAACGGCTCGGCGCCGACAGCCTCCGTCGGCACGGCGCCGCAATCCTCGTTTCCGGTGAACGGCGCCGCGCCGGTCGGCGGCGCCGGCGCTTTCAGCGCGGCCCCGCCGACGCAAGCCCCGGGTGAGGACTGCATGAAGGCCTTCATTCCCCTGCGCGAGGAGGCCGAGAAGCGCGGCAAGGCGATTAAGGCCGCGAGCGACCGCCACGCGCCGCCGGACGAGGCGTGCAAGCTGATCCGCAATTTCGGCCAGGCTGAAATGAAGATGATCAAGTACGTCGAGACCAACGCTGCAAAATGCGGAATCCCGCCGCAGGTCGGCGCGCAGATGAAGGACGGCCACAAGAACACCGAGGCCATGACCACGAAGGTCTGCAACGTCGCGCAGCAGATGCAGAACCAGCCGCGCGGTCCGGCCGGCCCGTCGCTGAGCGAGGTGCTGGGTTCGGGCTCGGCACCTGAAGCCAATGCCGGCAAGAAGGGCGGCAGCACCTTCGACACGCTCAACGGCAACGTCCTCACGCGATGAGCGACACATCCGCCCGCGTTGCCGACTCCACCGGCAACTGGGTCGATACGCTCGCGCCGCCATGGGCGCGGCCCTATTTGCGATTGTCCCGCTTCGATCGTCCGATCGGCTCCTGGCTTCTCCTGATGCCATGCTGGTGGTCGGCGGCGCTCGCCGCCGGCATCGCGCACGATTCCGGCCGCCTGCCGCTCACCATCGTCCTGTTCTTCATCGGCGCCTTCGTCATGCGCGGGGCAGGCTGCACCTGGAACGACATCACCGACCGCGATCTCGACGACAAGGTCGAGCGCACCCGCTCGCGGCCGCTGCCGTCGGGGCAGGTGACCACGAAGCAGGCGCTGGCCTTCATGGTCGCGCAGGCCCTGATCGGTCTCGTGGTGCTCCTGCAATTCAATCGCTTCGCGGTCCTGACCGGCATCGCCTCGCTTCTGATCGTCGCGATCTACCCCTTCATGAAGCGCATCACCTGGTGGCCGCAGATCGTGCTCGGCCTCGCGTTCTCCTGGGGCGCCTTGATGGGCTTTGCCGTCACCTTCGGCCGCATCGACGTCACCGCGCTCGTGCTGTATGGCGGATCGATCGCCTGGGTGATCGGCTATGACACGATCTACGCGCATCAGGATGCCGAGGACGACGCGCTGATCGGCATCAAGTCCACCGCGCGCCTGTTCGGCGCGCACACGCACCAGGCGCTGATCCTGTTCTATGGGCTTGCGGTGGTGCTGATCGGCGTCGCGCTGGCGTCAGGCGATGTGCGCTGGCCCGCCTGGCTCGGGCTTGCCGCTTTCGCCGCGCATCTGGCCTCGCAGATCGTGCGCTTGAGGATCGGCGATCCCGCGCTTTGCCTGCGCCTGTTCAAGTCGAACCGGGATGCGGGCCTGCTGTTGTTTGCGGGATTGCTCGCGGACGCGGTGATGCGCGCGGCGTGACGCAAATGCGTGGGGTGGGCAAAGGCGCTCTTGCGCCGTGCCCGCCATCTTGCCGAGATTGAGATGGAAATAGGTGGGCACGCTTTCGCTTTGCCCACCCTACGGCACCTTTAGTTCCTCGCGATGATCTCGCGCTCGCCGTGATGAACCGACAGCTCGCGCGCCATGGCGGTGCGCCGGCGCATCAGGAATTTCGGACGGCGGGCGCGGATCGCGTTGGCGCGGCGGCGGCGCGGTGCGGGCTTGCGCGCGCCTTCGTCGAGCTGCGGAAGCGCGAAGATCTCGCTCCAGACCGCCCAGGCCTCGGTGAGCTCGTCGCCGTCGGCGCCGACCAGCAGCGGAACGGAGAGCGAGGGATCGCGATGGACGAGGACGAGGGCCTGCGCCGCGTCGTTGCCGCGCAGCGCGACGCCGGAGAAGTCGCTGACGCGCACGTTGATCGCCATCCGCATGCCGCGGACGGCACGGCGCAGCACGACACGTTCGCGATGAAGCTCGATCTGCCTTGTGTATCCGTCGGCGCGCGGATCATGCGCATCGAAGCGGACCGGAAGGGAAAGAGGGTCGAGCCGCAGAGAGCGGCTCGACCCGGCGGGAGCGATCCCGCTTGTTGCTGTTTGACGCCTCACGGCTTTAGTTCTCCCCGCCAGGATTATGTTCCCGGTCGATGCGAGGACCTTAGCGCGGCGGCTTCCGAAACCGCTTAAAAAGGCTGGTTAACCCAGCGTCACCGCGGCTCATGATTGACAAGACCTTGGCGCGCATGATTGACGAGACGTTGCGCCGAAGTCGCGAATCTGAGCTTTTAGCGGGCTGAAAATGCTTGAAGTCCGCGCTATCAGGGCACATCTGTGGGTTCCGGTCCCGAACCCCGCCCCAACAGGATTTCGTTTGTGAACCCTTCACCAAGCTCGACGCTTTCGCCCAAAGCCAATCGCGACCTGTTCGATCAGTCCGCGCTGTCCGATCTCGCGCAGCGGCTGGTCGAGGCTGCCAGGCGCGCCGGCGCGGATGCGGCCGATGCGGTCGCAGTGCGCGGCGTCTCGCAAGGCGTCGAGGTGCGCGACGGCCGTGTCGAGGAATCCGAGCGGTCCGAGGGCGACGATGTCGGCCTGCGCGTGCTGGTCGGCCAGCGCCAGGCGGTGGTCTCGACCAACGACGTCAGCGGCGATGCCGTGACCAAGCTCGCCGAACGCGCGGTCGCAATGGCGAAGGTCGCACCCGACGACAAATATGTCGGCCTCGCCGATCCCGCACTGCTCGCGCGCGATTTCCCCGATCTCGATCTGCTCGATCCGAATATTCCGGCAACCTCGGAGCTCGAGCGCCGCGCGCTCGAAGCCGAGGCTGCTGCGCTCGCGGTGAAGGGCGTGACCAAGTCCGGCGGCGCCTCGGCCTCCGCCGGCATGGGCGGCATGGTGCTCGTCACCTCAACCGGCTTCCACGGCTCCTACCTGCGCTCGAGCCAGGGCATCTCGGCCACCGCAATCGCCGGCGAAGGCACCGGCATGGAGCGCGACTACGACTTCACCTCGGCGCCGCATGGCGCCGACCTGCTGTCGCCGGAGATCGTCGGTCGCTCCGCCGGCGAGCGCACCGTGGCGCGCTACAATCCGCGCAAGGTCGAGACCTGCAAGGTGCCGGTCGTGTTCGATCCGCGCGTTGCGGGCTCGCTGGTCGGCCATGTCGTCGGTGCCATCAACGGCGCCTCGATCGCGCGCAAGACCAGCTTCCTGAAGGACAAGCTCGGCCAGCAGTTGTTCGCCAAGAACATCCGCATCATCGACGATCCCCTGCGCAAGCGCGGCCTGCGCTCGCAGACCTTCGATGCCGAGGGCGTCGCGGTGAAGAAGATCGCGCTGATCGACGAGGGCGTGCTGACGACCTGGCTGCTCGACTGCGCCACCGCGCGGGAGCTCGGCCTTGCCACCACCGGCCACGCCCATCGCGGCGTCTCGTCCTCGCCCTCGCCCGGGCCGTACAATCTGCATCTCGAAGCCGGCACACCGACACCGGCCGAGCTGATCGCCGACATCAAGCAGGGTTTCTACGTCACCGACCTGATCGGCTCCGGCGTCAACGGCGTCACCGGCGATTACAGCCGCGGCGCCTCCGGCTTCTGGATCGAGAACGGCGAGATCACCTATCCCGTCAGCGAGGTGACGATCGCAGGCCACCTGTTCGAGATCTTCAAGTCGATGCAGCCCGCCAACAATCTCGAATTCCGCTACGGCATCAATGCGCCGACGGTGCGTATCGAGGGTTTGACGCTTGGCGGACGCTGACGCGAACTCGCTCGACGCGACGATCCTGACGCGCGACGCGGCGCTGCTGAAAGACACGGTACGGGAAGCGGGCGCGCTCGCGCAGTCGATGTTCCGCACCGAGCTGAAGACATGGACCAAGGGCGCGTCCTCGCCGGTGTCGGAAGCCGACATCGCCGTCAACGACCTGCTCGAAGCGCGCCTGCGCAGTGCCACGCCCGACTATGGCTGGCTGTCGGAGGAGAGCGCCGACGATTCCACGCGGCTGTCGCGGCGGCTGGTCTGGGTGGTTGATCCGATCGACGGCACGCGCAATTATCTGGGCGGCCACGACGAATGGTGCGTCAGCGTGGCGTTGGTCGAGGACGCCGCGCCGCTGCTGGCCGCGGTGTTCGCGCCGGCCAGCGGCGAGTTCTTCTTCGCGGCCCGCGGCCAGGGTACGCTGCTCAACGACAAGCCGGTGCGGGCGACGCCCGGGTCCACGCTCGATTTCTCCCGCATGGCCGGCCCCAAGCCGATGGTCGAGCGTCTCAATACCGCCGGCGGCGACATCAAGCTGCACCCGCGAATCGGCTCGCTCGCGCTCCGGCTCTGCCGGGTCGCCCATGGCGCGCTGGATGCGGCTTTTGCGGGCGGCAACAGCCATGATTGGGATCTTGCGGCGGCCGATTTGATCGTGCAGGAAGCGGATGGTAGGATGAGCGACCTCTCCGGAGATCCCATCCTCTATAACCGCCGGGAAGTGGCGCACGGGGTGCTGGTGGCAGCGGGTCGCGATCGTCATGCGAGCATTGTCGCGCATTTTCGAAATCGTCCCTTGCCCTGAGCGCTTTCGCTGTGCTTGTCGAACACTGCTTTGCCGGGCAGCCCGTTAGGAAGAGAACCCATGCCAGATAGTGCCCCGCAACAACTGCTTCATCTCGTCATCGGAGGCGAACTGCTCGATCTCGAGCACAACACCTTCAAGAACCTCGACGACGTCGAGATCGTCGGCCTCTACCCGAACTATGCGTCCGCCCACGTCGCCTGGCGCGCCAAGGCGCAGAGCACGGTCGACAATGCGCAGATGCGCTACTTCATCGTCCATCTCCACCGGCTGCTCGACCCGAATCAAGAAACGAAGGCGCGTTGAAAAAGCTGCTTCGCAATACGCTGCGAAGCAGCTGGTTTCAGCGTGCCGTCGGGGTCCTGGCGGCCGAATATCTGCGTCTGGTCTGGCGGACCAACAAATTCACGTTCGATCCGCCCGACGTCTATGACATCGTCGAGCCGCAGATCCCGGCGATCTTCGCCTTCTGGCACGGCCAGCATTTCCTCACCCCGTTCATCAAGAACAAGGACTCCTACCGGGCCAAGGTCCTGATCTCCCGGCACCGCGACGGCGAGTTCAACGCCATCGCGGTGGAGCGGCTCGGCATCGGTCTCATCCGCGGTTCCGGGGATCATGGCAGTGCCTTCCACCGTAAAGGCGGCGTCGGCGCCTTCAAGGAGATGGTGCGGACGCTGCAGGACGGTTGTAATGTCGCGCTGACCGCCGATGTCCCCAAGCGCGCGCGCGTGGCCGGGCTCGGCATCATCATGCTGGCACGGGAATCGGGGCGGCCGATCATGCCTTTCGCGATGGCGACCAGCCGTTTCATCCGGCTCAAGAACTGGGACCGCACCACCATCAACCTGCCGTTCGGGCGGGGCGCATTGGTCGGCATCAAGGAAATCCACGTTCCGCCGGAGGCCGACGCCGCCATGATGGAAGCGTTGCGGCTGGAGCTGGAGGAGACGTTGAACGAAGCGACCCGGCGCGCCTATGCGCAGCTCGGCCGCCCGGGGCCGCAAGATGCCTAATTCGCTGCCCAGAGCGCTGCCGATGACGCTGCGGATGTACCAGCGCCTGGCTTCCGGCCTGGTGCCGCTCGCGCCTGCGCTGATCAAGCGGCGGCTGAAGCAGGGCAAGGAAGACCCCGCGCGTGTCGGCGAGCGGCGCGGCCTGTCCCGGGATGTGCGGCCGCATGGTCCGCTGGTCTGGATCCACGGCGCCAGCGTCGGCGAGGTTCTGGCCGCGGCGGCGCTGATCGGGCGGCTGCGCGATCTCAATTTGCGCATCCTGCTTACATCCGGCACCGTCACCTCGGCCGCCGTCGTCGCAAAACGCTTTCCACCCGACGTCATCCATCAATACGTGCCGTATGATTCCCCGCGCTATGTCGCGCGCTTCCTCGACCACTGGAAGCCGTCGCTGGCGCTGTTCATCGAATCGGATCTGTGGCCGAACCTGATCCTGGCGGGCGCAACGCGGCGGGTGCCGATGGTGCTGATCAACGGTCGGATGTCGCCGCGCTCCTTCCCGCGCTGGCGGCGCATGTACGGTACCATCTCGGCGCTGCTGTCGCGGTTCGACATCTGCCTGGCGCAGTCCAAGCTTGACGCCGAACGCTTCTCCGCGCTCGGCGGCCGCGACGTCCTCACCACCGGCAATCTTAAGCTCGACGTGCCGGCGCCGCCGGCCGATCCCGCCAAGCTCGAACGGCTGATGGCGATGACGCGCGGGCGTCCGATCATCGTCGCGGCCTCGACCCATCCGGGCGAGGACGAGATGCTGGTGGCGGCGCATCGCAGCCTCGTCGGTTTCTTCCCGCAGCTTCTGACCGTGATCGTGCCGCGCCATCCGGATCGCGGCTCCTCGATCGCTGGCCTGATCACCGCGTCGGGCCTGAAGCCGGCGCTGCGCTCGCGCGAGGAGCTGCCGACGGCCGCGACCGATGTCTATGTCGCCGACACCATGGGCGAGCTCGGCCTGTTCTACCGCCTCTCGCCGATCGTGTTCATGGGCGGGTCGCTGATCCGCCATGGCGGCCAGAATCCGATCGAAGCGATCAAGCTCGGTGCGGCGATCGTCCATGGTCCGCACGTCTTCAATTTCGCCGACGTCTACGAAGCGCTCGATGCGAGCGGCGGCGCGCGCCAGGCCGACACGCAGGAGATCCTGGTCAAGCAGCTCGGCCAGCTCCTGGCCGATCCCGCCGTGCGCGACAAGATACAGCACGCAGGCAGCAGCGTGGTCGAGCAGCTCGGCGGCGCGCTGGAGCGCACCATGACCGCGCTCGAGCCGTATCTGCTGCAATTGCGGATCGAGATGGGAGCCGCCAATGCGTGAGCCGGCCTTCTGGTACCGGCCGCGTTCCCCAGAGTCCCAAATCCTCCGTCCCCTGGGCGCGCTCTACGGCGCGATCACGGCGCGTCGCATGGCGCTCCAGGGATTCGACGCCGGCATCCCCGTGATCTGCGTCGGCAACTACCATGTCGGCGGCGCCGGCAAGACGCCGACCGTGCTGGCGCTGACGAAGCTCCTGCGTGAGCTCGGCGAGACGCCTGTCGTGCTCAGCCGCGGCTATGGCGGGCGCCTGCAGGGCCCGGTGATGGTCGACGGCGCGCGTCACATCGCAGCCGATGTCGGCGATGAGCCGCTGATGATGGCGCGCGACGTCCCGGTCGTCGTCGCGCGTGACCGCCTCGACGGCGTCGCGCTCGCCAAATCACAAGGCGCAACCGTGATCCTGATGGACGACGGCTTCCAGAACCCGCGTCTGCTCAAGGATGTCTCGCTGATCGTGATCGACAGCGAGCGCGGCATCGGCAACGGCAAGGTGTTTCCCGCCGGTCCCCTGCGCGCGCCGCTGAAGGCCCAGCTCGCGCGCACCGACGCGCTGGTGCTGATCGGCGACGGCCGCGCCGCCAACGACGTCGCGGCCGAGCTTGCCAAGCGCAACAAGCCGGAGCTGCGCGCGCGCCTGAAGCCGGATGCTGCCTCGGTCGCGCAGCTGTTCGGCAAACGGGTTTTCGCATTCGCCGGCATTGGCGATCCCGAACGCTTCTTCCGCACCCTGCGCGCCAGCGGCATCGATGTCGCGCGCACGCGTCGCTTCGCCGATCACCACATGTTCTCGCCCGAGGAGATCGCCGCGCTCGCGGCGGACGCACAGCGCGAGCAGCTGACGCTGGTGACCACGGAAAAGGATCTCGCGCGCCTGCGCGGCAGCGAGGGCGTGCCCAACGGCATCGTGCCGTTCGCGGTGCAGCTCGAATTCGATGACCCGGTAAAGTTGCGGCAATTGATCAGCGATCATCTCTACAAGGCGCGCGAGCGGCGGTTCGGCAGGCGTTGATCGCGTGCGACACCGGGGCGACATGTCGCGGCGGATGAATTCTCTTCCGCACGTTCGGGAGTTGATGTAGCCTTCGATGAGAGCCGTCACCGGGACGTGCCGAACTCCCGGCAATCATCGGCGGCGTTTATGCCCACGGCGGGCAACGTACCTTCATCATTTCAGATGCGAGACCGTACCGATAAGTTCGGAACGGCCGCGAGAGTCATTGCCAAAAGCTCAGAGGAGAACATGCCATGCATTTTTGCCTCACTGGACAATACACACCACGCGCTCTCAACGCCATTTTGGAAAACCCCACGACCAATCGCCAGGAGGCGGCGAGGAAACTCATCGAAGCGGCCGGCGGCAAGCTGATTTCGATGTACAGCGTTGCGGCCGACGGTCCAGGCGTTCTGGTGATTTTCGATGTGCCTGATCCGAGTGCGGCTCCGGCGATTTCCGGCCTGACCGTCACGGCGGGCACCCTGCAGAACGTGAAGCTGACCCGGCTGTTCACGCAGGACGAGATCAAGCAGGTCCGCCAGAACGCGGCGAAGCTGCGTTCTTCGTATACTCCGCCCGGAGGCTGATATCCGGATCTCGAGCGATGCCGCCGCAATCGCATCAAGCGGCGGCAACGCTTTCCTCACAGCAAGAAGCAGGTCTGCACGCTGAGGCGCGGCGAAGGCCTTGCGGCGTCCATTGACGGACGATGCGGGACGGCGCGTGCTGCGTCCGGCGTCCTAGGTCCGACTGAACGTGCTTGGCAGCGGGCCCGCTAACGGCGTGCAATCGCGGCTCGGCGGTCAGGCCCCCTCACCAGGCTCCAACGGCAATCATTCCGATGATGGTCAGGCACGAGGCGCAGGCCACCATGACAGTATAGCATTCGGGTGTATTCATTGCTTGCTCCCAAACTGCTGCCAATTGCTTGGTCACTGCTACGCGGGAGAGATCGCCGGTCTTGGTGCCGCTTCAAGTCGGCACGCCGCGACCGGTCTTGCGTTGTACGTCCGTCCTCTCATCGTCACCCTGGTCCGCAGGATGATAATGCGCTTCGAGAGCTTCAGAGCGTTCAGCTGCGATCAGCAGCTGTTTCCGCATTTCAGCGAGGCGGGCGCGGCAATATTCACGATAGAGCAGGTCCAGTATGGTGGGCATGATCACCCCCATCGTTTGACTTTCGATTTACAAATATTTCACCGCAAATTTTCGAGGTGATCGTAACCCGCCAGATGGCTCTTCGATATGAGCCCGTTCACAGACTGCGCCAATTCCAAAGCTCGATGGCCGTTTGGTTGACTTGATTGTCTGCGCGATAAAAAGAGCAGGGCCAGTTACCTAAGATGCACTATAGCAGCCCTCTGTTTCAGCAAGACTTCGTCAAACAACTTAAGGGCGCCAAGTCGCACCAAAGAATCCAACCACAGCGCGAAATGACTCACCAAGGAGTGCAAGCACCGTTCGATGCAACGCAGATCGGCACGATGGAGATCATTTTGGCTGTGAGACCCGCAGTTCAGGTGCACTGCCGCGTGCCGCGGTGGCTGGAATAGCGCGGCGCAATTTACACGCCGTGATGTCCGGAGCGAAGCTTGCTCGCATCGACGACGTCCGTTCCCATGTGCTTCACGAAGACAGTCTTCAGTTGGCTGCGCTCGGAAGCACTGAACCGGTCGGGATCGAGACCTTCGGCCATGATGAGCCAGCCTGCAAATTGATCCGCAGAAACCGGCCCTGTGTCTGGAATAAAGTCGGAAACGTGCAGCGGCGCGCGATCCTCGACGCCGCCACACCAATTTAGGTTCGCACAGAATTCGTGCATCATCCCGTCGAATGCATTCGGGCGTCCCATTCGAGCTCCCAAACTGTCCTGCCTCCAACGTAACACAATCTCACCAAGCCTGAGCACACGCCCGCGACGAAGTGATGGTGGGCGCGCTTGTGCTCTGCCGCACCCTGCGGCAGTTCGCCATTCACGCGACATTCATCGCAAAACGCCTATCGGTCCGGGACCGATCGGGAGAATTCGATGAAATTGCCGTCCGCGACTGTCGCCGCCAGCCTTGTGTGTCTGATCATTGCGCCCGTGTTTGCACAAACGACGCCGCCCGCCGCTTCGACCGGCACGGTGCCGGTTCCCGCGACCAGGCGCGTGACGTGTCTCGGCACGACGCAAAACCTGAAGGGACAGGACAAGCGCGACCAGATGCAGCTCTGCATGGCGCAGGCGCGGGTCGATTGCCTCAAGCAGGCGATCGATCAGAAGGTCGTCGGCGAGCCCAGGAAGACCTTCATCAAGACCTGCGTGGGCGGGGATGCCACTGAGCAGCAATAGCAGCGCAGGCGCGGCCTCACGGCTGCGGCTTTGGCGCGCCGGGGAAATGCCGCTGCAGCACCGCGGCCGGCGTGGCGTAGGCTTCTTGAAGGTCCACGCTCCAGTACTTCAATTCGTCGAGCGGGATCCGCGTGTCGGTGATCGCGCAGCGCACATAGGTCCCCGGCGAGATCACGCGGAAATCGCCATCGAGATATTGCACCTGCGCTTCGCCATTGCCGGAAGAGCCGAACTTGTTCAGCACGGTCGAAAGTCTCCGTGGAAGGCCTCTCCGTAAAAAACCCTGGAGGGCACGATGTGTTGGACGGGATGTAGCATAGATAGGGCGGCCTGTCCGCCCGGTAAACCCACCGGTTTGTGTTGTTTTGCCGCCGTTTTCGCATGATAGTGCTTCGGGCGAAGGATCGTCCCGGCGCAAGCGGCCGGCACCTGATACGGCAGAGCCCGATGCGCCTTCGATTGACCGCCCTGTTCCTGATGCTGCTGATGTCGGCCGCGCGCGCTGCGCCTGCGCCGCAGCAGGTCGAGATTCCGCTCGGCTCCGGAATCCTGCATGCCCAGCTTTACAAGCCCGAGGGCGCCGGGCCGTTTCCGACCGTGATCGCGCTGCATGGCTGCGGCGGCCTCGGCGGCCATGCCGATCCCGTATTGCCGCGCTATCGCGACTGGGCGGAGCGGCTTCTCAAGGCCGGTAACGCGGTGCTGCTGCCCGACAGCTACGGCTCGCGCGAGCTCGGGCCGCAATGCCGCGTCAAGGAGACGCACGTCAAGGCGCGGCGCGAGCGTGTTGCCGACGTCGCGGCCGCGCGCGCCTGGCTGATGAAGCAGGCCTGGGTCGCGCGCGACCGCGTCAGCCTGATCGGCTGGGCCAACGGCGCGAGCACGCTGCTGTGGGCGGTGCGCCCGCAGAACGCGGCGCGCGACGCAGGGCCGGATTTCCGCGCGGCGATCGCGTTCTATCCGGATTGCCGCATCTCCGCCGGCCTCGGCTGGAGCACGCGGGTGCCGACCCTGGTTTTGATCGGCGCCAATGACGACGTGTCGTCGCCGCCGGCCTGCCGCCAGATGGTCGAGGGTGCGCATGGCCGCAGCGCGCTCGCGCGCATCGTGGTCTATCCCGGCGCCTATCACGACTTCGACCGCGCCAACACGCCGCTGCACGCAGCTAGCGGCAGCAGCGACGCCGCCGCGCCCGAGCACGGCCATCTCGGCACCGATGCGGTCGCGCGCGCGGAGTCGCAGAAGGACGTCGCGGAGTGGCTGGCGCGGTGATGAAGATCCAGAAGCCCGGATATCGCTGCGCTCATGCGGGCTAGGGGGCTACGGATTCCCAAGCGGGGCCGCCCGAGGAACAATTTGAGGCGGACAGCCCCGCATCGACCACCGCCCTGCACGGAGAGTGGCCGACCGTGAATCTACGGATCGCGCATGGCTGCGGTTTCAGCACGGGACGGTGCCATCATTCGACCACGATGTCAGTTAAACGCATCCCACATGCGCAACCGCATCGTCCTCTTTTCCTCCGCACTGATCGTCTTCACCGTCGCGATCTTCCTGTTCGAAGCCCACGCCGGCGCGCCAATGCTCGCGCCTGAACATTGCGGCTTCTGGACCACGATCGACGCGGGATTGTCCTGCCGCTAGGCGGGCTGTTGCGACTCCTACCCTTCCGCGCTGATATGTATTGAGAGGGCGACCAACTCTCCCCAACGTCGTCCTGGCGAAAGCCAGGACCCATACCGCGGAATCTATCGATTGTACGCGGCATTAGTCCCGAACGATCAGTCTTCGCCAAACTACTTCCTGGGGTAATGGGTCCTGGCTTTCGCCAGGACGACACGGAGAGTGAGCCGCCAACTCAGAACAAACTGCCCTGATCCACCGGCTTGCCGACGCGCTTCGGCGCGGGCTTGGTCTCCTGCGCGGCCGGCTTCGGTTGCTGTGCGCGCTTGGCAGGAGGCGCCGGACGATCCGCGTCCGTCGTCGCGCCGACGCGTCCGTCCGCGAACTCGATCTCGACGCGTGCGCCGGGACCGACGCTGTCGGCCGAATGCAGGGGATGGCCGGCCTCGTCCCGCACCAGCGCAAAGCCGCGCGCGAGCACGCCGCGGTAGGACAACGCCGACAGCAGCTTGCCGCTGGCCTCGACGCGGGCGTCAAGCCGTTGCAGCAGCGTCACCAGCGCACGGTTGGCGCGCTCGGCCAGACGATGCGTGCGCTCGCGCTGGCGGGCAATCGCATTGCGCTGCGCCTGGGCGTTGGAGAGTTTTGAGGCCCGCAGCCGCACCTCGAGACCGGCAAAGCGGTCGCGCCGCTGCCGCAACAGCGACCGCGCGGAGAGACCGAGCCGCTCGCCGCACACGGTGAGCCGGTGGTCGGCCTGCGAGATCTGCCCGTGCAGCACGCGCAGCGTCAGCTTTGCGCCCGCAGCCGTAAACCTGCGGAAATGCGCATGCGTGTTGGCTTTCAAGCCGCGGGGCAGGGCGGCGCCCGCCGAATCCAGCCGCTGCCGCGGGATCGCCAGCAGATCTCCGGCCGCCGGCAGCGCACGCGCAGCCGCACGCAATTCGCTGCGGCGGCTTTCGTGGGCGCGCTGCCAATAGGCGCGGGTGCGCCGTGCGAGATCGGCGACCTCGACGAACAGATCGCTGCGCACCGGCACCGCCATCTCGGCCGCCGCCGTCGGCGTCGGCGCGCGCTTGTCGGCGACGAAATCGATCAGCGTGATGTCGGTCTCGTGGCCCACGGCGGAGATCAGCGGGATCATGCTCTCGGCTGCTGCCCGCACCACGATCTCCTCGTTGAACGACCAGAGATCCTCCAGCGAGCCGCCGCCGCGCGCGACGATCAAGACGTCGGGCCGCGGAATCTTGCCGCCCTCCGGCAGCGCGTTGAAGCCGCGGATCGCGGCCGCAACCTGCTCGGCCGAGCCTTCGCCCTGCACCTTGACCGGCCACACCAGCACATGGCGGGGGAAGCGGTCCTCCAGCCGGTGCAGGATGTCGCGGATGACGGCGCCGGTCGGCGAGGTCACGACGCCGATCACCTCCGGCAGCCAAGGCAGCAGCTGCTTGCGCGCCTCGTCGAACAGGCCCTCGGCGGCAAGCTTCTTCTTGCGCTCCTCCATCAGCGCCATCAGCGCGCCGATGCCGGCCGGCTCCAGCGCTTCAATGACGATCTGGTACTTCGAGGAGCCCGGATAGGTCGTGAGCTTGCCGGTGGCGATGACCTCGAGCCCCTCCTGCGGCTTGAAGCGCATCCGGCCGTGCACGCCCTTCCAGATCACCGCCTCGATCTTGGCGCTCTCGTCCTTGAGCGCGAAATAGCAGTGGCCGGAGGAGTGGGCGCCGCGAAAGCCCGAGATCTCGCCGCGGACCCGGACATGGCCAAAGGCATCCTCCACCGTCCGCTTCAGGGACTGTGAAAGCTCGGAGACGGTGAATTCGGGGGCGTTGAGCAGGGGTTCCGCGGGCGGCATCGGCAAACGATTCGGCATTTTGGGGTCAGGCCCGACGTTAAGGATTTTCGCCGCGCGGCGCCAATCCGGGGATTGATATGGAGAGTACTCTGTAATATAGAGTTCTCTATCGATGGTGAGTTCAATGGAGTTGAGCCATGGCGATCCGGCTGCTGCGCGGCGTGTTGAACGGACTGAAATGGGCCCTGTGCGCAGTCGGCGCCGTGGCGCTGATCCTGGTCGCGATGATCGCAACGCCACCGGAGCGGCCGCCGGAGATGCGGTCGGTCTCGGAGTCGGTGAAGCTTGTCGACTTCTCGACCATGCCGCCGCTCGAGCGTTTTCAGGCCCGTGACGGCAGCTGGCTCGGCTTTCGCCACTACGTCCCGAACGGGCCGGCGAGCGGCCGTGGCGCGATCTTCATCCACGGCTCCTCCGGCTCCAGCGGCACCGTCAACCACGCGCTGACCCATGCGATCGCCTTGCGCGGCGTCGAGACCTGGGCGCGCGACATGCGCGGCCACGGCGCCTCGGGCACGCGCGGCGATATCGGCTATGTCGGCCAGCTCGAGGACGATCTGGTCGATTTCGTCGCTCATGTCCGCAAGGCTGCGCCCGATCTGCCGCTGACCCTGATCGGCCATTCCGCCGGCGCCGGCTTCGCGCTGCGCGTCGCCGCGACGCCGATCATGCAGGACATGTTCGTGCGCACCGTGCTGCTCGCGCCCTATCTCGGCTATGACGCGCCGACCAACAAGCCGCATTCCGGCGGCTGGGCCAATGCCGACGTTCCCCGCCTCCTCGGCCTCACCGCGCTGCGCAAGCTCGGCATCGACTGTTGCTCGCAGCTTCCGGTGCTTGCTCTGGCCGTGCCTGCGAATTCGGCGAAGTATCTCGTCCCCACCTATTCCGACCGCCTGATGCGCAATTTCGCGACGCGCGGCTATCGTCTCGATCTCGCGGCGGCGACACGCCCCATCACGATCTTCGGCGGTGCCGAGGACGAGATGATGATCTCGGATAAATATGCGGAGGCGGTGCAGGCGATCAAACCGTCGGTCGACGTCAAGATCATCGACGGCATCAACCACATGGGCATCGTCACCAGCCCGAAGGCGATCTCGGCCATCGCCGAGGACGTGGCAACGCGCGGGAGCGGGCAGTCATGATGCGATCCGCTGATGGCAAGGCAAGCGCATATGGGAGCGGCTTCCCCGCGGCCATCCTTCGAGACGCCCGCCTGCGGCGGACCCTCAGGATGAGGGCGGAGTTTGCGGAGGTAGCTTCAAAGGGGACTGGTGCAGCTGAGCCTCATCCTGAGGAGACCGCGAAGCGGTCGTCTCGAAGGACGAGGCGTGCGCTCAGGTGTCACCGAGCGTCATACGAGATAGCGCTGGGACTGAAAGGGACGACATGATCGACAGCAAGGAGGCGTCCGCAGCGCTGGCCGACATCGACGACATCGTCCAGCGCGTGAAGCAATCGCAGCTCTACGAGCTGGCGAGCTATGCTGCCGTCTGGTGGGGCGTGCTGGTGTTCGCAGGAAATCTCGTGACCTGGCTCTGGCCGATCTACGCGGTCCATGCCTGGGTCGCGGTCGATGTTCTCGGTGTCGGCGGTCTGGTTGCGCTGCGCCTGCTCAATCCGCCGCATCACCCTCATGGCGCCGCCTTCGACATCAGGCTCCTCCTGGTGTTCGTGCTGTTCTTCGCCTTCGGCTATCTCTGCACCAACGTCATCGGCCATTTCGGTCCGCGCCAGCTGGGTGCGTTCTGGCCGCTCTATTTCATGCTGTTCTACACCCTGGCAGGCCTCTGGTTCGGCCACGCCTTCGTGGCGATCGGTCTCGGCATCTCCGCGCTGACCCTGATCGGTTTCTTCTTCATCGGCGAGGCGTTCCCGCTCTGGATGGCCTTCGTCAATGGCGGCGGGCTGATCCTCGGCGGCCTCTGGATGCGGCGGATCTGATGGCCGAGCTCGACGACATCATCCACCAGCCGCTGCGGCTCAAGATCATGGCGGCACTGAACGCGCTGCCTGCGACGGCGGGCCTGGAATTTTCGCGGCTGAAGAAACTGACGGGCGCCACCGACGGCAATCTCGGCGCGCATATCGAGACGCTGGCCAAGGCGGGCTACGTGTCCGTGGAGAAGGCCTTCGTCGGCAAGAAGCCGCAGACCACGGTCACCGCCACCGCTACCGGCCGCGGCGCCTTCGCGCGGCATGTGGCGACGTTGCAGGAGATCATTGCGGGGAAGCAGGTTTAGCCCCACCGTCATTTCGAGGCGTTCCTCTCTCCACCGTCATTCCGGGGCGCGCCTCTTGGCGCGAGCCCGGAATCCATACTCACGATGGTGGTTATGGATTCCGGGCTCGCGGCTTCGCCGCGCCCCGGAATGACGGGGAGTTCGGGGCAAGCCCCCTTGAGACCCGCCGCGATTCGTGCGACCTCCGCCCCCAGCAAACCCCTCATTTCGAGCCTTCGATGCACATTCTCCTGCTCGGTTCCGGCGGCCGCGAACATGCCCTCGCATGGAAGATCGCGGCCTCGCCCCTGGTGACCAAATTCTGGTGCGCGCCCGGCAATGCCGGCATCGCGCGCGAGGCGGAGTGCGTGGCGCTCGATGTGGCCGACCATGCGGCCGTGATCGACTTCTGCAAGACCAACGCGGTCGAGCTGGTGGTGGTCGGCCCGGAGACGCCGCTGGCGGCCGGCATCGTCGATGATCTCACCGCCGCCGGCATCAAGGCGTTCGGGCCGAGCGGGGCCGCCGCCCAGCTCGAAAGCTCCAAGGGCTTCACCAAGGCGCTGTGCACCGAATTCGGCATTCCGACCGGCGCCTACAAGCGCTTCACCAACGCCAAGGACGCGCGCGACTATGTCCTCAGCCAGGGCGCGCCGATCGTGGTGAAAGCCGACGGCCTCGCCGCCGGCAAGGGCGTGGTCGTCGCCAAGACCGTGCGCGAGGCCGAGGACGCCATCGCCATGATGTTCGAGGGCGCCTTTGGCGAAGCCGGCGCCGAAGTCGTGATCGAGGAATTCCTGCCCGGCCGTGAGATCAGCTTCTTCGCGCTGTGCGACGGCGAGACCGCGATTCCGCTGGCCTCCGCGCAGGACCACAAGCGCGTGTTCGATCATGACGTCGGCCCGAACACCGGCGGCATGGGCGCCTATTCGCCGACCCCGCTGGTGACGCCCGCGATCCATGACGCGATCATGGCGAAGATCATCCTGCCGACGGTCGCAGGCATGAAGCAGCGCGGCACGCCGTTCCGCGGCATCCTCTATGCCGGCATCATGCTGACGACGCAGGGGCCGAAGCTGTTCGAGTTCAACGTCCGCTTCGGCGATCCCGAGTGCCAGGTGCTGATGCTGCGCATGATGTCGGACATCGTGCCGGCGTTCGTTGCCGCCTGCGATGGGGAGTTGAAGCATTTCGATCTGCGCTGGCATCCGGAATCCGCGCTCACCGTGGTGATGGCGGCGAAGGGCTATCCCGGCGACTACCAGAAGGGCACGCGCATCGAGGGGCTGGAGGAGGCCGCCAAGGTCGACACCGTCGAGATCTTCCACGCCGGCACGGTCGCAAAGGACGGCGCGATCCTCGCCAATGGCGGCCGTGTGCTCAATGTCTGCG
Organism: Bradyrhizobium sp. LCT2; assembly: GCF_009931255.1. Lineage (NCBI taxonomy): Bacteria > Pseudomonadati > Pseudomonadota > Alphaproteobacteria > Hyphomicrobiales > Nitrobacteraceae > Bradyrhizobium > Bradyrhizobium sp. LCT2. Next base: position 9,074,075 of record NZ_CP034432.1, on the reverse strand, counting down.
CGCTCGGTGCGACCGTGACGGAGGCGCAAGGCCGCGCCTATCAGGCCGTGGACCGCATCAACTGGCCGGAAGGCTTCTGCCGCCGCGACATCGGCTGGCAGGCGGTGGAAGCGGAGAAGGCCAGGGGCTGACAGCGGTTTTTCCGCTGCGCGCGCAAAAAACCTTGCGCCATCGCGCCGCCACATCGACATTTCAAAAATGCGTAGTCGGCTGTTGGGCTTAGCGCCCTTCGCCGAGGACGCGTGCTACTGTGCATGGGGTTGTTTTCGACATTTTTGTTGGGGGCGGCTCCGGGACTGACCAGACAAGGATGCAGAAAGATGTCCGATCTCGCCGACCTCTATCCCGGCTTCGCCTCCGAGTGGATCAACACCTCCCTCGGCCGCATCTTTGCCCGCGTCGGCGGCAAGGGCCCGCCGCTGCTGCTCCTGCACGGCTTCTCCGAGACGCATGTGATGTGGCACCGCGTGGCGCCGCAGCTTGCCGACAAATTCACGCTGATCATCGCCGACCTGCCGGGCTATGGCTGGTCCGACATGCCCGAGAGCGACGCGCTGCACATGCCCTACAGCAAGCGCGCGATGGCCAAGGCCATGGTGGAGGCGATGGAGCGCCTCGGCCACGTGCACTTCGCGCTCGCCGGCCACGACCGCGGCGGCCGCGTCTCCTACCGCCTCGCGCTCGACCATCCCGGCCGGCTGTCGCGCCTTGCCGTGCTCGATATCCTGCCGACCTATAATTACTGGGAGCGGATGAACCGCGCCTACGCGCTGAAGATCTATCACTGGACCTTCCTGGCACAGCCCGCCCCGCTGCCGGAGACGCTGATCTCGGGCAACGGCGAGTTCTTCCTGCGCTTCAAGATGGCGAGCCAGACCAAGTCGAAGACGTTAGAGGCCATCGACGAGCGCGCGCTCGAGCACTACATCGCCCCGTTCCGCGATCCCGCCCGCGTGCACGCGATGTGCGAGGACTACCGCGCCGGTGCCTATTTCGACTACGACCTCGACAAGGCCGATTTCGAGGCCGGCAAGAAGATCACCATTCCCATGCTGGCGCTGTGGGGCAACGCCGGCGTGGCGCAGGCCGCAGCGACACCGCTGGATACCTGGAAGCAATGGGCCACGAACGTCGACGGAATGCCGGTGGACTCGGGGCACTTCCTCACCGAGGAGAACCCCGACGTCACCGCAAAGGCGCTGCGCGAGTTCTTCGCAGGCAGCTAGCGCCGCTCCCGAAAGAACTCCCTGAGCAGCCGCGCCGCTTCGCTCTCGCCGACCCCGGAATAGACGTCCGGCGCGTGATGGCAGGTCGGCGAGGCAAAGAAGCGCACGCCTGATTCCACCGCGCCGCCCTTGGGGTCGGCGGCGCCGTAATAGAGTCGCCTGACCCTTGCAAAAGAGATCGCGCCCGCACACATGGTGCAGGGCTCCAGCGTCACGTAGAGGTCGCAGTCGACCAGGCGCTCGCTGCCGATCTTTTTCGCGGCCTCGCGCAGCGCGACGATCTCGGCATGGGCCGTGGGGTCGTAATCGGTCAGCGTCCGGTTGGCGGCCGTGGCGATGACCTCGTAATTGCGGACCACGACGCATCCGATCGGAACTTCGCCCGCCTTTCCGGCATTTTCGGCCGTTTTGAGCGCCAAATCCATGAAAGAGGGGGCTTTCAAGCCTCGTATCATCGCCAGAAACCTGCTAGTAGCTCCGCCTTCAGCAAGAGTGAATACCGGTTTTGCCTGAGCATGCGGCTCGGAACGAGCGCGCACACTGCCCTCTGGCCACCCCCTGAGTGAGATTATTCATGCCTCGCGACAGCGACAAAGACAACGATTCCCGCGGCCGGCGTGATCGAGGCCCGGCCAAGGGCCGTTCCGGCAAGGCGCGCGGCCCTGAGAAGAAGTTCGCCAAGCGCGGCTTTGAGGGCAAGGGCGACAGCCGTCCGCCCCGCGGCGACCGCGAGGGGCGTCCGTTCCGCCGCCGCGAAGAGGGCGATGCCCCGCGCCGCGATTTCGGCGACCGCCCGCGCTTCAAGCGCGACGACCGCGGTGGTGAGGAGCGCGGTGAGCGCAGCTTCAAGCCGCGTGGCGACCGTCCGTTTTCGGATCGCGGCTCGCGCGATGGCGAGAAGCGGCCGTTCAAGCCGCGCGGTGATCGCCCGTCCTATGGCCGTGACGACCGTCCGCCGCGCAGCCGGGATCGCGACGACTCCCGCCCCGCCGGCCGGACCGGTGACAAGAAGTTTGGCGACAAGCGGCCCTACGCGCCGCGTGGCGACCGCCCGGAACGCAAGTTCGACGGCGAGCGGAAATTCTCGCGCGGCGCACCCGACCGCAGCGACCGCCCGCGCGATCGTGGCGAGCGCAGCGATTCAAAGCCGTGGCAGAAGCGCGATGCGGGTCCGCGCGGCGACCGGCCGCCGCGCAAGGATTTCAGCAAGGGTCCACGCAAGGATTTTGGCGGCCGCGATCGCAGCGAAGACAAGCCCTGGCAGAAGCGCGAAGGCGGCGACGACCGTCCCCGGTTCTCGCGTTCGCGCGACGATCGTCCGTCGGGCGATCGTCCGTTCCGCGAGCGGCCCAAATTCGACCGTCCCAAGTTTAATCGTCCCAAGTTCGATCGCCCGCGCGATGATCGTCCAAAATTCGATCGTCCCCGTCGTGACGGCGATGGCGAGCGCGGCGGCGACCGCCCGAAATTCAATCGCCCGCGCGAGCGCTCGGAAGGCCGCTCCGACTGGCACGAGCATCCGCGCAGCGAAGGCCGGTTCGGTGATCGTCCGCGCCGCGAAAACGAGGACGAGAGCCGGATCTTCGAGAAGCGCCCGGCCTTCGGTGGCCGCGGCGCCTATCGCGAGCGCGATCGGGATTTCGAGGGGCGGCCGCGCCGCGAAGAAGCGCCGAAGCCGAAGAAGGCCGGCGAGCGCATCGCCAAGGCGCTGGCGCGCGCGGGGCTTGCCTCGCGCCGCGACGCCGAGGAGATGGTCACGCAGGGCCGCGTCGCCGTCAACGGCCGCGTCATCAATTCGCCGGCGCTCGACATCACACCGAACGACGTCGTCACTGTCGACGGCAAGCCGTTGCCGCCGCGCGAGCGCACGCGGCTGTTCCTCTATCACAAGCCGCGCGGCCTCATGACCACGCATGACGATCCCGAGGGTCGTCCGACCGTGTTCGACAATCTGCCCGAAGGTCTGCCGCGCCTGATCAGCGTCGGCCGGCTCGACTTCAACACCGAAGGCCTGTTGTTGCTCACCAATGACGGCGGCCTCGCGCGCACGCTCGAGCTGCCGGACACCGGCTGGCTGCGCCGCTACCGCGTCCGCGCCCATGGCGACGTCACCCAGGCCCAGCTCGACGAGCTCAAGGCTGGCATCGAGGTCGAGGGCGTCAAATACGGCCCGATCGATGCGACACTCGAGCGCGACCAGGGCGCCAATGTCTGGCTGGTGTTCGCGATCCGCGAAGGCAAGAACCGCGAGGTGCGCAACGTCTGCGCCCATCTCGGGCTCGAGGTGAACCGGCTGATCCGCGTGTCCTACGGCCCGTTCCAGCTCGGCGAGGTCCCCGAAGGCCAGGTCGAGGAGATCAAGTCGCGCGTGCTGCGCGAGCAGCTCGGCGACAAGGTGATCGAGAAGTCGGGTGCGCAGTTCGACGTGCCGCAGAAGGCCGCTGCGACCGATGACGGCGCGCCGCACGAGAAGAAGCCCGCCAGCAAGCGCGCCGTGATCAACGACCGCAAGGGCCGCCGCGTGCTGGTGCAGCGCACCGGCAGCGAGGAGGCGCGCGAGCGCAACGAGGCGGAGGCGAGCGGCTATGGCCCCCCGCGCCGTCCCAAGCGCGGCTATCACGGCAAGCGCGATTTGACGCCGCGGGAGGACTAATTGCGCGTCGTCGGCGGTCGCTTGAAGGGGCGTAATCTCGCCTCACCGTCCTCGCGCGACATCCGCCCCACGGCGGACCGCCTGCGCGAGTCCGTGTTCAACATCCTCGTGCACGCCTATGACGATCCGATCGAGGACGCGCGCGTGCTCGATCTCTTTGCCGGCACCGGCGCGCTCGGCATCGAGGCGTCTTCGCGCGGCGCGAAGTTCGTGCTGTTCGTCGACAACGGCGCGGAGGCGCGTGCGCTGCTGCGTAACAACGTCGAGTCGCTCGGCCTCGGCGGCGTGACGAAAGTCTATCGCCGCGATGCGACCGATCTCGGCCCAGCCCATCCCGTCGAGCCGTTCTCGCTGGTGTTCCTCGATCCGCCCTACGGCAAGGGATTTGCCGAGAAGGCGTTTGCGAGCCTGCGCGATGGCGGCTGGCTGACACCGGGCGCGCTGCTGGTGGTGGAAGAGGCCAAGGCCGCGCAGTTCGTGGCGCCGGAAGGTTTTGAGGAGCTGGAGCGGCGGGCTTACGACGACACGGAGTTCGTGTTTTTGAGGAAGCCGTAGCCTAACCCTACTGCGTCATAGGCCCTCATGGTGAGGAGCGCGAAGCGCGTCTCGAACCATGAGGCCACAGTGAGATGGGTCGTTTCCGAACACACTCTTGATGGCGCCAATGTCTGGATCGCCCCGCAATTGGAACGAAGCCCGTTTATCAGCGGCGTGCTCGGCAATGCCCTGAAGGCGGTAAAATGTGCCTTCGGCTGGAACCTGACGAAATGCCGGTATTGCAGCGATGATCAGGCTCCTTCAGCTACCAGCGTCAACCTTGCAGCAGAGATTATTTCGAAGCGGTCATGCATCGAGGCGCTGTCAGGTGGTTCGCCCAAGCGGCGGTTCACGAGGACGACGAACATGTCGGACAGCTCAAGCCGTTTAATCGGCTGAAGGTTAGTCGCATCGCCCGGCCTGGGACCGCCGCGTAGCGCGGGAAAGGCAAACGGCGGCGTCGGTACGCCGAGAATGACGTTGCGATGATCGAAGTCGGGCCTGGGCTTTCCCAATTCCACCCGATCCGCGAAGATCCCGTAGGCGTCCTCGCCGAGCGTGAGGATCAGTTCGAAACCGGTTTGGTCGATCGACCCGCGCATGTAGGTATCTTCGACCAGCGCTTCATTGATCTCCAGCCGTCCCAGATGGCCGCCGCAATCGCCTGTCTTCACCCAGAAGTAGCGGTCGCGCATGAACTCCTGGTAAAATGCCATGTTGCACGGCGGCAGCGAGGACAAAGGAGCTGCCCAGCCCGCAGCGAAACCCACCTCATTGACGAAGCCGTGTGTTCCGACGGCCAGCTCCTTGAACAGATGGCTGTGTTCGCTCGACATCCACATCGCGGCAAACAGCAAAGGCTGTTCATTCCGCATGAGATCGACGTGTGGGACCGAGGTGGCAACCACGCGTGCCGAACTGCTGTGCATCGTCAGTAACATTCCAGGGTGATCGTTGCCTGCGAGAAATCCATCTTCTTCAGCGCGTCCATGTCGATGAAGACATAGTAGGCGCCGACGTCGCCCCAGCACCAGTGCATGGCGTCGTCGGTTGCGATCTGGAACAGCAAGAGCTTCCGGGTTGGGCCGATCTGCGCATCTGATTGCAAGCCGTCGTGGTAACCGCCGATGCGATGGGGACGGTTGTGATAGAGGCTGCGCCAATACGGCTCGAATTCGGAAAGCACGGCGGGCGGGATCAGTGGCCGCTTCGCTTCATCGACGTAATAGTCGGCCACCAGCTCGCGAATGTGGCCGCGCTGGAAGGACCAGGCGGAAATTTCGTGTTCGTAAAAGGCAACGTGGCTCCGCTCGCCATCCCGGTCGGCGGAGGAATATCTCCAGAACCGGAATGCGTCCTGCTGCAGGCGCGCCTTGAGCGCTCGCCAGGCATCGTCCGGAATCGGGCTGTCGAGGTCGTGCGCCAGCACGGCTGATCTCTCGCCGGCAACGCGTTCGCGCATCGCGGTGCTCCACTCGCCAAGCTCGCGCTCGGACCGGTGCAGATAGTCCACGATCGACTCCAGCGTGGGATGGCTGGCCAGGAAAGCCGCCAGCGCTTCGCGTCGTGTTCTGCGGTTCTCCGCCGCGCGCCGCGTCTGCGCACGGCGCAGGCGCATCGCCTCGTCCTCCGGCTCGGGGCCCTCGAGATCAGCCCGGGACATCGCGGTCCAATTGGCGTCATCGGCCTCGATCACGGCGAGGATGGAGCCGATATAACCCGGCTGGCTCAGCCGCTCGACCAGCCGATCGGGTATCTTAAGCTCGTCCGGCGGTTTGGCTGACGGCGGATAAGTGCGCGCCATGCTGTCAAGCACGCGAAGCGCGCCGCGCCAGGTGAAAGGCTCGATCTCGTCCGGCCGCTCGCGGTCCGACGCGACGGGCTGCCCCGGATAGAGGATGCTCGCGAAATTCTCCGGCGCCACGCGCGTCCGCCGGCCTTCGATCCGCGCCTCATTGGGCACGACGACGAGATCGACCGGCCAGCGCCGCCAGCGCCGCGGCACCTCGTCGGCGGTGCGGCAATAGTCATAGTCGAACCCGCTATAGACGCCGTCATGCACAGGCCCGAGATCGGCCGGCGGCTCCCGCTCGGAGCCGAGCGCATCGACATGCAGAATGCGAAAGGCATCAGGTCCCTGAGGCGCGCCCTGATTGGGGTCGATGAACAGCAGGAGCCAGCCCTGGCGCGGCCCGAGCCCGCCCCATAATTCGGCCGGCAGGTCGGCGCAGGCAATCTGCGCTATGAAGTGCAGCGGCCGCTCGCCTCTATCAGGATATTCCGACGAAATCGACCGCGGCCATTCGATGTGATGGGGCATCATCGGCAGCCCGCCCAGCCATGATCGTGGCGGTTCGAACCGCGGCGGAATCTGCCGTCGCAAGACGACCGACACGCTCTCGCTGATCCCAAGCAGCGGTGGAATCGGCGCGTCGCGCCGCACCCGCGCGAAAGTCGCCGGACCTGGCCACGGGGGCGAGGTCGTGGCTCTCGCCCGCTGAAAGCGGCGAAAATCCCAAACAACAAACGCCACGGCGCATACGACCAGGACTTGCCACCAAGACATGCTGGACCCCAGACATCGCAGGACAGCCTCAGGTAGCAGCTAAGAGTTAATGGCTTGCGGATGAAATTGGTCGAAGCTGCGCAGGGCGAGTTAGCTAAGCCACCCTACGGACCCTCGCGTCACCTCCGCCCGAACAGCTTCTCCACGTCGCTCAGCTTCAGCTCGACATAGGTCGGCCGGCCGTGATTGCACTGGCCGGAGTTCGGCGTCTCCTCCATCTCGCGGAGCAGGGCGTTCATCTCCTCGGGCCGCAGCCTGCGGCCGGCGCGCACCGAGCCGTGGCAGGCCATGGTGGCGGCGACGTGCATCAGGCGGCGCTCGAGCGGCAGCGCTTCGTCCCATTCGGCCATATGCTCGGAGAGGTCGCGCAAGAGCCCGCCCGCATTGGTCTTGCCGAGCAGCGACGGCGTCTCGCGCACGGCGACCGCGCCCGGGCCAAAGGATTCGATCGCAAGCCCGAACGAGGCCAGCTCGTCGCTGCGCTCGAGCAGTCGCTCCACCGTGGCCTCGTCCATCTCGACGATCTCGGGGATCAAGAGGATCTGCCGCTGCACGCCGTTGGCGGCGAGCGAGGCCTTCAGCCGCTCATAGACGATGCGCTCATGCGCGGCATGCTGATCGACGATGATCAAGCCGTCGCGGGTCTGCGAGACGATGTAGGTCTCGTGGATCTGCGTGCGCGCCGCGCCGAGCGGGCGGTCGACGAGGTCGCTGACGGGCTGCGTCTCGAACCGCACGTCTGCACTGGGCGCGCCGACATCGAACGCCGCCTGGGCGCGCTCCGTGAAGGCGGGCGCGGCCGCGCCATCGAATGACGGCATCGGTGCGACCGGCGCGGACGGCGAGGCCCGCCAGTCCCAGCTCGCCGGGCGCGGCGTGAAGGCGGGCCGGAACGAGGACAATGCGCTCTCGCCGCTGTTGGCGGCGGTGCGGCGGCCCTCGCGCGCGAGAGCCTCCTTCAATCCATGGACGATCAGCGCGCGCACGAGGCCTGCGTTGCGGAAGCGGACCTCGGTCTTGGCCGGATGCACGTTGGCGTCGACCTCGCGCGGATCGAGCGTAACGAACAGCGCCAGCACGGGATGGCGGTCGCGCGGCAGGTAGTCGGAATAGGCCGCGCGCACGGCCCCTAAGATCAGCTTGTCGCGCACCGGGCGGCCGTTGACGAAGAGATATTGTCCGAGCGCGTTGGCTTTGGTCAGCGCGGGGGCTGCGGCATAGCCGGAAACGACGATGCCCTCGCGTTCGGCATGGACCTCGATGGCATGGCTGCGAAACTCCCCGCCGAGGATGTCGCCGAGCCGTGTCAGCCGTCCGGCGGCGCCGGGTAGCGCCGCGGCCCAGGTCACCGGCGCGCGCTCCTCGCCCGCCAGCGTAAAGGCGACGTCCGGCCGCGCCATTGCGAGCCGCCGCACCACCTCGCGGATCGCCTCGGCCTCGGTGCGGTCGGTCTTCAAGAACTTCAACCGCGCCGGCGTCGCGTAGAAGAGGTCGTTGACCTCGACGCGCGTGCCGTGGGCCAGCGCCGCCGGCATGATCCCGGACTTCTCGCCGCCCTCGACTGACAGCGCCCAGGCATGCGGCTCGCCGGCATGGCGCGTGGTGATCGACAGACGCGCCACCGAGCCGATCGAGGGCAGGGCCTCGCCGCGGAACCCGAGCGTGCGGATCTGGAGCAGGTCCTCGTCGTCGAGCTTGGAGGTGGCGTGGCGCTCCACCGCGAGCGCGAGGTCCTTCGCCGTCATCCCGCTGCCGTCGTCGGTGATGCCGATCCGCCGCCGGCCGCCGCCGTCGGTGAAGACGTCGATCCGGCTCGCGCCGGCATCGATCGCGTTCTCGACCAGTTCCTTGACCACGCTCGCGGGCCGTTCGACCACCTCGCCGGCGGCGATGCGGTTGACGACTTGCTCTGGCAATTGGCGGACGGGCATGGGCTCGGGTCTTGGATTCGCGAACGGCGTTATCTTAAGCCGTGTTGCGTCAAAAGCATGTGTTGAGCAACAGGAACGTGGCGGGCTGGGGAAGAGGGATATCTATCACATTGAAGACATTGGACGTTCGAGAAAATCGCGCAGGCGGGACGGACCGATCTCCGGCTGCAGTCCTGATTGTGGGGTGCCGGGCCGCGGTGTAGCATCGTGAAAAAATGGCAACAGGACGGGAGGACGCCATGTGCCATCTCTTCGCGCACCAGCCCCAACGCGACTACGAATCCCAGACCCGCTCCTTGCGGATCGATGGCCACTGCACCTCGATCCGGCTGGAAATGGCGTTCTGGGACACGTTGGAGGAGATCGCGGCCAGGGAGAACATGAGCCTCGGGAAGTTCCTGACCACGCTCTACAACGAGGTGCTCGACCATCACGGCGAGGTCAACAATTTCGCCTCGCTGCTGCGCTGCTCATGTTTGATCTACCGGTCGAGGAACATGGCGACGGTGCAGGAGTTCAAGGCCACGGTGGCGCCGATCCTCGACGCGGCCGAATAGCTGTCCCAACAAAAGTGCGTAGCCCGGATGGAGCGCAGCGCAATCCGGGTTCTGGTCATCCGTCCGCGCCCCGGATTATGCTTCGCTCCATCCGGGCTACGAGATTCCATCCGGGCTTCGCAACTGCCTCCACATCATCATTGCGAGGAGCGCTTGCGACGAAGCAATCCAGAATCTTTCGGCGTCGGCAGTCTGGACTGCTTCGCTCCGCTCGCAATGACGGGGGAGAGAGCGGTTGCCTATCTGACCTCAGATCTCCTTCTTCTGCATCGCACCCGCGATGTAGTCCGCCTGCCGGATCGCGAGCGCAACGATGGTCAGGGTCGGATTGCAGGCTGCGCCGCTGGTGAATTGGCTGCCGTCGGAGACGAACAGGTTCTTGACGTCGTGGCTCTGCCCGAACTTGTTGACCACGCCGTCCCGCGGCTTCTCGCTCATCCGGTTGGTCCCGAGATTGTGCGTGCTCGGATAGGGCGGCGTGGGATAGGTCACGGTGGCGCCGACGGCGTCGTAGACCGCGGCGCCCTGCTTGTAGGCGTGTGCGCGCATCGCGACGTCGTTGGGATGGTCGTCGAAATGCACGCTCGCGACCGGCTGGCCGAACTTGTCCTTCACGACCGGGTCGAGCGTGATGCGGTTGGTCTCCTGCGGCATGTCCTCGCCGACCAGCCACATGCCGGCCATCCGCGGATAGCCGTCGAGCGCTGACGTGAACGGACGGCCCCAGGCGCCGGGATTAAGGAAGGCCGCCATGAACGGCAGGCCGATCGACAGCGTCTCCATCTCATAGCCGCCGACGAAGCCGCGTTTCGGATTGTTGGCGGCCTCGTCGCGAATGATGCCGGCCATGGTGGTGCCGCGATACATGTGCACCGACTTTTCGAACACGGCGTAGACGCTGCCGGTCATGTGCCGCATGTAGTTGCGGCCGACCTGTCCCGACGAATTGGCGAGGCCATCCGGGAACATGGTCGAGGCGCTGTTGAGCAGCAGCCGCGGGCTCTCGATCGAATTGCCGGCGACCGCGACGATGCGCGCCTTCTGGCGTTGCATTGCGCCTGCCTCGTCGGCGTAGACGACACCGGTGACCTTGCCGCCGGCGTCATGCTCGATCTTGACCGCCATGCTGCTCGGCCGCACCTCGAGATTGCCGGTGGCCTCGCCCTTGGGGATCTCGGTGTAGAGCGTCGACCATTTCGCGCCGGACTTGCAGCCCTGGAAGCAGAAGCCGATCTGCTGGCAGGAGCCGCGGCCATCGCGCGGCTGGCTGTTGATCGCCATGTTGCCGGTGTGCACGGTCTTGTAGCCGAGCTTCTTCGCGCCGGCCTCCAACACCTTGAAGTTATTGTTGCCGGGAAGTCCGGGAATGCCGTTGGTGCGGGTTACGCCCATCTTGTTCTCGGCCTTGGCGTACCACGGCTCCATCTCCGCCAGCGTCACCGGCCAGTCGAGCAAATTGGCGCCGGGAATATTGCCGTAGGCGCTCTTCACCCTGAACTCGTGCTCGTCAAAGCGCAGCGAGGCGCCGGCCCAATGCACGGTCGAGCCGCCGACCGCCTTGACGATCCAGGCGGGAAGACCCGAGAAGTCCTTGGCCACGCGCCACGTTCCCGATGTGGTGCGGGCGTCAGTCCAGGCCAGCTGCGAAAAACTCTCCCACTCGTCGTTGATGAAGTCCTGGTTCTCGATGCGGGGGCCGGCCTCGAGAATGACGACCTTGACGCCCTTCTGCGCGAGCTCGTTGCCCAGCGTGCCGCCGCCGGCACCGGAGCCGACGATCACCACAACGCTGGAGTCGTTCAGATCGAATTTTGCCATATGCGTTCTCCTGAACCGTTGCGTGGCGATTTAAGCCTTCGGCAGCCAATCGATGTCGGCGAAGCCGCGGTTGATGTAGCCGCCGTGCTCGGCGGAGGAGCCCTCGTAGCCGAACCGCGGCCAGACCTCTTTCTGGTTGTAGAGCGAGACGATGAGGTCGCCGCGCACCTTCTGGAAGAAGTCGCTCTGCTCGATCTCCTTCAGCAGCACCACGCGGTCGGCTTCCCAGGGGACTTCGGCGTAAGCCACCTTGTGGCGATCCCGCGCGTTCTGATCGAGCCGCGCGATGCCGTCGCTGATCAGCGACTTGACGGCAGGGTCCTTGGCCGCCTTGCCGTCCCATGGCTTGATCGCGGTGATGTAGTAGCTGTCGCCGAGAATATCGTGCGGATAGATGTCGCGCGCGACCTTCAGCAACGTCTTCATCGTCGCCGGGGACAACGCGCTGGAATCATCGGCCCATGCGTCCTCGATGCTGACGGCGACGCTGGTCGCGACAGCGACGACCGGCACGGCGGTCGCCGCGCCCTTGAGAAAGACGCGGCGGCTGTGCTTGCTTCGACGATCGACTTCTCTCATGGCATTCCTCCGTATTTTTGTGATTTGGATCTTTGTGAGTTGATCAGTTGAAACGTCCGCCCCGCTGGATCACCTCGATCTTGTAGCCATCGGGATCACTGACGAAGAAGAAGCGCGCCAGCGTCCTGCCGTCGTGCTTGAAGTCGCGCAAGGGGCCCGGTGCGAGCTTCTCGCGCTCGAAGCGGGCATGCTCGGCATCGAGATCGTCGACTACCACGGCGAGATGGCCGTAGCCGTCGCCGAGCGCGTACGGCTCCTTGCGATCGAAATTCACCGTCAGCTCCACCTCGAAAGGTGAGGAGGGGTGACGCAGATAGATCAGGGCGAAGTCCGAGAACTTCAGGTGATCGGTGACTTCGAGGCCGAAGGCGCGCTGGTAGAAGTCGAGCGAGCGCGCCTCATTCAGCACGCGGATCATGGAATGGACGGGCTTGGCCATTCAGTTCAGCTCCTTGAGGTAGGTGATGATGGCGGCGCGCGTCTCCGGCTTACCCTGCCGGTAGGCCATGACCACGCCGGGAATGACGGCTTGCGGATTGGTCAGCCACGCATCGAGCCGGGTCTCGTCCCAGGCGAAGTCGGCTTTGGCGAGGCCGTCCGAATAGCGGAAGCCGTCGACCTTGCCGGCGGTCCGGCCCACGATCTTGACCAGCGGCGGACCTTGCCGCAACGGTTCCGACAGGCTCAAAGTGTGACACACCGCGCATTGCTGCTTGAACAGTGTCGCGCCGTCCGGCGGCTTTGCGGCCGGCAAGGGCATCTGCGCGTCGGCAACCCGCACCACCAGCACTACTGCGGTGCACAATCCCAGCACGACTGCGCGCATTGCCAAGAGCTCGCCCATCCACGTAAAGTTCAGCGTGCGCAAACTCTAGGCGCCGCCAAACATGCGGTGGTAGTAGCGGGCTGTTTCGCTGCAAGCGGAGATGCTCGCGGGGAGCGTGTTCCGCGCTGCCGCATATGCGGAGCACAATTCCGCGAAACCGCCTCGAAATCCCTAAACGATGACCACACGAGGCGGATTGCATCGCGCTCGCGCCGCTCGAACTCTCTATGCGATGAACCGGTCCGGTGCAGGCGGGCGGCGCAGGACGCAGCCGACCCGTTCATCGCGAAAAATCCAGGAGAAATGGATGAAGTTGGTGAAGACTTCTGCAATCGCATGCGCTCTTGCGGCCCTCATTGCGACGCCCGTTTTCGCGCAAGGCACGTCATCTGGCATCAAGCCTGGCGGCACCATGCAAAGCAAACCCATGCAGGGGGGCGCGTCAGTCGGCGAAGATGAGGATCTCGCTACGCAGCCGGGAGCTGCGGGTGAGAAGACGGGCATGAAGTCGACCAAGGGGACGAAGGGCACGGTCGGCACAACGGGAAGCGCGGCGCACAAGGGGACGGTCGACGATTCCGCTTCGGGCAGCCCCGCCACCGGCAAGCGTTACTGACGCCGGAACGTGAACCTGCAAACCTCCGGCCGCTCGGCGGCCGGAGGTCTTTGCCCATTCAATCGTCGAAACTCCGGCCGCGTCCGGCCTTGACGTCGCTGCGACGCTTCTTGCCTTCGAGCCGGCGCTGCTTGGAGCCAAAGGTCGGCCGTGTCGCGCGCCGTGGCTTCGGCCGTATCATCGCCTCGCTCAGGATCTCGACGAGCCGGTCGATCGCGTCCTGGCGGTTGCGTTCCTGGGTGCGGAAGCGCTGGGCGTGGATCACGATCACGCCGTCCTTGGTCATGCGCTGGCCGGCGATGCGGGCGAGCCGGATCGTTGCATCCTCCGGCAGGGTCAGCTTGCGCGTGTCAAAGCGCAGCTGGGCCGAGGTCGCGACCTTGTTGACATTCTGCCCGCCAGGGCCGGAGGCGCGGACGAAGCCGATCTCGATGTCGTCCTCGTCGATGACGAGATCGCGGGATATCCGCAGCATGATGGCACCATTCGTGATGTCCGGACATATCCCGGACGTTCACGTTCGGCAATGGCGCTCATACGAAACGCAAATGGCCGGGCGAGCCCGGCCATTTCAGGACACGTAAGGGAAGTCAGTTCGACTTGGGCGCCGCTGCCGCCGGCTGGGCGGCGGCCTGCGGGGCGCGGCCGACGACGACGGTCAGGAGGCCCTGGCCCCAGAGGCGCTTGGCGGCCGCCTTGGCGTCATCCAGCGTCACCGCGTCGACGATGGCGTTGCGCTTCTCGATATAGTCGATCGGCAGCTTGTCCTGCTGGTATTGCAGCAGCGCCTGCGCGAGCTTGGAGGACGTATCCAGCGCCAGCATCTGCGAGCCCTTGAGGTAGGACTTGGCCTCGTCCAGCTCCTTCTGCGTCGGGCCCTCCTCGGCGATGCGGCGCACCTCCTTCTCGATGGCGTCGATGGTGTCGCCGGCACGGTCGGCGCGGGTGCCGGTATTGCCGATGAAGACCGCCGAATGCTCCATCCAGAGCAAGGATTCGAACACCGAATAGGCGAGCCCGCGCTTCTCGCGAACCTCGCGATAGAGCCGCGAGGACAGTCCGCCGCCGCCGAGGATGTGGTTGACGACATAGGCCGCCATGAAGGTCGGGTCGCTGCGCTTCACGCCGGGGCCGCCGAAGGTGATGACAGTCTGCGGCACGTCGAGCGGCACGAAGGCGCGCTGCGGCGGCTTGGCTGCCTCGACGTCGAGCACCGGCACGAGATTGGCCTTGGCGGGCAGGCTGCCGAAGGTGTGGTCGAGCAGCTTGCCGAGAGTGGCCGGATCGACGTCGCCGACCACCGCGACTTTCAGCCCGTCCTTGGCGAGCACGCGGCCGACATAGTCCTTCATGTCGGCAACCGTGACGGTCGGCACGCTGTCCAGCGTGCCGTTGGTCTGCCGGCCGTAGGGATGATCGCCGAAGGCGACCTCCAGGAATTTGCGGCTCGCGAGCGACGTCGGGTTGGTGGTCTCGCGGCGCAGGCCCGAGATCACCTGCGAGCGGATGCGCTCGACGTCGGCGGTGTCGAAATGCGGCGAGGTCAATGCCATCCTGAGCAGGTCGAAGGCTTCGTCCTTGTTGTCGCGCAGCATGCGCAGGCTGCCGCGGAAGGTGTCGCGGGTGGCGCTGAAGGAAAGCTCGATGGCGCGGCGATCGAGCCGCTCGTGGAAGGTCTTGGAGTCGAGATCGCCGGAGCCTTCGTCGAGGAGATCGCCGACGAGATTGGCGACGCCCGACTTGTCCTTGGGGTCCTGGGCCGAGCCGCCGGCAAAGGAATATTCCATGGCGATCAGCGGCACGGTGGCGTCCTGCACGAACCAGGCCTCGATGCCGCCGGGCGAGACCAGGCGCTGGATCTTTGCAGCGGCCTGCGACGGCTGGACCGCGGCGAGCGCAAGCGCAGCGCCGGTGATGAAGGCCAACGCGAAACGACGCGTGCGAAGGAAGGGATAGGTCACGAACGCTTCTCCTCGCGCTTGGTGGGGGTGGTGTCCTTGATCAGATAGCCCGTCACCGAACGCTTCTTCTCGAGCCATTTCTGCGCAACAGCGCGAACCTGGTCGGCGGTGACCGCGCGAATGCGGTCGGGCCAGCTCCTGATGTCCTCGATCGACAGGCCTGTGGTCAGCGCGCCGCCATACCAGCGCGCCAGCACGGCCTGATTGTCCTGGGCGTAGATCGCTTCCGCGATGAGCTGGGTCTTCACGCGCTCGAGGTCTTCGGCGCGGATCGGGTTCTGCGCGATGTCGGCGATGACGCCGTCGATCACCTGCTCGACTTCGGCGAAGCCGACGCCCGGTTTCGGCGCGGCCGAGATCGCGAATTGGGTCGGGTCGAGCGAGACGCTCGAATAGCTGGCGCTGGCGGAGACCGCGAGCGGCTTGTCGACGACGAGCGCGCGGTAGAGATAGGAATTGCTGCCGCTGCCCATCAGCTGGGCCATCACGTCGAGGGCCGCACTCTCGCCGGCCGCGGCCGTCGTGGCGGAGGGCACGACATAATAGCGACGCAGGCTCGGTTGCTCGACGCGCGGGTCGGACAGCGTGACGGTGCGCGGCGCCGCCGGGTCCGGCTCCTGCGGACGGACGCGGCGTGCCGGGATCGCGGGCTGGGCCGGGATGGAGGCGAAATTGCGCTCGACCAGCGGGCGGATGTCGGCGGCCTCGACGTCGCCGGCGATCACCAGGATCGCGTTGTTCGGCGCGTAGAAGCGACGATAGAAGGCGAGGGCATCCTCGCGGTCGAGCTTCTCGATCTCCTGGTGCCAGCCGATCACCGGCCGGCCGTAGGGATGGTTGAGATAGAGCGCGGCCATGATCTGCTCGTTGAGCCGCGCGTCCGGATTGTTGGCGACGCGCATGTTGTACTCTTCGAGCACGACGTCGCGCTCGGGCAGCACGTTCTCGTCCTTGAGGATCAGGCCGGTCATGCGATCGGCCTCGAACTCCATCATGGTCGGCAACTGCTCGCGCGGCACGCGCTGGTAGTAGTTGGTGTAGTCGACCGAGGTCGAGGCGTTCTCGTTGCCGCCGACACGGAGCACGGTCTGCGAGAATTCGCCGACCGGATGCTTCTCGGTGCCCTTGAACATCAGGTGCTCGAGGAAGTGCGCGAGCCCGGACTTGCCCGGCGTCTCGTCGGCCGAGCCGACCTTGTACCAGATCATCTCCGTGACCACGGGCGTGCGGTGGTCCGGGATCACCACGACCTGGAGGCCGTTGCTGAGCGTGAAGCTGGCGGGCGGGGCCGATGTCACCGTGGTCTGGGCGAGGGCGGCGTTGGCTGTCAGGACACTCGTCGAAAGCAGCGCGGTAAAAAGGCAGGCAACCGATCGGTTTGCGGACATCATGATCCCTGGTGAAAGGCCGAGCCCGGATGTCCGGCTCGGAGGCACGGCATGCTACACCGTGCGGCTGAGGCTTCGCGTCACGAAGCAGAGAACTCAACGCGTAGGCAAGTTACTGATAAGCAATTTAAGGGCCGCGTCCGGCGCGCATGAGCCGCCGGCGCCAGGTTCGCTACCGTCAGGACGTCGCGGCGGGCGAGGGGGCTATTGCTCCTTGTCCTTGCCCGACATGATGTCGAAATAGGTCCGCCGCGACTTGTCCGGACCGGCGCCATAGGCGTAGTTCGGCGACGGCGTCTGATAGCCCGGCGGGGGCTCGACCAGCGACTGGCGCGGGGGTTCGCTCGTGAATTGCTTTTCCTCGGAGCTGTTGCCGCCCTTCATCATGTTCCACAGGCCACCGGAGAAACCGAGCTGGGCGGGACTGAGCGACGGGTTGCCGTTGGTGCCCGGCTGAATCGGATCGTTGCTGGTGCGCTCCGGGGCAGCTGCCGTGCCGGCTCTCATCTCGGCGGGCGTCAGCGGCTGGGCCGCCTGCCAGTTCTCCGTCGCCTTGACGGCCTTTTTCCTCTGAGCGATGGCCTCCTTGCGGCGCTTCTCGTCGGGGTCCTTCGGCCAGTTCGGCGCGTTCTTGGCTTCGGTGCCGGCGGGCGGCGGCAGGTCGAGCTTGGGCGGCACCACCAGCGGCGATCGCTCGCGGTACTCGATACCTTTCTTCTCCATGCTCTTGGCGCCGATACCGGACATCAGATTGTCGATGAGCTTCTCTTCGAAGGTCATGTCGTCATCATCGTCGCCGTCGTCACCGGCACGGACCGGGCCTGCCGACATGACGAGACCGATGCCGAGCGCGACAGCGGACAATTTCAATGCCCGCATGAACCCCCATTTGGGGTCTCGAACCATCGAACCGCTGGTCTTCGAGCTGCGCATCACTGTACCTGTTCCATATTGTGGCAGATTGCCGCTCGCACGCGGCCAACCCTCGCAAAAGGCCGGGTTCCACCTGCCGGTCCGTATCGGCCGGGATCAGGGCGCTTTTGCGGCGGGTACCCCCAGGAAGGAATCATACAATAGCCCCGCCACCCCAGCAACGATGGCTACGTCCGCGAGGTTAAACACGTACCAATTATAGGTATTTCCGCCGATATCGAGATGAAACAGGGCAAAATCGACCACCGCGCCATAGGCCAGGCGGTCGATGCCGTTGCCGATGGCGCCCCCGATGATCAGCCCGAGCGCGACGGTCGCAAGCAGGGTGTGGGAGCGGGCCATCCAGATCGCCAGCGCGACCACCGCGATGGCCTTGACCGCCATCAGCGCGAGCTGCGCCGCCTGGCTGTCGTTCTGGAGCCAGCCGAAGCTGATGCCGATGTTCCAGGCCAGCACCAGGTCGAAGAACGGCGTCACCCGCACCGCGCCGCGATGGGCGAGGTCGAACCCATTCAGTAGCCAGAGCTTCGAGGCCTGGTCGAGGATGACCGTGGCGATGGCCGAGAGGATGCCGGCACGGAGGGGGGTCATCGTGCGTGACCCAACGCCGCCGCGGCATACTCCGCCGTCGTCCTGGCGAATGCCAGGACCCATAACCCCAGGCGGTAATCGTTTGAAAGACTCGGGGTCATCGATCTCTGTTCACCTTTGACGGCGGTGGTGATGGGCCCTGGCTTTCGCCGGGACGACTATCAGACCCCCACCCCCAGCGCCTTCCATTCGCGCAGCGCCTGGGCGTCGCGCGGGGTGACGTCGGGATACTCAGGGTCTTCGCCGACCGTCTGCGAGATCTTCCAGGAGCGGGCGCATTTGGTGCCGACCGCCTTCTCGACCATGACGGCAACGCCTGGCACCGCATCGAGACGGAACGCCGAAGCCGGCGCCTCGCCCTCGCGCACCTCGTAGTTCGAGGTGATGCAGACCTCGGCGAGGTCGGTGTCGAACAGCGTCGCCAGCATGTCGCGGTCGGCGACATAGATCACGGGCGATGCCTCCAGCGACGAGCCGATGTTCTTGGCGGCGCGTTCGAGCTCGAGCGCGCCGGTGACGACGCGGCGGACGTTGCGGATCGTCTCCCACTTCCCGGCGAGCTTGTCGTCGCGGAGCTTTTCGATGTCCGCCGGGAACAGGGTCAAATGGACCGAGGGCTCCGCGTTGGGGCGGAACATCCGCCAGGCTTCGTCGGTCGTGAAGCTCAGGATCGGCGCGAGCCATTTCAGGATGGCGTCGCACAACAGGTCGATCGTGGTAAGCGCGGCCTTGCGCGCCGGCGAGGACGGCGGATCGCAATAGAGCGTGTCCTTGCGGATATCGAAATAGAACGCCGACAGCTCCGAGTTCATGAAGGCCGCGAGGCTTGCGACCACGGTCTTGTAGTCGAAGGCGGCATAGGCTTTGCGAACGGTCTCGGCATGGCCGGCCAGTTCGTGCAGCATCAGCCGCTCGAGCTCGGGCATCTCGGCATAGGCGACCTTCTCGCTCGGCTTGAAGTGATGCAGCGTTCCAAGCATCCAGCGGATCGAGTTGCGCAGCTTGCGATAGGTCTCGATGGTGTTCTTCAGGATCTCGGGGCCGATGCGCTGGTCGTCGGCATAGTCGGTCGCGCAGACCCACAGGCGCAGAATGTCCGCGCCCGAATCCTTGATCACCTTCTGCGGCTCGACCGTGTTGCCGAGCGACTTCGACATCTTGCGGCCGTTCTCGTCGAGCGTGAAGCCGTGGGTCAGCACGATGTCGTAGGGCGCGCGACCGCGCGTGCCGGCGCTTTCCAGCAGCGAGGAATGAAACCAGCCGCGATGCTGGTCGCTGCCTTCGAGATACATCACGGTGTCGCTGCCGCCGTCGACCTTGCGGACGATGTTGCCGAGCTGCGGGAAGTTCTGGCGATCCTCGAGCACGAAGGCATGCGTGGAGCCGGAATCGAACCAGACGTCGCAGATGTCGTCGACCTTCTTCCAGTCTTCGCTCGCGCGGGAGCCGAGAAAGCGCTCGCGGGCGCCGTCCATGTACCAGGCGTCGGCGCCTTCCTCCATGAAGGCCTCGGCGATGCGCTGGTTGACGATCTCGTCCTGCAGGATCTCGGCAGAGCCGTCGCTCTTCTCGCGCACGAACACGGCGATCGGCACGCCCCAGGCGCGCTGGCGCGAGATCACCCAGTCCGGACGGTTGGCGATCATGCCGTTGATGCGGTTCTCGCCCGACGGCGGCACCCATTGTGTGACCGAGATCGCGTGCAGCGCGCGGGCGCGCAGCGTGTCGCCCTTCTTCGCATGGCCGTTCGCGCTGATGTCCTTGTCCATCGCGATGAACCATTGCGGCGTGTTGCGGAAGATCACCGGCTTCTTCGAGCGCCAGGAATGCGGATATTGGTGCTTGAGGCGGCCGCGGGCCAGCAGCTTGCCGGCGTCGATCAGCGCCTTGATCACGGCCTCGTTGGCATCGCCCTTCTCGCCCTTGTCGTTGATGACGCGTTTGCCGACAAAACCCGGCGCGTGGTCGGTGAAGGCGCCGTTCTCATCGACGGTGTAGGGGATCGTGGTGTTGATGCCGCGCGCTTCCAACTCGCGCGCATTCGCCATCCAGACGTCAAAGTCCTCGCGGCCGTGGCCGGGCGCGGTGTGCACGAAGCCGGTGCCGGTATCGTCGGTGACGTGATCGCCCGGCAGCAGCGGCACCGTGAATTCGTAGCCGCCGCTAAAACCCTTCAGCGGATGTGCGCATTCCACCGCGTCGAGCGTGTCCGCCGGCAACTCGCGCACCTTCTCATAGGTCGTGACGCGGGCCTGCTTGAACACTTCTGCGGCCAGCGCATCGGCCAGGATCAGGAGATCACCGGTCTTCGCCCAATTGTCCGCAGGCGCATCCGTCACCTTGTAGAGGCCGTAGGCGATCTTCGGTGAGAACGAGATGGCGCGGTTGCCGGGCAGCGTCCACGGCGTGGTGGTCCAGATCACGACGCTGGCGGAGGCGAGCGCGCCGTGCGCTGGCGAGGCGACCGGGAATTTCACCCAGACCATGTCGGAGGTGTAGTCCTCGTACTCGACCTCGGCTTCCGCAAGCGCGGTCTTCTCGACCACGCTCCACATCACCGGCTTGGAGCCGCGATACAGCGTGCCGTTGGCGGCGAACTTCATCAACTCGCGTGCGATCTGCGCTTCGGCTGGATAGCTCATCGTCTGATAGGGATGATCCCAGTCGCCGATGATGCCGAGCCGCTTGAACTCCTCGCGCTGCACGTTGATCCAGTGCGTCGCATAGGCGCGGCATTCTTTCCGGAACGCCACCATCGCGGCGCTGTTGCGGAAGTCGGGCTTCTGCTTGCCCTTCTTGCGGTAGTTCTCCTCCTCGATCTTCCATTCGATCGGCAGGCCGTGGCAGTCCCAGCCGGGCACGTAGTTGGAGTCGAAGCCGAGCATCTGCTGGCTCTTGGTCACGACGTCCTTGAGGATCTTGTTCAGCGCGTGCCCGATATGGATGTTGCCGTTGGCGTAGGGCGGGCCGTCATGCAGCACGAATTTGGCCCGGCCCTCCGCGCCCTTGCGCAACTTGCCGTAGAGGTCGATGTCGTGCCAGCGCTTGAGGATCTCCGGCTCGCGTTGCGGCAGGCCGGCGCGCATCGGGAATTCGGTCTGCGGCAGGAACAGGGTTTTCGAATAGTCCTTGGCGTCGGATTTTTGGGCGTCGGACTTTTGCGGCTTTTCGGACATGAGGCTGACTGGCTCGGAAGGGCGCGGGAACGGACGGCGATGCGGAATCGCGGGGTGAAACGACAAAATCCCGGTCTTGCGCCGAGCCGGAGGCTCAGGCGGAAGCCGGGCCGCTAATCCCTATGATGCGCCGCGCAAACATGGGCACTCCATAGCAGGGGGCTAAGGGAAGCGCAAAGGTCCGGCGGGCCGGCTTTCGGTCTCAATCGATGATTCCAAGCCGTGGAAACGCGTCCGGGGCGGCGGCCAGCATGGTGCGGGCGCGGGCGGAATCGTCGTCCATCTGGCGGATCAGGGCCTCGATGCTGTCGAATTTCAGCTCCTCGCGGATGAAGCCGATGAAGGCGCAGTCGAGCGCCTGCCCGTAGAGGTCGCCCTTGAAGTCGAACAGGAAGATTTCCAGCAGCGGCGCGCCATTGTCGAAGGTCGGGCGGCGGCCGAAGCTGGCCACCCCGTTCAGGCGCTCGGTCCCGCGACCGACCCGCACCGCATAGATGCCGTGCTTGAGGCCGCAATTGGCGTCCAGGCGGATATTGGCGGTGGGGTAGCCGAGGTCGCGGCCGCGCTTTTCGCCATGGATCACCTCGCCGGTGATGAACCAGGGGGCGCCGAGCATGGTGGTGGCCTCGTCGAGCTGCCCTTCGGCAAGTGCTATCCGGATGGCGCTGGAGGAAACCGGCCGCTCGTCGAAATCGACATGCGGCTGGACGTCGACCTCGATGCCGAGCCGGGGCGCTTCATTGACCAGCAGGCTGGGCGAGCCGACCCGTCCCTTGCCGAAATGGAAGTCGTAGCCGACCGCGATCGCGCTGACGCCGAGACGCCCGATCAGGTCATGGTGAATGAAATCTTGCGCGCTGGTGCCGGCTCTCGCCTTGTCGAACGTCATGACCACGGCGCCGGAGAGCCCGGTCCCGGCCAGAAGCCGCAGCTTGGCCCGCTCGTCCGTCAGGCGGAATTGCGGGGTATTCGGGCTGAAAAACCGCCGTGGGTGCGGCTCGAAGGTCAACGCCAGCGCAGGGCGGCCATGCGTCCGGCCCATTTCCAGCGCCGCCGCGATCACGGCGCGGTGGCCGAGATGAACCCCGTCGAAATTGCCCATGGCGACCACGGCGCCCCGGGGGATCGCGGAATCCGGCGTGGTGTCGCGGATAACGGTAAAATGCGGGGCCATCAGGGGAAATTCTCGAGCCGGCGGGACCGGCCGGGACCGTGGCGTGACCCGCCCGGCGAAGTCAAGCGGGGGAGGCGGGGGCATTGAACGCCATTTCAATTCTTCGGGGGCGGCGGCAGTTAACGCGCTGTTTAACGCCTTGGTGCTAGTCCTTGAAACGTGGAACTGCACGGGCCTCCGGCCTGGCGGCTCCAATCGTAATATTCCTGGGTTTGCGTTGGGGGAGTCGAGATGGCGGTTGATTTGTCGATGCCGGTTCTGGTGGTGGATGACTACAGCACCATGATCCGTATCATCAGGAATCTGCTGAAGCAGCTTGGCTTCGAGAACATCGACGATGCCAGCGATGGTTCGGCGGCGCTGAACAAGATGCGCGGCAAGAAGTACGGCCTCGTGATCTCCGACTGGAACATGGAGCCGATGACGGGTTACGACCTGCTGCGCGAAGTGCGCGCGGATCCGAACCTCGCCACCACGCCTTTCATCATGATCACGGCGGAATCGAAGACCGAGAACGTGATCGCGGCCAAGAAGGCCGGCGTGAACAACTACATCGTCAAGCCGTTCAACGCGGCGACGCTGAAGACCAAGATCGAGGCGGTCTTCCCGGACATGGCGAGCGCGTAAGCGCGCCTGGGCTATCGGTTGAATTCGCAAGGCCCGGGCTCGTCCCGGGCCTTCTGCGTTGCGAGTGTCATTCCGGGGCGGTGCGCAGCACCGAACTATGGTGCGCGATTGCGCACCTGAGAATCTCGAGATCCCCCGATGCGCAATTGCGCATCTGAGGTCTGGTCCTTCGGACCATCCCGGGATGACGGCTATGCCGTCACCACTTCAATTCGCGCATCAGCGCCTTCGGCGGGTGGCCGAACAATTCCATCACGGATGCCGGGTCGAGCTGGTCGAGACCTTCGAACTCCTCGGCATGGATGCCGCGGGTGACGAACAGGCAGTCGATGCCGAATTCGCGCGCGCCGGTGAGGTCGGTGCGGACGGAATCGCCGATCGCCAGCACGCGTCTGCGGTCGATCTGATGGCCCTGGCGTTCGCCGGCCAGCGCCATCGCGCGCTCGTAGATCGGCCGGTGCGGCTTGCCGTAGAAGATCACCTCGCCGCCGAGCTCGCGATAGAGCTCGGCGATCGCGCCGGCGCAATAGATCAGCCGGTCGCCGCGTTCCACCACGATGTCCGGGTTGGCGCACACCAGAGTCAGCTTGCGCTCGCGCGCCTTCAGCATCATGCCGCGATAGTCTTCCGCCGTCTCGGTCTCGTCGTCATAGAGGCCGGTGCAGACGATGTAGTCGGCCTCTTCCAGCGGTGCGGTCACCGCATCGAGGCCGCGATAGATCGAGTTGTCGCGCTCGGGGCCCAGCCAGAACATCTTGCGGCCGGGATGCTCGGCGACGTAGAGCCGGGTCAGATCGCCCGACGAGACGATCGCGTCATAGGTCTCGTCGGCGACGCCGAGCTTGCGCAATTGCCGCTGCACGGAGTCGGCGGGGCGCGGTGCATTGGTGATCAGGATTACCGTACCGCCGCGGCTGCGATAGGTGTGCAGCGCTTCGCAGGCTTCGGGGAAAGATTCCAGGCCGTTGTGAACCACACCCCAGATGTCGCTGAGCACGACGTCCACATCGCCCACGAGCTCGCGCAGGCTTTCGGCGAAATGCAGCGTGGTCATGATGCGCACGGCCGATCAGATACGGCGCGCGAGCGCCGCGTTGCCGGTGATGCGTTGTGCTGGAGGAGCGGCTGACGTCGCGCCTGGGCTGGGTGTGCCGGAGACATTGGATCCCTGAATGTCCTGCGCCTGGTTCGGCGAGGCCCCGCCGGTAGCAGATGCCCCCTCCGGCCGCAATGGCCGGGGCGGCGCGAACAGGAACCCCTGGCCGAACCGCACGTCATAGTCGAGCAGATCGACCACGGCGCGCTCGCCTTCGATCCGCTCGGCGATCAGGTCGATACCGAAGCGGCCGAGCAGGTCGGAGAGGTCGGACGGGTGGATGTCGGAGGTCGAGGCCTGCCTCGGATCGAGCAACAGCGTGGCCGGCACCTTGATGAAGCGCACGCCGCGGTCGGCGAGCTCGCGCGGCTCGATGCGCAGATCCGTGACATGGTCGATCGAGAAGCGGAAGCCGCGCTGGGCGAGCGCGGCGAGGTTCTCGGACTCGGCCGGGCCGAGATTGCGGAAGGTCGACTGCTTGAACTCCAGCACCAGCGACGGCGCCAGCGCCCGGTTGGCTTCGAGGAAGTCGAGGCATTGCGCGAAGGTGGTGGAATTGCCGAGCGTGGAGGCCGCGACGTTGCAGAACACGCCGACGTCCTTGTTGCGGACCATCAGGCGGCGCAGCACCTGCACACAGCGCAGCATCACCATGTTGTCGACACGCCCGATCAGGCCCGAGGCCTCCGCGATGCTGATGAACTCCTCGGCGGCGATCAACTGGTCGCGCTCGTCGCGGACCCGTGTCACCGCCTCGTAGAACCGCACCTTGCGCTGCGGCAGCGTCACCATCGGCTGGAGGAAGATGTCGACGCGGTTCTCGTCGATCGCGCTGCGCAGCGTCGCCAGCAATTGGGTCTGGTTGCGTCCGTTGGGAGTCTGAACCGGATGGGCGGCTTGGGCCTGAACTGACGGTGCCGGCCGCGGCTGCGCTGCGGGAGGCGGGGGAGCCGCGGGAAGCGGTGGCGGCGCCACCGGCCGCTCCCCGAGCGGCGCGATCAGGTCGATCGGTGCTTCCGGTTCCGCCCTTGCGACCGGAGCGGGAGAGGGCGGCGTCGCGCCGGCCAGCAGGTCCTCATGGGTCGACACGGTGGACGCGAGCTGCTTGACCAGCCCGCCGAGCTCGTTGATCTCGCCGACCACCGACTGGATGCGGTCGGAATTGGTCGAATTGGACGAGGCGATACGCCCTTCGATCGCAGCCAACCGGCGGCCGAATTCCGCCACCTGGCGGGCGAGGTCGGCGGTGCCGCGCGAGAGGTCGGCGATCTGGCCGCCGACGTCGCTGCGGTCGCGTAGCCGCATCGACACCGCGTTGTAGAGGATCAGGAAGGTCAGCGCGGTCAGCGCCACGATCGCGGATTCGGTTCCGCTGATGCCGGCGACCGCGTAGAGCGCCAGCCCGAGCGAGGCCGCGACCAGAACCATGCAGATGGCGATGAAGATCGTCGAAATGCGAATCATGCCGCGCGTTACGCCTCAAGAGCTGACTGCCTCACCCGGGAAAACACGGGTTACTGTGCGAACCCGTCACGCCTCATGCTCCCCCAAGCCGCGTGACCCTAACATCATTGTTGATTCGAGGGGATAGCGGTCCGTTCGCGGCGAGGTCAGGCCGGGGCGGCGGCGCCGACCGTATCCGCAGAGACCGCCTCGCGGCTTCCGAGCGGCCTCGGTTGCCCGGTGGTCGTGTCGCGCAGGGTCTGCCGTTCGATCTCCGAGTTCAGCTCGGCGCCGAACATGATGACGATCGCGGACATCCACATCCACATCATCAGGCCGATCGCCGCGCCGAGCGAGCCGTAGGTGGCGTTGTAATTGGTGAACTCGGACAGATACCAGGACAGCAAGGCAGAGCCGGCAATCCAGAGCAGGGCGGCCGCCACCGCGCCGAGGCTCAGCCATTGCCAGCGCGGCGCATCGCGGCTGGGTGCGAAGCGGTAGAGGATGGCAAGCGCCACGAGCAGGATGAGGAACAGGAGCGGCCATCGTGCCAGCGCCACGATCAGCTTGCTTTCGGGCGCCAGGCCGAGATGATCGAGCGCGAGCGGGAAGGCGACGACGGCGCCCACCATCAGCAGCAGTGCCACGATGCCGCCGGCCGTGAAGGCCAGCGACACCAAGTTCAGCCGGATGAAGCTGCGCTTCTCGCGCTCCTCATAGGCGACATTGAGGGCATCGAAGATCGATTTGACGCCGGCATTGGCGCTCCAGATCGCAAGCAGGAGGCCGAGCACGAAGGTGGCCCCAAGCGTCGTATTGCCCTTCGACACCACACGCGCGACCTGGTCCTCGACGATCTGGAACGAGCCCTCGGGCAGCATCGTCGCAAGCGTTTGCAGGTTGGCGCTGATCGTCGCGGGATCGGCGAACAGGCCGTACGATGAGACCAGCGCGGTGACGGCGGGGAAGATCGCGAGCAGCCCGAAGAACACGACACCGCCCGCCGTGGCGAGCAGGCGATCGTGGTCGATGCGCTGATAGGTACGCCAGAAGATATCCTTCCAGCCGGCCCAGGGGATAGCGAGGGGACTCTTCGCACGGCGGCCATGGCCGGGCTGCACGGCCGCACGCGCCGGGCTCGTTTCCGGTGAATTCGCCTCGCCGTTGCGGCGGTCTTGCGGAGGCCCCGGCCGGACCACGCCGGGGTCCTGGAAGTAGCGCTCTGCGGTCAGCACGAAGACGGCGGTGGCGGCGACCAGCAGCCAGGAGTCGAGCTGCCCTGAGCGCCGCGCGGGCATCTCAAGCGTCCAGTCCGTGCCCGTGCCGTCTCCGACGCGCGGCCGTGAAGCCCAGTAGCCCGACGGCTGCGAGCATCAGACCTAGCTGCACGGGACGGTTGGCGCGCAGGGGCCGGGTGTTGCCGCCGTGGCTGCGTTCGCCGGGCGCGAGCGGCGCCAGGGGAATCGTCGTCGCGACCTCCTTCACCGCCTGCTTGACCGTTCCGCGCGGAATCCGCGGGGTGGCGATCGCAACGCGCAGGCGGCTGGCCAGCGGCACGATCGGCTTGTCCCGACGCTTCATCTGAGCCAGAGCCGCACCGGCACAGCACGCAGCCAGGACCAACAGCACGGCGCCGACGGCACCGAAGCCCCAGAACTGTCCGTAGGTGATCGCGATCCAGCGGTACAGGGCGACCAGCCCGACAAAGAAGGCCGCGATCAGGAACAGCCCGGCCACTGCGAACAGGCCGGCCGCGACCGCATAGGACGTCGCCCGTCCCGTGGCCTGGCTGGTGCGGTCACGCAAGTAGGACCGGGCGGCACGCTTGAGATGGTTGAGTTTCAGCGCCACGCCGACGCGCAGCAATTCGCCCGATGGCGCGAGCATGCGGACATCCTCCGAGAGCGAGACATTCGTCGGGGATGAACGTGACGGGATTTGACTTGTTCCGCGCGGAGCACCGCCGCGGCGGCCGATCAGCCGAGATCGGCGGCCGCGATCCAGAACACCTCGCCTTCGGAGTCTTCGGTGTCCAGCCAGAGCAGCGGCAGTTCCGGGAAGGCCTCGTCGACCAATTCGCGGCCGCGGCCAATCTCGCAGATCAACCCGCCGTCCGGCGTCAGGTGCTCAGGGGCGTCGCGCAGGATCCGGCGCACCACGTCGAGACCGTCGACGCCGCCGTCGAAGGCAAGCTTCGGCTCGGCCCGGCATTCCGGCGGCAGGGCCGCCATGCCTTCCGCATCGACGTAAGGCGGGTTGGTGATGATAAGGTCGTATCTGTTATCGCCGAGCGGGGCGAACAGGTCGCCGCGATGGAGCGTGACCCGCTCATCGAGCCCGTGCTCCCCGACATTGCGCGCGGCGACTTCGAGCGCGCCCTTGGAGATGTCGACGGCATCGACCGTTGCATTCGGGAAGTGATACGCGGCGAGGATGGCAAGGCATCCCGAACCCGTGCAGAGGTCGAGCACGCGCTCGACGGCCGTGGGGTCGTCGATCAGCGAGCCGGCTTCGCCGTCGCCGCCGAAATGCGATTCCAGCAGTTCGCCGATGTAGGAGCGCGGGACGATGACGCGCTCGTCGACATAGAAGGGCAGGCCGCGCATGTAGATCTTGTTGACGAGATAGGCGGCCGGTTTGCGCGTGGTCACGCGCTGATGAATCAGGTCGAGGAGGGTCTTGCCTTCCGCGGCGGTGACGCGGGCGTGGGCAAAGGCCTCGAACTGGTCGGGATGCAGATGCAGGGCCTCGCAGACCAGGAAGGCCGCTTCCGCCACCGGATCGGTGGTGCCGTGCGCGAAGGCGAGCTTGGCTTCATTGAAGCGGCTCACGGCATAGCGGACGTAGTCGACGAGCGTGACAAGCTCGCCGCGGCCGACCTTCGCAAGCTTTGGCGCGGCGCGGCCGCGCGCGGTCTTTTTCGAAGCTCTTGCCATCAGGATTTCGTCCAGCGTGCGGCGGCCTCGTCGTCACGGGCGTGGGCCTCGACCCAGCCGGTGCCGGTGACGCTCTCTTCCTTCTTCCAGAACGGCGCGCTGGTCTTGAGATAGTCCATCAGGAACTCGGCCGCCTGGAATGCGGCCTGACGATGCTGCGAGGCGGTCAGCACCAGCACGATGTTCTGGCCGGGCATGAACCGCCCGACGCGATGGATGACCGTGACGCCGTTGAGCGGCCAGCGCGTGGTTGCCTCGTCGACATGACGCTTGATCTCTTCCTCGGCCATGCCGGGATAATGTTCGAGCGTCAGCGCGGCGATCTTCGCGCTATCCTCGTCGCCGCGGCAGATGCCGGAGAAGCTCACGACCGCGCCGATGTCGGTCCGGCTCCTGGTCAGGAGCGCGATCTCGCGCGCAATGTCGAAATCGTCCTCTTGAATACGGATGGTGACGGGGCCGGTGGTCGCAGGGGAAGTCATGGGCCTAGCCGCCGGTCATCGGCGGGAAGAACGCGATCTCGCGGGCGCCCGCGATTGCGGCGTCCGACTTGACATGGGCATGGTCGATCGCGGCGCGGATGACCTTCGGCTTCTCGAACGCATAGGCATAGGCCTCGCTCCGGCCGGACAGCCAGGCGATCAGCTCCTCGACGGTGCGCACGGTCGCGGGCGGCTCGATGGTTTCCTCGGCCTTGCCGACGCGTTCGCGCACCCAGGCAAAATATTTCACCTTCATACCTCATCCTCCTTGATGAGGTGATGGATGCCGGAGCGGAAATAATCGTAGCCGGTGTACATGGTGAGGATCGCCGAGGCCCACAGCAGCAAGAGGCCGATCTGGGTTACGACGGGCACGACCTGGTCGCCGGCCTCGCCCGCGAGCAGGAAGCCGATGGCGACGAGCTGGACCGTGGTCTTCCACTTGGCAAGCTTGGTGACGGGCACGCTGACGCGCAGCGCGGCGAGATATTCGCGCAGGCCCGAGACCAGGATCTCGCGGCACAGGATCACGATGGCGGCCCACAGCGACCAGCCATGGATGATACCGTCGGCGGCCAGCATCAGTAGGCAGGAGGCGACCAGCAGCTTGTCGGCGATCGGATCGAGCATCCGACCGAACGCCGATTGTTGATTCCAGATCCGCGCGTAATAGCCGTCGAGGTAATCGGTGACTGCCGCCGCGATGAAAATGGCGACCGCGACCCAGCGCAGCCACAACGGCTGATCCAGAATCGACTGCGCGTAGATGCACCCGACCACGACCGGGATCGCGGCGATCCGGCCATAGGTCAGGATGTTCGGGAGGGACATCGCGCGGCTGGTCGTCCCTCGTGTCGTGGCGATGTTCATCCGTCCTACCAATACCGCTCAAGCCTGAAGGTCAACCGTCCCGCTCCCAAATGGGGTGCAGGATGCGACGACCATATGACTGCGGACCCCTTAGTTCACCCCGGCTGGGGATGGAAATACTCGAAAATCCTGCGGGCGCTTTCGGCGCTCACCCCCGGAACCTTGCCGAGATCGGCGATCGAGGCCCGTTCGATCTCCTTCAGGGTTCCGAAATGATGCAGCAAGGCACGTTTGCGTGACGGGCCGATGCCCGGAATCTCCTGCAAACCGGCCTCGCGGATGTCCTTCTTGCGCAGCTTGCGGTGCGAGCCGATGACGAAGCGGTGGGCCTCGTCGCGCAGACGCTGAATGAAATAGAGCACGGGGTCGCGCGGCTCGAGCTTGATCGCCTCGCGCTCCGGCATGAACAGGGTCTCGCGGCCGGCATCCCGGTCCGGCCCCTTGGCGACCGACATCAGCGACACCTGGGTCAGGCCGAGATTTGCAAAGATCTCCCGGACGGCGTTGAGCTGGCCGCGGCCGCCGTCGATGATCACGAGGTCGGGCCATTGCGGAAAATCGTCGTCCTTGACCTTGGCGCCCTCCTCGGGCGGATTGATGAGGCGCTTGAAGCGGCGCTCCAGCACCTCGCGCATCATGCCGTAGTCGTCGCCGGGCGTGAGCCCTTCCGACTTGATGTTGAACTTGCGGTACTGGTTCTTCACGAAGCCGTCCGGGCCCGCGACGATCATGGCGCCGACCGCATTGGTGCCCTGGATGTGGCTGTTGTCGTAGACTTCGATGCGCTTGGGAGCATGCGGCAGGCTCAACGTCGTCGCCATGGCGTCGAGCAGGCGGCCCTGCGTCGCGGTGTCCGCGAGCTTCCGGCCCAGCGCCTCGCGCGCATTGGTCAGCGCATGGGCGACGAGCTCCTTTTTCTCGCCGCGCTTCGGCGCGGTGACCTCGATCTTGTGGCCGGCCTTGATCGACAGCGCGTTGGCAAGCAGCTCGCTCTCCTCGATCTCATGCGAAAGCAGGATGTTCTTCGGCGGCGGCTTGTCGTCGTAGAACTGGGCGAGGAAGGAGCCGAGCACTTCTTCGGGCGTAAAGGTCTTCTCCGCGCGCGGGAAATAGGCGCGGTTGCCCCAGTTCTGGCCGGTGCGGAAGAAGAACACCTCGACGCAGGAGAAGCCGCCCTCCTGGTGGATGGCGAACACGTCGGCCTCCTCTACCGTGCGCGGATTGATGCCCTGCTGCGACTGGATCGCCGACAGCGCGGCAAGGCGGTCGCGGTAGAGCGCGGCGGTCTCGAATTCGAGCTCGTTGGCCGCCTTCTCCATCTCGCCGGCGAGCTCCTGCTTCACCGCATGGCTCTTGCCGGAGAGGAAGTCGGTCGCCTCGCGCACCAGGGTCGTATAGCCGGGGAAATCGATCTCGCGGGTGCAGGGACCGGCGCAGCGGCGGATCTGGTAGAGCAGGCAGGGCCTGCTGCGGCTCTCGAAGAAGGAATCGGTGCAGGAGCGGATCAGGAACGCGCGCTGCAACGCCGTGATGGTGCGGTTGACGGCACCTGCGGAGGCGAACGGGCCGAAATAGCGTCCGGGCCGGGTCTGCGCTCCGCGGTGCTTCAGGATCTGCGGCGCCCAGTGGTCGCCGGTGATCAGGATATAGGGAAACGACTTGTCGTCGCGCAGCTGCACGTTGAAGCGCGGCCGGAGCTGCTTGATGAGGTTGGCTTCCAGCAGCAGCGCTTCGGTCTCGGTGTTGGTCGAGACGATCTCCACGGTCACCGTGGCTGCGATCATGCGCAGGATGCGCGCCGGCTGCGGCGCACTCTGGCGCGCGTAGTTGGACAGGCGCTTTTTGACGTTCTTGGCCTTGCCGACATAGAGCACGTCGGCATTCGCGTTGAGCATGCGATAGACGCCGGGCGAGGTCGGCGCGAGCCGGACCGCGCGCTCGATCGCCTCGTGGCCGCTCGCCAGCGGTTCTTCGCCGACTGCGCCGCTCTCTTCCAGGATGTCAGGCAGAAGCGCGTCGTCCTCGTCGTCGCCGCCCGTGGTGGCGGGATCGAGGTCCGGCGGTGCCGTCTCCTGGGGCGGGGCATCCAGTGCTGTGCCGCGCCTTGATTTGCGAACGCGGGTGTCGTCCGGATCGTCGGTGGAATCGTGAACCATGGGACGAATTTAGGCGCTGGGGGGACCGATTTGAAGTTCCGGCCATGCTGCACGCACAGGATGGCGGCGCAGTTCCCGGTAACGCTTCCTTAAGTCTGTTAAGCGCGCGGTAACGGGTCTTAACAGCCCTTTAACTTAAAACTCTCGATAAATCTTACGCGAAAAGGTCTTGGTTCCGTAACCATGCGACATGGCGCGGCGGCGCCGGCATCGCACCGGTTGCGGCAGTTGCGTTGGAGTGTGTGATGAAGAGGCTCGTTGTGGGCGCAGCCGCGTTGGTTGCCGCCGGCTGGACAGCTTCGGCAGAGGCCGCCGATCTCAGTTACGGGCAGCGTGCCCCCTATACCGTCAACCAGCCGCTGAACGCCTATAGCTGGGCCGGTCCGTATCTCGGCGGCAACATCGGCTATGAGTGGGGCTCGGTCGACAACAATCCCTCAAAGCCGTCCGGCTTCGTCGGCGGCGTTCAGGCCGGCTACAATTTCCAGAACGGCCCGTGGGTGTTCGGCGTCGAGGGCGACATCCAGGCCGCTGGCGCCGACGACACCTTCGCGCCGTGGAAGTTCTCCAATCCGTGGTTCGGCACCCTGCGCGGCCGCGCCGGCTATGCCTTCAGCAACGTGCTGTTCTACGGCACCGCCGGCCTCGCCTTCGGCGAACTGCGCGCGCAGACCTTCGGCTGGACGGAGTCGCACACCAGCGCCGGCTGGACCATCGGTGCCGGTGCGGAAGTCGGCCTCGCGCCGAACTGGAGCGCCAAGCTCGAATATCTCTACATCGATCTGTCGACGAGTCAGTTCGCAATTACAGGCGTGTCAAACGGCTATACCGCCAGCGTTGTGCGCGCAGGCGTCAACTATCACTTCTGATAGCCAAATAAGAAAATACCGGACAATAACCTCCCGGCCGCTCGCGGCCGGGACTTTTTTTGCGCCAGGTTTTTTTGCGTCAGGCCCGCTAGGAGAGGATGACCAAATTGACCGCCTTCGGTCCCTTCCCCTTCTTGTCCGGTTCGACTTCGAAAGTAATACGCTGTCCTTCGGCAAGGTCCTTCAGTCCCGCTCGCTCCACAGCAGTGATGTGAACGAAGACATCGCGACCGCCGTCATCCGGCTTGATAAAGCCGTAGCCGCGCTCGCCGTTGAAGAACTTGACCGTTCCCGTCATGGCCATCGGGAAACTCCCCCTCATTGCTCCTCCGTCGTGACGCAGACTCACGTCACGACATGACCGGGCCGTACGGAGCCCGGGAGCTGGCCATCCTTGGGCGGACCTTTCGGTCCGGCCGGATCTTTCTTAGGCCTTCACTCCGCCGCAACCATTCGCGGAAGCGGAACGTAAAGCCAGTCACGGAAATAGCATAATACGGTTCTTTGCAGATTGACTACGGCTCCTGCATATTTTTCCCAAGAATGCCGGAGTGTTACGGCCTCGGCACCTCTAATCGGAATCTGGCAGCGCCGCCCTGGCCGAGCGGCATTTCGAGCTCGGGCAGGATCGTCTTGAGCTCGCCATGCAGCGTGTAAGGGGGATTGACGATCAGCAGTCCGGTGGAGGTGAGGGCTGCGCCGTCAAGCTGCGGCGCGGCACTGAACTCGAGGCGCAGGCATTTGCCCGGTGGCTTTGCTGCGGCTGCGAGCCGCGCCACGAGCTGTGCCAGCGCATCGGTGGCGCGCCGACTCTTGGCCGGATACCAGATTACATAGATACCGGTCGGCCATTTTGCGAAAGCCTCCGAGAAGGCTTCGCCCAGCCGTTCGAACTCGTTCTTTGCCTCGAACGGCGGGTCGATCAGCACGAGCCCGCGCCGCTCCTTCGGCGGCACGAAGGCCGGCAGTGCCACCCAGCCGTCGAGATCGACCACGCGTGCCTGCTCGTCGCGGCGCAGCACGTCGATCAGCGCCTTG
The DNA here is from genome assembly GCF_009931255.1 of Bradyrhizobium sp. LCT2. Lineage (NCBI taxonomy): Bacteria > Pseudomonadati > Pseudomonadota > Alphaproteobacteria > Hyphomicrobiales > Nitrobacteraceae > Bradyrhizobium > Bradyrhizobium sp. LCT2. Next base: position 9,040,026 of record NZ_CP034432.1, on the reverse strand, counting down.
CGTGCCTTCGGCTCGAGTTCGCAGGCGACGAGGCGGTCCTGCGGCCTGAGCAGGCCGCGCGCGATCAGCGGCGAACCCGGATAGGCCTTGAGCTCGCCCTTCGGATTGAAGGCGCGGACGATGTCGAGATAGGGCTTTGTCAGCGCCGCGGTCTCGTTCGACAGGCGCGCCTGCATCAGTCGCGCGATGCCGGTCAGCCATTCGCCACCGCGCCGCGCCTCGTCGCTTTCGAGATCGTAGAGGCCGGCGCCGGCATGGGTGTCGATGACGCGGAACGCCCCCGGCTTGTCCTGCAAATAAGTGAGAATGCGCGCCAGCACGATGTGCTTGATGACATCGGCAAAGTTGCCGGCATGAAAGGCGTGACGGTAGTTCATGGCGGAGAGTTACGACATCGCGCGATGAAAGTAACTCCCGTCATTCCGGGGCGGTACGTAGCACCGAACTGCGCACCATAGTTCACGCTTCGCGTGCCCCGGAATGACGGAGCTGATTTAGCAGCTACCCACCCCTGATCGGCGGCATCGTCACCTGGTCGCGGCGGCAGGCGCGGCGGTCCATCTCCTCGCAGGCGCGGAATTGCAGGTCCTTGCTGAGGCAGATGCGGACCTCGGACAGCCGCGTCCGGTTGCAGGTGACCGAGACGGCGGCGCTGCCGAGGCCCGGATTGGCCTTGATGAAGGCCTCCTCGACGTCGGCAGGCGCCACGGTCTTGGCCTGCGACAATTCGAGATATTCGGCCGGAATCTTGATCGCGGCGCGCGCTTTCCTGATCGTCTCGAAATAGCTGCGGTCGGCGAGCCCCGAGCAGGTGCCGTGCTTGTCCCACTCGTTGAAGATCAGGCCCGGCGCCGGCATCAGGTCGAGCATCGAGGAGACGATGCTGCGGTTCAGCCGCGGCGCCGGCCGCTGGCAATATTCCGGGAAGCCGTTCTCATATTGCGGCCACAGCCCGTGCACCACGAAGGAATAGGGCCGGCCGCTGCACTGGATCTGGGAGCGGCCGCCGCGCTCCGCCGCCTCCTCGCAGAAGGAGGGCGACCACGAGAGCGACAGCACATAGAAATCGAATTCGCCGGGCGCGTTCTGCCGCCTGTCCTGCGCTGTCGCGACGCCCGCCGGCAAGACCAGCCCGGCGGCAAAGGTCAAGGCCAGGGTCAGCGAGATCATCAGGCGGGAGAACGAATGCAATCTGGAATGAAACATGGCGACGCCCCTCAACTAGACTGTGCAATCGAGCCTAGCAGGCGATGAGAACATTTCAAGAACAAAATTCGGGCGGCCCTCGTCAGGCCGGTGGCCCGGTCCGAATCAGGGCTGTCGAATTACTGCTTGGCGGCGCGGCAGGCCGGATTGTAGGCCCAGTTGCGGTCGAGCCCGACCACGCACCATTCGACACCATTGCCGTAACCAGCGAAGCCGCCATCCTCGATGATCGAGAAATGCACCTTGCGCACCTTGCCGTCGTTCAGCATGGCCTCGCCGGTGCAATAGCGGCGCGGAATATTGTCGGACTGCCAGGGTCGGAACGCGGTCTCGTGCACGGCGGAGAAGCCGGTGATCTTCAACGAGGAATTCCAGAAGGCGCTTTCCTTCTCCCAGAACTGGGTGGCGATCGTCGGCAGCGCCTTGTCGCAATCTGCCACATTGCCGTCATAGCGCGGTCCGCTCAGCCAGAAATTCAGCTCCAGCGGATTGGCGGCCCTGGCCTCACCGAGCGACAGCGCCCCGAACATGAGGCCGAGCACGGCGGCAAAGCGGAGCGATTTCAGGGAGGTCGAGGCGCGCATGGGCAATCCAGACAGATGATCTGCGGAGGTCGGACGGTGCCGCGAAGGGCGGGTGAGGTCAAGTGCAGCGCGGCAACACTTGGCCAGGAGTTGACCAGAACGTCGCATCCGACAGGGCTTCAGTTCTTTTCACTTCCGTCCCGGCACCGTAAACTGGCGCCAACCAATTGGAGTAACGGGAATGCGAATCATTGCGGCCGCGGGCCTTCTTGCCCTGGGTATGATGGCGGGCCAGTCGGCGCGCGCCGATATCCTTCCTGTGCCCCCGTTCAAGGGCAACGACACCGGCGGCATCATCGCCTATTCGATGGCCAATCAGGTCGATGCGCGGCAGGTCGCGGTCGATCATTGCGCGCGGTACGGCAAGGTCGTCAAATTCCTCGGCGTGCAGGCCTATGAGGGCGGCTACATCTCGTTCTCCTGCCGCTGGGTGCCCTATGGCGCCGCCAACCAGCCGATCCGCACGCTGTACTGAGGCGTTTTCGTAACGCAGCGATCTCTCAGCCGGGAGCTTCCCACATGACGCGCAAACTTGCTTTGCTCGGCTCGGCCCTTTGCCTTGTGGTGTCGGCAGGCGGCGCCAGTGCCGACGATCTGCCGGTGCGCAAGGCCGGCCTGTGGGAATTGAAAATGGTCAGGACCGGCTCGCAGATGCCGGAAATGACCATGCAGCACTGCACCGACGAGACCGTCGACAAGGAGATGAACAACAACGTCTCCCCGATGGCCAAGCAGATCTGCGCCAAGCAGGACATCAAGAAGACCGCGACCGGTTATGTCAGCGATTCCGAGTGCAGCGTCGCCGGCATCAGCACCACCTCGCACGCCGAGATCACGGGCGATTTCAACTCGGCCTATACGGTGAAGACCACCTCGCACGCGCAAGGCGGCGCCGCCGGCGCGGCGGGACGCGACACCACCATGACGCTCGAAGCGAAATGGCTCGGCGCCTGCAAGCCGGACCAGAAGCCCGGCGACATCGTGATGCCCGGCGGCTTCAAGATGAACGTGCGCGACATGGACAAGCTGAAGGCGCTGCTGCCGAAGTAGGCGAGATTGTAGCCCGGATGGAGCGTAGCGAAATTCGGGCTACGGCAGCTACACCGGTATCCGCACGCTCGCCCTTAATCCGCCCATCGAGCTATCGCCCAGCGTGATGTCGCCGCCATGCGAGCGGGCGATGTCGCGGGCGATGGCAAGGCCAAGGCCCGTGCCGCCTTCGTCCTGGTTGCGGGCGTTGTCCAGCCGCAGGAACGGCTTGAACACCTCTTCGCGCAGATGCGCGGGAATGCCGGGGCCATCGTCGTCGACCGTGACGGTCAGGTAACGGTGATCGCGCTGGCCGGTGATGGCGATGCTTTTGCCGTAGCGCGCCGCATTGGTGACGAGGTTGGCGAGGCAGCGCTTGAACGAGGCCGGCTTCACTGTCACCACCGGCAATCCGTTGAATGCGACGGTTGCAGCGTGGCCGTGGCGTTCGGCATCGCTGCGCAGCTCCTCGAGCGCCTGCGCCATGTCGGTCGGCTGCGACTGCTCGCCGGAATCGCCGCGGGCAAACGCAAGGTAGTCCTCCAGCATCATCGACATCTCGTCGACGTCCTTGCGCATGCCCTCGAGCTCCGGGCTGTCGCCGATCAGCGCCAGCTCGAGCTTGAAGCGGGTCAGGATGGTGCGCAGGTCGTGGCTGACGCCGGCCAGCATCGCGGTGCGCTGCTCCATCGTGCGCTCGATGCGCGATTTCATCTCGAGGAAGGCGACCGCCGCGCGTCGCACTTCGCGCGCGCCGCGCGGCCTGAAGTTCGGCGCCTCGCGGCCCTTGCCGAAGCTTTCGGCGGCATCGGCAAGGCGCAGGATCGGCTTGATCTGGTTGCGCAGGAACAGCACTGCGACGATCAAGAGGATCGAGGACGTGCCGACCATCCAGAACAGGAAGATCTCCGAGTTCGAAGCGTAAGCGGCGCTGCGCTGCGCGAACACGCGCATCACGGCGTCGTCGAGCTGGATGCGGATCTCGACGAGGTTGGAGCGGCCGACCGTGTCGATCCAGAACGAGCGCCCGATCTGGCGGCCGAGCTGTACCGACAGCGTCTGGTCGAGCAGCGAGAAGAACGGCTTTGGTCCTGGCGGCGGCATGTCGCCGGCGGGCAGGAAGTCGACCACGAGTCCGAGGCGTTGCTGCGCGATGCGGCGGATCTGGTCGCGGTCCTTGTCCTGCGGATAGCCCTTGTAGATGTCGATCAGCGCGGCGATGTCCTGCACCACTGCGGCCGACAGGCGGCGCGTCACCGTGTTCCAGTGCCGCTCCATGAACACGAAGGCGACGACCGATTGCAGGATCACCATCGGCACGATCATGATGAGGAGCGCACGGGCATACAGGCCGGTCGGCATCCAGCCCTTGAACGCATTGCCCATCCAGCCATTGGCGGCGGAGACGCGGCCGGCGGCGCTCTTCAGCAGCGTCAGGCCGGTATCGATCGTGCTCATCGGTCGCGCTTCACTGCGGTTTAAGGCGAGGCCACCAGGCGGTAGCCGATGCCGCGCACCGCCTGGAGGAACAGCGGATTGGCGGGATCGGTCTCGATCTTGCGCCTGAGGCGGTTGATCTGCACGTCGACGGCGCGCTCGTTAACGCTGCCATTGCCGGTCAGTGCGCTGCGCGGCACGGTCTCGCCCGGCGTCTCCGAGAGAATCCGCAGCATCTCGCGCTCGCGATCGGTGAGGTGAATGACCTCTTCGCCCTGGCGCAATTCGCCGCGATCGAGATGGTAGACGTAGGGGCCGAACGCGATCTTCTCCACCACCGCTGCCTGCGGCGGCGGGGCGGCGCGCTTGAGGATGTTGTTGATGCGCAGCGCGAGCTCGCGTGGTTCGAACGGCTTTGCCACGTAGTCGTCGGCGCCGATCTGAAGGCCTTCGATGCGGGCTTCCGCTTCGTGGCGCGCCGTCAGCATCACGATCGGCACCGAGGAGGACGTCCGGATGAAGCGGGCGAGGTCGAAGCCGGTCTCGCCAGGCATCATGACGTCGAGGATCAGGAGGTCGAAATGCAGGCCCATGAGCTTCGAACGCGCATCGCTGGCGCTCGCCGCGGTCGAGACGCGATAGCCTTCGCCGGCGAGGAAGCGCGACAGCAGATCGCGGATGCGGCGGTCGTCGTCGACCAGCAGGAGATGCGGGGCGTCGTCGGCCGGTTGCACCGGCGGACGGGCGAGCGTGGCAGCGAGTGGCACGGTCACTCCTTTGGGTCTTGATTGACGGAGGCGAAGATCGTCTCGAGCACCTTGTCCGGATCGTCGCGGTCGATCATCGCGCGCAGGAAGCGCTTGACGGTCTCCGCATCCTGCGGCGCCATCTCGGCGAGCGCCTTGGTGATCCGCGTGGTCTGGAGCCCGGCGAGCTTCTGCACCAGCGCCTCGCCCTTCGGCGTTGCGTAGAGCAGGCGCTGGCGGCGGTCATTGTCGCCGGTCTTCTGCACGATATAGCCCTCGTCCAGGAGCTGCTTGAGCACCCGGCCGAGCGACTGTTTTGTGATGCGCAGGACGTCGAGGAGATCGGCGACCTTGAGCCCGGGATAGCGGTAGACGAAGTGCATGACGCGGTGATGGGCCCGGCCGAAGCCGAACGCCTCCAGCTCCTGGTCGGGATCGCCGACGAAGTCGCGATAGGCGAAGAACAGCAGCTCGATGATATCCCAGCGCAAATTGCCTCCATCGCCTGCCGCCGGCCGGGGCTCGGCAGCGTCTTGAGGGGGAGTCGCGAAATTTATGTCAGGCATATTGACGTATCTTGGGTTCAATGTTACAAAACGATCAGCCCGCACGAAATTTTAGATCGTTTCGCGTCGGGTGGCATCGAAGCTGAGGCGGCCGGAGAGAGCCGGACAGGCGGCGACGGCCGGATCAGATCTACCGTGCGATTGTCGAGCGGCATTTCGACAAAACATACTGGACTTCCGCCTTCCGCAAAAGCATGTCCTCGGCGACATGCTGGCCACGGAAACCGGCCGTAACAAGGCTGGCGGTGGCCCGGCCACAACTCTAATCAAGCCAGCCGGACCCGAAACAGGGCAGGCGGGCGCCAGAACAGCGCCGCTACCGGCAGCGGGAGCCAAGGACATGAGCATGAAATTCGACATCCAGCCCGCATCCAATCCTACCCCAGAAAAGGACCGCGTCGCCAAGCTGGTGGACCCCGGCTTCGGGCGGGTCTTCACGGACCACATGGCGATCGTCCGTTACAACCAGGCCAAGGGCGGCTGGTACGAGGCGCGCATCGAGGCGCGCGCCAACTTCCAGCTCGATCCGGCCGGCGCCGTCCTGCACTACGCCCAGGAAATTTTCGAGGGCCTCAAGGCCTACAAGCGCGACGACGGCGGCGTGAACCTGTTCCGCCCCGACGCCAATGCGCGGCGCTTCAGGGACTCGGCCGATCGCATGGCGATGGCGCAGCTGCCCGAAGACGTCTTCATCGAGGCGGTCGAGCAGGTCGTGCGCATCGATCGCGCCTGGATGCCGGGCGGCGAGGGCAGCCTTTACCTGCGCCCCTTCATGATCGCGAGCGAGACCTTCCTCGGCGTCAAGCCGTCGTCCGAATACATCTTCGCGGTGATCGCCTCACCGGTCGGCTCCTATTTCAAGGGCGGACCTGCGCCGGTGTCGATCTGGGTCTCGGAGAACTACACGCGCGCCGCGGTCGGCGGCACCGGCGCCGTCAAGTGCGGTGGCAATTACGCCGCGAGTCTGCGTGCGCAGGCGGAAGCCATTCAGCACGGCTGCGATCAGGTGGTCTTCCTCGATGCGATCGAGCGCCGCTACGTCGAGGAGCTCGGCGGCATGAACATCTTCTTCGTGTTCGAGGACGGCTCGCTGTCGACGCCGCCGCTCGGCACGATCCTGCCCGGCATCACCCGCGACTCCATCATCGCGCTGGCGAAGGATGCCGGCAAGGCGGTGCGCGAGGAGCCGTACTCGCTCGACCAGTGGCGCAAGGATGCGGCCAGCGGCAAGCTGAAGGAAGCCTTCGCCTGCGGCACCGCGGCGGTGATCTCGCCGATCGGCAAGGTGCGCTCGGTGAGCGGCGATTTCGAGATCAGCGGCGGCGTCGCCGGCCCGGTCGCCATGGGCCTGCGCAAGCAGCTCGTCGACATCCAGTACGGCCGCACCAACGATCCCCACAACTGGATCCGCAAGGTGTTTTGATTTTTCTCCCTCTCCCCGCTTGCGGGGAGAGGGTCGGGGTGAGGGGGAGTCTCCACGGGGACGCTGGCAGTTGGACTCGCGGAGAGTCCCCCTCACCCGGAATCCGCGCGTTCTGCGCGCATTCCGGCCTCTCCCCGCAAGCGGGGAGAGGCGAAGAGCGGGCATCATGAACGCCCCGCCACGATCCCGCGACAAAGCCCGAGACATCGAGGCATTCGGACATCGCGATCATGGCATCCACGCTTTCCCAGCCCCTGAAATGGGTCGTCCTCGCCGCAATCACCGGCATCACCGTCTTCGGCATCCTGACCATCGGCCCCAAGCCGGAGGTCGCAGCCGAAGACGCTCGCCCGTTGTCGATGTGCGCACCACCGACCCCGAGATGAACACCGCGATCGCACGCGCCCGCGACACCCTCCCGACCTTCTGGGCCTCCTATGAGGCGCCCAAGCCGTCGGAAACCGGGCACGCCCTGAAAGTGCGCTTTTCGACCCGCAAGGGCGGCGAGCACATCTGGATGGCCGAGGTGAAGAAACTGCCGAACGGGGGCTATTCGGGCGTGTTCGCCAACGAACCGCGTGATCTGCCCGGCAAGCGGGCAGGCGATAAGGTCACATTCAGCGAAGCCGACATCTCGGACTGGATGTTCATGCGCAACGGCAAGATCGTCGGCGGCGAAACCATCAAGCCGACGCTGAAGTCGCTGCCGAAGGCGGATGCGGACGCCCTCCGGGCGCGCATGGAGCAGCCGTAGGGAAGCAGTCGTCATTCCGGGATGGTCCGAAGGACCAGACCTGAGGTGCGCAGTTGCGCACCGGGGAATCTCGAGATTCCGGGCTCGATGCTGCGCATCGCCCCGGAATGACGCCGAGGCGGGTGGACTTGGGGCCCCCCGGCTTGCCGCCCCGGTTGCCGCCTCGCGCGTCGGCTGGTAAACGCCGCGCATGGCCGAAAAACCCAAAAAACCCCAGAAACTGAAGGCGCGCCTGCCGCGCGGGCTCGAGGATCGCGATCCCGCCGCGATCCGGGCGACGCGCGAGATGGTCGAGAAGATCCGCGCCGTCTACGAGCTCTACGGCTTCGAGCCGGTGGAGACGCCGGCGATGGAATACACCGACGCGCTCGGCAAGTTCCTGCCCGACCAGGACCGCCCGAACGAGGGCGTGTTCTCGTTCCAGGACGACGACGAGCAGTGGATTAGCTTGCGTTACGATCTGACCGCGCCGCTCGCCCGCTATGTCGGCGAGCGCTACGGGACGGACGGTCTGGTCTTGCCCTACCGCAGCTACCGCGTCGGCTACGTCTTCCGCAACGAGAAGCCCGGCCCCGGCCGCTTCCGCCAGTTCATGCAGTTCGATGCCGACACGGTCGGCTCGGCAACGCCGGCGGCGGATGCCGAGATCTGCATGATGGCCGCGGACACGATGGAGGCGCTTGGCGTTCAGCGCGGCCAGTACGTGGTGAAGGTGAACAACCGAAAAGTGCTCGACGGTGTTCTGGAAGCCATTGGACTTGCCGGCGACGAGAATGCCGCACGCCGGCTGACTGTGCTGCGCGCAATCGACAAGCTCGACAAGTTTCCCGCCGATGAGGTGCGTAAATTGCTCGGTCCCGGCAGGTGGGATGGTGGCGAAGAGGGCAAGGGCGACTTCACGAAAGGCGCCAATTTGAGCGCGGCGGAGGCCGACGTTGTTCTGGCCATCACCAAACCGCGCGACGATTGGAAAGAAGCCATTGCCGCGGCGGAAGCTTACCTCGCCAAGAGCGAAGTTGGTCAGGCCGGCGTGAGCGAGCTGGAAGAGATCGCCAAGCTGGTCATGGCGTCGGGGTACGGTGCGGACCGCATCAAGATCGACCCCTCCGTTGTGCGCGGCCTCGAATACTACACCGGCCCCGTCTACGAGGTCGAACTCCTGCTCGACACCAAGGACGAGAAGGGCCGCCCGGTACGCTTCGGCTCCGTCGGCGGCGGTGGCCGCTACGACGGCCTCGTTTCGCGCTTCCGCGGCGAGCCGGTGCCGGCGACCGGATTCTCGATCGGCGTGTCGCGGCTCCAGGCCGCGCTGACGCTGCTCGGCAAGCTCGACACGCGGCCCGAGTTCGGTCCCGTCGTCGTCACCGTGTTCGACCGCGACCGCGTCGCCGACTACCAGAAGATGGTGGCAAGCCTGCGCACCGCCGGCATCCGCGCCGAGCTCTATCTCGGCAATCCCAAGAACATGGGCAACCAGCTCAAATATGCCGACCGCCGCAACAGCCCTTGCGTCATCATCCAGGGCTCGGACGAAAAGGCGCGCGGCGAGCTGCAGATCAAGGACCTGATCGAAGGCGCGAAAGCGGCCGCTGCGATTGCTTCCAACCAGGAATGGCGCGAGACCCGCCCGGCGCAGTTCTCGTGCAGCGAAGCCGATCTCGTCGCAAAGGTGCGCGAGGTGCTGGCGCGCCATGACGTGAGCTGGGGCTAGCTATTCGCGCATCGCCTGATGCCCGGGCTTGTCCCGGGCATCCACGTCCTGTTTGATGCACACGACTTTGAATGATCGGGACAAGCCCGATCATGACGACAGCAGCAGGGAGAAAACGATGCCTGAGATCACCGTCAGCATGGCCGAAGGCCGCACCGATGAACAGAAGGCCGGCATGATGCGCGACATCACGCAGGCGCTGGTGAAGAATCTCGGCGTCGACGCCGATGCCGTCGTCATCCAGATCAACGAAGCCCCGCTCCGCCACAAGATGAAGGGCGGCAAGACGTTCGTGGAGCGCGCGGCCGCCGCGAAGAAGTGACGCGTTAGCGTCATTCCGGGGCAGCCCGTCAGGGCTGAACCCGGAATCTCGAGCTGTAAACTTCTGGATTCCGGGTTCGCGCTTCGCGCGCCCCGGAATGACGAGCAAGCACCATGGACGCACGCGACTTCATCACGACAGGCATGAGCGCGGAGCGCACGCTGGTGGTCCCAGCGGAGCGCACGGTCGGGCACTTCGTGCCGGGCATGCCTTTTGTCTATGCGACGCCGATGATGATCCTCGAGATGGAGATGACGTCGGGCGATGCGATCCGCCCTGCGCTTCAGCCGGGCTGGGTCACGGTCGGCACCGAGGTCGACATCCGCCATCTCGCAGCCGCCCTAGTCGGCGCGACGGTGCGGACCACCGCGAAGGTGGTCGCGGTCGAGCGCCGCGTCATCCGTTTCGAAGTCGAGGCGTTCGAGGGCACGCGCAAGCTCGGCGAGGGCCGCCACGCGCGCGGGCTCGTCAATGTCGAGATGTTCAACAAGCGGCTCGGGGCAGGCTCGAAATCGTAGGGTGGGCAAAGGCGCGGAGCGCCGTGCCCACCATTGCTCAGCGTGCGAGACAGATGTGGTGGGCACGCTTCGCTTTGCCCACCCTACGGCATCTTGCTACTTCGCCAATTCCTTCGACCGCTGCGTCGCCGCTGCGATCGCGCGGATCATCAGGTCGCGCAGGCCGGGCTCGCCCATCAGCACGCCGAGCGCTGCGGCCGTGGTGCCGCCGGGCGAGGTGACGTTCTGGCGCAGCGTGCCGGAGGGAAGCTCGGATTGATGCAGCAGCTCGCCCGAGCCTGCCACCGTTTCGCGCGCGAGCTTCGTCGCCAGCGCCTCGGGCAATCCCGCTTCGACACCGGCGCGCGCAAGTTCCTCGGCGAGCAGGAACACATAGGCCGGTCCCGAGCCGGACACCGCGGTCACCGCATCCATCAGGCTCTCATCCTCGACCCATTCGACCGAGCCGGTGGCGCGCAGCAGCGCGTCGGCCACCGCGCGTTGCGCGCTGCTGACGTTGTTCGCCGCAACCGCCACCGTGATGCCGCGGCCGATCGCGGCCGGCGTGTTCGGCATCGCGCGCACGACAGCGCCGCCGCAGACCTCCTGAAGCGAGGCGATCGTGGTTCCCGCCATGATCGAGACCACGGAGGTCTTCTCCGAGACGAAGGGCTTCAGCTTCGCGCCGGCCTCGCGGAACATCTGCGGCTTCACCGCGACGACCATCGTCTCGACCTGGCCTGCCGCCTTCGCATCGGGATTGAGCGCCACGCCCTTGGCGGCAAGCGCGCTGATCTCAGGTGCGATGTGCGGGTCGACCACCGCGACGCGGCGCGGATCGAGTCCGCCCGCCAGCCATCCGGTCAGCATCGCGCCGCCCATCTTGCCGGCGCCGGCGAGAAGGATGGTGCCGGTGATGTTTTGAAGAGTGCTGTTCGCCACTGTGGTCACCACAAATTCGGTGTCGTCCCGGCGAAGGCCGGGACCCATAACCACGAATGTTTCTAGTGGATGCAGCTGTTGGCAACAAGCCGCGTGCCACAAACGAAATCACGCGGTATGGATCCCGGATCTGCGCGCGCTTTGGGCGCGCTTGTCCGGGATGACGTGGGGAGGGAGCGCCCTTACGTCACGAGAGGCCCTACGCCTCTCCCACCGTGTCGAACATCGCCGCGTCCATCGCTTCCGTCGTGGTCTTGCCCGCCCACACCACGAACTGGAACGCCGGGAAGTAGCGCTCGCAGGCGTGGATGGCGCCGGCGAGCATGGCTTCGCATTGCGCGGTCGAGGCGGTGAGTCCGCCCGGCAGCACCAGGGCCTGGCGGTGCATGACCATGCCGGTGTTGGTCCACAGGTCGAAATGGCCGACCCACAACTGCTCGTTGACGGCGGCGACGAGCCGCTGCACTTCGCTCCGCCGTGCGACCGGAATCTTCATGTCGAACGCGCAGGCCAGATGCAGCGCCTCGATCCCGCCCATCCAGGTGAAGGAGAGCTGGTAGTCGGTCCATTGTCCCTTCGAGACAATCGTGAGTTCGTCTTCGCCGGAGCGTTCGAACGGCCAGTTGTTGCTGGCAGCGATATCCTCGACCACCGCGAGCGGGTGATTTCTGGAATCGATAGCGCCTTCGAGCAGGGACATGCCGTCTCGACCTCTTGCCTTCTTGTTGTCTTTGATACGCACGCGGTTGGTCCGGCGCGCGCTCCCTTAATATTGCTAAGGCGATCCCCTTGGCGTCGCTCTCGCGATCCCGGGATCAGCGCGGGCTTGTCGCGGATCAACTGATGTGATTTGCGGAATCTGCGCAACTGGCTGCCGAGTCCGTCCACAAGTCAGGACTCGTTCGTCCACAGCTCATCTCCGCCACAATTCTTAACGGAGGAGAACAAACCGGAATCGGATCGGCCGGCGCCTGCTGCGTTCCATGTGCCGGTGCCCTCCTTGCGGGTCCGGATAGGTCCCGCCCTGTTCGACCTTCTGCCCCGCAGGATTTTCGCAGAGTTTCGCCCTGACGTCATAGGCACATGCGTAGTACCCATAAGGAAGGTTCTTGCTGGCCGCCTCCCTGTTCGTCATAATTCGAAATAGTCCACCCATATCGGGTGGATAAGTTCTCAGGGCGGGGTGAAAGTCCCCACCGGCGGTAAGGGCCGAAAGGCCTAAGCCCGCGAGCGCCTTCTCCTTGATAGGGATTCCCTCGGGGACCCCTTGAGAGGGAAGGGTCAGCAGATTCGGTGCAACTCCGAAGCCGACGGTTAAAGTCCGGATGAAAGAGAACGGTCGGTGGCAGACGCATCGCAAGGTGCGGCTGTTTGTCGTTCCGTGTGCCCTGATTCTGGTCCTTAACTGAGGAAAGCCATGAATCAGATGTTGCAAGATCCCCAAGTCCAAACTTCCCAAGTCCAAACTTCCAAAGCCGAAACTGCCGAGACGACCCAGCCGCCGGTTCCCGTGGACCCGCCGGCAATCGAGCATCCGCGTTTTGCAAAGCCGCAGCGGGTGGCCTTCGTGCAGGCCTGCTGGCACCGCGACGTGGTCGAGGAGGCCCGCATCGCCTTCATGAAGGAGGCCGAGGCGCGCCACCTCACCCATGTCGACGTGTTCGAGGTGCCGGGCTCGTTCGAGATCCCGCTGCACGCGCAGATCCTCGCCAAGACGCGGCGCTACACCGCGATCGTCGCGGCCGGCCTCGTCGTCGACGGTGGCATCTATCGCCACGAGTTCGTCGCCGACACCGTGATCAAGGCGCTGATGGACGTGCAGCTGCGCACCGAGGTGCCGGTGTTCTTGGCGGTGCTGACGCCGCAGCAATTCCACGAGACCGAAGTGCACTACGATTTCTTCCGCAGGCATTTTGCGATCAAGGGCGTCGAGGTCGCGGAAGCCTGCGCCAACACGCTGCTAGGCCTGGAGCGTTTGCGCGGCCAGGTCGCGGCGGGAATTGCCTAACCCAACGCAACGACCATCACCCCTCATCCCTGGGAGCGCGTAGCGCGTCTCGAAGGATGAGGGGTTACTCTATGATCGCTGCCATCTTGCATCACCCCAGCGACACCCCCGCCTTGGCCCGGCTTATTCCGAGAGCCAGGATGCGCTGCAGGAGATCCGGATATTTGAGCCCGGCATGTTGAGCCGCCGTGGCGAACTCCTGGCTCCTGGCGATCTCGGGGTTGGGATTGGCCTCGATGAAATACGGCGTGCCGTCGGCGGCGAGACGAAAATCGATACGGGCGTAGCCGTCGAGGCCAAGCGCTCGGTAGATGCGTTTCGCGGCGCGCTGGATGCGCGCGGTGACTTCGGGCGCGAGGTCCTTCGCCGGCCCGTCGACGATGCCGACCTTCTCCTGATAGTCGGTGTCGTGCTTGGCTTTCTCCGTGGCGATGTGCCGTGACCTGCGCCCGCCCATGCTGCCGAATTTCAGTTCCCAGATCGGCAGGACGCGCAGCCGGTTGTTGCCGAGCACGCCGACGTAAAGCTCGCGCCCCTCGATGAACTGCTCGGCGATCGCGGCGGATTCGACCCGCTCGTGGATGAAGGCGACCCGTTCCGCGAGCTTCTCGTCGGTATCGACGATCGATGCCTGCGAGATGCCGAAGGACCCGTCCATGTTCAGGCTCTTGACGATCAGCGGCAGCGCAAGGCGCGTCGGGCGTTTCACCTTGCGGCGCATCGGGAAGACGGCGAAGGCCGGCGCCGCGATCCGGCGGTGATGCACCAGCGTCTTGGACAAATCCTTGCCGCGCGCCAGGATCAGGCCGCGCGGATTGCACCCGGTATACGGGACCTTCATCAGCTCGAGATAGCTGGCGATGTGCTGGTCGTAGGCGACGTTGTTGTGGAATTCCTCCAGCAACGTGAAAACCACGTGCGGCTTGAACTCCTCGATCGCCTCGCGCACCGGCTTGATTTCGTCCTGCGCGCCGAGGGCGCGAACCTCGTGGCCGGCCGCGCGCAAGGTGCTCACCACGTCGTATTCCGTTTTCCATGCGTTGATTTCCTGCGCGGTGTATCCGTCGCTTGAATCCGGAGGCATGAAATCCGGATGCATCAGGACCAGAATACGCAAGCGTCTCATAGCGCGATCCATTTGCGCCGAGACGGGCCAAACAGCGCGTGCATCGTCTTGGCGGTCACGAGGACGGTGAAATCGAGAACGAGCTTCTGTTCGGGGCCGACCGCGCGCAGATCGAGCTCGCGGCAGCGGGAGATCATGTCGTCAAGCACGGCATCGAGCGTGAGCTGGTTCTCGCCCGTCCACCGCGCGACCAATTGCCTGATCTGGGCGCGGTGCCGTCTGATCAGGCTCGAAGCCGGTTTTGAGCGGTGATGCCGTGGATCGGCGGAAAACAGCCTCGAGAGGTCGCGGTCGTAGGTCTTCGGCGGCGTGAAGGCGTAGAACGCCTGCTTCTTCTTGTAGTGGTCTTCGAGCGTCTGGCCGAGCTTGCTCAACGGGTCGACACGCTCCCGTGTCGTGATCAGCGGCCGCTTTCCCGCAATCTCGCCCATCAGCTCGTCGACATATTCGAGCTTCTTCAGTGCCGGCCAGCCGGCATATCGTGTTCGCCAGTTCGAACGCGGCCGCAGCCACACCGCAAAAGTTTCGGCGAAATCCTCGTCAGGATGGCTCTGCGCGTACCAGAGCCGGAGATGCTGGACGTAGCGCCGGCTCGCCGGATTGGGCCGGTAGTAGCGCGGATAGTGCTTCGACGACGGACCGAACAGCTGCTGCCAGCGCCGGCGGCGCTGCAGCTGATAGCCGTGCTGGATGGCATGGCCTGCCTCGTGACGGAGGATGGCCATACACTCGCGCCAGGTTCCGCCCTCGACGTCGAACATCATCTTCTTCTCGAGCTTCATCAGGCGGGGATGGGCGAGATAGAAGGGGATTGCGATGCCGGGTACATCGCCCGGACTGAACCATTCGCTCGAGATCCATGTGTGCGGCCGCAGCCGGATGCCCCGCTCTTCGAGCTCCTCGTGGAGCGTGCCGACGCAATCCTCGAGCCAGGTGCCTTCGACCGTAACCCTCAGGCTGCTGAGACGTTGCTCGAGCAATTCGTCGTCCGACAGCTTCTCCCAGGCAAATTTCCGGCGTGGCATCAGGCATCCAGAGGGCAGAGATGACTCGGCGTCCGGATGATGTCATGGGCCGCGGTTGGCAACAACCCGTGGGACTAGGTCGTAAGGGACGCAAGCGTCGCGCGCTCCCTCGCCCCGCTCTTGCCCGCCGAAGCCTTGGCGAGGCGGATGCGGGGCCGCGACGAGCTTCGCTCGCGCTGAGAGGGTGGGGTGAGGGGGAGTCTCCACAGGGACGGTGAGAGTGAAGACTTGCGGAGAGTCCCCCTCACCCGGAATCCGCGCTTCGAATTCCGGCCTCTCCCCGCAAGCGGGGAGAGGCGAAGAAAAATCAATCGAACAGGCTCGACACCGACTCTTCCGCGGCGGTGCGCGCGATCGCGTCCGAGATCAGGCTGGCGATCGGGAGCGTGCGGATGTTCGGCGCCTTGCTCACCGCGTCCGTCGGCAGGATCGAGTCGGTGATCACGAGCTCCTTCAGCTTGGAGTTCGTGATACGGGCGGCCGCGCCGCCGGAGAGCACGCCGTGCGTGATGTAGGCGTAGACGTCCTTGGCGCCCTTGGCGATCAGCGCGTCGGCCGCGTTCACCAGCGTGCCGCCGGAGTCCACGATGTCGTCGACCAGGATACAGGTGTAGCCGGCGACGTCGCCGATCACGTTCATGACCTCGGATTCACCCGGCCGCTCGCGGCGCTTGTCGACGATGGCGAGCGGGGTGTTGATGCGCTTGGCGAGGCCGCGCGCGCGGGCCACGCCGCCGACGTCGGGCGAGATCACCATTGTCTTGGACAGGTCGAACTTGTCCTTGATGTCGCGCACCATCAGCGGTGCCGCGTAGAGATTGTCGGTCGGGATGTCGAAGAAGCCCTGGATCTGGCCGGCATGCAGGTCGAGCGTCATGACGCGGTCGACGCCGGCCTGCGTGATCAGGTTGGCGACGAGCTTGGCCGAGATCGGCGTGCGCGAGCCCGATTTGCGGTCCTGCCGGGCGTAGCCGAAATAGGGCAGCACCGCGGTGATGCGGCGCGCCGAGGAGCGGCGCAGCGCGTCGGTGATGATCAGAAGCTCCATCAGATGGTCGTTCGCCGGGAACGAGGTCGACTGGATGATGAAGGCATCCGAGCCGCGGACGTTCTCCTGGATCTCGACGAAGATCTCCATGTCGGCGAAGCGCCGGACCACCGCCTTGGTCAGCGGCAGGTGGAGGCCTTGCGCGATGGCCTGGGCGAGAGCCGGATTGGAGTTGCCGGCGACAAGCTTGATGGAGCCGTTCTTGGCCGACATGGACGCTTCCTCCCGCGCTTTGCTGGATAGGACGTTCAACATCTGGGAATACCCACTCGAAGCACGGTTACGACGGGCGAGGAAATATCAGGCCGGGGGCTGCAATGGCAACCCGGGATGCTACGTTTTCCCTTTGAAAATCCTGAGTCGGGCCAACGGTTTGGCCGCAACTTGAGGCCGTGGTTTAGCGGGGGTTATCGCTCGGCGTAGCCGAGCGCCGAGGCCGGCATCTCCGGTGCCGGAGCCTCCGGGGTGACGCTTGCCACCGCAGGTCCCCGCAGGCCCGGAGCAGCGCTCGGCGCCTCCGGCGTGCCGTTGATCATGTTGGAAAGTCCGCTGAATCCGGCCTGGGCGATCTTCCGCAGCACCAGGTCGTCGGCGGCGCTCCAAGGATCGCGCGTCGCATCGCGGCCACCCTTGGCCGAGGTGGGTTCCTCACCGGAGAGGCGCAGCGCCCGCTGCTGGTTGGCGTCGTAGACGTCCCAGACCCAGGCGATCACGGTCCTGCCGCGCACGATCTGGGCGGAGAGGTAGCTGCGCACGCGATAGGCAGCCGTCCCCTCGCGGGAGACCACGGACAGGCTGCGCAGCTTGGATTCGCTGTCGAGCACGCCGACCATGCGGTCGAACACCTGTGGCGGCGGCCCGTCGATGGATTCGAACGCCACCGTCGCTCCACTGCCGGCGCTCGGCGCCATCGCATAGGAGTTGGCGGCACCGCCGCCGCCGGCGCAACCGCCAAGCGCGGTCGCCGCTGCCAGCAGCATGACCGCCAGCACGCGCGAACCCGCGCGGCCCAGGATGAATGACGCGTCCCTCATTATGGAGGGCAGCGATATCGTTAAAACGCATTAACGTCTAGGGCAGGGGCGACACATCCCACTGTCATTCCGGGGCGCGCCCACTTGGCGCGAACCCGGAATCCATTTCTCCGCATAAATTGCTGCACGATGATTCCGGGTTCTCGCTTCGCGAGCCCCGGAATGACGGCGTGTTGCCTGTGTGTTCACCCCTCGAGCGCGATCGCGTGGACGTGGCGGCCGTAATCCGGCTCCTTGCGATGCACCGAGCGGCGATAGCTGAAGAAGCGCTCGTCGGCGTAGGTGTCGAGGCCGAGGTCGTCGATCATCAGGATGCCGGCGGCCTCCAGCCGCGTCCGGATGAAGCCGGCGAGGTCGAACATCGCGTGGCCCTCGCGCACCGACGGGATGAAGAACATCGCGTTGTCCGCGTCCGCCTCGATGAAGCGTGCCACGAACTCGTTGCCGACCTCGTAGCTCTCCTGCCGGATCAGCGGGCCGATCGCGGCGATGATGCCGCCGCGCGTGGCGCCGAGCTTTTCCATCGCTAGAATCGTGGACTCCAGCACGCCTGTGAGCGCGCCCTTCCAGCCGGCATGGGCACCGCCGATCACGCGCGCATTGGGGTCGACGAACAGCACCGGCCCGCAATCGGCGGTGGAGACGCCGAGCGCGATGCCGGGCGTCTTGGTAACCAGCGCGTCGCCCTTCGGCCGCGGCCCGCTCGGCCACGGCGTCTCGGCAATGAGCACGTCGGGCGAGTGGATCTGATGCAGGCTGAGGAAACGTTCCGGCGCCACGCCGACATGCTCGGCCATGCGGCGGCGGTTCTCGGCGACGAGGGCCTGATCGTCGTTGGAGCCGAGCCCGCCGTTCAGCGCCGAATAGATGCCGCCGGAGACGCCGCCTTCACGGGTGAAGAAGGAATGGCGCAGCCCTGGCACCGCCGACAGCAGTGACGAAGCGAGGGTCATCAGTTCCCTCCGGCGTGTTCGAGATCGCTGAGGCCGGCAAGGCCAGTTAGCCGCGGCTCGGAGATGCCGAGCACCTTGAACATCGAGCCCATGCCGCTGCGCCCGGTGTCGGTCAGGCGCTTCAGCGCCACCGAAATGTCGGTGGCGACCTCGGGCGTTGCCTTCTGCATCAAGGCGGCCGCGCGGGTGTCGATGCCGACGCGCTTGAGGAAGTCGCCCTGCGTCACCGGCCCGTGCACGCGGGCGCCGACATCCTCGGCCGCACGCGCCAGCGCCTGGAAATCGACATGGGCGGTGACGTCGGCCTGGCCCGGCGCCTTCAAGGGATCGGTAAAGGTGTGGCGCGCGATCGCCTGGAAGGTGTCGCCGGCATCGCTGCGCAAATGGCCGTAATCGATGATCAGCGCCGCGCCGTCCTGGTCGCGCACGCGCGTGGCGAGCTTCATGACCTCGCCGTCGGGACGCCATTCGAACACGGCGCCGACCGGCGCGGTGCGCACCAGGGGCGGCAGCAGCACGTCGAAGCGCGGCGTCGGCTCGGAGGCCGCGCCGAACTGAAGCTTGCCGTTGGGATCGATCTCGATCACGCGCTCGTGCCAGCCGTTCTCGCGCTTCACCATCTGGTGGATCGGCAGCACGTCGAAATATTCGTTGGCGAGGATGATGCTCGGGCCTTCGGGCACGTCGTCGATGCTGTCGTGCCAGGCGACGTTGCGCGCGCCCGACAGCGTCGCACTCTGCCGTTCGCGCAGGACGGGATTGACCTCGACCAGGTGGATCTGAAGCGCCTGGTAGAGCGGCGGCAGCACGCGAAGCGCGCGCAGCGCATCCGCCATCATGGTACCACGGCCGGGGCCGAGCTCGACCAGCCGCAAAAACTGCGGCGAGCCCATCTGCTTCCACACCGACGCGGTCCATAATCCCAGGAGCTCGCCGAACATCTGGCTGACCTCGGGCGCGGTGGTGAAGTCGCCCTCACGCCCGAGCGGATCGCGCGAGACGTAATAGCCATAGCGCGGATGCATCAGGCACAGTTCCATGTACCGCCAGACCGGCATGGGGCCTGAGGATTTGATCAGCGCCTTGATCTCGTTGAGTAGCGGCTGTTCGGTCACGGCCTTCTTCTCGAAAGGAATTAACGAATGGCCTCGATCGGCCTCGGCGCACCGCGCCTGATAGCCAATACAATAAGTATGAGACCTACAATAAGCATCGGGATCGACAACAGCATGCCCATGGTTAATCCGCCCCAGAGGAAGCCGAGCTGGACGTCCGGCTCGCGGAAATGCTCGCCGGCGATCCGGGTCAGACCATAGATCAGGATGAAGGCGCCGAGGATCATTCCGGGCCGCTTCAGGGCGCCGAGGCGGATCATGATCGCAAGCACCGTGAACAGCAGGATGCCCTCCATGCCGGCCTCATAGAGCTGGCTCGGATGGCGCGGCAGCTGGGTGGGATCGTTGGGGAAGACCATCGCCCAGGGCAGGCTCGCATCGGTGGCACGGCCCCACAATTCGCCGTTGATGAAATTGGCGATGCGCCCGAGCAGCAGCCCGACCGGCGCGACCGCGGTGGTGATGTCGCCGAGCGACAGGATCGGGATCCCGTTGCGGTAGGCGAACCACATCACCGCGACGACGCAGCCGAGGAAGCCGCCGTGGAACGACATGCCGCCCTCCCACAATCTGAAGATCGCGGTGGGGTGATCGATGAAGAAGGGCAGATTGTAGAACAGCACGTAGCCGGTGCGGCCGCCGAGGATGATGCCGAGCGTGACCCACAGGATGAAGTCGTCGACCTGCACCAGCGAGATCGGCGCCGGCCCGCCCCACAAACGCTCGTTCTTCAGGAGCGAGCGCGCATAGAGCCAGCCGAACACGATGCCGCAGATATAGGCCAGCGCGTACCAGCGGATCGCGAACGGACCGATCTCGATCGCGATCGGCTTGAAGGCGGGAAAGTCGATGAGAAGAAAGGGCATCACGCCTTGTTTCTAGAGTTTGATGGGCAAGCTGCGGCCCCGACGGAGCTGCGCCCCCTCTCCCGCTTGCGGGGGAGGGTTGGGGAGGGGGTGTCTCCGCAATCGAGATAATCTCCGTGTGGAGAGAACCCCCACCCGGCGCTTCGCGCCGACCTCCCCCGCAAGCGGGAGAGGTGCATCGAGTTCGCGGATAGGCCGATCATACTGCTGCTCACACGAGATTGCGGCGATAGAGCGCCAGCAGACGCTCCCAGTGCCGCTCGGCGGCGTCGCGGTCATAGACCGGGCGCTTGGGGAAGGCGAAGCCGTGATGCGTGCCGGGATAGATCTCGACCTCGGCCTTGGCACCTTTCATGCCCTCTTTGACCTTTTCGATAATCTCCGGCGGCGCGTAGACATCGGTCTCGGCGCAGGCGAAGTAGAGCTCGGCCCCGGTCTTGGCTGGGGCCAGATGCGGGCTGTCGTCCTGGTCGGTTGCGAGCTGCACCCCATAGATCGAGGCGGCGGCCTTGACGCGATCGGGGAAATGCGTGGCGGCGTTGACCGCGTAGCGGCCGCTCATGCAGTAGCCGACGGTGCCGACAATCTTCGTGTTCGCGGCGGCCTGGCCCTCGGCGTAAGTGAGCAGCGCGCGTGTGTCGTCCATGATCATGGGAATGGTGAGCGAGCTCATCAGCGCGAACATGCGCTTGCGCTCCGGTGCGTTCGGGTCGGTCGGCAGCGCGCCCAGCTCCATCACGCCGGAGCGGTAATAGAGGTTCGGCAGCATCACGTAATACCCTGATGTCGCGAGCCGGCGCGCCATGTCGCGCAGCTCTTCGCGGATCGCCGGCGCATCCATGTAGAACAGGATGACCGGAAACGGCCCGCCACGCTCGGGATGGCTGATGAAGGTTGCGGTGTGGCCGTCCTTGGTAGGAATCGCGATCTGCTGGTCGATCATCTCGTGCGCCTTGTGATTCTTCTTATGCCGGGACGTTGAATACGATTGCAAGGAAACCGGGGCATGACAAGGATACGGCCGATCGGCCCTTGATCCGGCCCGATCGGATTGCCATTGTCTTCCCAAGAGTTCGCGCAAAGTTTATCGCAGGCCGCCAGGAGACCGACATGACCCAGACCAACAACCGGTTTTTCGACGAGATCGGTCGCCTGATGAACGACGCCGCCGGTGCGGCTCAGGGCGTCAAGCGCGAGTTCGACACGGTGATGCGGACCCAGGCCGAAAAATTCCTGCGCGACATGGACCTCGTCAAGCGCGAGGAGTTCGAGGCGGTCAAGGACATGGCCCGCCTGGCGCGCGAGGAGAACGAAGCCCTGAAGGCGCGCATCACGGCGCTGGAGGCGAAGCTGGGGGGATAGGTATTTGTCGTTCCGGGGCGATGCGCAGCATCGAACCCGGAACCTCGAGCTTCCGGGTTCGGTCGCTGTCGCGACCGCCCCGGAATGACGGCTAGTCCGGCGCGGCCCGCCAGCCCATTCTTCTTGTCATTTCCGCATCTTCCGGGTAAAAGCCCGCCACGTCCGCGGCCCCCGCACCCCTGGAGGCTTGCTGTGGACGATGCCATGGGCCGCGCTGCGGCCCATTAACTTTTGCAAAAACAAGGACTTAACGACATGGCGACGACCGTCAAGGAATTGAAGGCGACCGCACGTCCGAAGAGCGGCAAGGGGGCCGCCCGGGCTGAGCGTCGCGCCGGCAGAGTGCCCGGAGTGATCTATGGCAACAACCAGCCCCCTGTCACGATCTCGATTGAAGATCGCGAACTGCGCCAGCGCATCCTCGCCGGCCGGTTCCTGACCACGCTGGTCGACATCGACCTCGAGGGCAAGAAGCACCGCGTGATTCCGCGCGACTATCACCTCGATCCGGTCAAGGACTTCCCGATCCATGTCGACTTCATGCGGCTCGGCGAAGGCGCCACCATCCGCATCAGCGTTCCCTTGCACGTGGTGAAGTCGGAAGCCTCCCCGGGCGTGAAGCGCGGCGGCACCGTCAACATCGTTGCCCACGCGATCGAGCTCGAATGCGGCGTCGAGAGCATCCCGCAGTACATCGAGGCCGACGTCGGCTCGCTCGAAATCGGTCACTCGCTGCATCTGTCGGACGTCAAGCTGCCGGCCGGCGTGAAGGCGCTGACCCGCGAGGACGCGACCCTCGTCACCATCGTGCCGCCGTCCGGCTACGCCGAAGAGCAGAAGGCTGCTGCTGCGGCAGCTGCTGGTGGCGCGGCTCCGGCTGCGGCAGCTCCTGCGGCTGGTGCGGCTGCTCCGGCTGCTGCTGCTCCGGCAGCGGCTGCCAAGGCTCCCGCCGGCGGCGACAAGAAGAAGTAATCTCTCAAAGAGCTGGCGCGCGGTCCTGTGACCGCGCGCCGAGCGAGGGGCGCGCCGCGTCATGCGACTCTTTGTTGGGCTCGGCAATCCCGGCGCGAAATACGCACGTAACCGGCACAATATCGGCTTCATGGCCGTCGACGAGATCGCGCGGCGTCATGGTTTCTCGCCATGGCGCCGCAGGTTTCAGGGCGAGACCTCGGAAGGCGCGCTCGGCACCGAGCGCGTGATCCTGCTCAAGCCGACGACCTACATGAACGATTCCGGCCGGAGCGTTCAGGAGGCGGCAGGCTTCTTCAAGATCGCCCCTGGCGACGTCACCGTGTTCCATGACGAACTCGAGCTGCCGCCGGGCAAGGTACGGGTGAAGGTCGGCGGCGGTATCGCCGGCCACAACGGTCTGCGCTCGATCTCGGCGCATATCGGCAACGACTACCGCCGTGTCAGGCTCGGCATCGGTCATCCCGGCGTCAAGGAACTGGTGCACGGCCACGTGCTGTCGGACTTCGCCAAGGCCGACAACGACTGGGTGGCGACGCTCTGCGACGCGGTCGCCGAGCACGCGGCGCTGATCGCCAAGGGCACGGACGCGACCTTCGCCAACAGGGTGCATCTTGCCATGCAGGCGAAGGGGTTTTTGACCAAGGACGACAACGGCAAGGAATAACGCTCGTGGGATTCAAATGCGGGATCGTCGGATTGCCCAATGTCGGCAAGTCGACCTTGTTCAATGCGCTGACCGAGACGGCCGCGGCGCAGGCTGCGAACTATCCGTTCTGCACCATCGAGCCGAATGTCGGCGAGGTCGCCGTGCCCGATCCGCGGCTCGACAAGCTTGCGGCGATCGCCAAGTCCGGCCAGATCATTCCGACCCGGCTGACCTTCGTCGACATCGCGGGCCTCGTGCGCGGCGCCTCCAAGGGCGAAGGCCTCGGCAACCAGTTCCTCGCCAACATCCGCGAGGTCGACGCCATCGCGCATGTCGTGCGCTGCTTTGAAGACTCCGACATCACCCATGTCGAGGGCAAGATCGCCCCGCTCGCCGACATCGAGACCATCGAGACCGAGCTGATGCTCGCCGACCTCGACAGCCTCGAGAAGCGCGTCGACAACCTCACCAAGAAGGCCAAGGGCAACGACAAGGACGCCAAGGAGCAGCTCGACCTCGTCAACCGCACCCTGGTGCTGCTGCGCGAGGGCAAGCCCGCGCGCCTCGTCGAGCGCAAGGCGGAGGAGGAGCGCGCCTTCGGGATGCTCGGCCTGCTGTCGTCCAAGCCCGTGC
Organism: Bradyrhizobium sp. LCT2; assembly: GCF_009931255.1. Classification (NCBI taxonomy): domain Bacteria; kingdom Pseudomonadati; phylum Pseudomonadota; class Alphaproteobacteria; order Hyphomicrobiales; family Nitrobacteraceae; genus Bradyrhizobium; species Bradyrhizobium sp. LCT2. The sequence goes on along the minus strand of NZ_CP034432.1, from coordinate 9,016,018 downwards.
TCTATGTCTGCAACGTCGAGGAAGGTTCGGCCGCGACCGGAAATTCGTTCTCCAAGGCGGTGCAGGAGCAGGCCGCCAAGGAAGGCGCCGTCGCCGTCGTCATCTCGGCCAAGATCGAATCCGAGATCGCCACCATTTCGCGCGAAGAACGCGCCGACTTCCTGGAGACGCTGGGTCTCGAAGAGGCCGGCCTCGACCGCCTGATCCGCGCCGGCTACACGCTGCTCGACCTCATCACGTATTTCACGGTGGGCCCGAAGGAAGCGCGTGCCTGGACCATCCATCGCGGCACCAAGGCGCCGGGAGCGGCCGGCGTGATCCACACCGATTTCGAGAAAGGCTTCATCCGCGCCGAGACGATCGCGTTTGACGACTACGTCGCGCTCGGCGGCGAAGCCGGCGCCCGCGATGCCGGCAAGCTCCGCCTCGAAGGCAAGGAATACGTCGTCGCCGACGGCGACGTGATGCATTTCCGGTTCAATACGTAAGCCGGAGTTGTCATTCCGGGGCGCGCCTCTTGGCGCGAGCCCGGAATCCATTCATCCACTTGTTCTGAGGCCCGATGGATTCCGGGTTCGCGCTGCGCGCGCCCCGGAATGACGGGCTACCGCATCCCGCCGCCCTGATCCCGGATCGCGCCGAGATGCTCGTTGATGCGGAAGACGATCAGGATCAGTTCCGCGACGATGCGCGAGAACACGATGCCGACGACGACGCTCGCGATCGACGACAGCAGCACCAGGAAGCCGCCGAACGGGCTGATCGCCATCGCAGCTAGGCCGGAGAAGATGCCGGAGAGGCCGAACAGGCAGATCAGCGCGATCACCAGCCAGTAGAAGGTCTTGATGATCGTCGGCGTGATAAAGCGGTCCCACTGAAACAGGTCGCTGAATGAAAACATCGCTCTCCCCCGGACAAATCGGGCCTTGTCAAATCGGGCTTCGGCCCTCGGTTGACCCGACTCAAGGCCAGAATCGCCGCGTCGAATGTAGCACGAGCCATGCGGGCCGGCGGGTTGAGATTGCCGCAAAGTGCGGCCACAATCTGTCATTTCCGCCAGCAATCCCAAGATGACCCTGACCTTTGAAGACTTCCCGCCCGGCCGGTTCGGAACGTTCGGCCCGCGCCATGTCACCCGCGACGAGATCTTGGCCTTCGCCGCCGAGTTCGATCCGCAACCGATGCACCTGGACGAGGACGCCGCCAGCAAGAGCATGCTGCGCGGCCTGTCCGGCTCGGGCTGGCACCTGTGCTCGCTGATGATGCGGATGATGGCCGACGGCTTCATCACCCGCGCCGCCTCGCTCGGCTCCCCCGGCGTCGACGAGGTGCGCTGGCTGTCGCCGCTCAGGCCCGGCGACGACCTCATGCTGGACGTCGATGTCATGGAGGCGCGCGCCTCGAAGAGCCGCCCCGACCTCGGCATCGTCAAGTTCAAATGCACCGTGCGCAACGCCAAGGGGCAGGCGCTGTGCGAGATGACCTCGCCGATCCTGATCGAGCGGCGCGAGGGGACGGTCTGATGCGGTTCTTCGAGGAGATCGAGATCGGCCATCGCCGCGAGATCGGCGCCTATACGTTCACCGCGGAGTCGATCAAGACATTCGCCCAAAAATTCGATCCGCAGCGCTTTCACCTCGACGAGGAGGAAGGCAAGAGCTCGCTGTTCGGCGGGCTCGCGGCCTCGGGCTGGCATGTCGGGTCGGCCTGCATGAGCCTGCTTGTCGCGGACGGCCAGCGTCTGGCGCGAGAGGCCGCAGCGCGCGGCGAGGAGGTTGCGGTGTGGGGCCCGTCACCGGGCTTTCGCGACCTGCGCTGGATCCGGCCGGTGCTCGCCGGCGATACCGTTTCTTACGCCAATGTCGTCATCGACAAGCGCACCTCCGCCTCGCGCCCCGGCTGGGGCATTTTGACGGCCCGCACCACCGGCACCAACCAGCGCGGCGAAGAGGTCTACGCCATCACCGCCTCAGCCTTCGTGCCGATGCGGAAGGGCGGTTAGATCAGTTCCAAGATGAACGGCGGAAAAGAGCGCGCGAGTGTTGCCCGCGCGCTATGGACGCGATTCCGGGCGGCTGCCATAAGCCTGCGCAAGATGGTTACCCGCGAAGCAGTTGGGGGAACCATCGAGTTGCTAACCAATTATGAACCTGTCGCTGTCTATTTGAACGAATAGGCAGAGGACAGGGGACGAGGACCATGGCTGACCGCGGCGCACTCAAGTTTGTTGGATTTATCTTTGCGACCGCGACGTTGGCCGTGATGCTGGTCGCCGGCATGGTGGTGAAGGGCTATGCCGATGGCGCCTACACCCTGGAAGCCTCGACCGTGGAAGCCGCCCGGTAAGAGCTCGTTAACGTTTCGGGGCCGGTGTCCGGCTTCCGCTCAGCGGCTATAGACGAACGCCAGCACTGCGATCGCAACCGCCAATAATCCAACGAAGCGCAGCATGATCGTGCCGAACTGGTTCGGCGCGGGTCGCAGCGGTATGGGCTCCGTGGTGTCGGGCCGAATGCTTTCCATGAAATGTCCCCCTGAGCCCGCGTAAACCGACGGGCGCTTGGCATTGGTCGCCGGGGAGGGGTGGAGGGTTCAAAGGGGGGCTCTGGCCGACGTACTTGCGTGGCCGCCTGCCAAGCCCTCCGCTGTCATGCCCCGGCTTGTCCGGGGCATCCAGTACGCCGCGGCGTCTCCGCTCAATCACCGCCGTCTCTGGAATACTGGATCGCCCGCTCCAGTGCGCAAGTGCGCACAAGGCGGGCGATGACGCCTGCATTGGGGAGACAGCGTGCGGACACGCGCATTCACACCGCCCCGGAATCAAAACCGCCGCGCCCCTTTCGGAACGCGGCGGCCGGTGATGCCGGGTGCTGACCGATCAGCTGTTGCGCAGGCCGTCGGCGGCGCGCTTCCACTGCGCGACGTTGTCGGCGATCATGCGGGTCGACTTCATCGCGGCCTGGCTGAGCTGGGCGTAGCCGGAGATCTCGCGCTGGACGCGCTGGCCTTCGGCATGGAGCAGGTCGCGCAGGCTCTCGAGCTCGGAGATCAGATTCTCGATCTCGGCGAGCGAGGTGCCGGCGACGCGCTGGATCAGCGAGTTGACGTTGGTGACGGTGGCCTCCGCGCTCGGATCGAGCGGCGGTGCGTCGGCGCTCGTCGCCGCAGGCCGGCGCAGATAGGCGATGTCGTTGCGGACGAAGTCACGGATGCCGGCTTCGACTTCCGTCACCGCGGCGAGATTGCTGTCGACCGTCTCGGTCTCGGTGGTCTCGGTCTTTTCCGGACGCATGGCGTTCATCGTTGTTCCCCTGTTCGCGTTGAGCGCAGCGCGAGTGTCCCCCGCACGACGACGTCTGTAAGGCGATCCGCATCAGGGCGCCGGATTTTGACCGTAACTGGGCCGAGATGCGGCAAGGGCGGACCATTCGGGGGTTTTGCCGTGGCGTATGGTTAGGAATGTCTAAACGGCGGCTGCGGCGGAGCGCCTTCGCGGCACGGCCGGTGTCTGACTCCCTCTCCCCGCAAGCGGGGAGAGGCGAAAACACACTCACCAGCTCTTCTTGAACCCCGCCGTCAGGCTCTTGTTGATCGCGCCCTGCGAGGTCTCGCCGACCGAGCCGGAGACGGTGACGTTGTCGAACAGCTTTTGCTCGGCGCCGAACTTGCGCAGCCATTTGTCGTCGGTGGTCGAGAGCGTCTGGCCGGCGGTGATGCTGGTGCCGGTGTCGGTGAGGGTGACCTTGGCGGACTGGTCGGTCTCGTAATTGCGGGTGATGTGCCCGCCGATGCCGGGGACCGCGGTCGTGCCCTGCTGGTTGACGCTGTAGCCGTTCTGCAGCGTCAGCGACGTGTCGCCCGACAGCGGCACCGATTTGGTCAGCGACGCGCCGAGCTTGCTCTGCTCGGCGCCGGGGTCGACACGGGCTTCCACCGCGGTCTTGTCCCAGATCGGGCCCGCGCCGGGCGCGGTCGCCGCCGCCCAGGCGCTGCCGGAGGATTGCGGCAGGTTGCCGCCATTGGCGGCCTTCTGCGCCAAGAGCTCGGACATCGTCCGCGGCTCGCTCGTCACCGTCATGTCGGCGCCGATGCGGGCGTCCCAGAACGAGGATACCGACTGCTTCACCGTCACCGCCGAGGAGCCGTTGGCATTGGCGTTCGACGACCAGTTCATCCCGTCATTGGCGGCGGCCTGCGCGCGCTTCTTGGCGGCGATGAGGTCGTTGAGCGTGCCGGCGTCGATCGCGAGCTGGCCCCAGTCGAGCTTGTCGACGTCGATGCCTTTGAGCACGTCGGGGTCGTTGACGTCGGGGGTATCCGCCGCCTCGGCTTCCTCGTCGGGCGCGGCCGCGGGTGGGGAGAAGGGCGGGATGATCTGCGCCGAGACCGTCAGCACCGAGCCCAAAATGAACGCGGCCGCCAGCACTGGCAGCCTGGTCCAGCCAAAACCTGTCGAGAATTCCATCGTCCTGCCCGCGAACCCCGGCGCATGCTGTCCGATAATATATAGCGGACTTCCGCAATGACCATGCGCCATTCCGCAGCGAGGATGCTGACCTATCGTTGCGAAATTGTGGCGGCTCGCCTTTGGACGCTTGCCTGGGGACGCGAAACCAACGGGCCGCGCGAAAGGCGCGCGCCCGACGACGGGCTTCCGGCACGACGGCATCCGGCGGGGCTGGAGGCCAGGACGTCGCACCACGCATCGTCATCGGTCCCGAAGAGCGGGGCCCGTTGGCGTCCCCCCTCAGCCGACGCTGCTCATCTTCGGCAGATGAATGGCACGGCCGAGTGCCTGCTCGACCAGGTCGAAGGTGTCGATCAGCACGCGCAAGCTGACGAGCTTGCCCGCCCTGAACTGGGCGAACTGCGCGGCCCGCAAGGAAATCGGTTTGTTGGAATCCAGCGCCGTCAGCGAATAGCGCAGCATCGAGGCGGCGGAATCGACGCCGAGCATGATGCTCTCGCGATCGAAGCGGCGGACCTGGAAATTGTCGGCGAGCTGGCGGATGACGTCGAGCACGGCGTCCTTGCCCTGGCGCGCGCCGAGGAACGGAAACATGTCGATCGGGCCATAGAGCGCCCACTCGACGTCCTCGTCGATCAGGGCCTCGATATCCTCGAAATGCCGGTCGTTGATCGCGCGGTGCAATGCGCGCGAGAAACGCCAGAGGCTGTGCTCTGTCATTTTGGGCAGTCCTGAAGCTGGCTTGCAAAAAAACGGAAAGCAGCCCGATGCACAGGAAACGTGCCTCGGGGCCGCTCAACTCGTTTGTATGCGAACAAAATACGGAATTTCGGCCAAAACGCAATTCACGTTTTCGCAATGCACAATTGATCGCGTTTTGTGAGATTTACAACAGAACCCCGTAATCTTCCGGGGGGCTCAAGCGTACGAGCGCTGGTTCCCGCATTCTCGGTGTCGTCCTGGCGAAAGCCAGGACCCATAGCCACCGAATCCTGCAATGGGCACGCTAGCGGTTAGCAAGGTGCCACCATATCGGCAGTCGGGGTAATGGGTCCTGGCTTTCGCCAGGACGACGTCGCGAAGAGCGCGGTCGGGATTAACTCCCGTCCACCCGCGCCCCCACGATCAGCGGTCCGATCTCGCGCTCCAGCACCTGCTGCACCAGATCGTAGGAATCGATGATCTCGCGGATCTGCGCCACCTGTCCGTTGCGGAAGGTGTAGAACACCGCCATATCGAACTGCACGACGCGGTCGTTGCTGCGCTTCCTGAAATAGGTCTGCATGTAGGTGGCGACCTCGTCGCCCTCGGCGACGATGTGCGGCGCCTTGTAGCGGATCTCCGAATAGCGCACCCAGACCGTCTGCCAGAGCGCGCGCAATTCGGCCTTGCCGTGGCGCGGCACCATGTGCGGCAGGATGTCGATCGGCGCGTGGGTGAGGAAGTCGACGTCGTCGGTGCAGCACGACAGCGCGGCCTCGATGTCGCCGCGCGCGAAGGCGTCGAGCAGATGCACGACGCGCTGGCGATTGAGCTTCTCGACTGTCATTCCGCCCGTCCTCATTGGCCGCATGGCGTTGCGCAACGCTAACGCGCGGTTTCGCGCACCGGCAATCCGCGAAACCACAGGAGTGTTGCAGTCGATATGACGCGCAAGCGCAATGCCAGGTTCATGGCTGCAATTATGGGTTGAGCGCCCGTGCGCCTGCACGAAATCGCCTTGCGCAATGCCGGGGGCCGCGCAGGCGCGTGGAACCGCGATGCGCCCGCGCCCGTTGAGACGCCGACACCGCATCCGGAGACATCGATCCATGAAATCCCAGCTTCTCGCCGTCACCGCCGCGCTTCTCATCTGCGGTGCGACCTCCACCGCCAACGCCAAGGGCTGCATCAAGGGCGCCGTCGTCGGCGGCGTCGCCGGCCACTATGCCGGCCATCACGGCGTCCTCGGCGCCGCCGCCGGCTGCCTCTACGGCCGGCACCACGCCAAGGAGCAGGAAAGGCAGCGGCAACAGCAGAGCCAGGTGAACGGGCAGGGGAAGCTGTAATCCCCCGTCATTCCGGGGCGCGCCACTCGGCGCGAGCCCGGAATCCATCTCGCCCCTTGTTCCGGCTATGGAAAAGGGCGTGACCCATCTCACATCACGCCCGCCCCGACGCGGCTGTCGTGATCGGCATGTCACCAGGGAGACGTGCCATGGCCGCCACGATCGCCGCGAGAAAGTCCCGCCTCCACAACGCGCTCGAAGGCCTCGCGCTGACCGCGACCCTCCAGAGCTTCCCGACCTTCGCCACCGCCGCGATGCTGCTCAAGCTGCTCGGCAACCACGACCTCGTCGGCGACCCCGGCGTCGCCATCGCCTCCATCGCCCATGCGCTGCTCGCGGTGGCGCCGGGCTCGAGCTTCCCTTCCTTCTTCAAGACCGTCTACGAACCAAAATTCTTCGAGGCCCATCTGTCGCGATCCGACAAGATCACCGCCTGGCGCACCCAGCCGGTCGCCTCGCTTCAGCTCGTTACCATCGTGCTGCTGCTGTCGGGGATGGCCGTGGTGACGGCGAGCGTGGGGTGAAGGAGCATATCTCTCCCTCGTCATTCCGGGGCGCGACGAAGTCGCGAGCCCGGAATCCATAACCACGAACAACGCGGATGACCCCGCGCCCCCTACCTCTTCTTCCACCCGCCGCGATGCCCCGGCGCGCCGCCGCTGGAGCGCGGGGTGGGGCCGAACTCCGGTCCTGACTGTCGCGAGTCCGTCGGCTGGATGATCCGGCTCGTGCTGCCGAACGGCTTTGCGGGCAGGCTCGGCTTCTCGCGGTAGGGCAGCGATTCCGGGCCGTGCATCTCGTCGAGATGCGGCTTGTGCACCTTCGAGCCGCTGCCGACGCCGCTGGCCTTCAGCGCGGAGCTCACGGTTTTCCTCTTCATCGCGCTGACGGGCAGGTTCGCCGCGTCGCCGTACTTCTTGGTGCCGGCATAGGCGCCGGCCTTGCCCTGGACGGTGCGCTGCTTGGCGGTGGGGTCGTCGACCACCGCGAGTTCGGTGGCGCGCAGGCGCTTGACTTCGTCGCGCAGGCGCGCGGCTTCCTCGAAGTTCAAATCGGCCGCGGCCTCGCGCATGCGGGTTTCGAGATCGGCGAGCACGGCTTCGAAATTGTGGCCGATCGAGATGACGTCGTCGGTCATGTCGTGGCCGCCGACCTCGACCAGCACGTGGTCGCGCTCGTAGACGGAGTTGAGGATGTCGCCGATCTGCTTCTTCACGCTCTCCGGCGTGATGCCGTTGGCGGTGTTGTACTCGACCTGTTTTTCGCGGCGCCGGTTGGTTTCCGCGATGGCGCGCTCCATCGAGCCGGTCATCTGGTCGGCATAGAGGATCACCTTGCCGTCGACGTTGCGCGCGGCGCGGCCGATGGTCTGGATCAAGGACGTTTCACTGCGCAAAAAGCCTTCCTTGTCGGCGTCGAGAATCGCGACCAGCGCGCATTCGGGAATGTCGAGGCCTTCACGCAGGAGGTTGATGCCGACCAGCGCGTCGAAGGCGCCGAGCCGGAGATCCCGGATGATCTCGATGCGCTCGATGGTGTCGATATCCGAGTGCATGTAGCGGACGCGAATACCCTGCTCGTGCAGATATTCGGTGAGATCCTCCGCCATGCGCTTGGTCAGCACCGTGATCAGCGAGCGATAGCCGGCCTGCGCGGTGGCGCGGACTTCGCCGACGAGATCGTCGACCTGGGTGCGGGCGGGGCGAATGTTGACCGGAGGATCAATAAGCCCGGTCGGGCGAATGACCTGCTCGACGAACACGCCGCCGCTCTCGTTCAGCTCCCAGCCGCTCGGCGTCGCCGACACCGCGATGGTCTGCGGCCGCATCATGTCCCATTCCTCGAAGCGGAGCGGGCGGTTGTCCATGCAGGAGGGCAGGCGGAAACCGTATTCGGCGAGCGTCGCCTTGCGGCGGAAGTCGCCTTTGAACATGGCGCCGATCTGGGGGACGGTGACGTGGCTTTCGTCGGCGAACACCAGCGCGTTGTCAGGCACGTATTCGAACAGCGTCGGCGGCGGCTCGCCGGGCAGGCGTCCGGTGAGATAGCGCGAATAGTTCTCGATGCCGGCGCAGCTTCCGGTCGCCTCCATCATCTCGAGGTCGAAGGTGGTGCGCTGCTCCAGCCGCTGCGCTTCCAAAAGGCGGCCCTGGTCGTGCAGCTGATCGAGCCGCTGCTTCAATTCCGATTTGATCGACTTGATCGCCTGCACCAGCGTCGGGCGCGGCGTCACATAGTGCGAGTTGGCGTACATCTTGATGAATTCGAGCTCGTCCTGCTTGTGGCCGGTGAGCGGATCGAACTCCTCGATGGTCTCGATCGTGTCGCCGAACAGGTTCACGCGCCAGGCGCGGTCCTCATAGTGCGCCGGGAAGATGTCGATGACGTCGCCTCTGACCCGGAAGGTGCCGCGGGTGAAATCGGCCTGGGTGCGCTTGTACTGGAGCGCGACGAGGTCGGCGATCAGCTGGCGCTGGTCGATGCGCTCGCCCTTCTTCAGCGCGAAGGTCATCGCGGTGTAGGTCTCGACCGAGCCGATACCGTAGATGCAGGACACCGAGGCGACGATGATGACGTCGTCGCGTTCGAGCAGCGCGCGCGTCGCCGAGTGGCGCATGCGGTCGATCTGCTCGTTGATGGAGGAATCCTTCTCGATATAGGTGTCGGTGCGCGGGACGTACGCTTCCGGCTGGTAGTAGTCGTAATACGAGACGAAATATTCGACCGCGTTGTCGGGGAAGAAGTTCTTGAACTCGCCATAGAGCTGGGCGGCCAGCGTCTTGTTCGGCGCCAGGATGATGGCGGGGCGCTGCGTCGCCTCGATTACCTTGGCCATGGTGTAGGTCTTGCCGCTTCCGGTGACGCCGAGCAGCACTTGGCTGCGGTCGTTGCGCTGGATGCCCTCGACCAGCTCGGCGATCGCGGTCGGCTGGTCGCCGCGCGGTTCGTAGTGCGACTTGATCTCGAAGCGCACGCCACCTTCGGACTTTTCCGGGCGCGGCGGCCGATGCGGGGTCCATACCTTCGTGGAGCCGTCGTCCTTGCGGAACTCCGGCCGGCCCTCGCGGATCAGCGACTCCAGCGCATCCGCGGTCGCCTTGACGCCGAGCGCCTCCATTTTGCTGCGCGGCGGACGCGCCAGCGCCTCGGCATCGTCCTCCTCGGTGGGCAGGCCGAGCTGCCGCGCCAGTTCCGGATCGAGCGTCGGGATCGTGGCCGCGGTGCCGTAATTGGCCTGCGGCGCCTCGTCGAGTCCCGCCGGGCGGTCACTGGGAAAGTCCTTCGGCGTCGAGGCGCGCGCGCGATGCGCGGCGGCCTCGCCCCCGGCGCGGCGGTCGCGCGAATTGTCCGGCGGCGGCTGGAGGCCGGTGCCCGATCCAAGCCCGGCATCGCCGCGGTTGATGGCGGGATTGAGCAGCTCGGCCAGCGCCGGCCCGATCGGCTGCACGTCAGGGCGGTGCGCCTTCGAGTTCGGGGCCTTGGACGGAGCCTTGGACTTGGGGGATTTGCCGGATTTTTCGGAGGATGCAGATTTCTTCGCCATGGGGCGAATATGGGACGAGTCCGCCCCTCAGGAAAGGGCGAATGCCCGTCCGTGCGCAGGCTGCTGACAGCAGGTTGGCAGCAGGCCGAAACGTCACGCCGCCGGCAGCGGGCCCTCGTTGTCCTCGGCCGTCCCATGCGGCTTGAGGATGTCGAGGTGGATCCCGCCGCAATCGGTGCAGCGCATGGTCCAGTACTCGCACCCGGCGCGGCCGCCGATCACGCGGAGCACCGCGAGATCGCCGTTGCATTCGGGACAATTCGACAGGACGGCGCGGTTGTAGATCCGAGGCCGCGCTCCGTCGTCGAATTCGGTGATTGACATGACCGGTTCCCCTTCGCCGTCCCTGACCGATTATTCGTCGTCGCTGTCGGCCCGCCGGCGGAAGCGATCGATGTGGTGCTTGGCATCGGCAATCGCGGCGTCGCGATCGGGCCAGGCGAAGCCGACCTCCATGGCCGGAAACAGCACGCCGTCGATGGCAACCAGGCTGAAATCGGCGCGCCGGATGCGGGCGTGCCACAGCCCCTTGCCAGCTTCGAAGGATTCGATGTCAAAGCCGTCGTAGATGGTCGTCATTGGTAGTCCCCGGAGTGTCTTGGTCGAGTCTGTTGCTCGAGCGCCTTGTTGGAGGGGCAGGGGACCACGTTTGCGGATTTCAGGATGTGAAGCGGTTCACATGCGACGGGGTTTTTTGCCCGCGGAACCGCTGAATTTCAGTTCCGCGCGGTGGTGCGGCCGGTGCGCCTCGCCGGACGGGCGGCGGGTTCCGACGCCGCCCGCATGATCCAGCGGCGGAACGCGGCAAAGTCGCGCTGCTCGGTCTGGAAGCTGCGATAGACCAGATACCAGCGCATGCCCTTGGGCACCGAGAGGTCGAACGGCGCTACCAGGCGCCCGGCGGCGAGATCGTCGTCGATGTAGGGCCGGATGCCCATGGCGATGCCGAGCCCGTCGGCGGCGGCCTGGAGCGCCTGGCCGTAAAACTGGAATTCCGGCCCGCGCGCATTGATGCGCGCGAGGTTGGCGGCCTTCAGCCAGATCGGCCAGTCCTCGGCTGAATGTGCGACGCGGATCAGGCTGGGTCCCCTGAGATCGGCCGGGCGCTTCAGGCTCGCGGCGAGACGGGGCACGCAGACCGGCGTGAGGTCGCCGGCGAACAGCGGCTCGGCGACGAGCCCGGGCCAGTCGCCGGTGCCGAGCTTGATGCCGCAGCTCCAGTCCTCGCCGAACGGCACCGACGCGCCGCCGGTGGTGAAGCGCACCTCGATGTCGGGCTCCTCGTTGCGAAACTCCGACAGGCGCGGGATCAGCCAGCGCATCGCAAAGGTGTGGCCGACGCCGATGGTGAGCACGCGGACGCTGGAGGGGGCCGTCACCTGCGCGGTCAGGCTGGCGAGCGCATCGAAGATCGGCGTCAGCCCGCTTTGATAGGCGCGTCCCGCCTGCGTCAGCACCAGCCTGTTGGCCTTGCGCTCGAACAGCGCGACGCCGAGCCGCTCCTCCAGCAGATGCACCATGCGGCTGACCGCGGCCGCCGACACGTTGAGCTCGACGCCCGCCGCAGCAAAGCTGCCGGTCCGCGCCGCCGCCTCGAATGCCTTGATGCCGTTGAGAAAGAGCAGCCGCCGCAAATGACCGACCCTCAGGAAAGCTGATGCCAGGGCAAGATAACTCAGTTTGCGCGAGGGGAGCAAGCGAGGCAGAAATATCAGCGTAATCCATGCTGATTTTGTTGAGCGGGAGGCTGCTTCTTCGCCTCTCCCCGCCTGCGGGGAGAGGCCGGAATTTGCGTTAGCAAATTCCGGGTGAGGGGGGTCTCCGCGAGTCCAACTGCCACCTCCCTTGTGGAGGCTCCCCCTCACCCCACCCTCTCCCCGCAAGCGGGGCGAGGGAGAGCGCATAGTCTGCGTCCCTCACTTGCTACGGAGACCCCGCGTGACGCCCATGATGATCGCTGCCCTTGGATTGCTGATGGTCGCCACCGCGTTCCTGTCGGGGCTGTTCGGCATGGCGGGCGGGCTGATCCTGATCGGCGTGCTGCTCGCGCTGATGCCGCTGCCGACCGCGATGGTGCTGCATGCGATCACGCAGATGGCCTCGAACGGCTGGCGTGCCTTCCTGTGGCGCGCGCATATCCGCTGGCGGCCGGTCGCGAACTATGTGGTCGGCGCGACCATCGCGCTCGCGGCCTGGTCGCTCACCCGCTACGTGCCTGACAAGCCGATGGCGCTGCTGCTGCTCGGCATCACCCCGTTCATGGCGCGGCTGCTGCCGACGAACATCAAGCCGGACCCTGATAGGCTCTGGCAGGGCACCGTCTATGGCACGATCTGCATGGGCTTGATGCTGATGACCGGCGTGTCGGGGCCGCTGCTCGACACCTTCTTCCTCGGTGGCGATTTCGGCCGGCGTGAGAAGGTGGCGACGAAGGCGATGTGCCAGCTCGTCAGCCACTTCACCAAGCTGATCTATTTCGGCGGCATCATCGACCAGGCCGCGAGCTTCGATCCCGTGCTCGCCGGCGTCGCGATCGCAGCATCCATGCTCGGCACCACGCTCGCGCGCCGCATTCTCGAAGCCATGACCGACCAGCAATTCATCGTCTGGTCGAACAAGCTGATCACCACCATCGCCTGCTACTACGTCGCCTATGGCGGCTGGCTCCTGGTTCGCACCCCGGTGCTGGCGGCCTTCGACAAGGGAGGTTTGCAATGAGCGAGACTGCCGATCCGCTGGTGCTGGACTTCGTCGAATGGGTCGCGCGCGAGCCGCGCGCCTATGCCGAGGTGATTTCGACCTGGAAGACCTCGTGCCCGCGCCTCACCATCTGGGAAGACGCCGCCGACCGCGGCTACGTCGCGCGCGAGACGGTTGCAGGCATCGGGCTGGTGATCGCGGTCACGGAGGACGGCGAGAGGTTTTTGCGCATGCATGGGCGGTGAGGTCTCCACATCATCATTGCGAGCGCCAGCGAAGCAATCCAGAATGTCTCCGCGGCGGAAGTCTGGATTGCTTCGCTGCGTTCGCGATGACGGAGCACCGGCCATGTCGCTCAAACTGTTCGAACTCGTCGGCACCGACGCCTCGCGTCCCTTCAGCCCGTATTGCTGGCGCACGCGGATGGCGCTGGCGCACAAGGGCCTGGCGGCGGAATCGCTGCCCTGGCGCTTCACCGAGAAGAGCGCGATCGCGCCGCACGGCTCGGAGAAGGTCCCGGTGCTCCTGCACGATGACAAGCCCGTCGTCGATTCCTGGACGATCGCGAACTATCTCGAAGACAGGTTTCCGGATCGCCCGTCGCTGTTCGGCGGCGAGGGCGGCCGCGCCATGGCGCGCATGATCAACGCCTTCGGCGACATCGCCATCGTCGGCGGCATCTTTCCGCTGATCATCGCCGACATCCCGAAGAATCTCGCCGACGTCGATGCCGCCTATTTCCGCCAATCGCGCGAAGCACGCTTTGGCGGCAAGACGCTGGAAGAGATCATGGCCAGCCGCGATGCCGGCGTGGTCGCCTTCCGCAAATCGTTGGAGATGATGCGGCAAACGTTGAAGAAGCAGCCCTTCATCGGCGGCGGCGCGCCGAACTATGCCGACTACATCGTGTTCGGCGGTTTTCAGTGGGCACGCGTGACGAGCCCGTTCAAGCTGCTGGAGGCGGATGATCCGGTCTACGCCTGGCGCGAGAAGCTGCTCGATGCGTTCGACGGCATGGCGCGGACCTCGCCGGGGCATGCGGTGTAAGTTTTGTCGCTTCGTAGGGTGGGCAAAGGCGCAAAGCGCCGTGCCCACCATCTCCCCACACGCGCAATGAAAATGGTGGGCACGCTTCGCTTTGCCCACCCTACGATACTGCCGTAGCCCGGATTACGCTTGCGCTCCATCCGGGCTACGCGCCGCCGCCTTGCGCAGACAATCCCGGCACAAACAGTCCTCGCCCTTGACCGGCATCGGCAGTCGCGCGGTTTCCTCCGCGCACCAGCAGGTGCCCGAGAGGTCGCAGCCGAACTCGGTGCCGCAGCGGGAGCAGGTGAGACGGCGCGGTTCCTGCATTGAGGATTCTTTCGGAATTGTCATGATTTGCGCAAAAGCTGTGCCGTCATTTTCATGTCGGGTTCATCTCCCGCCGCGGTATATTATCCGCCGCGCACAGACCAGGAAAGCGGTTGGCAATCCGCGAAGGACAAATCGATGGCCCGCGATTCGCAAGCCGCCCTCGTCGCGCTCAACCGCTTCGGCTTCGGCGCCCGCGGCGGGGCATCCGGCGATCTGATCAACGCGGCGTCCGATCCGCGCGGTTTCGTGAAGGCGGAACTGGCGCGCCCCAACGGCGTGCTGCTGGAAGCGCCCGGCCTGCTATCGACGCCGCAACTCGGCCAGGCCGTGTTCGCCTATCAGGACGAGGTCAAGCAGGCGCGCGAGGCCGCCGCCAAGGCCGGAACGCCGCCCGAAGCGCAGGCGCCGGCTGATCAGAAGCCCGGGCCCCGCCGCAATCTCTCGCTGAACACGGCTGCGACCGAGATCGCCGGCCAGATGGCCGAAGCCAAGCCGGCGGACGCTGCGGCAAAGCCCGAGACCATGCAGCCGAACATGGCCGCGCCGCCCGCCGCAAAACCTGCACCGCAGCCGCTCAACGTGATCCAGAAAACCTTTCGTGCCGAGGCGCTGGCGCGCTTGCAGCGTGCGACGCTGGTCGAGTGCGGCTTCACCGAGCGGCTGGTCGTGTTCTGGTCCAACCATTTCTGCATCTCCGCGAGCAAGGGCGAGCTGGCGCGAATCTGGGCCGGCGCGTTCGAGCGCGAGGCGATCCGGCCGCACGTGCTTGGGCGCTTCGCCGACATGCTCAAGGCGGTCGAGCAGCATCCGGCCATGCTGTTCTTCCTCGACAACCAGCAATCGCTCGGGCCGGACTCGCGGGCGGGGCAGAACCGCAAGCGCGGGCTCAACGAAAATCTCGCGCGCGAGATCATGGAGCTGCACACGCTCGGCGTCGGCGGCGGCTACACGCAGGAGGACGTCACCTCGCTCGCGCGCATCATCACGGGCTGGACCTTTGCCGGAAGGCAAGGCGGGCTCGGCACACCCGGCTCCTTCGCCTTCAACGTCAATGCACACCAGCCCGGGCCGCAAGTGCTGCTCGGCAAGACCTACGAGCCGACGGGGCTGGCGCAGGGCGAGGCGGCGCTCGCCGACATCGCCCGGCATCCTTCGACCGCGAATTTCATCGCGACCAAGCTCGTCCGTCATTTCGTCGCCGACGATCCGCCTCAGGCATTGGTCGCGCGCCTGCGCGACGTCTTCGTCAAGACCGACGGTGATCTCAAGGCCATGGCGACCGCGTTGGTCGATTCTGACGAGGCCTGGAAGGCGCCGCTGACCAAGATGCGCAGCCCTTACGATTTCCTGGTCGCGAGCGGCCGGCTGCTCGCGCGCGTGCCGGAGGATCCCGGCGCCTATCTGAACGGTCTCAATCTGCTCGGCCAGCCGCTGTGGTCGCCGTCCGGTCCCAACGGTTTCCCGGACACCGTTGCGGCCTGGGCCGCGCCCGAAGGCATGAAGCTGCGGCTCGACATCGCCGCGCAGATGGGCGCGCGGCTCGGCAACAACATCGACCCGCTCGACCTGCTGGAATTCGCAGCGGCAGACGCGGCGTCGATCGAAACGCGAAGGACCATCGAGCGCGCGGAATCGCGCCAGCAGGCGCTGGCGCTGCTGCTGATGTCGCCGGAAATGCAGAGGAGATGATGATGATCGACTGCGTCGAGAACCGGCTCCTCACCTCGCGCCGCGGCCTCCTGCTCGGCGGGGCCTCCTTCGCGGCCTGGGCCTATTTGCCGAAATTCGCGCGCGCAGCCGACGGTCGCGATCCCAGGCTGATCGTGGTGATCCTGCGCGGTGCGCTCGACGGGCTCTCGACCGTCGCGCCGGTCGGCGACCCCGATTATGCCGGCCTGCACGGGTCGATCGCGCTCGCGTCGGACGGCGCGCATCCCGCGATCATGCTCGATTCCTTCTTCGCGCTGCATCCGGCAATGCCGGAGTTCGCGCGGATGTATCGCGACATGCATGCCGCGGTGATCCACGCGGTGGCGACGCCCTACCGCGACCGTTCGCATTTCGACGGCCAGGACGTGCTCGAAAGCGGCTATGCCGGCCCCGGCCGGGTGCAGTCCGGCTGGCTCAACCGCGCGCTGGAAGCGCTGCCGCGCGGCGAGCGCGTCTCGAGCGGCCTTGCCGTCGGCCCGACCACGCCGCTGGTGCTGCGCGGCAATGCGCCGACCGTCGGCTGGGCACCGGTGGCGCTGCCGCAGGCCGACGACGACACCGCGATGCGGCTCGTCGATCTCTACCGTCACCGCGATCCCGCGTTGGCGATGGCCCTCTCGCAGGGCCTCCAGTTGGAGAAGGCCGCAAGCGGCGACGACATGAAGCCGAAGGGCGGCAATCAGGTCGCGCAGATGCGCCAGGTCGCGCGCGGAGCCGCCAAGCTGATGGCGGCCGACGACGGCCCGCGCATCGCCGCGCTCGCCTTCGACGGCTGGGATACGCACGCCAATGAAGGCGGCCCGGTCGGGCGTCTCGCCTTCCTGCTCGGCGGGCTCGACGGCGCGCTCGCCGAATTCGAGAACGGCCTCGGCGAGCGCTGGCGCGATACCGTCGTCGTCGTCGCCACCGAATTCGGCCGCACCGCGCGCATCAACGGCACCGACGGCACCGATCACGGCACCGCCACCGTCGCGCTGCTCGCCGGCGGCGCGGTGAAGGGCGGCCGCGTCATCTCCGACTGGCCGGGCCTCAAGCCCGCCAACCTCTATGAGGCCCGCGACCTCAAGCCCACCACCGACCTGCGCTCCGTGATCAAGGGCGTGCTGCAAGGCCAGTTCGGCCTGTCCGATCGCGTGCTGGCCGAGACGGTGTTCCCGGACAGCGCAAGCGCAAGGCCGATGAAGGGATTGGTGGCCTAATCCACAAACGCCGTCATTCCGGGGCGCGCCTCTTGGCGCGAGCCCGGAATCCATACTCCCGATCGGGGTTATGGATTCCGGGCCTGCGCCTTGCGGCGCATCCCGGAATGACGAGATAATCGCCTGAGCATCAGGAGAGACCACCCATGTACATCGCCATGAACCGCTTCCGCGTCGCCAAGGGCTCCGAGGCCGCCTTCGAGCAGGTCTGGCTCTCGCGCGACACGCATCTGGACAAGGTGCCGGGCTTCGTCGAATTCCATCTGCTGCGCGGCCCCGAGCTCGAGGACCACACGCTGTATGCCTCGCACACCGTGTGGGCGAACCACGCGGCGTTCGAGGCGTGGACCAAGTCGGAGGCTTTTCGGGCCGCGCATCACAAGGCCGGCGACAACAAGCCGCTTTATCTCGGCCATCCGCAATTCGAAGGCTTCGAAGTGATGCAGACGGTGGGGCGCGGCGCGAAATAGCGCCGCGCTTCAAACGTCAGCCCAGGGTGATCGTGTCGATCTCGGCAAGATCATCAGTGCTGAGCTTCCACGCGATCGCCTTGACGTTTTCCTCGATCTGCTCGACGCGGGTGGCGCCGGCGATCACGCTCGACACCTGCGGGCGCGCGGCGAGCCAGGAGAAGGCAAGCTCGAGCATGCTGTGGCCGCGCGCCTTGGCGAAGGCCTGGAGCTTCTCGACGATGTCCTCGTTGCGCGGAGTGACGTAGCGGTCGCGCAGCCGCGGCACCTTGCCGAAGCGGGTGTCGTCAGGCGCGCTCTCGCCCTTCCGGTACTTTCCGGTCAGGAGTCCGCTGGCGAGCGGGAAGAACGGCAACAGGCCGAGCTTGTATTCCGTTGCTGCCGGCAGCAAGTCCTTCTCGATGTCGCGCACCACCAGGGAATATTCGTCCTGGCAGGAGACGAAGCGGCTGACATTCATCGCGCGTGCGACGTACTCGGCCTCGGCGATCCGCCAGGCCGGAAAGTTCGAATTGCCGATGTAGCGGACCTTGCCCTGCCGGACGAGATCGTCGAGCGCGCGCAAGCTCTCCTCGATCGGCGTCAGCGGGTCATAGTCGTGCTGCTGGTAGAGATCAATGTAGTCGGTCTTCAGCCGCTTCAGGCTCGCTTCCACGGCGGCCATGATGTAGCGGCGCGAGGCGCCCTGCTTGGTTCCGTCCTCCGCCATCGGCTTGGAATATTTCGTCGCCAGCACGATGTCCTTGCGGCGATCGCCCAGCACAGTGCCGAGCACGTTTTCCGAGCCGCCCATGTTCGAATAGATGTCGGCGGTGTCGAACAGCGTGATGCCGAGGTCGAGCGCGCGATGGATCACCTTGCGCGAGGTCTCCAGGTCGGTGCGCTGGCCGAAATTGTTGCAGCCGAGCCCGACCGCAGACACGCGAAGGCCGGAGGCGCCGAGATTGCGAATTTCCATGGGAGATCCTGTGAGACGAGCAGCAGCACATTGTGACCGCGGTGCACCGCGCCAGCAAGCTGCTCGCCGCGCTGCTGCCATGCCGGCAGAGCGGACAAAAAAATGCGGCCCCTGTCAGACGCGGCGACTGACGGGGACCGCTTTGGGGCGCTTGATCGGTGACGGGGGGCCTGATCAGACGCAGGTGGAGCCTAGTCCCGCTATGTAACGCGTAGGTGACAGCGGTAGTTATCCACAGGCTGCGCGCGGGATTAGAACAGCTTGCGATAGACGATGAAGCCGGACCGCTCCGCGACCTTGTCGTACAGGCGCTGCGCCGTGACGTTGGTCTCGTGCGTCTGCCAGTAGACCCGCGGCGATCCCGCCAGTTTCGCCCGCTCGTACACGCCATGGATCAGCGCCGAGGCGACGCCCTTGCCGCGCGCGGCCTCCAGCGTGAACAGATCCTGCAAATAGCAGGACGGCTCGATCGCGGTGGTGCTGCGATGGAATAGGTAGTGCGTCAGCCCGAGCAGCCGGCCGTCGCTTTCGGCGACCAGCGCATGCACGGGTTCATAGGCGTCGAAGAAGCGCTGCCACGTCATCCGCGTGATCTCGGGCGCGAGCGCGGTCGGGCCCGAGCGGCCGTAGAAGGCGTTGTAGCCGTCCCACAGCGGCAGCCATTGATCGTAGTCCTGCTTGGTG
The DNA here is from genome assembly GCF_009931255.1 of Bradyrhizobium sp. LCT2. Taxonomy (NCBI): domain Bacteria; kingdom Pseudomonadati; phylum Pseudomonadota; class Alphaproteobacteria; order Hyphomicrobiales; family Nitrobacteraceae; genus Bradyrhizobium; species Bradyrhizobium sp. LCT2. The sequence goes on along the minus strand of NZ_CP034432.1, from coordinate 8,996,878 downwards.
ACGGAGCGAACGGTGAGCGACATCTGGAAATTCCGCGATCGATGAAGCAACCTTCATACGTGATGAAGGGCGCGTCGATCAATCGTGCTGTGACGCTATTCCGCGGCGCGCAGGTGCCGGATCAGCCTGCGGCCGGTGGGGTCGCGCAGCGAACGGTAATAGTCGGCGCGCGAGGGCGCATCGGTGTGGCGCACGAGGTCGGTTACCGGGGTGTAGCTCAGCATGCGCCCGCCGTCGGGCAGCGCGGCGCAGACGAAGCGCAGCACCTCGCCACTGCGCAAGGCGATGTTGATCGGCGTGGCATCGCCGATGCGCACCATCTCCATGCGCTGCGCGATGAAGGTGGCGAGCTCGTCCTCCGGCAGCTCGAACGCGCCGGTGTCGCGGCCGTGATACATCAGCGCGACGAAGGGCGGTTTGCCGTCGGCGATGTCGTCCGGCACCGCAAAATAATCGCGGAACGCGCGGTTGATGAATTCGGCGCGCGTCTCGGCATCCAGCAGCACGATGCCGATATCGACCTGGTCGAGCGCGGCCGACAGCCGCGCGGCGGTGGCGTGGCTCTGGCGCTCGGCGGCAAAGGTGCCGAGCAGCCGCTCGCGCATCAGGCCGCTGATCGCGGCAGTGCCGGCGGTCGTCACCGCGAGGAGGCCGAGCTGCACCAGATCCGCGGTCGCCAAGGGCATTGCTCGGTGGAAGAACAGGAGCAGCACCGTGCCGGTCACGGCGAAGGCTGCGCTGGTGATGGCGGAGGCGAAACCCGACAGCGCGCCCGCAAGCGCCACGATGCAGACGAGCAGCGGTGCGGGCGAGGGGATGGCGCGATCGAAAAGGATCGCCAGCAGCAGGGTCGCCGCTGTCAGCACCGGACCACAGATCGCACGCCATCCGTATCGCATGGGCCTGTCTCGTTCCTCCCTGAACGAGGTAAGGCGGCAACAGTGACTGATGGTTGCACCGGTGCGGTGCGAATTCGTGCGAAGTGCTTAAGGGCGGCTTGCGACGGTGCGCAAAGCTTTCGGATGATTTTAGACCAAGTGCGCGTGCCTGACGCGTTGCTGCGACGCGGGCGCATTCAGCGTCGAGGTGCCCGAGCTCTTGCGCATGCCGGTGAAAATCAACAGCGAGGCCGCGACCAGGATGGCCGCAGTCAGGGTGATTGCAACGACTACCACAGGTGACTTCATCGACGTCCTGTCGCGATGCCGGTCGGCGCGGGTCACGCGGCGCCCTGAAGGCTGGTCCAGGATGAAACGGGAATCAGACCGGCAGGCCCATCGCCATGGTCGCCTTAGTCGACAGCACCGTCAGGGTGACGATCAGGCACAGCGAGAGCGCGGCGACGGCGAGCGAGGCCGCGACCGCGTTGGTCAGCCGGGAAGACGAAACGGTAGCGGGTTGGCCCTGAAAGCCTGCCGTGCCGGACGCCCGAATCATGGGTCTAAATCCTTCAACGTGCGAGCGAATCACCCGCGACGTTCCAGAATTTCCCAGTTTCAACCGGCAATATTGCGGCGGCTGCCGCAACGAAAATGGCGGGATTGCGGCAAAGACGACGCTTATGCCCGCTATTCGCCCAGGCCCGCGCCATCAGGCGCTGGCGGCGATGCTGGCGGGGTCGTCGATGTCGGCCGGCCGCCAGTCCATCGCGACGAAGCCGGGCGCGGCCTCGACGCGCTTCAGCCAGTCCCGGATCGCCGGGAAGGTCGAAAGGTCGAAATCGCAGCGGTCGGCGAGATGGGTGTAGCCGTACAGCGCGATGTCGGCGACCGTGAGCTGGCGCGCGGCAAAATAGGCGTTGGTCTTGAGATGGTTCTCCATCACCTGGAGCGCGCCATAGCCGCGTTCCATCCAGTCCTCCAGCGAATGGGTCTGGAGGTCGCGGCCGCCCTTGACCAGCGACAGCCAGAAATAGGCGGCGCCGATGTTCGGCTCGAGCGCGTGCTGCTCGAAGAACATCCATTGCAGCGCCTCGGCGCGATCGATGCGGTTCTCCGGCGCGAGCGGCGTGCCGACGGCGACGTACCAGAGGATGGCGTTGGACTCGGCGAGATAACGGTTGCCGTCGACCTCGAGAAGCGGCACCTGGCCTGACGGGTTCTTGGACAGAAAGTCCGGCGTCCGGCTCTCGCCGCGCAGAATGTCCACCTCGACCGCTTCGTAAGGCAAGTTCAACAGCGCCAGCGCAAGGCGGACCTTGTAGCTGTTGCCGGAGCGTTGCATCGAATAGAGCTTGTACATTCTGGGAGTTCTAAACCGAGGACGGGAAGGCGCGGCGCTTGTTGCCCCGCAACGCGGCTAAACAATGATGCCGATGCGAATCCGCCGCAAGAGCCAGCCAATAGAAAAACTCGAAAACCTACCGCACTGCAACGCCACGGAAGATCATTTCCACGCGACGATGCAAATCAGATCACGCTTGCGTCAACGTGTGGATGCGTTGCTCCGCGAGAGGGGCGATCGGTTCAGGGCGCCATGCTTCCACATCGTGATGGCCGGGCATAGCCGTCCGAAGGACGGCGTCGCTTTCGCTCGCCTATGTCCCGGCCATCCACGCCTCGCCGCACGGCAGAAAGAACGTGGATGCCCGGGTCCTTCGGACGGCTAAGCCTGGGCATGACGACGGTCTGGTTTGGCGACGGCAAACACGCAAAATTGCTCCGAGGACAGGCCTTGCCGGATATGAGGGATTCGGACGGCAAAGTTACGGAATATTGCGGGAAATCCCGCCTCGAAACGCCGGAATCCGTAAACTTTTTCGAGATCGGGCCGAAGTTTCTTGCGGCGCAGCGGCACACGTTTTAGGGTGGCTTCATTCCCACAATCAGAGTCGTGACGACCCATGGGTCACGACGCTTGTCAGGAGATGACGATGTCCTTCCTTGCCGCTGCGCTCGACCGTGTGAAGCCGTCCGCGACCATCGCGGTCACGGATAAAGCACGCGCGCTGAAAGCGGCGGGCCGCAACGTCATCGGCTTAGGTGCCGGCGAGCCCGACTTCGACACGCCCGCCAACATCAAGCTGGCGGCGATCCACGCCATCGAAGCCGGCAAGACCAAGTACACCGCGGTCGACGGCATCCCCGAGCTGAAGGAAGCCATCATCGCGAAGTTTCAGCGCGAGAACGGCGTCGTCTACAAGCCGAACCAGGTCATCGTCGGCACCGGCGGCAAGCAGGTGCTCTACAACGCGCTGATGGCGACCATCAATCCGGGCGACGAGGTGATCATCCCGGCGCCGTACTGGGTCAGCTATCCCGAGATGGTGGCGCTCGCCGGCGGCGAGCCGGTACCGGTGGTCTGCACCGCGGCGACCGGCTTCAAGCTCGGGGCGGAAGCGCTCGAGCGCGCGATCACGCCGAAGACCAAATGGGTGATCCTGTGCTCGCCGTCGAACCCGACCGGCGCTGCCTACACCAGGGCCGAGCTGAAGGCGCTCACCGACGTGCTGGTCAAGCACCCGCATGTGTGGGTGATGACCGACGACATGTACGAGCACCTCGTCTATGACGACTTCCAGTTCACCACGGTCGCGCAGGTCGAGCCCAGCCTCTACGACCGCACGCTCACCGTGAACGGCGTGTCGAAGGCCTATTGCATGACCGGATGGCGCATCGGCTATGCCGGCGGCCCTGCCCAGCTCATCAAGGCGATGGCGACCATCCAGTCGCAGTCGACCTCGAACCCGTGCTCGATCGCGCAGTGGGCCTCGGTGGAGGCGCTGAACGGTCCGCAGGACTTCATCCCCGCCAACAACAAGGTGTTCAAGGAGCGCCGCGACCTCGTCGTCTCCATGCTCAACCAGGCGAACGGCATCGAGTGCCCGCGCCCCGAGGGTGCGTTCTACGTCTATCCGTCCTGCGCCGGCACGATCGGCAAGAAAGCGCCGTCGGGCAACGTGATCTCCAACGACGAGCAGTTCGTCACCGAGCTGCTGGAGACCGAAGGCGTCGCCGTAGTGCAGGGGTCGGCCTTCGGCCTCGGCCCGGCGTTCCGCATCTCCTACGCGACCAAGACCTCGGACCTCGAAGACGCCTGCAAGCGCATCCAGCGCTTCTGCGGCAATCTTCGCTGAGCCTGTCGCAAATACCTATCGAAAAGGCCCGCCTCTGGCGGGCCTTTTTATTGTTTGCACGCTTATCGTCACGCGTGATCTGGCACCACTACGACTCTTGTGGCATAGAACGTCGCGCCTCGCTTGCAGGCGCGACTCTCTGCTCGCATCACATTCATCGCCGGAGACATTCATGCGCCGTTCGTTCATCTTCGCCGGGCTCACTGCCGCCAGCCTCGTTGTCTCCGTCGCAAACAGCGACGCTCAGCAGCAGCGGATGGTCCGGGTTGGCGTGCTCGAATGCCGCGGCGGTGCCAGCGTTGGCTTCATCGTGGGATCGGTGACCAATCTCGGCTGCGTCCTGCGTGCCGACGGTTTGCCGGAGGATCGCTATGTCGCGACCATCCGCAAAGTCGGTCTCGACATCGGCATCACCCAGGAGACGACGCTGGCCTGGGGCGTGTTCGCGCCGGTCGACCGGCTCGGCCCCGGCGATCTCTCGGGCAATTATGCCGGCGCGCAGGGTAGCGCTTCGGTCGGCGTCGGTATCGGTGGCAATGCGCTGGTCGGCGGCTCCAACAATTCGATCGCGCTCCAGCCGCTCAGCGTGCAGGGCCAGGTCGGACTCAACGTCGCCGCCGGCCTCGAAAGCCTGGAACTCCGCCCCGGCCGTTAACAATTATGCGTGTGATCGCGCCGTTCCACCGGCGCGATCACAAGGACGCACCGCAGCGACGTTTGACGCTTGCCAAATCTCGGGGACGGGCAGAGCATCCGCGTTTGCCGACCCAATCATGGGCCGAGCTCCACACCAAGGAGGCGGCGAATGGGACAAGACGTCAGAAGTCCCCGAGGTCCACGGTGCATTGCGCTGGTGGGCCCATTCCAAAGCGGTAAAACCACACTTCTTGAAGCGATATTGGCACGAACGGGCGCAATCCCGCGTGCCGGCAGCGTCGATGCCGGAACTTCCGTCGGCGACGCCACGCCCGAGGCCCGTCATCACAAGATGACCGTCGGCCTCACTGCCGCCACCACGAGTTTCATGGGCGACAGCTACACCTTCCTCGACTGTCCCGGTTCCGTCGAATTCGCCCACGACATGCGCGCCGCGTTGCCCGCGGTCGATGCCGCGGTCGTGGTCTGCGAAGCCGACGAGAAGAAGCTGCCCCAGCTTCAGATCATCCTGCGCGAGCTGGAGGAGCTGAAGATTCCGCGTTTCCTGTTCCTCAACAAGATCGACCGCGCCAACAAGCGCATCCGCGAGACGCTCGCAACGCTCCAGCCCGCCTCGCGCGTGCCGCTGGTGCTGCGCCAGATCCCGATCTGGAAGGACGAGTTGATCGAGGGCTTCGTCGATCTCGCGCTGGAGCGCGCTTTCATCTATCGCGAGCACAAGGCCTCCGAGGTCATCGCGCTCGCAGGCGGCGATCGCGACCGCGAGAAGGAGGCCCGCTTCTCGATGCTGGAGAAGCTCGCCGACCACGACGATGCGCTGATGGAACAACTGCTCGAAGACATCCAGCCGCCGCGCGATGCCGTGTTCGACGATCTCGCCCGCGAATTGCGCGAAGGGCTGATCTGCCCGGTGCTGCTCGGCGCCGCGGCGCGCGAAAACGGCGTGCTGCGCCTGATGAAGGCGCTGCGCCACGAGGCGCCGGGTGTTGCGGAGACTGCAAAGCGTCTCGGCGCACCGGAGAGCAAGGACGCGCTTGGCTACGTCTTCAAGACGCTGCATTCGCAGCATGGCGGAAAGCTGTCGCTGACGCGGCTGCTCGCCGGCCATCTCGACGACGGTGCCACGCTGCAATCCTCCTCCGGCGGCGCGGGGCGCATCTCTGGCATCCTCGCCGTCAACGGTGCCTACGACACCAAGCGCGCCGCGGCGGAAGCCGGCGACACGGTCGCGCTCGCCAAGCTCGATCCGGTCAAGACCGGCGACATGGTGTCGAGCGGCAAGACCCAGCCGGAGGCGCTGGTTACGGCAGAACCGACATCGGCAGTGCTTGCGATCTCGGTTGCGGCCACCGACCGCAAGGACGACGTCAAGCTCGGCCAGGCGCTGACGCGGCTGCATGAGGAGGATCCCTCGCTCATGGTCGTGCAGAACGCAAAGACCCACGACACTGTGCTGTGGGGCCAGGGCGAGATGCATCTGCGCGTCGCCAGCGAACGCCTGCGCGATCGCTTCGGCGTCAAGGTCACCTCGCAACCGCCCGCGATCGGCTATCAGGAGACCATCCGCAAGCCGATCACCCAGCGCGGGCGTCACAAGAAGCAGTCCGGCGGCCACGGCCAGTTCGGCGATGTCGTGCTCGACATCAAGCCGCTGCCACGCGGCGACGGCTTCAAATTCGCCGAGAAGGTGGTGGGCGGCGCGGTACCGCGCAACTACATCCCGGCGGTGGAAGAAGGTGTCGTCGACGGGCTCACGCGCGGTCCGCTCGGCTTCCCCGTCACCGACGTGCAGGTGACGCTGACCGATGGCTCCTATCACAGCGTCGATTCCTCCGATCTCGCCTTCCGCACCGCCGCGCGGGTCGGACTCAACGAAGGCCTGCCGCAATGCCAGCCGGTATTGCTGGAGCCGATCCATGTGGTCGAGATCGTCTGCCCGACGGATGCCACCGCCAAGATCAACGCGATCCTGTCGGCGCGGCGCGGCCAGATCCTCGGCTTCGACACCCGCGACGGCTGGAGCGGCTGGGACTGTGTCCGCGCCATGATGCCGGAAGCCGAGATCGGCGAGCTGATCGTCGAGCTGCGCTCGGCCACGGCCGGCGCCGGCAGCTTCACCCGTACGTTCGACCACATGGCCGAAGTCACCGGCCGCGCCGCCGACCAGATCATCGCCGCGCATCAGCACGCGGCGTGAGTCTGTCTCTCGCGCAGTGAGGGAAGCACGCTCTCACCCCACCCTCTCCCCGTTCTTACGGGGAGAGGGTGGGGTGAGGGGCTGCGTCCGAGCGCACGGCGAAAGTTGGACTCACGCAGCCTCCTCCTCTCCGTCATTGCGAGCGCAGCGAAGCAATCCAGACTGTCTGGTCGATCGCGACGTGCTGGTCTATCGCATCACCGGCGCGTTTCTCTTCGACGCCGCCTCCGCGATCGGAAGCGTGCTCGACGGCATCGCCGACAAGCGCAAGGGCTTGGTGGTCGATTTCGCCGCGGTGCCGTTCCTGGATTCGACGGCGGCCAACGTGCTCGGCCGCGTCGCCGCCAAGGCCCATCGCCGGGGCATCCGGCTGTTCATCACCGGCGCCTCGCCCGCCGTCCGCCGCGCGCTGCTCACCCATGGCGTCCCGCCCCGTGCGCGCTATCGCGTGGCCATCGAGCGCGCGGTCGCCGACATCAAGGGCGGCGCGGCTCTGTCCGCGGCCGATGATATGGCCGCGACCTGACGGCGCGCACCTTCTCAAGCCGGCGCCGCATCACGGCCTTGCGGAAGCGCAGTGCGGGAATCGTGCCCGCGCGCTTGACAGAGCCCGCGGGACGCGAAATGGATCGCCTCCGATACGATCCGGGGAGAAGATGACCGTGACCAAGGCTCCCGCAGCCTGTCTGATCGGATGGCCCGCCGCGCATTCGCGCTCGCCGCTGATCCATCATTATTGGCTGCGCACGCTCGGTATCGCCGGCGGCTATGTCATCGAGGCCGTCCCGCCCGAGGATCTCCGCGATTTCGTGCTGCGGCTGTCGCTGCGCGGCTTCGTCGGCGCCAACGTCACCATTCCGCACAAGGAGGGCGTGCTGGCGCTGTCGACGCCCGATGCGCGCGCCAAGGCCGTCGGCGCCGCCAACACGTTGTGGTTCGAGGACGGCGAGCTGCGCTCGACCAACACCGACGTCGAGGGCTTCATCAACAATCTCGATGCCAGCGCGCCCGGCTGGGACACGGCCGATGAGGCGCTGGTGCTCGGGGCCGGCGGGTCCGCGCGCGCGGTCGTGTTCGGCCTGCGCGAGCGCGGCATCAAACGCATCCATCTCGCCAATCGCACCATCGCGCGGGCCGAGACGCTGGCGAAGCAGTTCGGGCCGAACGTGCAGCCCGTTACGTGGGACGGGATCGACGACGTGCTGCCGCGTGCAAAACTTCTCGTGAACACGACCTCGCTCGGCATGCGCGGTCAGCCTTCACTCGATGTTGATGTTGCACGCCTGCCGCAGGCGGCCGTCGTCGCCGATCTCGTCTATGTCCCCCTGGTGACGCCGCTGCTCGCCGCAGCAAAGGCACGCGGCCTCAGGACCGCCGACGGTCTCGGCATGCTGCTGCACCAGGCCGTGCGCGGCTTCGAGCTGTGGTTCGGCCGGCGGCCGCGGGTCACGGACGAGCTGCGCGCATTGGTCGAGGCCGATCTCACAAAGTCTTGAGAGGGTAACGGCGAATAGCGCACCACCTCCGGAGTTCTATCCCAGTGGGACAATCGGAGACAATCATGCCTGTTCAACGTGCAACTTTCACACGTCCGCTCATCGCCGTCGCGATGGTGGCCGCTTCCACCCTCTATGCCTTCGCGCAGAGGGCGCCGGTGCCGACGCGGGTGCGCGGCACGATCGAGAGCGTCAACGGCGACATCCTGCAGGTCAAGTCGCGCAGCGGCGAGGACGTCAAGCTCCACATCGCCTCCGATGTGCGCGTGTCCGGCATTACCAAAATTTCACTCGCCGACATCAAGCCCGGCTCCTTCGTCGGCGCCACCACCGTGCCGGGGCCTGACGGCGGCGACAACGCCGTCGAGGTGCATGTGTTTCCGGAGAGCATGCGCGGCACCGGCGAAGGCTCGCGCCCCTATGACCTCAAGCCCAACTCGAGCATGACCAACGCCACGGTGTCGGAGAGCGTGGTCGGCAGTGACGGCCATACGCTGCTGGTCAAGTACAAGGACGGCGAGAAGAAGGTGTTCGTCCCCGACAACACGCCGGTGGTGACCTTCGTGCCCGGCGACAAGACCGACCTGAAGGCCGGCGCCAAGGTGATCGCCTTCATGAAGCAGTTGCCGGACGGCTCGTTCGAGACCAACCGCGTCAACGTCGGGCGCGACGGCCTCACGCCGCCGATGTGATCGTCACGGCCGGGAATAGCGGCGGTCACACGGGGTTGCCGTGTTTGACCGTCGCAACTCCCTGGAGGGGATAATCATGCCGAAGCCGAACAACTGGATGCCGCGCGCCGTCGCGGCAGCCTTCGCGACCTTTATCGCTGTTTCCTCTGTCTCGGCGCAGCAGGCGCCGACGGTGCGCATCCGCGGCACCATCGCGAACGTCGACGGCAACATGCTCGACATCAAGACGCGCGAAGGCAGCGACGTGAATGTGCGCATGACCGACAACGTCGCGGTCTTCGCCGTGGTGAAGACGGAGCTGTCGGAGATCAAGGAAGGCTCCTATATCGGCGTCATCGCCATGCCGGAGCCCGACGGCACCCAGAGGGCGATCGCGGTGCATATCTTCCCGGAGAACCAGCGCGGCGCGGCCGAAGGTTTTCGGCCCTGGGACGCGCGCGCCAACTCGACCATGACCAACGCCACCGTGACGCAGACCGTGAAGGGCACCGACGGTCAGAACATCACGGTGAAATACAAGGACGGCGAGAAGAAAGTCGTGGTGCCGCCGGATACCCCGATCGTCAGCTTCGTCGCCAGCGACAGGTCCGAGATCAAGCCGGGCGCCAAGCTGATCATCTTCGGCGCGGCGAAGAAGGAGGACGGCTCGCTGGAAGCCAACCGCGTCAACGTCGGCAGGGACGGGATCACGCCGCCGATGTGAGGGTGCGAGATATGAGGCGCGACTACTGCCACAAATTCCGTCGTCCCGGACAAGCGCGCCCCTAGGCGCGCGCAGATCCGGGATCCATAACCACAAGATGAAGTTGTTGCGCGAAGCAGGTCACTCCGAGTCCCCGTAACCGCGCCTGCTTGTGGTCATCGATCCCGGCCTGCGCCGGGACGACAGCCGAGATTGTGGAGGCTTTCGAGCGCCTCGGAATCGTAGGGTGGGCAAAGGTGTGCCTGCGCCGCGCCCACCATCGATCCGCAGACCTGCAGGATAGTGGGCACGCTTTCGCTTTGCCCACCCTACGGCACCGACGCTGCGGTCACACCGCAATGATGTGATCGTCGATTTCCTCGATCCTGTTGACGCCGCACAGGCCCATGGTCGTCAGCAGTTCCTTCTGGATGATGTCGATCGCCTTGGCGACGCCGGCCTGGCCGCCGGCCCCTAAGCCGTAGGCGTAGGCGCGGCCGATCATGCAGGACTTTGCGCCGAGCGCGAGCGCGCGCATCACGTCCTGGCCGGAGCGGATGCCGCCGTCGAACATGATCTCCATCCTGTCACCGACGGCATCGACGATCTCGGGCAGCACCTCGATCGAGGACGGTGCGCCGTCGAGCTGCCGGCCGCCATGGTTGGAGACCACGATCGCCTGCGCGCCGGTCTTCGCGGCGAGCTCGGCGTCCTCGACGTCGAGAATGCCCTTCAGGACCAGCTTGCCCGGCCAGATGCTGCGGATCCAATCGATGTCGTTCCAGTTCAGCGAGGTGTCGAACTGCGAGTTGATCCAGGTCGACAGCGACGTGATGTCGTCGCTGACCTTCAGGTGGCCGGCGAGATTGCCGAAGGTGCGGCGCTTGCCCTGCAACACACCCGACACCCAGGCCGGCTTGGTGGCGAAATCGATCAGCTTCGAGAGCGACCATTCCGGCGGCACGGTCATGCCGTTCTTGATGTCCTGGTGGCGCTGGCCGATCACCTGGAGATCGACGGTCAGCACCAGCGCCGAGCATTTCGCCGCGATCGCGCGTTCGATCAGCGCCTTGATGAAGCCGCGGTCCTTCATCACGTAGAGCTGGAACCAGAACGGCTTCTCGACACTGGCGGCGATGTCCTCGATCGAGCAGATCGACATCGTCGACTGCGTGAACGGGATGCCGGCGGCCTGTGCGGCGCGGCAGGCGTGGATCTCGCCGTCGCCATGCTGCATGCCCAGCAGGCCCACGGGCGCGAGCACCAGCGGCATGGTCGAGGGCTCGCCGAGGATCGTGGTCGAGGTGTCGCGCTTGGAGACGTCGACCAGGATGCGCTGGCGAAACTTGATCGCCTGCATGTCCTCGCGGTTGGCGCGCAGCGTCTCCTCGGCATAGGAGCCGCGGTCGCAATAATCGAAGAACGCCTTCGGCACGCGGCGCTTATGCAGCGCGCGAAGATCGTCGATACAGGTGATGTGCTTCATGAACGTGTCCCCGGGCCCGTCTCGTATCCGAAAGTCTTGCATCGGAAGATCGAGGGGTCATCTAGCATGGTTGGATGCACAGCCAAATCGTTTGAGAGGAGGGTGCCATGACGAGACCGCACGCCGCACCGACACCGGAAGAGATCAAGGAGAAAAAGGACCTCGAGGACGCCCTGGAAGAGGGCCTCGAAGAGACCTTCCCGGGCTCGGATCCCGTCAACGTCACCCAGCCGGCGCCGAGCCGCGGCGACGGCCATGTGAAGCGCTCCAAATAGGGGCGGGTTCCGCCCCATTTCGGTTCCCTAACGGGAAATATAGTGTTAACAATTAGTTAGCGGGGCGAAGGCGGCCCCTATTCCGTAATGATTAATCACATTTTTTGAAGCCAAGTTAGCCGTGATGGCCTTATAAGACCTCAGCAAATCAGGGATGCGGGGCCCGTTCGGGCACTCCGTGGTTGTAGAGGGGATTCCCTGGTTGTTGCGTGGGGGACGATATGAGCCGCAAATATTTCGGGACGGACGGGATTAGGGGCCGCGCCAACGGACTGATCACGCCGGAGCTCGCGCTCAAGGTCGGCCAGGCCGCGGGCCTTGCGTTTCAGCGCGGTGACCACCGCCATCGGGTCGTGATCGGCAAGGACACCCGCCTGTCCGGCTACATGATCGAATATGCGATGGTCGCCGGCTTCACCTCGGTCGGCATGGACGTGCTGCTGGTCGGCCCGATGCCGACGCCGGCGGTTGCGATGCTGACCAAGTCGATGCGCGCCGATCTCGGCGTGATGATCTCGGCCTCGCACAATTTGTTCGAGGACAACGGCATCAAGCTGTTCGGTCCGCAGGGCTTCAAGCTCTCCGACGACGTCGAGAAGCAGATCGAGCAGCTGCTCGACGAGCCCATCGACAAGCGGCTGGCGCAGAGCGCGAGCCTCGGCCGCGCCCGCCGTATCGACGGCGTGCATGACCGCTACATCGAATTCGCCAAGCGCACGCTGCCGCGCGATCTGTCGCTCGACGGGCTGCGCGTCGTCGTCGATTGCGCCAACGGCGCCGCCTACAAGGTGGTGCCGGAAGCGCTGTGGGAGCTGGGCGCCGACGTGGTGCCGATCGGCGTCGAGCCCGATGGCTTCAACATCAACAAGGATTGCGGCTCGACTTCGCCGGAAGCGCTGTCGAAGAAGGTGCGCGAGATGCGCGCCGACATCGGCATTGCGCTGGACGGTGACGCCGATCGCGTCATCCTGGTCGACGAGCGCGGCCATGTCGTCGACGGCGACCAGCTGCTCGCGGTGATCGCGCAGAGCTGGAAGGAAGACGGCCGGCTGTCGCGGCCGGGCATCGTCGCCACCGTGATGTCCAATCTCGGGCTCGAGCGCTTCCTGAAAGGGCAGGGGCTCGATCTCGTGCGCACGCCGGTCGGCGACCGCTACGTGCTCGAGCAGATGCTGAGCGGCGGCTACAATCTCGGTGGCGAGCAGTCCGGCCACATCATCCTGTCCGACTACGCCACCACCGGCGACGGCTTCGTTGCCGCCTTGCAGGTGCTGGCCGTGGTACAGAAGTCGCGCCGGCCGGTGTCGGAAGTCTGCCACCGCTTCGATCCGCTGCCGCAGATCCTCAAGAACGTCCGGCACAAGGGCGGCAAGCCGCTCGACGATTCCGACGTCAAATCGGCGATCTCCGACGGCGAGAAGCGCCTCAACGGCCATGGCCGCCTGCTGATCCGCTCCTCCGGCACCGAGCCCGTGATCCGCGTCATGGGCGAAGGCGAGGACCGCATCCTGGTCGAGGACGTCGTCGACACCATCGTCTCGGCGCTCGGACAGGCGGCGGCCTGAGCTCTTCCTTCTCCCCTTGTGGGAGAAGGTGGCGCGAAGCGCCGGATGAGGGGTTCTATCCCCGACCACAGCTGCTAGCTCGACTCGCGGAGGCAGACCCCTCACCCGTCTCGCCGCTGCGCGGCGATCCACCCTCTCCCACAAGGGGAGAGGGCCAGACGAGCGCATCCCAGCCATCGACGTTTGGCGGTGGTTCCACCGCCGCTTGCATCGTAACTAGCGGATGCGGCGGTTCGCCGCGCCTGCCGGGATTGGTCCGTTGAACAAGCCTGTCGTCGTACCTGCGGAAACGCTGACCGAGCCCGTCGTCGTCAGCGACGTGGCGCCCGCTGCCGCCAAGGCTGCGGGGCCGGCCTATGTCGTGCTCGCCGGCATCAGCTTCTCGCACTTCCTCAACGACACCATGCAGTCGCTGATCGCCTCGGTGTACCCGATCCTGAAGGACACCTACGCGCTCGACTTCGCGCAGATCGGCATGATCACGCTGGCCTTCCAGTTCACGGCCTCGCTGCTTCAGCCGGTGGTCGGGCACTACACCGACAAGAAGGCGCAGCCTTATTCGCTGGCGATCGGCATGGCCTCGACCTTCTTCGGTCTCTTGCTGCTCAGCGCCGCGCACCAATATCTCGTCATCCTCGTCGCCGCTGCGCTGGTCGGTCTCGGCTCGGCGGTGTTTCATCCGGAATCCGCGCGCATCGCGCGGCTCGCCTCCGGCGGCCGCTACGGCTTCGCGCAATCGGTGTTCCAGCTCGGCGGCAGCTTCGGCACGTCGATGGGCCCGGTGCTGGCGGCGCTGATCGTGGTGCCGTTCGGGCAGGGCAGCATCGCCTGGTTCTCCTCGATCGCGTTCCTTGCCATCGTCGTTCTCTGGCGCATCGGCCGCTGGTACGCGCCGCAGATCAAGGCGAAGAAGACGGCGGCGGTTCAAGCCCATCCTGACGCGCCGAGCTCGCGCCGCGTCGCGGTCGCGCTGCTCGTGCTGGTGGCCCTGCTGTTCTCGAAGCAGCTCTACGTCTCGAGCCTGTCGAGCTACTACATCTTCTATCTGATCGACCGCTTCGGCGTGTCGACGCAGGCCGCGCAGATCTATCTCTTCGTCTTCCTTGCCGCGAACGCGGTCGGCGCGTTTCTCGGTGGTCCGCTCGGGGATCGCTTCGGGCGCAAGATCGTGATCTGGATCTCGATTCTGGGCGCGCTGCCGTTCACGCTGGCGCTGCCTTATGCCGGGCTCCACGCCAGCGCGGTGCTCAGCGTCATCATCGGCCTGATCATCTCGTCGACGACGTCGTCGATCATCGTGTTCGCGCAGGAACTGGTGCCGCACCGCTTCGGCATGATCTCCGGCGTGTTCTTCGGCGTCGCCTTCGGCATCGGAGGCCTCGGCGCGGCCGTGCTCGGCAAGCTCGCCGACCACACCTCGATCGAGTTCGTCTATCAGGTCTGCGCTTACCTCCCGGCGATCGGGCTGCTCGCCGTGTTCCTGCCAAAACTGCCGCGGCACGCGCGTTAACAGATCCTTTTTTGCCGCAACACGGCTTCATACATCGTTAGCAAATGAGGACAAAGGGCGCTGCATTTTTGCAACGCTTCCGCCGCATCCGCGTGTACAGTCAGAAAAAATCAACCTTAAAAATTAGGGTTAAGTGGCGCTTAAACATTTGCTGCCATCGTCCGGGCCGTGAGTTTCCAGAACGTGAGGCGTCTGCATTTTGCCTCACCGGCCATAAGGACGAAGCCAATGCGTAGCGTTAAGTCTCTCCTTGCCGCGGGTGCGGCATCCCTGATCTCGTCGATGGCATTCGCCGCCGATATGCCGATCGCGGCGCCCCCTCCCATGTACGCGCCGCCGGCTCCGCCCGCCGACTTCGGCGGCTGGTATCTGCGCGGTGACATCGGCATGACCAACCAGCGCGCCAAGAGCATCGAGGCCACCGTAGCGCCTGGGTTTACGAAGACGACGGAGGGACTCGGCTTCGACTCGTCCCCGCTGTTCGACCTCGGCGTCGGCTATCGCTTCAACAACTGGTTTCGTGCGGACGTGATCGGCCAGTACCGGGGCAAGGCCAACCTGCATGGTGCGGACAACGTCATTGGGCCCGGCTTCGTCGGTTCCGACAACTACAGCGGCAGCAAATCCGAGTGGGTCGTCATGGCCAACGCCTATGTCGATCTCGGCACCTGGTGGTGCATCACCCCGTTCATCGGCGCCGGTGTCGGCGGCTCCTACAACAAGATCAGCGGCTTCCGCGACGACGGCATTGCCTATCTCGCCGCACTGACCCCGACCCCGAGCGCCAGCGTTGCCTACTTCGCCGACAGCGGAAAGTGGAACTTCGCCTGGGCCGCCCACGCCGGTCTCGCCTACAAGGTCAATCCCGGGTTCACCGTCGAACTGGCCTACAGCTACATGAACCTCGGCGACGCGGCGCCCGGCAACTTCCGCTTGTTCGACAACAGCGCTTCGGGCCCGACCTCGATCAAGCTCAAGGAGCTCACCTCGCACGACCTCAAGCTCGGCGTGCGCTGGGATCTCAACAGCCCGCCGGCCTACGTGCCGCCGCCTCTCGTCACCAAGGGCTGATCGTCAGCCTCATCGGTTAGGACTTCTTAACGGCGCGGGATCATCCCGCGCCGTTTTGCTTTGCGTATTTTTCATTGCTCGCGGCGACGAAGGGCTCCGGCGCAACCATTGGTTAAGGTTAACGAGCCATGATCATGGCGAAAGTTCGAGTTCGATTTGGAGCGTTGCAATGCGTAGGCTTTGGTTGGTGGCGGCGGTGTTCGGATCTGTATCCGCCGCACACGCGGCCGACATGCCGGATCTGCCCGTCCTGCGCGGCGGCTTCACCGACGGTCTGTCCAAGACGTCCCATCGTTGGGATGGCGCCTATGTCGGCGTCAATGGCGGCTACACGGCCGACGCGACCGACTTCAGCCAGAGCGTCGTCGGCCTGACCAATTTCATTTTCCGCGACAGCGTGCTGCAGCAGCCGACCGCGAATTGGTCGCTGATGAACAAGACCAACACGCAGAGCACAAATTTCGGCGCCTTCGTCGGCCGCAACTGGCAATGGTACGATGCCATTCTCGGTCTTGAGGGCACCTACAGCTACTTCAACAACCTCTCGACGCTCACGTCGGGCACCAACTCGCTCACGATCGTCAACCCGCCCGGCGACGCACACGCTGCGAACGTCACCGACAATTATGACGTGACGCTGACAGGCACTGCCGCGGCGAAAGTCAAGGACATGATCACGCTCCGGGGCCGGGTGGGCTGGGACGGCGGCGATTTCATGCCGTATGCCTTCATGGGCGCTGCGGTCGGCCGAATGGACGTGTCCCGCTCGGTGACGAGCATTGTGGATTTGCGTCAGGATGTGACGAATACGATTGTCGTCGGCGGCGCCACGTTGACCACGACCACCTTCGGAGCGCCGCAGGCCGTTCCGGCCCAGTCTCAGTCGCAGACTCAGCGTCGAACCAACGCATTCGCGGTGGGCTGGACCGCCGGCCTCGGCGTCGAATACTGCATCTGGGACGGTCTGTTCGCGCGCGTGGAATACGAATACGTGAAATTCTCGCCGGTCATGAACACCTCGGTGACGCTGAACAATGCGCGCGTCGGACTCGGCTACAAGTTCTGACGCTGCATCGCCGCAGCGCGGTTGACAGATTCCCTCCGTCCTGATGCTCTGTCGCTCCGAAGCGGGGCGGCAGCGATGAAGATCTACGGCGATACCAACTCCGGCAATTGTCTCAAGGTGAAGTGGGTCTGCGACAAGCTCGCATTGCCCTACCAGTGGATCGACATCGACACCCGCAAGGGCGAGACGCGTACGCCGCAATTTCTGGCGATGAACGGTGCCGGCCAGGTGCCGACCGTTGCCTTCGACGACGGCCGCACGCTGGCGCAGTCCAACGCCATCATCCGCTACCTCGCCCGCGACAGCGCGCTGATCCCGCGCGACGCCTTTACTGCTGCCAAGATGGATGAATGGCTGTT
The DNA here is from genome assembly GCF_009931255.1 of Bradyrhizobium sp. LCT2. Taxonomy (NCBI): domain Bacteria; kingdom Pseudomonadati; phylum Pseudomonadota; class Alphaproteobacteria; order Hyphomicrobiales; family Nitrobacteraceae; genus Bradyrhizobium; species Bradyrhizobium sp. LCT2. The sequence goes on along the minus strand of NZ_CP034432.1, from coordinate 8,979,747 downwards.
CTGGGAGCAGTACAGCCACGAGCCCTATATCGCGGTGTGCCGCTTTCAGCTCGTCTATCTCGGCAAGGACGCCTCCGAGCTCGATCCCGAAAAGGTCAAGCGCGGCTATGCGGCGCTCGACCGCATGGAGCAGCATCTCTCCGGCAGCCGCTTCTTCGCCGGCGAAGCGGTTTCGCTCGCCGATATCTCGCTGCTCGCCTATACGCGCGTCGCGCATGAGGGCGGCTTCGATCTTGGTCGTTACGCGGCGGTCCGCCGCTGGATCGGCGAAGTCGAGACCTTTCTCGGCCTGCCGCCGGCGCGCTGAGTCCTGGAGTTTCCGTATGAACGCCGAATCCGTCTCCATTCGTCGCGCGCGCCGCGAGGACGTCGCTGCGATCGTGGCGATGCTCGCCGACGATCATCTCGGGCGCGGCCGCGAGCGCGTGGAGGAGCCGCTGCCTGCCGCCTATTACGAGGCGTTCGCGCGGGTCGAGCGCGATCCAAATCTCGCGCTGGTGGTTGCCGAGAGCGAGGGCAGGGTGGTCGGCTGCCTGCAACTTGCTGTTCTGGCAGGCATCAGCTCGCAAGGCGGCATCCGCGGTCTGCTCGAAGACGTGCGCGTTGCCGCCGATTGTCGCAGCCGCGGCATCGGCGAGCAATTGGTGCAATGGGCCATCGCGGAAGCGAAAGCGCGTGGCTGCAACCTGGTCGAGCTGTTGACGCATCAGACGCGAGTAGACGCGCAGCGCTTCTACAAGCGGCTCGGATTCACAGCGAGTCATGTCGGCATGACTGTCCGCTTTTGAGGCAGTAAGAGCGTTTTCGAGCGAAGTGGATACCGGTTCGCGTAAAGAAAACGCGTCAACACAAAAATCAAGAGCCCCATTCCGATTGTATCGGAATGGGGCTCCGGTCGCGCGCCTTGCGTAATCAGCGAATTCGGATCGCGCATTCGTTCATGTTAAGAGCCGGTAAACTACCCAGCCGTCGTTCACGTTGAGCCGGGAACGAACGGTGCTACGGCAGCGTCAGACACCGAGCTCGGTCGGTTCGGGGATTTCGATGACAAGCTATTCGATGATCAAGGTCGGCAACGACTACGTTGTGCAGGCCAATGACAAATGCATTTTGAAGGTCGGCAGCCGACGCAAAGCCGCGCAATTGATCAGCGAGGCCACGGACCTGCTGAACGCGCTCGCCAGGGTTGAATCCCCCGATATCGCGCCGGAAGCGCCATCACTCGCGCGTGAGGTGCCGGAACTTCCTTGACGACTCTTCCCGTTTCCCGTATCAGCCGCGGCGGGACACCTCCCCCCAACGGGAGGCTTACTATCTGGAAGGGTAGAATATGACTGTAGCGAAGCCCGCTTCGCGGCCCAACGTGCCGCATTTCTCCTCCGGCCCCTGCGCCAAGCGCCCCGGCTGGAATGCCCAAAATCTCAAGGACGCAGCGCTCGGCCGTTCGCATCGCGCGAAGGTCGGCAAGACCAAGCTCAAGCTCGCGATCGATCTGACGCGCGAAGTGCTTGAAGTGCCGGCCGATTATCGCATCGGCATCGTGCCGGCCTCCGATACCGGCGCGGTCGAGATGGCGCTGTGGTCGCTGCTTGGTGCGCGGCCCGTCACCACGCTCGCCTGGGAATCCTTCGGCGAAGGCTGGGTCAGCGACATCGTCAAGGAATTGAAGCTCAAGGACGTCACCAAGCTCAATGCGGCCTATGGTGAAATCCCCGATCTCTCCAAGGTCGATCCGAAGTCGGACGTCGTCTTCACCTGGAACGGCACCACCTCAGGCGTGCGCGTCCCGAACGCCGACTGGATCAGCGCGACCCGCGAAGGCCTGACCATTTGCGACGCCACCTCGGCGGCGTTCGCGCAGGCCCTCGACTGGGCCAAGCTCGACGTCGTCACCTTCTCCTGGCAGAAGGCGCTCGGCGGCGAAGCCGCGCACGGCATGCTGATTCTGTCGCCCCGCGCGGTGGAGCGGCTCGAGACCTACAAGCCGGCCTGGCCGCTGCCGAAGATCTTCCGCATGACCAAGGGCGGCAAGATCAACGAAGGCATCTTCGTCGGCGAGACCATCAACACGCCGTCGATGCTCTGTGTCGAGGACTATCTCGATGCGCTGAACTGGGCCAAGTCGATCGGTGGCCTCAAGGCGCTGATCGCGCGCGCCGACGCCAACACCAAGGTGCTGGCCGACTGGAAGGCGAAGACGCCCTGGATCGACTTCCTGGCCAAGGACGCTTCGATCCGCTCCAATACCTCGGTGTGCCTGAAGTTCATCGATCCCGCGCTCACCGCGCTCTCGGACGACGCGCAGGCCGAGTTCTCCAAGAAGCTGGTCGCGCTGGTCGAGAAGGAAGGCGCCGGCTACGACTTCGCCTACTATCGCGATGCACCGGCCGGCTTGCGCATCTGGTGCGGCGCCACTGTCGAGGCCAGGGACGTCGAGCTCCTGACCCAGTGGATCGACTGGGCCTTCGCTGAGACCAAGGCGCAGCTCGCCAAGGCGGCGTGAGCTCTTAGCCTCTCCCCGTCCTTACGGGGAGAGGCCGGATTGCGCAGCAATCCGGGTGAGGGGCTCTCTCCGCGAGTACCTTCGCCTGTGGCTGCCCCTCACCCCAACCCTCTCCCCGTAAGAATGGGGAGAGGAAGAAGAAACAGCATCACCCTGCTCCCGAAGGCCGCCCCTCTTTGCGAGGAAGGTAGAGGATCATTCCCATGACCAAACCCAAAGTTCTCATTTCCGACGCGCTCTCGCCCGCCGCCGTGCAGATCTTCAAGGATCGCGGCATCGAGGTCGACTTCCAGCCCAATCTCGGCAAGGACAAGGACAAGCTCGCCGAGATCATCGGCAATTACGACGGCCTCGCGATCCGCTCCGCGACCAAGGCGACCGCCAAGATCCTCGAGAAGGCAACCAACCTCAAGGTGATCGGCCGCGCCGGCATCGGCGTCGACAACGTCGAGATCCCCGCCGCCACGGCCAAGGGCATCATCGTGATGAACACGCCGTTCGGCAATTCGATCACGACCGCCGAGCACGCCATCACCCTGATGCTCGCGCTCGCCCGCGAGATCCCGCAGGCCGACGCCTCGACCCAGGCCGGCAAGTGGGAGAAGAACCGCTTCATGGGCGTCGAGATCACCGGCAAGGTGTTAGGGGTGGTCGGCTGCGGCAATATCGGCTCGATCGTCGCGGACCGCGCGCTCGGCCTGCGCATGAAGGTGGTCGCGTTCGATCCGTTCCTGTCGCCGGAGCGCGCCAAGGACATCGGCGTCGAGAAGGTCGATCTCGACGACCTCCTCAAGCGCGCCGACTTCATCACGCTGCACACCCCGCTGACCGAGAAGACCAAGAACATCATCGATGCTGCCGCGATCGGCAAGATGAAGAAGGGCGTGCGCCTGATCAACTGCGCCCGCGGCGGTCTCGTCGACGAGCAGGCGGTGGTCGATGCGCTGAATTCCAAGCACATCGCGGGCGCTGCCTTCGACGTCTTCGTCGAGGAGCCCGCGAATACCAACGTGCTGTTCGGCCATCCCAACGTGATCTGCACGCCGCATCTCGGCGCCTCCACCACCGAAGCGCAGGAGAACGTCGCGCTTCAGGTCGCCGAGCAGATGTCGGACTATCTGCTCACCGGCGCGATCTCGAACGCGGTCAACTTCCCCTCGATCACGGCGGAAGAAGCGCCGAAGCTGAAGCCGTTCATCGCGCTCGCCGAGAAGCTCGGCTCGTTCGCCGGCCAGCTCACCGAGAGCGGCATCCTCAAGGTCGAGATCACCTATGAGGGCCATGTCGCCGAGATGAAGATCAAGGCGATCACCTCCGCCGTGCTGTCGGGCCTGCTGCGGCCGATGCTGGGCGAGGTCAACGTGGTGTCCGCGCCCGTGGTCGCCAAGGAGCGCGGCATGGTGGTGGACGAGATCGTGCGCGCCGCCCAGAGCGACTATGAGAGCCTGATCACCGTCACGGTGGCGACGGAGCGCCAGGAGCGCTCGGTCTCCGGCACCGTGTATCATGACGGCAAGCCGCGCCTCGTCGACGTCAAGGGCATCCGCGTCGACGCCGAGTTCGGCAAGTCGATGATCTACGTGACCAACGAGGACAAGCCCGGCTTCATCGGCGCGTTCGCGAGCCTGCTTGGCGCCGCCAAGCTCAACATCGCGACCTTCCATCTCGGCCGCGTCAAGCTGGGCGGCGACGCCATCGCGCTGGTCGAGGTTGACGGCGCGGTGCCGGCCGAGGTGCTCGCCAAGGTGCAGGCGCTGCCGCAGGTCAAGCAGGCCAAGGCGCTGACGTTCTGACACTCCGTCATTCCGGGGCACGCGAAGAGTAAACTTCGGTGCGCAATTGCGCATCTGAGAATCTCGAGATTCCGGGTTCGGCTCTTCGAGCCGCCCCGGAATGACGCGTATCATATATTCCGACCCGCGGAACAACGCCGCCTCCCTCACCGGAGGCGGCGTTTTTATTTCTCCCGCAGCCCTCCAACTTTGTGTACCAATGGCGACCAGGACGCTCCGTTCAAAATCGTTCGACAAGGGAGAAAACAATGCGTGAAGCCGTCATCGTTTCCTATGCGCGCACGGGTCTTGCGAAATCCGGCCGCGGCGGGTTCAACATCACGCCGCCGATGTCGCTCGCGGCCCACGCCATCCGCCACGCGGTCGATCGCGCCGGCGTCGACAAGGACTATGTCGAGGACTGCTACCTCGGCAATTGCGCCCACGGCGCGCCGAACATCGGCCGCCAGGCCGCGCTGCTCGCCGGCCTGCCGAAGACCACCGCCGGCGTCTCGGTGAACCGCTTCTGCTCCTCAGGGCTCCAGACCATCGCGATGGCCGCCAACTCGATCCGCTCCGACGGCGCCGACTGCATCGTCGCCGGCGGCGTCGAGAGCATCTCGGTGCCGGGCGGTGGCACGCCGAAGGAATCGATCGATCCGGAACTGCTCAAGGTTGCGCCCGACATCTTCATGGCGATGATCGACACCGCCGACATCGTCGCCGAGCGTTACAAGCTCAGCCGCGAATACCAGGACGAGTTCTCGCTGGAATCGCAGCGCCGCATGGCCGCGGCCCAGCAGGCGAACAAGTTCAAGGACGAGATCGTCCCGATGAAGACGAAGATGAAGGTCGTCGACAAGCAGACCAAGGCGGAGAGCATCGTCGACTACGTCGTCGACCGCGACGAGTGCAACCGGCCCGAGACCACGCTGGAGGGCCTTGCCAAGCTCGAGCCGGTGAAGGGCCCCGGCAAGTTCGTCACCGCCGGCAATGCCAGCCAGCTCTCGGACGGCGCCGCCGCCGTCGTGCTGATGGAAGCCAAGGACGCCGAGAAGCGCGGCCTCAAGCCGCTCGGCCGCTTCGTCGCCTGGGCGACCGCCGGCTGCGAGCCCGACGAGATGGGCATCGGTCCGGTGTTCGCGATCCCGAAGCTGCTCAAGCGCACCGGCCTCAAGATCGACGACATCGATCTGTGGGAGCTCAACGAGGCCTTCGCCAGCCAGTGCCTGTATTGCCGCGACCAGCTCGGCATCGATCCCGCCAAGTACAACGTCAATGGCGGCTCGATCGCGATCGGCCATCCCTTCGGCATGACCGGCGCACGTCTCACCGGCCACCTGCTCCAGGAAGGCGCGCGCCGCAAGGCGAAGTGGGGCGTGGTGACGATGTGCATCGGCGGCGGCCAGGGCGGCGCCGGCCTGTTCGAGATCTACAGCTGATCCGGGCCACATGAATGTGAAAGGCACGGCGCCGCAAGCGCCGTGCCTTTTTCGTTGCAGATCGATCGTCACGAAACTATACGTCTTCCGTCGGAAAAGGCAGACTTGGTCTGGTAAGCCCAAGTCCTTTCGGTAACGAAAGCTCTGGTCTTTGGCCTTGTGCACGAGATCCCCGCGACGAACATCGGACGCCACCAGGGCGCCCAATCGTTCGTCCGTGTGATTCTCGAGCCAGGGAACGCTCCGGTCGAACATCGACCACAGGAGCGTCTCATGCACGATCAATCCTCGATTCCATACGACGTCGTCATTGCCGGTGCCGGTCCCGTCGGCCTGTTTCTCGCGTGCGAGTTGCGGCTCGCTGGTCTCCAGGTTCTGGTGCTGGAGCAATCGCAAGATTCGCATTCGGCCCTGAAGCAACTCCCGTTTGGCCTGCGCGGTCTTTCGATCCCCACACTCGAGGCCTTTCACCGGCGTGGCCTGCTGGAAGAGATCGTGGCCGCGCAGCAGCCCGCCTCAGGCGCGATCAAGCGTGCAGCCCACTGGATGCAGCAGACGCGACGGCCCGCGGGTCATTTCGCCGGCATCCAATTCTATCAGGACAACATCGATGTGGCGAAGTGGTCCTGGCGTCTGCCGACGTCGGCCGATGCCAACCTCGCCGTCGATATGGCAACGCTCGAATCCGTTATGGCCGCGCGCGCATGCGGCATGGGCGTCGAGATCCGGCGCGGTTTTGCCGTGAATGCCATTGTCGCCTCGAGCGAAGACGTGGCAGTGCAGGCGGCCGGCGAGACCTTCCGGGGACGCTGGCTTGTCGGATGCGACGGCGGCCGCAGCACGGTACGCAAGATCGGTGGCTTCGACTTCGTCGGCACCGACCCCGAGTTCACGGGCTATTCCATCGATGTCGAGCTGACCGATCCGGACAGGCTTCGCCAGGGCCGCAACCACACGCCCGCCGGCATGTATACCTATGCGCGGCCCGGGACGATCGCGATGGTCGATTTCGACGGCGGAGCTTTCCACCGGACCGAGCCGATCACGCGCGAGCATGTGCAGGGCGTCCTGCGTCGCGTCTCCTGCACCGACGTCACCGTCACGGCGCTTCGGCTCGCCGCCAGCTGGACGGATCGAGCCCATCAGGCAACCACGTATCGCAGAGGGCGGGTGCTCCTGGCGGGCGACGCTGCCCACATCCATTCGCCGCTGGGCGGCCAGGGCCTCAATCTTGGTCTTGGCGATGCGATGAACCTGGGCTGGAAGCTGGCGGCGACGATCTGCGGCGGCGCCCCGGCCGATCTCCTCGACAGCTATTCGCGCGAGCGGCATCCTGTGGGCGCGCAAATCCTCGACTGGTCGCGCGCGCAGATCGCGATCATGCGGCCGACACCGAGCACCCGCGCGCTCCAAGCCATCATTCGCGATCTCATCGAGACGCGGGACGGTGCGACCTATTTCGCCGAGCGCGTGCACGGCGTTTCGCTCCGCTACGATCTCGGCGGCAGCCATCCGCTTGTCGGCCGGAGTGTTCCCGATTTCGAACTGGCTGACGGGACGACGGTCGGAGAACGTCTCAGGACGGCGAAAGGGATATTGCTGGACTTCGGCGCCCGTGCGTCGCTTCGGATGCTTGCAAGCCGCTGGGGCGACCGGATCACATATGTCGCCGATGACGCGAAGGACCGGCTGGGCCTGAGTGCAGCGTTGGTGCGCCCCGACGGCTTCGTCGCGTGGGCCTGCGACGGTACGCCCGACCATGAGGAGGTTGCTCAGGTCGCGTCGCGATGGTTCGGCCAATCCATGGAGGCGCGAGGATTTCCCTGAGTGCCGCGCAGCGCCACCGTGCGCGCGGCGTGAGCCTTCGCGCTTGGTTCGATCGGTCGAACCGCGGGCTCGCGCCACCTCCCCGCTGGGGAGAGGTGGTTCTCGCCCAGTCGACCAGGTTTGATTTCGCCGAGCCTCACGCCCGCGCCAGCGCGGGCGCGAATACCACTTCGATCAGCGTGCCGTGGCCTGCGCTCTTGATGTTGAACCGGGCGCGGTTGGCTTCGACCAGCGCCTTGGTCAGCGACAGGCTCAGCGCCGAATTGTCCTCGGCATCGCCCGGCGGCGGGGTGCGGAACGGCTCCATCGCGGCCGCGACCTCGCGCTCGCTAAGGCCGTGGCCGGTGTCGCGGATGCGAAGCGCGACCTCGCCGCGATCGTTGAGCGCGGTCGAGACGATCACCTGGCCGCCGGCGCTGGCGAGCCGGATCGAGTTCGAGATCAGGTTCATGGTGATCTGCCGCATCGCGCGCGCGTCCACGCTCACCTGCGGCAGCGCATGGCCGAGCGAGGTGCGGATGATGATGCGCTCGCGATTGGCCTGCGGCTGCATTACCACGACGCAGGCTTCGACCAGGTCGTTGAGGTTGAGGTTGGCGAAGTTGAGGTCGAGCTTGCCGGTCTCGATCCGCGACAGCTCCAGCAAATCGTCGATGATCGCGATGACGCGCTCGCCGGAGGCGCGGATGTCCTTCATGTATTCGCCGTAGCGCTCGTTGCCGAGCGTGCCGAAGCGCTCGGAGATCATCACCTCGGCAAAGCCGATGATGGCGTTGAGCGGCGTGCGGATCTCGTGGCTGATCCGCGCCAGCATGTCGGCCTTGGCATTCGCCGCGCCGTCGACGAGACGGCGGGCCTGCGTCAGCTCGCTCTCGCCCTTCTTGCTCTGGGAGAGGTCGCGGAACACGGCGAAGAAGTTCGGGCCGTCGGGCCTGGTGCGGCCCATGATCATGGCGAGCGGAATGACGCCGCCCTTCTTCTCGCGCCCCAGCACCTCGCGGCCGTGGTCGAGCAGGCTCGAAATGTCCTGGCTCTTCAGGCTTTCGAGATAGTCGGCGACGATCTGCTGGCTCTCCGGCGCGAACAGCGTCACCAGGTTCTGCTCGAGCAGCGCTTCGCCGTCGTAGCCGAACAGCGCCTCCGCACTGCGGTTGCAGACGTGGATGTTGCCTTCGGCATCGAACATCACGATGCCCTCGGCCGTGGTGTCGAGGATCGCGGCGAGATCCTCGGCGTCGGCATCGCCGGCCTGGGATTCGAGCTCGGACGCGTAGGGGAAGGACTCCGCGACAAGTGGCTCGGTGACGACTGGCTCGGCGACAACGGACGGCGCAACGACAGGTTCGGCAACGGCGGGCGCAGTAACGACAGGCGCAGCAGCCGGCAGCGCGCAGACCAGCGCATGCGCGCTCTCGCCGTCCCAGTCGATCGTGTGCAGATGCGCCTCGGTGGTCGGAAGCGGCTCTTCGCCATTGGGAAGCGTCGCGCTGATCGTGACCGGCGTGCCGCCTTGCGAGGTGCTGCTGGCGGGCGATACGCCCGGCTCGACATAGAGCGCATCGAGGCCGCCGGCATTCTCCAGCGCGCTCACGCTGGCATGGCCCATGCGCGCGAGGAACGCCGGGTTGGCGTAGAGCAGGCGGTCGAGCCGATAGATCAGGATGCCGGTCGGCAAGAGGTCGAGCAGCGCGCGGTCGCGCATGCTGTGGCCGCGCGCCGGCGGCGCCGGCTCGGTCAGCCATTCGGCCGGCGCGTGCGGCGCCTCGATCAGCGGTTCGGGCGTGCTCTCCGCCGGCGGTTCGGTCGTCGCGGTGGCGATCGTCTCACGCTCGCGTTCGAGGCGCTCGGACAATTGCCGGGCGAGCTCGTTGAACGCGCTGTTCTCGATCGGCGTCAGCGTCGGCGATCTCTGATCACCAGGTGATCTGGTGTCGCCGGGCGGGCGGAACGGCACGACGTTGGGAGGCGTTTCCACTGGCGTTTCCGGATCGGTTGGATGTGAATTCGCGTCGAGGGCGGGGGCGGGCAGTTCAGCTTCGGGTGCGGGCTCAGGCTCGGGTGCAGGCGGCTCGGCCGGCGGCGGCGCCTCTGCCACGGGCTCCGGATCGGGCTCGGCGATGTCGGCGGACAGGCCGTGCTGCGCCGGCGGTTCGGCGAGCAGCTCGAAGCGCCGGAGCGCATCGAGCCGGTTGAGGCCGTCGAGATCGCGGCAGACGCCAAAGCCCTTGAAGCCGGCAAAATTGCGCGCGTGGTCGTAGACCGGCAGGCCTGCGAGCTCGACCGGCAGATGCTCGCCGCCGTCGGCCGGCCAGTTCACAGTGATCCCGGCCCAGGTGTCGTGGCTCGCCAGCGCCTGCGCCACGCGCCCCTCCGGGTCGAGCGAGAATTCCTCGGCGATCTCGCGCCAGGGGCGGCCGAAGCCGGCGGCCGTGTGCGCGCCCATCAGGCGGATGAACTCGCAGGACGCCAGCACAAAGCGGCCCTCTGCATCCATCTGCCAGAGGAAGCGCAGCGGATGCTGATGCGGCGCGGGCGTCTCCGTGGGACCCGACGGCGGCTCGACCATGCCGGTAGTGATCGGGGCGGCCTGCGGCGACACAATGGCTGAGGAATGGTTTTCAACCGGAGTTTTCGGCGCGTCAGCCGGCTCGTCAGCCGATTCCTGGGCCGTCTCTTCAACCGTCTCGGCGACGGCTTCTTCGACAGTCTCCTGGACCGTTGCGATCTCCGGCGCCGCCTCGCTCACCGGCGGCTCGGACGCGATCGTCCCGGTAGGCGCGGGCGTTTCGGCCGGCTCGGCGAAGGCGTCGAACAGCGCGATAGCGGCCGGCGCCTCGTTCGACGGCGGCGCCTCGTTCGGCGCCTCGGCGGCTTGCGGCGTGGATTGAGCCGGCGCCGCGGGCGTGACGTCAGGCGTGCTCGCGGGCGCGGACGCGGCCGGCGCGGCATCGCTCGCCGCTGCCGCCTGCGCGGCGGCCGGCTCGATCAGCGCGACCAGGCCGATATCGGCACCGAGGCCGACCCGTTGCAGCACCATCTGGCCGATGCCGATCGGCGTCTCGGCGCGGCCGTTGCGAAGCGCATCGCCGCGGGCCCTTTCGAGCCCGGCTTCGCCGAGATCGCGGAAGCCGAGCAGGGCGCGGGCGGCTTCGCTGGCGCCGACGAACATTCCGTCGGGCGCGAACGCCGCCATCGGCATTTTGGCGCCCGCGACGAGGCGATGCAGGCGCTCGATCAGCGGCATGGTGCGCACCGAAGGGTCCATCGCGGTGACGAGCACGGCCTGGCCGCCATCGGCGAAGGTCAGCCGCGTGCAGGCGCAGGTCATCAGCGTTCCGAGCCGGGCGCCGAAGCCGCGCAGCCGTTCGAGCCGCACCGTGCCGCTCGCCGGCAGCTGCCGGGCGAGCCGGGCGACCTGGCGGCGATGGCTGTCGGCCGGGCCGAACGTCTTTTCCGCCAGCACTGCGGCATGCGCCGCGCCGAAGAATTTTGCGCCGACCGGATTGGCCCACAGCACGCGCGCGCCGTCGACCGACCAGAGCCACGCGGGCAGCGGGGAGGTCGCATGCACGGCCAGCCGGGGATCGCCCACGCCTCGCAACTGGAAATCCGAATGACTCATCCAACCGGCTTTTGGTCTCGCTGTCACGCCTCTAGCCTTAGGGCTGCCGGGAATGACAGCCTTAAGAAAGGGTTAGTATCGCGCGCGGGCGCGGGCAGGTCCACGGCCCCAGCCTACGGGGGAAGCCCTAAAGCCGCGATAACCTTAATCCGGCCGCCCCCGCAAGCCACGCAGCCGCTGCATCCGCAGGATTCGCGCGCGGCATGGGTGTGGCCCGGCCGAAGCACGCGAGCCCCTCCGGGGGATGTCATTCCGGGGCGCGCCACTTGGCGCGAGCCCGGAATCCAATTCCCTGCGATCTCCGGTAGCCCGATGGATTCTCAGATGCGCAATTGCGCATCATGGCTCCCTCGCTCCGCTCGCTCCCGGAATGACGAAGCGCACCTCAACCACGGGTTCCCGTACCCCGGAACCTCATCCTCTCCGGGATTAAATTTTCCCCGCGCACCCCGGATCGCGTTGCGCTGCACAATGTTGACATGTTACGCAGGGATACTGCTGGGCGTTGGACGAGCCATCTTTTTCGTTACGCGTATCCAGTCTTCGTACCCGCCAACAGATGGCCCCGGTTGGCCGGCGGGCGCGCCAGAAGGCTCACTCCATTTTCCATGATCGTGAGGGACAACAATGACAGGTGCGACTGATCCATTCTCCGCCTCCATCATCCCGTTCGAGGTGCCGGAGCAGGTGCGTGCGTTCGCCGAAAAGGGCGTTTCGCAGGCGCGCGAGAGCTACGCCAAGTTCAAGGACGCGGCCGAAAGCCATAACGGCACCATCGAGGCCGTGTTCTCGTCCGCCAGCAAGGGCGCGAACGAGTACACCGCCAAGCTGATGGAGTTCATGAAGGCCAATACGACCGCCCATCTGGACTTCACCCAGGAGCTGCTCGGCGTGAAGTCGCCGTCGGATGCGTTCGCGCTGTGGAGCAGCCATGGCAAGAAGCAGCTCGAGACCTTCCAGGCCCAGGCCAAGGAGCTCGCCGAGATCGCCCAGCGCGCCGCGACCGCCGCCGCCGAGCCGATCAAGGCCAGCGCCTCGAAGCTCTACCCGCCCGCCGCCTGATCGGCCGGGCCGGTTTGATCAGGGCCTGATCCGGACCCGAAGGGCCGGGCGCGAAGTGCGCAGCGGTCTTCCGATAGGATCATGCCCAAATAATAAGAAACCCGGGCCCAGGCCCGGGTTTTCCTTTGGAAATAACGTCGTTTGAGGGTGGATTCCGCCCGTTTGCGGCCTTGCCAAAAACGGCCGTTGCACCTAGTTTCCGCCCCGTCCAGCCCCCCTCGGTGACCGGCCTTTTCAGGTAGCCCCAGGGGCGGCTCGCAAGGATGCAGTTGTAGCTCAGTTGGTTAGAGCGCCTGTCTGTGGAACAGGAGGTCGGTGGTTCGAGCCCACCCAACTGTACCAGCAAAATCAACGACTCACTGAACTCCTCGAAGGCTTGCGGATTGTTCTAGCTACCAGATAGCTACCACGAGAGGACGGGTGAACTTCGCTCGCTTGAGCGCAAGCGAAATTTACGCGCCTGGCACATTGTCCAGATGCCGCTTAGTCCGGCCTGTGGGTTGCGGTCAGTGTGAAGGAAAATGGACGGAGTCGCACCCGCACCAACTTGCAAGGAGCGTTGACACCAATGCTCTCTCAAGGCTGAAACAGGGGTTCGATTCCCCTAGGGAGCGCCAGTTATTTCAATGATTTAGATCTACTCTGGTGAAGTCGTCGAATATTCGTTGAATAAGCGTCGGCGAACGTTGGCGAACTCCGCAACACTAATTCAGTGATCCAATCACCTAGCTCTCTGTCATCTTCGATAGTCCTACGACGCTTTACCTCGTGGTGCCGCCGTCTGATATCTCGCGGACCAAGCCCTTGATCCGCCTGGTACTGAACCAGATCGGTCGGCGCCTGACCGAGGATCTGCACGCCCGAGATCGCCGGCATCGAGTCCTGATGATGCTCGACGAGTTCCGAGCACTGGGCAGGTTTGATTTTTTCGAGTTCGCACTCGCCTTCATGGCGAGGTACGACGCACCTACGCCGTCGATGCTGGGATCATCGAGACGAATCCGTCGCACGGCATCAAAAAGCCCAAGGACAATGTCCGGAAGCTAACACAGGCTGAGTACCGCATTCTCGGGCAGATGCTTTGTCAGGCCGCGGCGAATGAGAAGTACGCCACGACCGTCGATATCATCCGGCAGATCGCGCTGACCGGCTGCCGTCGCTCGGAAATGGTCTCGCTAATGTGCATTGAGGCCGACACCGACGCGAGCTGCATGCGCCTTGTGGACAGCAAGGAGGGAGTCCATTCGTCTGATCGGGCTACCCGTCGTCGAGTATCTGGAGGAACGTCGCAAGACCGCTACGGGCACCTACGTCTTCTCCGGTCTGGGTGAGGACAATGCATTCGGCAGCTTCCCGAACCATCGGGAGCAGATCTTCGAGGATAGCCCGCTCGCCGGGGTCACGCCGCATGTCCTGCGCCACAGCTTTGCCAGCATCGCCAACGATCTCTGTTTTACGGAGGTAACGATTGCCGCGCTCGTCGGTCATTCCAAGGGCTCGGTGACGAGCAAGTACATTCATCCGCTCGACACCGCCCTATCATGGCCGCCGATACGATCTCCGGCTACATTCAAGGGCTGCTTGAAGGAATCGAATTCAAGCAGATGGCTTACGCCCTGGATCGTGATTCCCGTCGAGCTGCGCTCGATCTCTTCCTGGCCAAAGCGATAGGAGAACCGGCGAACGAAGCAGAGGAAGAGCGCCGCATGGCTGCTTGAGGCGTGTAGTCAGCCACGGATCGTACTCAGGTCCATAGAAACACGCGATCCATAATATCCAAGACGACCCAGAGCTTGTTCGATGATCTCTGTCGGAAGGTCGTCAATTCATTGAACGCGAGGATGAAACGACCGGCGCGGCCTCGCATTCCTATCGAATTGTGGGCGAGGCGCACCGAACGTCGTCATCCCAGACTTCGTCAGTCATTTTGTGGCATTCTGGTGCTCACCCTTTGCACCTCTGCCACGACGTCGTCGTCTGCGGCGTCTCGGTAGCGTCAGCTCCTGATGAGGCGCGTTCGTGGGGGCATCGAGAGTCGGCCACCCGTCGGTTAGCCGGCGCCGGACGTTCGCTGCAAGGCCAGTGCTCTTGATGTAGAGGCCGATTTCGCCCAATGGAGCATCGGCGCTTGTATCGGCCGACGACCAATTCAAGCTGGTGATGACGAGATGGTCGTCGTCCCAAAGAAGAAACTTGCCGTGAAGTTCACGGTCCTGAATTTGAACTAGCCTGACGCCAGTCGAGCCAGCAAGTGCAGCTAAGTCCTTGGCATCTTGCTTTGTGACTGGTCCTGAGGGCTTCGAGTAGCAGAGAATTCCCTGCACCGAACGCTTCGCGGCCGCCATCATGGGAATGATCGTTCGGGCTTCTGCCGCCAATCCGAGACGATCACCGCCGACCATAATCGATTTGGTGGCCGCTTCGCGAGCCAGCCGCATGAGATCCGCGTGTTCGTCTCCTCTGACAAGCTGCAACTCCGCTTCACCGCCTGGAGCCGCATGGGTGCGCAGTGTTCGGGCCAGCGAAGTCAGGTCGGAGGCTGCGTCAGAGCTCGTCGCGATGTCAAAGATCAGTTCGGCGAATTCCTGCGCAACCCGTGCCACAGCGTGGGGATGGCGCAAGACGGCCGACGTTTCCACGCGATTGAACCCGCTATAGAGCCAGTTGCACGATCCGACTACAGCGACAAACTCTCCGGTGCCACGGCCAGTGGCGTCCGCGATTAGGAGCTTGGCGTGGGAGCGCGTCGTGTAGAGATGAACTCTCGCACGTCCCCGCAAATTCTGGTCTGCTGTGATTCGGTGATTGATCGCAATGGCCGCCTCCAGGTTGGCTTTGCGATCGGTCTCATTGCTGTCCGCACCCCAGAAAATGTCAATCTGAACACCGCGTTTTGCCGCTTTGCCAAATTCCTCTTGCAACTCAACGAATGCGTTCTCGCGTAGAAACGTCGAGTGCATGATCAATCTGGAGCGGGCTTGGCGGAGAATCTCGATCAAACGGTCGCGATGATCTTGTCCGCTGAGCACAATATCATCGGGTCGAATCGGGGCCGTACGCACGCTGTTTCCAGCCATCTCGGAAGCCGCCGACCGACGCGGCGTCTTGACCGTCATCGGCGTGCCCGGCTTCCGGTCCTTGGCTGCCTGACGTATCGCGGCAACGAGTTGTTCGGCGGAATCTTGTGGCAGACCTTTGATGTTGTTGCCAATCACCGTGAACAAGGCGAATTGGTCTACCGTGTCGGAAGCGCTGTAGTCGACGCTCGAAAGCTCCTCGTCATCCGCCAGCACCTGATCTGCGGCAGCGTAGAGGTCAAGGCTGGACAATCGACCCCATCCGCCATCAATGACGAGCCGACGGACGTCATGCTCACGCTCGATCGCCTCGATTTCCGAGGGGCGATATGGTTTCAGATCGCGCAGACCATAAGCTCGCCAAGCGAAAGGCTCCATCGCGAACGATATTCTGCGCGCGACCCGTCGAGTGACGGGCGGTAAGGTCTCGAATGTCTCAACAACCTCGCGACCGGCCTCGGTGGTACGGAACGAGGCGCCCTTCGGGGCGGCGGCAAGCTCGACCCAACCAAACCGCATCATGCGCAGGATGATTTCCGTGATCAGGCGGGCCGGAATCCGTGCAGCCTTCGCCAATTCACCAGCGGTGCTGGGCTCAACAGCCAAAGCCCACAGGATCAGGCGATCGACTCCGCTCCAATGGCGTCCCTTGTCGACCCAGACCCGCAGACGCGCCAGCTTGACTGGCACAGCGACACGCACCGCATTCTGGCCGCTCATGATTTTGTGTCCGTCATGAGCGAAGCCGCCGGCACCAACTTGAACTTCGGCGTCGTTCCATCGGGGAGCGTCTCTTTCGCCAACTGGTCGAATACCTCCGACATCTTCGCGAGGAATGCCGGCACGCTGCGGTTATCCGTGTTGTGACGACGATATCGCCGGCCCTGGACACGCAGGAAGTCCATGCTGCCAACGATAATGAGTTTCCATTTGGCTCGGCTCAACAGCACGTTCATGCGCCGCCGGTCGCGCAAGATACCAAGCGCTCGTCGCCCGACATGGTCATTGTTCCGCACCAGCGAGACAACCACTACATCGGCCTCACTGCCTTGGAACGAGTCGACCGTGCTTTCGAATCCCGGCGCATTCGTCCCACGCTTGAAATCCACGATATTGGCGAGTTTGCCTTGCAGCGCATCTTCGATCGCACGGCCCAGACGCTCGACCTGCTCGTTGTATGGAGATAGAACAGCCAGCGTTGACGGTTCCTCCGGC
Organism: Bradyrhizobium sp. LCT2; assembly: GCF_009931255.1. NCBI lineage: Bacteria > Pseudomonadati > Pseudomonadota > Alphaproteobacteria > Hyphomicrobiales > Nitrobacteraceae > Bradyrhizobium > Bradyrhizobium sp. LCT2. The sequence continues at coordinate 8,963,227 of NZ_CP034432.1, read as the reverse complement.
TTTTTCGGAGCGGCTTTCAACATTCCGAGGACGGACAGTACAGCCTGCAATTCTGCCGGATTGTGATAGGTGGGACGTTGTTCGCCAGCGTTGCCCTCACGCTGAACATACGGGAGATCAATGAAAACGATCGGCGAAGAGGGCAGGCGCTCGTCCGTGATCGTGAATGGTGGCTGCTCGGTATCGAATTCTGCTTTGCGTTCTTTCGGTGTATCGAGCGTTCCGTCGTAGAAGCACTCGGAAATCACGGTGGCGATCGCAGGGTGCATCCGGTGCTGCTGCAGGAGTTCGGTCGCCACACGCCGCCGGCGCTGGTCAGATCGTTTCTGCCGGTCGAGCTCGCTGGTGACCAGGCTCTCGAACAGCAACAGCATGCGGCGCGCCGACGCACAAATCTCGCTCAAGACACCATCATCTTCGATCGCTTCCTTGAGATCATCCAGTCCGAAATCACGAAAGATGTTACCTATGAGTGGATCACTTTCGGCCAGCGCATCCTTGACTCGCGTTTGGTCTTCTAGGAATTCCGCGATCCGGTCGGTGTCAAACGGCGGCAACTGGTTATGATCCCCAATCAGAAGGCGTCGCATCGATAGCAGTTGAGGGGCGAGCAGTTCCGATCCGGTCGCCTTCGCGGCCTCCTCGACGATTGTCCAGTCAAACAGCGCGCCGTCGTCGATCAAGCGCTCCAGGTCGCCGGAGTTGGTCGTCGAGAACAGAACATTGGCCGATTGCAGCACGAGCGCTTCGAAAGAACGCCGCTGACGCAGGGTTGTCAGAGAAAGTCTTGCGCGCAGATTGCCGGTCACGTTTGCAGCCGTCGTCATGTCGCGCAGGGATTGCTGTATGGCCCTCGGTGCCCGGCGATAGAGCGAGCTGTCCTTGAGTTCTTTGAGATAGGCCTTTGCCCGGTCTGGGGTCTGTGCGCCGGAAAGGTCGGCGCCATTGTCCGCCTTGGATCGGACCAGGATGACATCGTCGTCCAGCCCAGTTTTCTTCAGCATTTGCTGAACGGACGCCGCGAGATGATCCAGGGCCTGATGCGCCTGCGCGCTAAGTAGAAGCCGGATCGTTGAGTCTCCTTCCAGCGCTCTGCGCACCACCTCGGTCACCAGTTTGGTCTTGCCAACCCCGGGCGGCCCGACAACAAACTGCCCGGGACCAGTCGACCAAATTGAGCGCAACGCCTCCTGCTTGGACTCGTCAAGCTTGCCGAAATGATCATCCTCAACAAGCGGGTCGTCCTGATAGGTGCGCAGTCGTCCCCGCGGATCGGCCAGCATGAGGGCCAGTTCGGACTGGGTGGACAACGTTGTCAGCATGCGAAGCCGTCGCCGGAGGACCTGCTCCGTTCCTGTTTCGTCGACCTTGCGTAAATGAAGCTGTGCCTGCGGCGGGACGACGCCGTCCAGAACCTCGAATTCGTAAAGCCGCCGGTTGTTCTTTTGAATCGGACGAATAAAACGCACGCTGGCTGCGGCCCGGACTGTCATGCCGAGCCCGGCAGCTTCGGTGAGTTGCCATTCCGCGTCGACATCGGCTTCTTCGCGGTCGAAAAGTCTCCGCATCAGTTGGTGCGGCTCGCCCACGCCCAGCGCCTGCGAGAGCCGTATCCGATGCTCGGAGTCGCTTGCCGCGATTTCAACGATCCGTTTGTCTCCTTGACGCCGCTGGTTGACCAATTCCACTGGCGCGATCTCGGCTGCCTTGAAGAGCGCTTCGGCAATCTGCGCAAGAAGCAGGCCGCGCCGAACGGTGAGCGTCGGATCGTCATCCGGCGTCATGTCGAAGGCCGCGCTCCAATCCAGTGCATCCGACCGCAATTCATTCAAGCGCCGCGACGCTGCAGCAAAACGGATGATCTCAATCCGGTGCGCGGGAAGGTCGGTTGTTTCCCGTCGTCCCAGGTGGACGTCGTCCCTGAAACGGGCGTTGTTGCAGGAGGCGACATTCCAGGTTTCATCGGACCCCGCGGCACGCAGGGGCTGGAGATCATAGACCAGGCTTTCGGTCATCAGCAGGAGATCGCCCCTTGCTGTACGGGTAAGACTTGCCCCTGTTTCCAGATCCGCGCGAATGAAGTCGAGTTGGCTTTCGGCGTCGTCGGTGTCGAATGTGTCGCCCGAGGCTTCGTTCAGGATTGCAGAAAGACGGCTTGTCTGCCCGAGTCGAAGTGCCAGCACATAACGGCCGTTATCGGCGAATGCTTCCGCATCCAAATCGTTGAGAATAGCGTCAACTCGGTTCGTGACCGTTGCGGCATCGAGGATACGATTGCGTTCTGGTTCAAATAGCAGTCGGATCAGGTCAATTTCTGAGGCACGCAAATCGATTTTCGCGCGCCCTTCAATGAACGGAATGTCCTCTTCGTCGAGCTTGTTTGCATCAAGGCCGATGAGATCGGCGATGACCTTGCCCAGCGCGCGCCAGTCGTCGAGGAAGGAAAAGATGACCGAGCCGACCGGACGGCTCTTGGCGATGACATGCAGTGGAGCCTTGTTGAGTTCTGCGACCCGCAGGCAAAACTCGAACCCGCCCAAGCGAAAATCCGGAGTTGTCGCGGCTCCAGTAGAATAGACGGCTCGGCCATCGATCCGGCCATGGACCAACCCCTGGCCGTGAACGGCACCGAGAGCTTCCGCCAAACGGCGCAAATTCTTCCAGAGGAGAACGCGCTGACGCGGTCCGTGTAGGCTGCGGAGCCAATGATCGGGGCGCACAAATCGTGAGGCGTGTTCTAGCGGAGCGACGTCGCTTGGCATGACAATGTAAAATGCATCGTCACTTTCTCCCGAGGCCAGAACCTCGACAACGACTTCATTCCCCCGCGGGAAAGCACGCACGCGCTCGCTCTGGCGCATTTCATGCCGCCACAGTTCTCGGAAGTCCGCGTCGACCGCGGTTCCGGTCTTTGCCCAGTATTTAAGGACCACCGGATCGCCAGTACGACGGTCGGTCGCACGGATCACTGCAGATTTCAGCGCGGCCGTATTTGGGGATGACAGGAAGGTTTCATCGAGCTCGAAGCGTTGCTCAAGCGTATCGAGTTGCCGTTTGGCATTCCTTGATTGCATCAATTTCCCCAACGCCACTTCGAATGCAGACATCGATATGGCACTTGCGCGTTGTTCGAATCAGTCACGGCGGAACCCTCACGATCCGTGTTTCTTGTTTTGTTCGCAAGGAGGGTCTCGGGTAGCCAGCTGCCCGAGTCCGACGAGGCCTCGCTGGCTGTCTCCATTGGGTGGCGCTATTCCAGCGTAGCGCGGGCAACCCGAAGGGACTGGCAAAACTGTTAGCTTCGTGCTACATATAGCCAAATTTTGTAGTGCGAAGGTAGCAAATGCCGACTCCTCACAATCCTCCCGCCGCTGTGCGGCGCGCCCTGCGCAAGCTGGGCGCGGACATCCATGACGCCCGCCGCCGCCGACGGCTGCCCATGGCGGTCGTGGCGGAACGCGCCTTCACGTCCCGCTCCACCCTCCAGAGAGTCGAAGCCGGCGACACCAACGTCAGCATCGGCATCTATGCCGGTGTCCTCCAAGCGCTCGGTCTCCTCGACGGCCTGAGCCAGATTGCCGACATCAGCAACGATAGCGTCGGGCGGGCCCTCGCCAGTGCCGAGCTGCCCAAGCGCGTCCATCTCAAACGGCCGGCTGGACCGCCCCGTAATGGCTGATTTCGAGGTCCATATCGATCTCGAAGGTCGCGCGCGCCAGATCGGGCTGGCGCGAAGCAGTCGCGTTCGCGGCGCCGAGACGATTCTCTTCGAATATGACGGCGCGTGGCTGGAAGACCCCGACGCCTTCTCGCTTGAACCCGCCCTTGCTCTCGGCCGCGGCGCCTTCGCGCCGCCCGCCGGCCTTGCAACTTTCGGTTCCATTGGCGATTCGGCTCCTGACACCTGGGGCCGTCGCCTCATGCAGCGTGCCGCGCGCCGCCTCGCCGAACGCGAAGGCCGTGCGGTCCGTACCCTCGCGGAGAGCGATTATCTCCTCGGCGTCGCCGACGAGACCCGATTGGGCGCGCTGCGCTTTCGCTGGGCTGGCGATGATACCTTCCAGGCGCCGATTCGCACGGGCGTGCCTGCCCTGGTCGAGCTTGGCCGCCTGCTTCAGATCACCGAACGTATCCTTCGCGACGAGGAAACCGACGAAGATATGCAACTCATCTTCGCTCCTGGCTCCTCCTTGGGCGGGGCGCGGCCCAAGGCGTCGGTGATCGACCAACACGGGCAACTCTCCATCGCCAAGTTCCCCAAGGAAACTGACGACTACAGCATGGAGACATGGGAGGAGATCGCTCTGCGCCTCGCGGGCCAAGCTGGCATCGTCACCCCCAGACACGAATTGATCGACGTCGCCGGTAAGAGGGTCATGCTGTCGCGGCGCTTCGATCGGCGTGGCGCAATCCGCATTCCGTTCTTGTCAGCCATGGCGATGATGGGCATCAGGGACGGCGAACGCGGCAGCTATCCCGAAATCGTCGATGCCCTCGCTGAATATGGCGCGCAGAGCAAGACCGACGCCCATGCTCTTTATCGGCGCGTCGTCTTCAATGTGCTGATCTCCAATGTCGACGATCATCTGCGCAACCACGGTTTCCTTTGGCTCGGAAAGGCAGGATGGTCGCTCTCTCCGGCCTACGATCTCAATCCTGTCCCGACGGATCTCAAGGCGCGGGTTCTGACAACCAACATCGATCTCGACGAGGGTACCTGTTCGCTCGATCTGCTGGAGGCTGCTTCCGAGTTCTTCGCGCTGACGCTGGTACAGGCTCGCGCGATTATCAAGGAAGTCGCCACCATCACCGCGACTTGGCGCCACACCGCGAAGGCGGTGGGCGCCCGCGGGGCCGAGATCACCCGCATGGCCAGCGCATTCGAGCACGACGACCTGAACCGAGCGCTCGCCTTATGACGAGAACCTTTCTTCACAGCTTCGACCCGCCGACCGCCAATCCCGTCACTGGTCCCACCGTCGACCTTGATGTCGCAGCCATCGAGGACGCCGGTATCCGGGAAGTGCTGCAAACGCCGGGCGCTGCCTATGGCGCATGGTCCATTCTGGATGCGCTGCTCACCCCAACCGGCTCTGGAACGCCCTTCATTTTCAAGGAGCCACTTGGTCAGGCCCGCGAGGTGAAGGTGGCCCTATCTGGTCTGTTCGGGCGCTTCATCGCGCGCGCCTACCTTGAGCGGTACTTCAGCCTGTCGATTTTCGCGCATCTCGGCAGCCGCGTCATCGATCTCGACGGGCGCCGAAAGGTGAAGATCAAGCGCTTGTCCCGAGGTGATCTGCCCGACTGGGTCGCTTGTGCCTCCGACTTGGCCTCCCTGACCGTCGCGGAGGCCAAGGGCTGCCATGATGCAGGAGGTCCGGCAGCGGCATTGGCCCGCGCCTGGAAGCAGGCCGCGCGAATTGATGTGACGGCCCGAGGCCGCAAGGTCACCGTGAAGCGCATCGCCGTCGCAACACGTTGGGGCATGGCCGTCTCAGGCCCGGCCAATGCCCATCTCTCGGTCAAAGACCCCGTGGACGAGGGCGAGCCCATCAAGCCAGAGGAGAAGGACGCACTCTTCATTGGGCTGCTCCGCCTCCACATCGCCAATCTGATTCGGCCACTTGGTCATGTCGAACTGTCGGATGCCCTGAAGCGCATGACCCATCAGCCCTTCGCCAACCGGCTCCAGGCTGACGTCCAGACGGCACGATCGCTGCTCGACGCCGCCCCGGTGGGCGATGTTGAAAAGGCGAGCGCGATCAGCGGGCTTGTCGGTGGAATCGTCACACGCGCCGGACCTGTAAACGATGCCGATATTTCCGGTGCCGATCAGGAAGCGCTCGCCCGCCTCAATCTCCGGCCGATCTTCGTTGGGATAGACCGGGATCTCATCCGCGCCGCCATCGACGCCGAGCCCGACGCAGTGCGCGTCCGGCTGACCGAGACCGCGCAGCCGGATGACTTTGCACGGTCTGATCGTGCGGGGGGCTGGATCGTGCCGCTCGGCCAGGAACGCCGCATCATCAGAGGGACCTGAGATGGTGATTGCGGGAACATAGAAACGGGGCCTGTGGCAGCAGGTAAAGGTCGGGGGAAACCATGGACGGACAGGACGAGGATCTTTCGAACGAAGCAGCAGCTCTTGCCGACATTCTCAAATGGTCGGCGGATTTGCCGGCTTGGCAGCGCGATGCGCTGCGGAGGCTATGTAGTCAGCCCCTGCTGGAAAGCGCCGATATCATAACGCTTGTCGCCATCTGCAAGGCCGCCGAACAGGGAGTGCCCCTCGACGCCAGCCACGTCCGCGACCCGTCGGCCAGCCATGCCGTCGTCAGCCTTGGCGCCCTTCATGGCCTCTCGCACGTCAACGCCCTCGCGCCCGGCGAGCGGCTATCCTTTGGCAAAGCCGGCCTCACGGTCATCTATGGTGACAATGGCGCAGGTAAGTCCGGATATGCTCGCGTTCTCAAGCAGCTTTGCCGCGCGCGTTCGCCGAAAGGCGATGCGATCCTGCCTAACATCTACGCGGCCAGCCCCGGCACTCCCGCCGCCTGCATCGACTTCTTTATCGGCGCACAGAAGCGAAGCGCGTCGTGGACCCAGGGCAGCGCGCCGGACCCAATGCTTTCCGCCGTGAGCGTGTTCGATTCCCGAACCGCCAACGTCCATGTCGAGAACACCAACGATCTCGCCTACACTCCACTTCCGCTCCGCATTCTCGCCGGCCTCGCGCAGGCCTGTCAGGACGTAAAGGCCAAGCTGGCTGCGGAGATTAAGGCGCTCCAGGGACAGACGCCGGCTGTCCTCTCCACACCCGAATGCAAGCAGGACACTGCAGTCGGCAAGCTGATCACCGGGCTGTCGGGCAAGACCAAACCGGAAGACATCGAGAACCTCGCCGGCCTATCGCCCGACGAGGAAGCACGCCTCCAGACGCTCACAACAGATCTCTCAAGTGATCCGACCCGGACCGTTCGTCAGCTCCAGGGCCAGGAAAGCCGCATCAAGACTATTGTCAGCCAGCTTGAGCACCTGGCTGCGGTCGCCACGGATGAAACGTGGACAGAGCTCAGCGAAGCCCACACGCATTTGTCGAACGCGCGCTCCGCCGCAGCAGCCGCATCCGCAAATCTCTTCGCCGATGAACCGCTGCCCGACATCGGTTCTGACGTTTGGAAGGTCTTGTGGGAGGCCGCCCGCGATTATTCGCGCGCATCTGCCTACCCGGATCGGCCGTTTCCGGTAACGGAAGGCGGCGCCCATTGCGTCCTCTGCCAACAGCCGCTCAGCGAGGAGGCCGCGCAGCGGCTCCGCAGTTTTGAGACCTTTGTTCAGGACGAGAGCAAGCGCCGTGAGCAGGAAGCCGCTGACGCCTACAGTGAGAAGTGCGAGGAAGTCTCGTCGAAAGCCATCTTGATGACGGGCCTGCTGGCAATCGTCGCCCTGATGCGGGATGACCTCGGCGAGGAAAAACTGGCGGCCACTCTTCGCCGTGAAATCCTGCAACTGGCCTGGCGGCTGCGCGCGCATCTCAGAACTCACCACTTGGCGGCGATGCCGGTCCTTCCGCCTGCAGCAGTCCCTTCCGTCGTCCCTTTGCGCACGGTGCTCGATGATATAGCCGCCCGCATTGCCGGCCTCCAGGCGGAGGCCAATTCTCCACAGCGGGCAGCGCTCATCGCGGAGCGTGATGGCCTCACCGACCGCAAATGGCTCGGTGTGGTGAAAGCCGATGTGCTGGCCCAGATCGAACGCCTCAAGGCGATCGAGGCGATCGAGAAGGCCAACAAGGACACGGCGACGAACAAGATCACGACCCAGAGCGCCCGTATCGCGCAGGCGCTCGTCACCAACCGCTTGCGTGGCCAGTTCGCCATCGAGGTAAACAAGCTCGGCGTCGCCGGTCTTGCCATCGAGCTTCAGCAGGCGAAAACCAGCGCGGGCGTTCCCTTCTTCCAGGTCCGGCTCATCAACAGGCCGAGTGAGCCGGTTGGTAAAGTCCTGAGCGAAGGCGAGCATCGCTGCGTGGCGCTCGCCGCTTTCATGGCGGAGCTTTCGACCATCGACGCCCAGTCGGCGATCGTGTTCGACGACCCCGTCTCCTCACTCGACCATCTACACCGGGACAAGGTTGCCGCCCGACTGGCCGAGGCCGGGCAGACCCGGCAGGTGATCGTCTTCACCCACGATATGGCCTTCCTGCTCCTTCTTGATGAAGCCTGCCGGGCGACCAAAGAGCGGGAGGCGACACCGGTGGCCTATCGGCTGATCAGCCGCGGCGTCGACAACGCCGGCTATTGTCACCAGGAGCCGCCGGCCAGCGTCATGCCGCTCGACAAAGTGATCGAGGGGATGAAGGCGCATCTTGCGAACGTGAAAATCCATCACGAGCGCGGCGATCAGGCGAAGTGGCTTCGCGAGGTGACGTCCTTCCAGGATCAACTTCGCACCACATGGGAACGCGCCGTCGAGGAAGTGGTGGGGCCGGTGATCCGCCGCTTGTCGCGCAAGGTCGACACGACGGGGCTCATCAAACTGACGGTGCTTACCGACGCTGATTGTACCGTGATGCGGGAGGCCTTTGGGCGCTGTTCGGCACTCCTCCATAGTCAGCCCGGTGAGATCAATCCGCGCTTGCCAGCCCCCGCGCTTATCGAGGGCGAGATCGATGTCCTGGAAAAATGGATCGCCGACGTGCGGACCCGTCAGGATAAAGCGGCATGAAATGGTCCGAGCTGAAGCGCGCATCCGATACCATCCTCGCGGTCTGGCCCCATTACCGCCCGCTGCACGAACGTTGGTTCATGCAGGAGCTTGTCGACAAAGGTGAACTCGCTCCAATCTGGCGCGAGCGCCTGGTGCCGGGCGACAATGACGCGGTTTTTGCCGACCACTATCCTGATCGAGACGCCGCCATTGCGGCGGCCAGCGCGCTCAATCCCGTTCTACAAGCGGCGCTCTCTAATCGTGCGATGGACCCGGTCGCCAAGCGATCCCTGCAACTGAAGGTCGACAAAGCCCTGCAAGCAAAGCAGCGCTTTCAGGACGAAGAGGCGCTGATGCTCGCCGAAGCCCTGCGTCGTCATGCTGACGACGAGCAGCCGAGTGCCGATGCGCTGAAGCTCGCACCAGAGGCAGAGCGTTATCGTGCCGATCTCGCGGAACAGCTTGCGGCTATGCCCTATCTCAAGGTCGCCAAGGTCGGTCGATCGAACAACCGTTGGGCACACTACCTGCTGTTCCTCGGGCACGACGGCATCTGGTCGAAGCCGTATCTCGCTGGTGAGAAGGCGGCGCACACCGCCGAGCGAGCGAAGATTGCGAATGGCTTCGGTCTCAGCACGACCATGCATTGGGGCAAGGCGAAAGCTAGGATCAGACAAATCCTGCTGCCCCGCGCCAATCAACTGCTTCAGCTTGCAAGCGTGCAGCGCCTCCTCGCCGAAGCGCTCGCGCGAGGCGAACGCGTCCTGGTCTCGAATGGTATCGTCTTTTGGTACGAGGCCGACGGTGGCATTGGCTGGCAGGTGAAGGAGACCTCTTCGACACGCGAGGCCGAAGGGGCGACGGTCTAGAAAGAGGGCACAATTCTCTCCACCAACCACGGTCGGCTGGTCGTGCTGCCCTACATCAAGGAGAATGGCGAGTACATCCGCGGCCATACCAAAAATGGCCCGAACGACGGGCGCGCTCTTACTCGTCACCCCGACCACTACGTCGAGATTCCGTTTTCTCTGTACGACGGGGATCTCATGATCGGACTGTTCGGGGAGCTGCCCTACGAATGAGGGTGCATTTTACCACCGACAACGACTCTACAACCTGTAGCCCTCACCTCCTGCAGCTCGAATTTTGGAAGCGCGGGGCAGCTCGCTGGGAATAGAAAGCCCTTCGCCCAGCGCGACCTGGTTCATGTAGAATTGATGTTCGTCGACGACGTCATTTGCCCCAAGGCCGAGGCAAAACCCGCGCCGCCAAAGTCGATGAGATTGCGGCCCGACTCCGCCTTGAGCGCGACGATTTCGTCCACCAAGGGCACTCTCGCAAGTTCGGTTCCAGCCCATTTGGTTTCGGGAGGAGTTCGGGAGAACACGAACTTTCGAGCGTCGACGATACGGTGCGCAAAGGCGAAATCCGGATCGTCGCTGTAGTCGCACGCGAACTAGGTCTAATGATCGAGGTGTCCGCCCTCCAGGATCTTTCCGCTCAACAGGATGTCGATGCCCCGAAAAACTGCGTTGAACCGTGACTTCAGCGGCTTATCCCAAGGGCAGGTCCCCAGTTCCAAATCTGCCAATCCGGGCCGTCGCCGGTGTGTTCAAACCACACGAGTGTAGGTTTCACCGTCGATCACGCGCTGAACCTGTTCCTTACTTCTGGCTCCGATCCTCTCGGCTATGGTCTCCGCTGAGTAGCGAGCCGCGAGCTCACGAATGGCGCGCACTTGCTCAACTGAAAGGCGGTCATCCCGCCCGCAGATCTGCGCAATGGCCCAATCGTTGTCTTTCCACTTATCCGACACCCACGGTGCCGGGAGACCTTTACGCGGGTTATCCCGTAACCAGGCCTCTAACAGCCGATCGCGTTCGTCGGGCATCGGCACAACGCGCTCGGCCAGCATCCCGTTCTCTCGAAGATATTTCAGCCCAGACTTCCCGCCGGGGATCATGTTCAAGCGCCGTGCGTCAGACCAATGTCCTTTGACGAGCCATTCCTCCGTCGCGTAAAGAGCCTCGAGATCGTCTGTAATCCCCATGATCTTATGGTGGATATAGGTGACGCGTCCTTCGCGCAGTTCCTCGCGGAGTTTGCGATGAAACAGCAGTGGGCTTCCGGCATCAACAGCCCGACGATGCTCTGCCCAGCGCTTCTGCCAGCTTCGCGTCGTAACGCCAACATAGAAGAAGCCATCGTCCGGGTAGGATGGTCCCTCACCAAATATATGCTGGTAAAGAACGTAAGACTTCTTCGGCCACGCCTTTGGTGCAATCAGCAGTTGGGCTGGCGCGGAGAACACTTGGCTAGAACCTATCTCAAAATTGAAGATCAGCGTCGATCGGCTATAAAGGAAAGATGATTCGGCTGACGGACGAGCAATGGGAGCGCATCCGGAGACACTTTCCGGAAGAGCACCTTGCCGACGGCCGGCCGGGCCGGAAGCCGATTGCGACGCGTCAAGTTCTCGACGCCGCTCTTTGGATTTTGAACACGGGCGCGCAGTGGCACATGCTGCCGCAGTGCTATCCGAACTATAAGACCGTACATCGTCGCTTTCAGAACTGGTGTCGCAATGAAGTGTTGCGACGCGTTCTGACCGATATCGCCAACGAACTTCGCGAGAAAGGCTTGCTCGACGAAGAGGAGTGTTTCATCGACGCGACCTTTGCGATGGCCAAAGGCGGCGGCGCAGAGATCGGCCCAACGAGGCGCGGAAAGGGCTTAAAAATCATGGCGATTGTGGATCGCCACGGTTTGCCGCTTTCAGTGAGCACGCATGCCGCGAACCATCATGAAGTGCGCTTGGTACAGCTCTGCTTCGACTTCTACATGATCGAGGCCAAGCCAGAGAACCTGATCGGCGACCGCGCCTATGACAGCGATGGGCTCGACGATGAACTGCGGTCACAAGGCATCGAGATGATCGCGCCACATCGTTCAAACCGAGTGCGGTCGCTCACCCAGGACGGCCGCAGGCTCCGTCGTTATACTCGGCGTTGGCTGGTCGAACGCTTCTTCGCCTGGATACAGTGGCGGCGGCGCCTGCTGGTCCGCTGGGAGTTCTATCCGCAAAACTTCCTCGGCTTCGTCCAGCTCGCTTGCCTGCTGATCCTGTTTCGACAATTTTGAGATAGGTTCTAGGCTGCGTGACGCCAAATATGCGCGGAGAGGTCTCTAGGCGATCCGCCGCTGCCAGCAGGACTGGATCCAGCACGAGGTCAAACCTGATCTCCGTTCCTAACGCTAGTTCACCCGCTTCCAGCATTTGCCCTGACTTGAATTGGTCAGAACCAACCGTCCGAAGCCCCTCCTTTACGCGGTTCTGAGGCGCTATGAAGACGGGTCCATCACCCAGTGCAACGAGGTGCACGACCGGTATGAAATCCCCCGGCTTCGCACGAATAACGCCTCCCTTTTGCTTGGCGACACTTAGCCAATGGGCGCCATATCCGGTCCTGCACCACTGGCGGAGCAGGGTCTCAATCTCACTCCGCCGCCGGTGCATGACCTTGGGCGCGAGATGTTCCCACCAGTCGCGGCTGATCGTGATCATAAGGGCCTCGCTTCGTGAATTATCCCGTCTTCTTCGGGACGGCGAGCCAATGAGGAGGCCGGATTCTCGACCCACACTATCTCGCCAAGACTCATAAATACGAGCATTCCGCGCTTGGCGCCTGTCGCCTTCAGATAATCGCTGAGCTGCGAGGCGTAGCGGTTTCGTACTGTAGAACTCGGGGTGATATCCGACTTCCAATCAATGGCCACCTCCACGTGACCCTCTCTGATCGCAAGCGCATCCGCTCGGCCTGCAATCAGGACACCGTCCTCGGAACCCCAAATCGTCATTTCAGGCAGAAGAAAGGGGCGCATCTCCGCTATCTCCGGCAGGCCTAAAGTTCGCAACGCGCATCTCGCCATCTCCGTCGCATCCGGGCGGATCTCCCTCTCGTCTGCGTCCGTTAGCAACTGGGCGAGCAACTCGTCCGCACGTGAAGCCACTGGTCTCTCCTGGGCCTCCAACCCGCCCGTCAGGAACTCCTCCATCATCTTGTGGAGGACAATCCCGCGCAATGCTCCGCCGCCGACCACTTCCATCTGTTCGGCAAGCGAGTCAGCCACGACAACTGTGTCGATAGGATCAGCTAGGCGATCTCGATCGTGGTCGCTCGGACGGCGCCAGACAACGGTCGGTGCGCTCTCGCTCACCCTTCCTTGCTCTGCCGCGAAAATGTCAGAAGATTGCTTGTTCTCGTGCGCTGTCGCTTGCCGCTGGTACGATTCCGGAAAGCCGGAAACATCTAATTCTGGGAGCTCCCCGTGTCGGAGATCGATTGAAGTGAACCATGAGTCTTTCGCAGCCTGTGGGATATGCGGAAGGATTAGAAGATCTCGCGCTCGAGTACAGGCTACGTACCAAATTCTCTCGCGCTGATTTGCGTCTTCCCGACTTTCCTCCGCGCGGGCCGCGGCCAAGTCTGGTGGCGCGACGCCTCCAACCATCCAGTGGAGGGTATTGTCGGACTGCCGATGCACGAACTGATCCGGTCGATAGAGCTCAGTCGTTGAATTGATCGGTATCACGACCGGCCATTCCAGACCCTTCGCTTTGTGTATGGTGACAATTTCAATCGCGTGCTCGGCAGCATCGACCCGTCCCTCTGGCGCCCTCACTTTGCGTTCCCACTCCGCCTGCAGGTCTCGAACGAATGGGCGTAGCCCTGCTATTCCATAGCCACGCGCGCGCTCGATGAGGGCGTCCAGGTTAGCGAGCGCACGTGCGTTACGATTGCGGTGGCGAGCCGCCAAAATCACCCGTACGTTCAGACGTTCAATCGCTTCAGCCAGGATCAGGCTCGGCGTCGAGATGGCTGCGCGCCGCCGGAGGTCTTGCAGGCTGATAAGGATGGCTTTCGCGACGGGATGTTGGATCGTCGAAGGATTGGTCCTTACGCTGAAGAAGTGCGGGCGCCCGTTCATCTCCGGCAGCCCCGCAGTGATGTCCAAGAGTTGCTGGTCGCTCAGCCCGACCAATGGACCACGCATGAGCGCACCAAAGGCGAGGGTGTCGGAGGAATCCGCCAGTACACGAAGGAGTGCGAGGATATCCTGAGTCTCCTGCCGACGCATGAGCGACTGACCGGCTTGCGACGATACGGCAAGGTTTCGCTGCTCCAGCGCGCGTTCGTAGCGCCAGAGTTCGGTGTGCCCTGGCGATACAAGCGCAATGTCCCCGGGCTGAAGAGGAGACAATGAGTCATCTGCGCGCCGGATCAACACGTTGCCGATTAGGCGAGAACAGATGTCCGCAACCTTTTCGGCTTCGGCCTCGCGGAACATCTCCGCATAGATACGTCCTTCAGTCACAACTTGGATCGTAAACCGAGCCACGCACGGTGTGGGGTAGGAGCCGTCAGCGATGGTCGGCGCAAGCGCGACATATCTGGGCTGCCCGGTCTTGCCGAAGACCGTCTCGAAACACGAATTAACGTGTCGAATGATCGCCTTTTGAGATCTAAAGTTGGCCGTTACTTCGATGACGGCCCCGCCGTCTTGTGCGCCGATGAGCCGGCGACAAAGTTCATAGATCTCTATATCCGCGCCTCGGAACCGATAGATTGCCTGCTTGGGATCCCCTACCAGGAATAGAGAGCCGGGCCGCAGCCGACGATCTTCCCAGCGTTCCACTCGGTCGTCAGTTGCTGCAATGGAGAAGAGGATTTCGCTCTGAATGCGGTCCGTATCCTGAAATTCGTCGACCAGTATATACTTGTAACGTCGTCCAATCGCGCGACGGACTTCTTCGTGACGGCGGACAAGGGACCGTACATGCAAGAGGAGGTCATCGAAGTCGAGCACCGCGGCTGCCCGTTTTCGGCCCTCGTAGCTTTCCAGCAGCAGATCGAGCGATGACGACAAAATGCAGACGAGCAAGCTCGCGATATGTCCGATCAACTCGTTCCAAGCGTCAGCGGCCATCTGATAGTGCCGGATCGCGGCCTCGCTGCCCGACTCGCCGGGGTGCGCGCCAAAGAGCTCCGCTGCATCAACATAGGACTTGAGCTGAAGTCCCTTGGCGAACAATCGACATGGACCGGCATCGCACAGCCGCCATAGGGTCGCGAAATCCGGTGCGCTATCGAAAACGCGTACATATCGCGCCGAGAGCCGACGCAGCTCATGAGCAATTCCCCGCAAACAGTTGTCATTGTCGATGCTTGTCTGCCATCGAAAAAAGTCGTCGACGGCCTGAGCAAACACGATGTCGGGTCGAACACTCTGTAGCGGAGGTATCGGAGCCGCTTCCGGGTGCTCCCGACGGAGCATGGCAAGTTCGCGAATGAGATCGACGACCTTCAGTGGGATTTCTTCCGCCAGCACGACAATCGGGTCGTTCTCAATGGCGCCCTCGGCGAGCCTGCGGGAAAACCACGCGGAAAGCTCGCTGCGAAAAAGCGCTTCGGCCACCGTTTCATCGACGATGCGTGCGCCCGGATCGAGTCCGGCCTGCACACCGTGGCTATGGATGACGGCCTGACAAAAGCCGTGGATCTGTCAATCGGCCTGTAAATTTGACCCCTCATCGGCGTCCAATTTTGACCCCTTCGTGCGCCGCGGTTTGACGGTAGCGCTCGGCTCGTTGGAGCTGGCCGGGATAGCGGAGACGAGACGAGCGCGGGTGGCGTGATCGTCGTCGCGGCTTTTGAAGCGCCAGCTGTCATTGCCGGTCTCGACGATGTCACAGTGATGGGTCAACCGATCGAGCAGCGCGGTGGTCATTTTGGCGTCGCCGAACACGCTCGGCCATTCGCCGAAGGCGAGATTGGTGGTCACGATGACGGAGGCGCGCTCATAGAGCCGGCTGACGAGGTGGAAGAGAAGCTGGCCACCGGACTGGGCGAAGGGCAAATAGCCGAGTTCATCCAGCACAATGAAGTCCATCCGGGTCAGATGCTCGGCGAGCCGTCCTTGCCGTCCGTTGCGGGTCTCGGTCTCGAGGCGATTGACGAGGTCGACTACGTTGAAGAAGCGGCCGCGGGCACCGGATCGGATGCAGCTTCTGGCGATGGCAATGGCCAGGTGGGTTTTGCCTGTGCCGGTGCCGCCAACCAGCACGACGTTGCGTTGTTGGGCGATGAAGCCGCCGCCAGCAAGATCATTGACGAGTGTCTGATTGATCGGCGTGCCGTCGAACTGGAAGTCGGCGATGTCCTTGGCAAGCGGAAGCTTGGCAATGGTGAGCTGGTATTTGATCGACCTGGCTTGCTTCTCGTTGATCTCGGCGTTGAGCAGGTCGCCGACAATGCGCTGAGGTTCGTGCTGGCGCTTGACGGCAGTTGCCATGATCTCGTCGAAGGCAGCCTTCATGCCGTAGAGCTTGAGTTCGCCCATGAGGTCGAAGATTTGGGTTCGTTCCATCAGATGGTCCTCCGGAGGTTGTCGTAGCGGGCACAATCGGCGATCGGTGCATGACGGAGCGTCAGTGCGGCCGGCGTCATGATGTTGGCCGGTGGGGCGGGTTCACGTTGACGGGCCAGGATATTGAGAACGACATCGGCCGAATGGACGCTGTGACTGAGCGCTTCGGCACAGGCCGCTTCCACCGCGGGCAGACCGTCAGTCAGCACCGCGTTGAGGATGTCGACCATCTGTCGATTGCCGTCGTCGGTGCTGGCAAGCTTGCGCCGGATCCGCTCGATCGCGGCTGGCAGCACCCAGTCTTTGAAGGGAGCACCGTTGCGCAAGGCGCCGGGTTTGCGGGCGAGCACCGGCACATAATGCCAGGGGTCGTAGACGGTATCGCCGCGGCCAAAGGATCGCGGGTGCTCGGCAACGATGCGTCCATCCTGACGGATCACGATGCGATCGGCATAGGCTTGAACCTCGACCGGTCGCCCGACTGCGCTGGCTGCGACCGAGTACTTGTTGTTGTCGAAGCGCACCAGGCAGGTCTTCGAGACCGATGCCGTCACCGCATGGAAGCCGTCGAAGCGGCCGGCATAGGGAACGAGTTTGGGGCGTTCGGCTTCGAACACTTCCCAGATCGTCTGATCGACCAGCTCCGGATGGCGATGAACCTTGGCGTAGGCGATGCATTTGTCGAGCAGCCAGGCGTTTAACTCGTCGAGGTTTTTGAACCGCAGCCGCGGCGTGAAGAAGCGTTCCCTGACCAGCCCGACCTGGTTCTCGACCTGCCCCTTCTCCCAGCCCGACGCTGGCGTGCAGGCGACCGGATCGACCAGATAGTGGCTGCACATCTGCAGGAAGCGGCGATTGTAGAGACGCCCTTTACCGACGAAGATCGTCTCTACGGCGGTCTTCATGTTGTCGTAGATGCCGCGGGTGCAGGTGCCTTTGAACAGGGCGAACGCCCGGTCGTGGGCGTCGAACACCATCTCCTGCGTCTCCCGCGGATAGGCCCGCACGAACAGCATGCGGCTGTGACAGAGCCGGACATGGGCGGCCTTCACCATCACCGTGGTGCCGCTCAGCAAGACCACCTCGTGGCTCCAGTCGAACTGGTAGGCTTCGCCTGGGGCAAAGCTTAGCGGGACATAAGCAGCCGCGGTCGATTGCCCGCGTTCCTTGCTCCACCGCCTGGCGTAACGCCGCACCGCATCGTAGCCGCCGTCATAGCCACGGCTGCGCAGCTCTTCGAAGATCCGGATTAACGTCAGCTGTTCACGAGCCGGTTTGGCCGCGTTCGCCGCCAGCAGTCCGTCGAGCTCTACTGCCCATCGTCCCAGCTTTGGCCGCGGCTGCACTTGCCGCTCGTACTCGAAGGAGGTCTCTCCTGACCTCAGCACCTTCCGGACCGTGTTCCGCGACACCTTCAGGTCACGGGCAATCTCCTTGATCGTCTTGCCCTTGATGAAGTGCTCGCGCCGAATCCGCGCAATCGTCTCCACGATCAGCATCCTCGACCACCTGCTTCATTCCAAAGCAGGCAGCG
This sequence comes from Bradyrhizobium sp. LCT2, assembly GCF_009931255.1. Taxonomy (NCBI): domain Bacteria; kingdom Pseudomonadati; phylum Pseudomonadota; class Alphaproteobacteria; order Hyphomicrobiales; family Nitrobacteraceae; genus Bradyrhizobium; species Bradyrhizobium sp. LCT2. The sequence continues at coordinate 8,945,556 of NZ_CP034432.1, read as the reverse complement.
CAACAGACCAACCTATAGGGGGTCAATTTTGGACGCCGATCCCCCGGCTTAGGGGTCAATATTGCAGGCCGAATGACAGTGGATCGTCGTGGCTGTCAGTTCGTCGAGCCTCGGGGCCGCCGCAGAGAGTGCCGCGTACTGCGCCGCGGTGAGGCCGGTAGGGAGCACGGGCTTGACGAAATCGGGTGTGTCGCCTGCAAGCAGGGATTCTACGGTCTCCCTGATGCGGCGAGCGAGCTGGCCCGCAGCCAAGTCGGTAAAGGTGATGGCGGCAATGTCTCCGGGCGGGAAGCCGGCCGCCAACATCATTGCGACGCGGCCGGCCATGAGTGAGGTTTTTCCCGTTCCAGCGGCGGCCTCGACAAGAATGACCGACGTGAAGTCGGTCATGGCGCGAATGCGATTGTCCTGATCGACCAGTGTCATTTGGACGAATTCCACAGCTTGGCAAGCTTCCGGTTGGCGGCGCGAAAGTCGCCCCCTTTGCGTCGGAGGTAGCTTTCACGATCCGCAGGAAGGGCAAGGCGCATATCATCGTAGTGCGCGTCCTGCTCCCACCGTGGCGCGATCCGTCCACTCCGCAGGATCTCTACTGCTGCCGCTAGGAAATTGGTGGCCTCGACAATCGCATTGTCCAGTTCGTCGCCTCTCAATTCGAACTTGGCAGGCTCATCAGCGAGGTAGATCAACCTTGCGACAACCGTTCTGACCTCCGGAAGAAGCGTGCGGACCGTCAGTGCGTAGAGCACCCGCTGAAGCTCGCGCCCCTGGCCGAGTACGATCTGCTGACTTTTTGGTGGCGGCTTGGTGCTCTTGTAGTCGGTAATCTGCGCGCCATCGCCCGAAGCGCGGATGTCGAGACGATCGATCCTACCGCCGTAGATGAGGTCGGCCTGAACAATGGGAATTTTGATCGTCTCATTCCATGGCAATTCGCTGCCAATTGATGCTTCCTGGCCGAACGGGACCTCGCTCCAGCTTCGTGTGTCGGCCCTCGTCGGCTCGTCAGATGCAAGCCCCTTGGCCGTGCGCCGGGCTGCTTCTTTCACTGTATGCTGCCAAAGTGTAGCTGGCGGTACGGAGCGTTGTAGGGGCCAAGAAGCCATAATCCTCGACGAGGCCGCAGCGATTGCGGCCTCGATCTCATCGGGGTTTGCGCGAGCGAACCCTGGGCTCGGTTCAAGCCGTGCGATCGCGCCACTGATAAGCTCGTGCACGAGTTCGCCAAAAGCCATTGGATCAAGCTGAAGGGGCTCGGGATCCAAGCGTGTGGAGTGCCATCCCAGAGCGTAACGCCAGACGAAGCCAAGCGGATCTCGCAGAAGGCGCTGAAGCGACGTCGTTGATTGAGTGCGGGCGAGGGCGGCCAGAACCGCGGGATGGTCGGACGCGATCAAGCCGTCGTGGCGAGTCAGAGTTGATTCTCGTTGCCAATTTCGCCAGCAAAGCTGACTTTGGCGGACGTGTTCGAGCTGCCCTGCCTCGCGAGGTCGGGCCAATAGTCGGTCGGCTTCACTGAATGCGTGTGGAGGAATGCGGTCCCGCTTATGAATGGCCTCGTCCTTTGGCCACAGCGAGCTCGGGGAGAGGACGCTGCCCTTCGCGTTACGCTCCGGTCGAGACAGCACCAATATCTCGCGCGTTGCACTGCGGATGACGTCAAAATGTAAACGGTCGCGGTCTGCCGTCGTGAGTCCATGCAATGTACGCCGGTCGAGAAGATGGTCGGGGATGAGAGGATCATCATTCTCAAAGCGAGGCCACAATCGATTTGTCATGCCGAGCAAACGGACAAATGGTCGCGGGCTCGCAGCCAGGTGCGACGCGGGACACCAAACAACACTGTTGGCCGGATCTCGCCCATCAAGTACCCGCAATGCCTGCAGCGATAGCGCTACAGCGTGGGGCGGCGCGCTCCGTGATGCTTCCTCCCACATGGCCAAGCTGGCCCCGCTGAGTAGCAGGCGGCCGGCCTCTAGCCCGATGTTGGGTCCCCGTGCAAGGAGGTCGAGAACCGGAAGGAGGACGGTCTCAGCTAGGTCGCCAGCCGCACGATACGATCGACCCACGATGAGTGCTTCCCGCCACTGATTCAGAGTCCTCAGGCCGGCATTCCGAGGTATCGACGAGAACCAATCTTCTGGAAGAGTACTTATGAAGGGACGCGCCGGCAGGCGTCTGAAAAGCCGCCAAACGCGTTCCTGGCTCAGGCCGTTCGTCAAGATGTCTGCTAAGGCAGCACAGGCCTGTCCTTCAGGCGTGCTGAGTGCCGGAACGCCATGCGAGAAGTGGAGCGGGAGTCCGGCATTGTTTGCGTAGGCGAGAAAGTGATCGTCCCAGCCCGGCGTCGACGTCGCCGCTATCGCGATCTCCTCGGCCTTTGCTTGGCCCGACGACAAGAGCTGACGTACCCATCGAAGTGCTTCGACGACCTCGGATTTCGGATCGCCACTGGCCTCAGCCAAAAAGTTTGCCGGAGCAACCGCCGTGCGTCGGCGAAGCGTGCCCTTGAACCACGCAATCTCGGCTTGGACAGGTGAATCCCAGGAAAGCTCGGTGAAGTGGGCGATTCCATTCAGCAAGGGACGCCAGACGGCATCGATCTCCACTATCCCGCCAAGCGTAACGGGCCCGAGCAAGGTCTTCGACTGCGATACCCTTGACATCGCGGCGCCGCGAAGATCGCGAGGCAGCCTCCTGGAGGGAGGAAGAAGCTCCCTTATGCGTGTCTCAAGCAGATGTAGATCTGCAAAGCGCCCAACGTGCTGGGGAAGGGATGATAGGTCAATATCTGCACGCCATACTGCGTCGAGCGCCTGAAGCACGGCTCGAGGCATGCCCGGCAGGCTCGAAACGCTGCCAAGATCTTGGAAGCCGCCGGCGGCCAAAGCCGCTTGAATGGCAGGATAAAGAACGTCGGTAGTGACGGGGGCGATAAACCCGCCGGCCAGCCGCGCGGCAACAAGCGGAAGGGTGAGGATTTCACGACCGATGTTTCCTTGGCGTGCAGCCGCTAGCCGCTGCATGCGTATCGCCAATGGCCCGTCTACGACGAGGGTGGAGCGGGCGATCATCGAGCCAAATCCTGTAGCAGTTCATCGGCCAGGCTTTCTTCGGCTATCGCAAGACCATGGGTTCGCATCGCTGCTGTCAGAGCTTCGTCCCAAGAGGCGTGGACCTCAAGGCCAGTCAATGCAAAGCCGGGACGTGGGGCGCGTGCTACTGCCGCCAGATATTCCGTTACGTCGAACCGCCACGGTATGGCTCCAAATTCGCGCATCACATGATTGCCGATGCGCAACCCTGGCCAATCGAAGTCGCCATGATAGAGGAGGCGGCCGCCGGCGGTTACCAGTTGCTGCAGAATAACGCGTTGCGCGGCAGCAGGCATTCCCTCGGTGCATACCATCGGCGCACAGTTCGCGCCGAGTTTGTCGGCCGCGATAGCAAGCAAATTGGGGTTCTCACAAACGTAGACATTTCGCGATCTCACGTCCCAGAGCGGATTGGAACGTAACAGAAAGCGAAGTGAGGCGTAATTCGGCTCCCCGGACGACGGCGTCTGACTGCTGTCGATGTTCAGGTTCAGAAACAGTGCAGGCCGCGCTAGTTCGTTGACTAGAATCCCTGCTCTAGCCCAAATGTCCCGAATCCGATCTTCACCGATGCCGCGAATGTCGTCGCTCTCAAACAGCCGATTCTCGTCATCGGTGCGTTCGTCGCGACCCTTCTTGCGCCAGACAGCGAGTACCAAGGTCGCCACGGCTTCGCCCATGTCGAGCGCATGCGCGTCGCCTAGCGTTCCGGCGGCCAACTGTGCACGGGTCATGCCCTTGGCTGGCAGAAGCTTGAGAACCGTATCCGCCTGCGAGCAAAGCCGCGCAGCGACGTCCGGGTCACTATTTGACAACCGCTTGAGCAGGCCCGCGCCCGAGGGAACTTGAAGAAAGCTCGAGAAATCCAGATGAGTTGCGAAAGATATCGCCTTCGACCATCTCGCGTTCAATTCGGTCTGAGCAGTTTCTGCGTGAATGATAGGGCCGTCGATCGACTCCAGCGCTTCGCGCAACGAGCTTGCCACGCCTGCTCGGCTTAGGGCCGCATCGATCACTTGTACATCGATCTGCATGGAGCCCGAGAAACGTGCGGGCCGACCGATGAGCCCGGCAAGCGCGGAATGCTCGTCCCTGTTGAGGTTTGAAATGCGAAGGCGCTCTATTTTCCCATCCACCGGACCTCGCTCAAAGCGCTGTCGAAGACGCATTCTCAGCGATGCAAGTGCATCGCCGCCGAGCAGACGTCGGAGACGGCCGTCCCCCTCAATCATGCGTCCGCAAACCTTCGATTCGGATCATCTTCACGCTGCTTCGCACGACCATCCCACGTCCAACGAGAGACGTGTACTGCGTCGATATTCTCAAGTCTCTGAAGGTGGCAAATGGATACGCCCGGTAATTCAGCATAGCATCCCCACTCGCGTTCGCTTGTTACGACGAAGTCGAGGTCGAATTCACGAATCAACGCCATGCAGTGAGCTCGCGCAGAATCGTCGATGCCTGCAAAGACTTCGTCGAGTAACACGAGCCGCGGAGAGTGCGGCGAGCCGCTCTGGCTATAAAAGCTTGCGACCGCTGCGAACAACGGAACCGTCAGGCCTAGCGCTCGTTCACCACTCGATGCTGGCCCGGAGAGCTTGCGCCACTGCTTGTCCTGCCAACGTTGGACTGTGAATTGATGCCAATGACGATAGTCGAGGGCTCTGCTCAATTGATCGAGGAGACTGCCGCCCGTAGTCGCGTCGGCGTTCGTACGTTCGATGTTGATTCGATCTTGGAGCATGGCGCCGACCACGCTGCGATCCTCGGAACTCCAAAGGTCCGTACTCGTGTTCAGCAGTCGTTTTCGGGCGGCATCCAGTCCAACGGGCGCCCCGTCGGCCCCCTCGGCCAGCGGCAGCCATTGCAACCGGAAGCGAACTCCGGTGGATGTTGGTCGCTTGTATAGCTCCTCGTTGATGGCATCGACCTTCCGATCAGCGTCCTGCATTAGCCTTTGAATCGCGGCGGCAATCTCGGCTTGAAGGTGATTTTCGAGTATCTCTCGTTCTCGTGCCGTCAGGAGCTCATGACGCTGAGCAATCTCGCCCTCGAGTCGCTCCTTAAGCCGATCAGGCCGCTCCGGTCGATTTTGGTAGACGACAGTCACGACCAGTCCATAGTCGGCCGTCTGGTCCATTTGGGCCTGGTGGCCAAGCGCGCTAAGTGCGCGGCTGAGTTCGGTATAATCCGTAGACAGATGGCTTTGGATTCGCTTCCATGCTTCGTCGTCATGCGGAACGTCCGAAAGGGCTTGTTCGGCCCGACGTGCGAGCGTCAGTGCCGGTTCGATCGTCCACACACCTCGAGGATCAGGTAGGTCAATTTCCGGAAGCGCGATGGATAGAAGGTCGGTTGCAGCGAATCCCTGCAATCGAGTGATGGCTTCTTGACGCGCGGCGGCTCGCTCCTGCAATAGCTCGTCGGCCGAGATTACCTTTTGATCCGCACGTGCACGTTCCTCGCCTGCGCTGCGCGCAGTTTTTCCCGTTTCCTTTGAATCGGTTTCGCTGAGTTCGAGCGCGGTCCGAGCGGCCTCGAGCTTGGCTTGTAGTTCGGCAACTTTCGTTCCCACCGTTTCTTGAAGTGTTTCTAACCGTATCCTCGCCTCGATAGCCTTGCGCCCCTGCTCGACTGCGTACGCAATATTTGCGTCGGCCTCTTGTTTGGCGTCTTGTTCACGGTTCTGTTGCTTCTGCAACTCCGATTGGGCCTGACGCAACTCGCGGGCCGTATGTGCAAGCGCCAGAACCTTTTCTGTCAGCTGCGCAAGCATCGTATCGACCGCATTCAATTGGACATGATCCTCAGGAAGATGCAGGTCTTGAGCATCCTTCTGAAGGACTGATCGCGCATTGTTTAGGCGTTCGACGGAATCCGCTAGTCTTTGAGCGGCTTGATCGAGCCGGCTGGAAGCCGCGATAAATTCGCGGGCAGCTGATGTTGCTTCGGCATGGCAGGCTCGCAATAGGTCGTCTCCAGGAGCACCGCGCCACTCTGTCGCGGCGCGCTCTTGGTCGCGCGCCTGCTCCGCAAAGCGATCTTCCAGGGAAGCGCGTGCTTGCGCGAGCTCGTCGAGCCTGATCGAGATAGCCGCAAGCCTGCGCGTTCGAGCCGCGGCTCGGGCGGCGTAGCCTATGTAGATTGCAACCGGTTTGGACCAAGCGCCGGAAAGTGCTCCAATTCGGAAGCATCCCGTCGGCGATAGCCAGGTCTCCGCCTGGCCGCTATCTAGCTCCGTGCAACTCATGCCAAGAAGCAGGTTCGTGACAACGCCCGCCGAGATCTGATCTCCCGAAGGCTGCAGCCAGTGTGCCAACGTTTCCGGCTGATGCGGCCGTACAATCAGTTCCGTATCATGGAGCCGTCGGTCTCCACTCGGGGCATGCATGGTTCCGTCAGGCTCCACCCGTGCGTCGAGTAGACCCGATGCTTCGAGCGCCGCTTCGAGCCCGGCACGCTGAGATGCATCAAGACGCTCGTGGAAATCGACAAGCTGCCACAGCGGAGCGCCGGCACGGTCAACTCGGACCCCCGCCGCACGGAATAGCGGAACGGGCGGTACAGCATCCACGCCTTTCTCAAGACGCTCGCGCTCGGTCGTTAGGTCCGCCTCCTCGGTCTCGATTGCGCGTCGCTCGGCGATTAATGCCGACCTTCGGGTAGCGAGGCGCTCGCTGGCCACCTGCTGCGCTTCTTGCAACGAAGTGCGCGCGGGGTTCTCCCCCTCCAGGGTAACAACCCACGTTGCGAGCAAGTTCAGAGATCCTTGTGCATCTCGCGGCGTCAATTGCTGAAGAGTGCTGAAGTGCGTCTCCCAAGCATCAAGGTGCGCACGTCCCTCAGCTTCAATGGCCAGATCCGCTGCATCGCGTCGCGTCTCTGCCGCCTTCGCTTCTTCCTGCCGCTCCTGATGCGACCGATTCTTCGCGTCACGGTCTCGCTCTCCTTCGTCGACGGTTCCGCGAAGGTTCCTCACGTGCGCAACTTGTCCACGGCGGCGCTCAATCGTCTGCCGCAGATCGTCTTTTGAAGATTCGCAGGCCTGTTCGTTCGATGCAGCGAGTTCGACAAGCTCTGACCCGGTAAGAAATCCCCTTCTCCAGTGTTGCTCGATGCCACTGAGCTCTGCGAGCGGGAACGCGGCCTTTCTGATCTCGAGCACTTGGTGGCCTATGCTGGCTACGCGCTCACCCCGCTCAGACGTGGCATTTTGTTCGCTGACAAAGCGGTTCTTCGATGCCTGCGACCTGGCGTCAGCCTGATCGGCCTCGCGTTTGCGGTCATTGGCTTCTCTTGCGGCAGAATCTAGTCGATTCGCGTCCTTGTTCACCGGGTCAGATAATAAGACCTCTCGGCGTGTTCGGTTCGTGGCTACTATCTCTTCCGCGACGCGATGAGCCCCGTTCGCCTCTTCTTCTGCCGCTTGCAGCGTTCCTAGCTCTGACCGAGCCTCGTTAGCCGCACGACTGGCATTGTCGAAACCTGTTTGCGCGCTACGCAAGCCTCGTGCCTGCCGCCGTGTCTGTGTCCTGGCGTAGGTCCGGTATCGTTCCGTAAATTGGCCGACGTGACGAGCGAGCGCTTGGTAGTCGTGCAACTGCCGACGATCTTCCTCCAGTTGATTGAGCGCATCGGCCACGTCCGTGAGAAGGTCGGTGGACAGCGGAGGCAATGCTTCCGTCAGCGCGGCCGACAAATTGGCTTCATCCGGTTTCTTCGACAACTGAGGTTGCCGAAGTTGAATTAGTGTGTCCATCAGCGCGGAATAGCGGGCATTACCCAGCTGGAAAAGATGCTCATCCACGGCACGGCGATAGCTCGCCGCGGTGTCATAGACTTGCCCATGATCGGCTAACGTCTCTCTCAACTTCTCCTTTGTCAGCACAACCCGCTGCGGGCTCGTCAGCCACACGTCCTGACCAACGCGCGAACCATCGAGAACAAAGAACCAGCTATCGACGTTGGGTCGAGCCGCTACCGCCAACAAACCACTACCCAGAGTCAGGTAGCGTGGCTGTCCGTCTTCCGACAAGCGCCCAAATTCGATCCAGGTGTATCCCATTCGGCGGTCGTGCTTCCCAAGCAGCAGATTCCAGGCCATCTTCTTCGTCGCGTCACCGTCCGGTTCGACTCGCGACGACTTCAGTTGGGCGTCAAACAGAAATGGAAGCGACAACGAGAGTACCTTGGACTTCCCGGTCCCGTTGTTCCCACGAAGCAGCAGGTGACCATCACGAAACCAGAACTCCTCACTATCGTAGTGAAAGAGATCGACCAATCCGAGGCGAAGCGGCTGCCACCGCTCGCGAGCGGGAATGGGCAAGTCCGGCTTGGATCCATTATTGCGCATCGGAATTTCGTTGGCCTGCAGATTTGCGCGAAGTACCGGTTTCCCGGATCTCCGCCTGCCCGACGGCGAAGCGACTGATCGCAGGTAACGGACGGACACCGTTCGCCGAGATTGAGATCAGGCGAAGCTTGCGCAACCGCTCTAAAGCGATACGAGCTAATTCGCGTTGCGTGCCTGGTTCACGTGCCGATTTGCGCCAGTAACGACCATAACGTTCACGAGCTTTCTCAATAAAATTCGGGACGTCGACCTCAGTCGAGATCTGATGTTCTGGCTCATTTCCTTCGCGGAGCCTCCCAGCAAGATGCTCGGCCACCAGGAGCGTGACGTGCGCCTCGGTACCCTCTGCCGGCATTGAAAGATCGGTCAGTGCTCCCGTTTCGTCAGCAAGTGCCAAACCTTCCGCGCGCTGCTCGGCAATGAGACCAGCAGCTTCCGAGAGCCGGGCGCCCATCGCGCCGCGCTGATTTAAGAAATACGCGCGCGTATTTGCATCGAGTGAATCGGTGTAAACGACCGGATCATCAAGGAGACGACGCGACAGATCACGCCGTGTGGCGGTCCTACGGCCTTCGTCGCTATCCGGCATATGTTCATTGGTAAGGGCCTGCAAGCGCTGCTCTATATCTTGCGGCGCTTCTTCCGCGGCCCACGTCGAAGGACCGCGCACCGCTGCAAGAATCCCGGCCAGCACGCGACGCTGGATGTCATAAAGCGCATCGTGCAGGTGTTCGGGAGTCTCGGAAACGTGATGCACAAAGCCCTCTTCCTCACCCGCGACGCGAACAAGAACACCAATGTCCAAGAGGTGGCGGCACACGGCCACGAGCTCGCGTCGTTCATGGTGTGTCTGCAGAGTGAAGCTGAAGCCAACGTCATTCAAGGAAGGCTCTGCAGCGAACGCTAGCAATCGATCGCCAAGCACTCGTAGCGTGATCTGCGGATCAGCGCGCTCAAGTACGGCACACGCAAGGCAGAACAGGATATAGCGGCGCTTATCGTAATCCGGGAAGCCACGGGTGGGATCGAGGAGATCGGCAGGACGCTTGAAGAGACGAGCGCAATCACGTTCGACATTGAGGATCCAACCGGTCTCGCGTGCGAACCACTCTCTGAGAGTTTCAGAGTGGCGACGCACAGCCGCAAAATCTGGATGCGCCGAGGTCATTAAAGGCGTCATCAAGAGTGCGCGGAGTGCGGTTGAAACCTCCTCTCGTACATAGCGCGCTTGGTGCAGCCCGATGTTTTGACTCTCGGCGCGGGCCGCCCTGCCGTCCGAGCGTCCGCCGTCGCCACGCCGTGGTTGACCGTCCTGCTGTTCGCTCGCGCTATTCATGTCTCACCTCCATCGAAGTCACGGTGAGAACGTGGTCGCGACCGGTGAACAACCCTGTTTCGGTTGCGATCTCAGCAGTCGAGTCTGCGTCGAGCGGCTCTAGGCGTACCCGCAACAGGCCATCGCCGGTTTGTCGTTCGACAGTCTCGTCGGGGTGCGTCTGCGCAGGAAGCGTTTCACCCAGAAGGTTGAGGAAAAGCTGAAACCCGTGACGATCGAGCTCGCCGAACTCAGACAGGCGCATGGGCTCCCCGCTCGCAAGACGTGCACGAGCCTCTTGGATTTCAAGATCTTCTTCGGTTAGCTGCGCTTGTAACCGTTCTCGCTCGGCCTGACGGTCCTGCACGCGCGGTAGCGGACCACGTGGGGCCATCTCACCATATTCGCGTAAGCGCGGGTGAATACGTACGGGCGGAGCATCATTCCAAGGCGTCGTAGCTGGCAGGTCAGCGATTTCCGCGCCAATTAGGAAGTGCCGTGCCGGATTGAGTGCGAATGCAGCGCGGGCAAGCCGATGTGCCCCGTCCTCGCTGCCACAATCTGCAAACCAATGGGCAAGGACGCGAAAGTCTGCGGATCGATCGCTGCGGCCGCTGCGGCGTTCGTTCAATGCAGCGATAACCGCGAGCAGATGCGGAATGGCCGATCGCGCCCTGGATCTTAGCACCTCGCCCTGCGGCGGATCATTTCCTGGGCTAACGAACCAGCCTCGCAAACCCTTCCATCGCTCCGTCCAAGCATCAAGCGACCGAGCTAGCGCATCCTGTTGTTCGTTGTCTTGCCCGGGAGCCGCATCTCGGGCTTCGCGTTGCGACGCTTGCCGCAAAAGCTCACGAATGACTGGATCAAGCGCGATAAGATGCTGTGCGATGCCGCCCGAGCGGCTGACAAGGTCGCCGATGAATCGATCGAGATAGTCGATCAGCCTCTTCTTATAGGCGATAATTGCAGTTGTATCCGAATGCTGAAGCTCGATGCTGCGTCCGATGCTCGCCATGAATGCCTGGGCGTTTTCGGCGAGACCTTCGAACACTCGAACCAAATCACGCAGGGTCTCATGAATTTTTGCATCGTCGAAGATGGAATCTTGCGAGAGGTTACGCAGAACCTGTAGCTGCTTTGCAATGTCTTCGAGCGCAACGCTCTGCAGCTCGGCTCGCCGCCTTAGTGCTTGGCTGAATACAGTAAGGGCTGACTCGACGGCCTCTCCACCCTCAGTAAGACGATACAAAAAACGGGCACGGTAGAAGTCACTGATACTAGCAACACGAGCTGTGTCGGGCTGCGACTCGAGATTGCCCCATTCAGTTAGCTGCGCCAAAGCACCTTGAAGATCTTCGATCTTCGGAGGTGCGGTATCCCACTGCGCATCGGCAAGAACTTCGTCTGGTCTCAGATGGAGGCGGAACTGTCGCTTAGCCGCAGCGAATGCATCCATGATTTTCCGATAAAGTTCTGACTTCTCGGCGGTGACATGTCGGAAGAGCTCACGTGCATCAACTCTCATGGAATGGCGCTGCAAATAGAGGGACTTTAAGAGACTTATATCGCCAGGGAACAATAAGTGAACATGCTGCAACTTTAGAGCGCAGAGGTCAACCGGGATAAAGGGAGGTTGGATAACCTGGGGACATCGCCATTTTGTGCGGTGCCAAAAATACTGACCATACTGTTATTTTAGACCACGCAACCGCCGCACTATCGGAATCGGGAGCTAAGTCGAGGCTAATCCCCGAACGCAGTGTCGTCGCTCAAAGTCTGCGTCTCTGGCGGCGCTCGGCGGAGAAGAGCTAAATTCTTCAGAGCGCGCCCCTCGTCTTGGAGTTGGTTCTCGCTTGCCCCGCAAGTCCGGATTATCACGCTGCCCGACGGACGCGTAGAAGGCGTACATGTCGATGTGGATTATTTTGCGCTGACGGGGTGAGCCCTCTGTCTGGTCGTCGTCCTCGCCAGTCACGTTGTCTGCCCGGCCGGGTCTTCCTTGACGCCGCGGGCGACGATCCTGAGCGATCCATCCGGAAGCGGTCGCTGCAAGTTCAAGACTTCGTCGAGTGGAGCCGTCATCCAGGTCTCGACTTCTTCCGGCGTTGTCAGGATGACCGGCATCGCCTTGGGGTGGATGGCGCCAACCTCCGTATTCGACTCCGTTGTGAGAAATGCGAAGAGGTCGTTGGTCGTCTCACCTTCTTTGACCTTCCGGACGGACGTCCAGTTGGTCCAGATGCCGGCGAAGCATGCGAGGGGACGGGTCTCGTCGAGCGCGAACCAGATATCGCCGCCCTCAGCCTTGTTGAATTCGCTGAAGGAGTTGAAGGGTACCACACAGCGGTTTTCGGTTCCTAACCATCGCGTCCAGTGCTTGCTCTTCACGTTGCGGATGTTGGTCGTGCCGCCGTCCGGCTCCATTCTGAGCAAATCCTTGAAATCCGCTGCCTTGCCTTTGGCCTGCAGCTTTTCGGCTCGTTTCTTGGTGGCGTCCATCAGCGCCTTTGACGACGATGGCATTCCCCACCGCGCCGTAGCGAGTTCGCGCCCCTCGACCGCGTTGCGCACAATCGGTGCCTTGTAATCGGGAAACACACCGGGCATCGGCGCCAAATTGCCAACGTAACGGTTCACGACGCGGAACAGCGCGCTGATCGCGGCCTGGTTGGTCGTGATCGAATAAAGATTGCACATCAGTCAGGATTCGGTTCGAGGGTGGCGCGGCTGCCACGTCAACTGTAGCAGAGTTGCGGATGGACGCCGCCCCGCCTTGGCGCATTTCCGGCAGCGAAGCCGGCTGGCGAGATCGTGCACGAAAGTGGTCGGCGGGTGCTTCATCGCCGCGAGATCCACGTCGCTTGGGGTCTTGCAGCGCGCGCACCTGATATCCAGCCAGGGAAAGCCTCCGTTCACGGCCTGGTCGATGGTCGGTGACGGATCGATCGGTTCGCCGTCACTCCACATCCGCTCGTTCCAACTTTCGCAAAGCAGCCTGTCGGCTTGCTGGATCATCGCCTCGCCTTTGGCCCGCATCTCCGCCGATTGGGTAGCCAGGATGTTTGCCATCGCGCGTGCCTTGCCGAGCTCTTTCGCCAGAACTGTCAATCGGCATTGGACTGGGACCCCCGATCGGCAATGCCGAAACACACCGGAATCGTCAGCGGACTTTCGGGGGGCTTGTTCGCCCACTGCCAGAAGCGATCGAACGCATCCATCACAGGTCCTCCCGCAGGCCCCGGAAGAAGGGGTGGCGAACCTTTCCCTCGGCCGACTTCGCGCGATACTCGATCTCGGCCAAAAGCTTGGGTTCGACCCAGATGCCCTTGTGACCGATGCGCTTGGTATATGGTTGGGTCTTTCGGATGAGGGGTTTAAGCCGCTTCTGCAGATCGGCGGCCGAGACCTTGTCGAAGCCGTGGTCGACTTTGCCGGCGTAAAGCAGATCATCGCCCTTGCGCCGGCCGACGTAGATGCCGTCCCACTTCGTCCCATCGAGTGCGAAACCGGCAATGGTCAGCGTCTCACGCTGTACGCAGGTCTTTTTGACCCAATCATTCGTGCGTCCCGTCGGATAGGCGCTGCCCCGGACCTTCGAGACCACGCCTTCGAGGCCGAGCTTGCAGGCGTGCGCGAACATTTCGCTGCCGTCGATCTCGAAACTTTCGCTGAACTGGATATCGGTGCCGGTCAGGATCTTCTTGAGTTCGGCCTTGCGCTGAAAGAGCGGTAGCTTCCGGATATCTCGGCCGTTCAGATAGAGCAGATCGAACGCTACGAGCACGATGCTCTTCGATTTGCCCTTGAGCTCGTTCTGCAGGACCGAGAAGTCGGTCGTGCCGTCGGGGGCAGGTACCACGATCTCGCCGTCCACCACCGCCGAGTTCGCCTTGATCCGCCAGGCGTCATGGGCGACCTTCTTGAAGCGATGCGTCCAATCGTGGCCGCGCCGGGTGAAGATCTTCGCCGTCTCGTTGGCCAGATGGACCTGAACACGGTAGCCGTCGAACTTGATTTCGTGACTCCAGCGCTCTCCGGATGGCACCTTTTCGATCGAGGTGGCCAAGGCCGGTTCGATGAAGCCGGGGAAGGACGCCTTGACGCCGATAGCCGCCGGCTTTTTACGCTGAAACGCCACTGAAGAACTCCACGCTACAGCCGATTCAAATTGACACAGTTCGAATCGTTCCGGAACCGTCGAATCCTTGTTGCGTTGCCTCGACGCCACGAACAGGAGGTATCCATGGCGGCAGCGAAGAAGTCAAAGACGGCGCGCGGGCGAAAACAGGACCGGGCACGGGTAGCCGGCGGGCAGGACTACGAAGTGCGGTACGAGGCGAAGAAGACAGGTAAGTCGGCGCCGGCGGTGAAGAAGGCTGTCAAAAAAGTCGGCAATGCGCGGAAGCGCGTGGAGAAGCGGCTAGGCCGCTGAACCGCAGGGCTGAGTTGGCGTCGGTGCTCGGCGCCGGTCCTTCTAGTCAGGGGGACATTCTGGGCAGGTGTCGCCGATCGAGTCCAGCACGTCGCGAACCGCGGCCACCGCTGCATCGGGGGACACGTCTGCTGGCGGGTCTCGACGGGCCATATCGAAGGCCCGCTCCCGCGCATGCGGATCGGCGCGGTCCTGCATCCAGCCGTGCTCCTCGCACTCGCGGATGGCGCCTACTTCTTGGAGAACGTGGATCGCCCATCCCCGCAGTGTACGTATTGGTGGCCTTCGTTCACTGGTCATCAGCATTGAGATAGACTCCGAATACGACGAATCCTGTAGCCCGTCGTTTGTTCCGGCTGCTAACACAAGGCTGGGATTCCCAGTCAGCAAAGAACAGGGTTTCCCCATTCCGAGGCCGCTGTGAAAAGTGCCAGGCGGTTCTCGCGGGATTGCCTGAATCACGTCCGCTCAGGTCTTTCACTGCGTGTGCGCGTGCGGCCAGAGCCGCACCGGGCTCTCGTGAACCGAGCCGCGCAGCGTCTCGGCCGTGCGGCTTCGATCCCTCGCGCCAGAGCTTTTGGTGCTCCTCGCCGGGGGCACTCGGGAAAGGGGCCCGCCGTCATGCCGGCGTCGCTATCACTGCCCCATTCCCGGGTGCCCTTTTAACCGGTCTCGTCGCTGCACTCGGTCCCGCGTGCCGCCTTCGGCGTCGCTATGCTCACGCTCCTGCGGGTGCCATTTTCCGTTTAGGCGATGCGCCTCTGGCGCACGCCTGGTCGGGCCTGCGGCCCTAAGTCAGATTGCGCAAAGGGCTGAGAGTAAGAGTGCGGGCTGGGTTTATCCGTGACGGGTTACGAGCTGCGAGAGAGACTCGCGGCGCCCGTCGCGGAGAACCGCGATGCCAAACCCTACTGTTGGTGCGCGCGCCGGCCAGGACCGCGCGAACCTCTATAACGAAATCACCGACAAGATCATTGCCGAGCTTGAGGCCGGACGCGTCCCCTGGGTTCAGCCCTGGGGTACGGCCGCGGCGAAAGCGCCGTTGGCGATGCCGAAAAACGCGTCGACCAACCGGCAATACAGTGGCGTCAACATTCTTATCCTCTGGGGGTCCGTTATCGAACGCGGATTCACCGGGCAAAGTTGGCTCACCTTCCGCCAGGCGCTCTCGCTTGGCGGCCACGTTCGCAAGGGAGAGCGCGGCACCACTATTGTCTACGCGGATCGTTTCGTGCCGAATGACGAGAAGCGACGCGCCGCTGAGACAGGCGAAGACGCGCAAGCGATTCCATTCCTCAAACGATTTACCGTTTTCAACACCGATCAGTGCGAGGAACTGCCTGACGGCATTGCAACCGCTGCGCCGCCACCGCCGGCTGGCCTCATCGAACCCACGGTCGAAGCCCTGATCAAGGCCAGCGGAATTCCATTTCGGATTGGTGGAGTTCGCGCATTCTATGCAACAGTCGAAGACTATGTTCAGGTCCAGCCGCCGCAGGCTTATTTCGAGCCGATCAACTGGCACCGCACCGCGTTGCACGAACTCGGTCATGCGACCGGGCATTCATCGCGTCTGAACCGCGACCAGAGCGGATCCTACGGTACGAAGAAATATGCCTTCGAAGAACTGGTCGCCGAGTTGAGTTCCGCTTTCAGCTGCGCGTCGCTCGGGATCGTCCCAACCGTTCGCCATGCCGACTATATCGGCTCCTGGCTTGAAGTCCTGCGCGAAGACAATCGCGCCATCGTGCGTGCCGCCTCGCAGGCTAGCAAGGCCGCGGACTATTTGCTCGGCTTCGTTGCCGACATCGATCCCGCCGCGGCCGCGGAAGCAGGGATAAGCGATCACGAAGCCGCGTGACGTTGTTCCAGGTCAGAGTGAGAGGAGCGGAGGGGCTTCGCGACGGGTTGGAAGCCGAGAGAGAGTCTCCTGGCGGCCCATCGTGGAGAGTCCAAATGACGAAAGTCCAGAAGATCACGCTGTCGCCGTCGCGCGACATCCCCTTCAACAAGTTGGTGCTCAGCCAGTCCAACGTGCGGCGCGTGAAGGCCGGTGTTTCGATCGAACAGCTCGCGGAAAGCATCGCCCAGCGCACCCTGCTGCAGAGCCTGAACGTTCGAGCAGTCCTCGACGGCGAGGGCAATGAGACTGGCATGTTCGAAGTGCCCGCCGGCGGCAGGCGTTATCGCGCTTTGGAGCTTCTGGTGAAACAGAAGCGCATGGCGAAGACGCAGGCTGTTCCGTGCGTCGTCCGCGAGGGCGGCATCGCAGAAGATGACTCGCTCGCGGAGAATGACGAACGGGTCGGTCTGCATCCATTGGACCAATTCCGAGCGTTCAGGACTCTGAGCGATGCTGGCCTCAGCGAGGAAGATATCGCCGCGCGCCATTTCGTGACCCCGGCGATCGTCAGGCAACGCCTGCGGCTGGCGTCGGTGTCGCCGAAGCTGCATGAGGTCTATGCCGAAGACGGCATGACTCTCGAACAGCTCATGGCGTTCTCCGTCACGGGCGATCAGGCTCGCCAGGAGCAGGTCTGGGTGAACGCATGTCGCTCCGGCCATGATGAGCCCTACCAACTTCGGCGGGCGTTGACAGAAAATGCCGTCCGCGCCTCGGACCGTCGGGCTCGCTTCGTTGGTGTTGACGCTTACGGGCAAGCAGGCGGCGCCGTCGAGCGCGACCTCTTTCAGCATGATGATGGCGGTTGGCTGCAAGACGTCGCGCTGCTCGATCGGCTCGTTACCGAAAAACTCACCGCTGAGGCCGAAACCATCGCCAGGGAAGGATGGAAGTGGATCAAGGTTGCTCTCGACTTCCCCTTCGGTCATGCCACGGGCCTTCGGGAACTCGATGGCACACCTGCCGACCTCACCGCGGAGGAGCAGGCGACGATCGACGCCCTGAAAGCCGAGCATGCCAAGCGGGAATCCGACTACCAAGACGCCGACGAGCTGCCCGACGACGTCGATCAGCGCCTCGGTGAAATCGAAGCTGCCCTGATTGCGTTCGAACAGCGCTCGATCATCTATGATCCCGTCGACATCTCCCGCGCCGGCTGCTTCGTCAGTATTGATTCCGAAGGACGGCTCTCGGTGGACCGGGGCTATGTCCGACGCGAGGACGAAGCGCCGCAGGAAGATCATCCGGCTGTCGGGCAGGACGCCCATACATCGTCGAGCGGCGGCCAAGGGTCAAGTAGTCCCACTGTGCAGCAGACGGCCATCTCGGTTGCTGGCGGTGCTGCTGATACCGAGGATGATGACGAGGATGCGGCGCGACCGCTGCCGGACCGTCTCATCACCGAACTGACGGCGCATCGAACCCTGGCATTGCGGGATGCGCTGGCAGAAAATCCCGCGATCGCGTTCCAGGCGGTGCTGCACAACTTCGTGCTGACCGCCTTTTACCGGTTTGCCTCCTCCGGAAGTTCTCTTGAGATCGGACTTCACACGCCGACCTTTCCTGCTCAAGCCCCTGGCCTGCGAGAGAGCGCGTCCGCGAAGGCCGTCGAGGCGCGGCATGAGTCCTGGAAAGCACGGTTGCCGAAGGGCGAGAACGATCTCTGGGATGCGCTCACAGCTCTCGACGGTGCCGCTCAGGCGTCCCTGTTCGCTCACTGTGCGTCATTTGCGGTCAACGCCGTCTACGAGCCGGCCAGCCGCTACATTCAGGGCCGCTTCTCCGTCCATGGTGTCCGCACGCGTCTCGACCAGGCCAATGTGCTGGCGCGCGCGGTCGGGCTCGACATGGTGCAGGCCGGCTGGCGACCGACCGTCGATAACTATCTCGGCCGGGTCACTAAACCTCGCATCCTGGAAGCGATCCGGGAAGCCAAGGGCGAGTCGTCGGCGCAACTGATCGACCACCTGAAGAAAGCTGACATGGCGAAGGAGGCTGAGCGTCTGCTCGATGGCTCGGGCTGGTTGCCGGAACCGCTGCGTCTGGTCGACCCCAGCGCGTCGTCGGTGGAGCAGGAGGGTGAAACGGGCCCGCTGCCCGAATTCCTCGCCGACGATGAGGATCGAGAGAACGCCGGCGACGATGATCCGCAACAGCTCGACGCGGCTGAGTGACATCGTTGAGCGGGATGGCTCCGGCCATCCCGCAGTTGCTTGGGGACCGGTGTACAGCGCCGGTCCCCATTTTTATGGGCGAGGGCTGAGAGGGAGAGCAGGGCCGGGAAGGGTTTGAGCCGTCGGGCCAAAGGAGAGCGCCTGATGGTTCGACCCGTTCCTGCTCTCCCGAGAAATCCTGTCATGACCAAATCTCTCGCGGGCGGCGCTGCCGCCGCGTTGCTCTCGATGCGTGCCGCTGCCACTCTCACCTCTGCCGCCGTCGGGGCCGCGCGACGGCTCTTGACGGATCTCGAACGCGGCCGTCGCATCGATTCGGCCGTCCTGCGTAGCGCCATGGAGGCTGCATTCGGTGGCTCGGACGCGGCCGGCGCTTGGAACTGGAAGACCGCCTATGACGTCTGCGAGGCGGCAACCGTTCTCTTCCTGCGCAAGTTCGGTCCGGCCATGCGCGCCAGGGCTGGCTCGACGGCCGCGATGCTGCCAATGCTCGCGAGAATCGCGAGCTGTCTGCCGACTCATACGCGGCGTTCCGAAGACAGTCAGGCGCTTCAGCAATTCTCGACACCGATCCCGCTTGGGCTGGCCGCATGCGCCGCAGCCGGTATTACGCCTGCCGACCGCGTTCTGGAGCCATCCGCGGGGACCGGCTTGCTCGCCATCTTTGCCGAGCTCGCCGGCGGCTCTCTGATGCTGAACGAGTTGGCCGAAGGCCGCACGGCGCTGCTGGATCATTTGTTCGCCAACGTTGAGGTCACGCGGTTCGACGCCGCGCAGATCGATGATCATCTCGACGTGAACCTCGTACCAAACGTGGTTCTGATGAACCCGCCGTTCTCCGCGGTAGCGAATGTCGATCGACAGATGCCGGACGCCGCTTTTCGGCACATCGCTTCGGCGCTCGCGCGACTTTGCGATGGTGGGCGCCTCGTCGCCATCGCGGGCGCAGGCCTTGCGCCGGATAACCCGGCGTGGCTAGAGGCCTTTGTTCGCCTCCAGGAGCGCGGACGGGTCGTGTTTTCCGCCGCGATCGACGGCGCCGTCTACGCCAAGCACGGCACTCAGACGGATACGAGATTGCTCGTAATCGACAAGTCGCCTGCTGCCGATCCAAAGGCTTTTCCTGTCTCACAAGGCATGGCCGGCGATGTCGCCACCTTGCTCAATTGGGTAACACAGCATGTGCCTCCGAGGCTGCCTGTCGCCGCGCCGGTCGTAGCCGACATCGTTAGGCGCCCTGCAATGCCCCGATCGGCCGGCGCCATTGCACCAAGCCCCTCGTCCACTTCGGGGAGCGCACCCGAAGGTGTGAAACTTGCGTACGAGACCGTCGAATGGTCGCCGCCGGAAGGCGCCCGCCTCACCGACGCGCTGTACGAGGAGTACGGATTGCAGTCGATCCGTATTCCCGGATCATGCGCACATCCGACCAAGCTCGTGCAATCCGCGGCGATGGCTACCTGATCGGCAATTGGAATAGCCTTGCCCGCATCGTCTTTGAGAGTTTTGCAGGTCTTGGACTGAAGGCTTCGGGCACAAGCCTCTCATCGGCGGATTTCTTGCGGCCGGGCCGAATCGCCCAAGTCGGGCTCGATGCCGGCCGTCCCATCCTTGATTCGATTTCCTCGCTGATGGGCTATGTCAGCTTCTTCGAGAACTTCGTCCAGATCGCGGTTCTCCTGTTCGCTTGGATCGTGGTGCTACTGGCCTTCTTTGTCCTGGCCATCCAGCTCTTCGTCACGCTGATCGAGTTCAAGCTGACGACACTTGCCGGCTTCGTCCTGATCCCCTTCGGTCTGTTCGGCAAGACCGCCTTTGCGGCCGAGCGGGTGCTGGGAAACGTGATCTCGTCAGGCGTAAAAGTCCTGGTCCTCGCGGTCATTGTCGGCATCGGATCGACCTTGTTCTCGCAATTCACGGCAGGTTTCGGCGGCAACCAGCCAGCCATCGAGAACGCGATGGCGCTGGTGCTCGGCGCTCTCTCCCTACTTGGTCTCGGCATCTTCGGACCTGGCATCGCCAACGGCATCGTTTCTGGCGGCCCGCAGCTTGGCGCGGGTAGCGCGGTCGGCACTGGACTTGCGGCTGGTGGGGTGATTGCGGCTGGCGCCGGCCTTGCAGCCGGCGCTGCCGGTCTCGCCAGCGGCGCCATCGCGGGCGCGTCGCGCGGCGGAAGCGCCATTGCGAGTGGTGCGGCGAGCGTGTTTCGGACGGCGAGCCACGCCGGTTTCGAGGCGAGCGGTTCGGCTGCTGCAAGCCCCTTGCGCTCAGTCGCGGCAGGTTTTGGCGATGGCGCGAGCAATGCCGGTAAGAGGGAAGGGGAAGCTTCTGGCGCGTCAGACAGTGCACCCGCATGGGTTCGTCGGATGAAGCGGGCACGGACGGTCCAGCATGGGGCATCAGCTGCAACGCACGCGATTCGCTCGGGTGATCACGGCGGAGGCGGCGGATCTGTCGACCTCTCGCAAGGGGATCGCTGATGCTTTCTCTTTTCAATCCCGTTCTTGGTCATCTCTTGGGGGGCAAACGATGTTCAAACGATCGGCCGTGCACTATGGCCGCACACCGGCAGCAGTCACTCCTTATCAACGCGCAGCCCAGGTCTGGGATGACCGCATTGGCGCGGCGCGCGTTCAGGCCAAGAACTGGCGTTTGATGGCCTTTGGCTGCCTTTTCCTCTCTGCTGGTTTTGCCGGCGCTCTGGTCTGGCAATCAGCGCACGGCACGATTACGCCTTGGGTGGTCGAGGTCGATCAATTGGGTGAAGCAAAGACGGTTGCGCCGGCAAATGCCAGCTATCAGCCGACAGACCCGCAAGTCGCGTTTCATCTGGCGCGCTTCATCGAGCACGTGCGCGGCCTGCCGATGGACGCGATCATCCTTCGCGAAAACTGGCTCCGCGCCTACGACTTTACGACCGACCGGGGCGCGGCGGCACTCAACGACTATGCTCGGAACAACGATCCGTTCGCCAGGCTCGGCAAGATGCAAATTGCAATCGAGGTCTCGAGCGTGATCCGGGCTTCGCCAGAGAGTTTTCGTCTGGCCTGGATCGAGCGCCGTTACGACAACGGTCAACTCGCCGCGACCGAGCGATGGAGCGCGATCCTCACAGTCGTCGCGGAGATGCCACGTGACCTGGACCGGCTGCGGAAGAATCCACTTGGCATCTATGTCAACGCCATCAACTGGTCGAAGGAGTTGGGCTGACCATGCCGTCACATGTTCTTCTTGCGTCACGGAAAGTGCGGCCGCGCTTGCCTCTGGCTCTTCTAATCTGTGTCTCCACTCTTAGCG
The DNA here is from genome assembly GCF_009931255.1 of Bradyrhizobium sp. LCT2. Taxonomy (NCBI): domain Bacteria; kingdom Pseudomonadati; phylum Pseudomonadota; class Alphaproteobacteria; order Hyphomicrobiales; family Nitrobacteraceae; genus Bradyrhizobium; species Bradyrhizobium sp. LCT2. Next base: position 8,923,984 of record NZ_CP034432.1, on the reverse strand, counting down.
GCTGCTCCACGTTCAAGCCGCCGCAAATCAGCTATGATAGCGAGCTTCCGCCGCCGCCCGATTTGCCGGCGCCTGCCGATGATCGTCCACGGCCGCTGCATGTGCCACCTAGCTGGAAGGCTGCACGCGGCGGCAAGAGCGCGGAAGCCAAGGAGCCCATCGAGCGCATCGAAACGGCAAATGATGCCGCACGGGTGCAGCCGCGCAAAGCCGGCTACTTCAATGCAGTGCAGGTGTTTTCCTATAGCCCGGGCGCCCTCTATCAGATCTATGCCGCGCCGGGTCGAATTACGGACATTGCGCTCGAGCCCGGGGAGCAGCTGATCGGCTCGGGGCCGGTTGCAGCTGGTGATACGGTGCGGTGGGTTGTCGGCGATACCGAGAGCGGGAACGGTGACACGCGTCGTGTCCACATCATGGTCAAGCCGACACGCCCCTCGATTGAGACGAATCTCGTCATCAACACCAACCGGCGCACTTACCTGGTCGAGCTCCGCTCCCGCGAAAAGCCCTATATGGCTTCGGTTGCGTGGTTCTATCCGGAGGATGGAGGCGCGCGTCATCGGGCTCTGTCGCCGACGCCCTTCATCCCGGATCTAGCAGCGCGCCGCTATCGCTACGCCATCGAGGGCGACAGCCCGCCCTGGCGTCCGGTCAACGCCTACGACGATGGCCGCAAGGTCTATGTCGAGTTTTCGCCGGGGATCGGGCAGGGCGAGATGCCGCCGCTGTTCGTGATCGGGCCTGACGGCAAGACCGAGCTCGTCAACTACCGCGCCTACGGCAACCTACTGATCGTGGACCGGCTGTTCGCGGCCGCGGAACTGAGGTTGGGCGAGGAGCACCATCAGAAGGTCAGGATCGTGCGGACCGACGGGAGGCCGCAGTGAGCGATACTAGCCACGCAAATGACACGCCCAACGATGCACCTCGCGTTAAGCCGCCGGGCGAGATCGCCGAAACCCTGCGGCTCCGGCCGGACCGTCAGCAGGTGGCGCGCCTGTCGCGCAAGGTGCTTGCGGGTGGTGGCGCCCTTGTGCTCGTGCTCATCTCTGGCGCGGTGTTCTGGGCTCTGCAGGAGAAGCGATCGCGCACTCCGGCGTCGGAAGGGCTCTACGCGACCGATCACCACAGTGTCGCCGATCAGCTTGCAACCCTGCCCAAGGACTACACCGAGATCCCGAAAAACGTGCCTCGTCTCGGGCCTCCTTTGCCAGGCGATCTCGGCCGGCCGATCGTCGCCGCCCAAGGGTCGTCGACTTCGAGCCCGCTCGGGGTTGATCCCGAACAGCAGCGCGTCAACCAGGAGAGCGAAGCGGCACGCACCAGTAAGGTGTTTGCCAGCACCAACGTCCGTCCGTCGGCCGCTGTGACGGCGCCCAATGAAACTCCTTCGAATGCCGCGACATCGTCCGATGAAGCGTTCGCGCAGAATGGACAGGACCGGAAACTTGCTTTCGTAAGTGCATCCGTCGATCGCCGCACCACCAGCCCAGATCGACTGACGAGGCCAGCTTCTCCATTCGTGGTGCAAGCCGGGACCGTTATTCCGGCTGCTCTCATCACGGGTATTCGGTCCGATCTGCCGGGGCAAATCACGGCGCAAGTAACAGAAGCGGTCTACGATTCCCCTACCGGCCGAGCCCGCCTTATCCCCCAGGGAGCAAGACTCATCGGCACGTACGACAGCCAGGTCGCCTTTGGCCAGTCGCGCGTGCTGCTGGTTTGGTCCCGGCTCATCATGCCGAATGGGCGTTCGATCGTGCTGGAGCGCCAGCCCGGGGCGGACGCAGCGGGGTACTCAGGCCTCGAAGACGAGGTCGACAATCACTGGAAAGAGCTCTTGGGCGCCGCCGCGCTTTCAACCCTGCTCGCCGTCGGCACCGAGGTGAATTCCGGAGCGGATACGGGTAGCACGAATAGCGACCTCATTGCTGCGCTCCGGCGCGGGGCGGGGGATTCCGCGAATCAAACTGGCCAGCAGCTGGTCCGCCGCAATCTCAACATCCAGCCGACATTGACGATCCGCCCGGGATTTCCGGTGAGGGTCATCGTCAACCGCGATCTGGTGCTCGAACCGTACAGAGGGTGAGGACAATGGCCAAGCTGAAGCTCGGAGCGATCGAGGACGATAAGCCGACCAAGGTGACGCACGAATTGCCCGCGAGCGTCCACCGGGACCTTGTCGCCTACGCCGAAATCCTGGCTCAGGAAACGGGGCGGCCGCCCCAGGATCCGGCAAAACTGATCGCGCCCATGCTGGCGCGGTTCATGGCGGCGGACAGGAGCTTTAGGAAGGCCCGACGGGAGCGTCAACGCCCGAGGGGAGGCGAGGGGTAGCGCTCGGAGAGCAGCTTCAAGAAGGCGGCCAACGCTGGGTTATCATTGTCGGGCCGCCAATAAGCCGAAAAGTCGAAGCGGCTCGGACCGCCGCCGTCGCGCAGCTCGCGGTAGACGAGGCCCCCATAGTTAATGTCGGATTCGAGCACCAAGCTGATTCCTGTATTCATGCTGATTAGGCTCTTGATGATGTCGCGGCTGACGTCGTGGTGCTCGAATTTTGGGACGGTTTTCAGGCGATACCGAGCTTGGAGATTAGAAAAAATCTTTTCCCGGATCGTAATGACTCAGAAACACCGTCTCGTCCCGCAGATCAGTCCAGTAGACAGTGTCCCGCGCCGCGAAATGATCATGCGGTAAGACAGCCAGAACACGCTCGCTCCACAGTGGCAACGCGTTAATGTCGAGTAGTGGTCGGCTCCCAGTGACGATTAGGACATCGAGAACGCCGTTGCAAAGTGCGTTGCCAAGCGTGTTCGTGATCGTTCAACCGCCGCCAGCTCGATCTGCGAGAACCGTTGCTTGAAATCAGAGATCGCGATCCTCGTAGTGGTCGTCAACAAGGTGGCTGCCAACATTGCTGCGGCCGTTCATCGATTCGACGCTACGACTATGCGCGTCAGCAATTCGATAGAACATGGCGGCTGCCTGACACACATGATCTGGAGTCGAATCTGTCCACCGTCGCGGCTGTCGCCGATCGTACGAGCCAAGCAGCCGTAGATGCCAAGACTGCGTCATCCGATGTGGCTCTTCGTACCGCCGAACTGCGCCGCGTAATTGGAGGCTTTTTGGAAAAAGTTGCAGCCTAGGAATCCAATGGATGGATTGCCAAGCCCGAAGACGTTGTGAGCTGTTGGCACCCGATTTGTAGGATTGTCCTTTCGGCACGTGCAGGGGCGCCTGACGCGAACCCAACTTTACCACCTGCAACTTCAATATCTCGTCAAGTGGGAGGTCCTGGCCGTTACGCTTGAAACATTCGGTTTGGATGGCTGTCTGTCTGCTTTCCATCAAGCCGGCATATGCAGTGCTCTTGGGCGTCTCGCTAACTATGGAGAGACGATCATGATGGCCAATTTCACAAAGGCCGAGACAGTCGTCCTGGGCTGGCTTGCCACTGTTGAAGTTGGAAACAGACCCAATGTCTCGCCGACGAGGCTGCGATCTTGTCTTCCTTGGCTTCGCACGCATGACGATCTTCACCGCATCATCGGGCAAAGGACGCTGCAGCGCCTTGGGCTAATCCTACGGAGCGCGCGTCCATTTCCGGACGCAAGAGTGCCATCGCACCCTCCGAGACCAGCGCTCGCAGGCCAGACGGGAATCACATCCGGTTCGCTATGCAACGCAGGCCAATCCGTACGCAAGTGACGCTTAACCGCGGGTGAGCATCGGATCCAGCCATTAACGAATTTCTGCGCGACTGCAAAGAACTCTGCGCAAATCCTGCGCAGAGGGGCACGTGAAGGGATCGTCGTAGAAGGCAATACCAAGTCGCGCGATTACTTTGAAATACGCAACTATTGCGTTCGTGTGCCGCGCAGCTAGCTTTGCCATCACCTACGGCAGAGCGTCGGCCGTGGAATTTTCGAGAGAAGGCACTCATCGTGGCTTGTTCGCAATGAAGTCGCAACGCAGAGAAGGGGTCGGGCTGCTGACGCTAGTTGCGCTGTATTCGTGTTTCACCGCCGCTCACAGCTGTCGCGAGCGTCGTTCCAAGTCAGTTTCCACGCATCATAGCTGCTGTGCAGCGCCGCGCCCGATTCGGCCGCACAGTGTTGCGGCCGCAATTAGCTGCCTTTGAATTCACGGTCCCGAGAGAATCAATCTTCTATGACCCGTACGCTGCATATTGGCCTTAATCTACACGGCGCGGGCGGTCACTCCGCGTCCTGGAGGCGGCCAGGAACCAATCCAAGCGCTTTCTTCGACATCGAGCACTATGTTCGGGCCGCGAAAGTCGCCGAGACTGGCCTGCTGAATGCTGTATTTCTCGCGGACACGCCCGCGATACCCTCTGACATTACTCGTCAACCGCCGCTCAATGGGCTGGAGCCGACGCTCGTCCTCGCCACGATCGCGCGCGAGACGAAACATATCGGACTGATCGCAACTGCATCGACGACCTATAACGATCCCTACAATCTGGCGCGGCGTTTCCAGTCGCTCGATGTCATCAGCGGCGGACGGGCCGGCTGGAATGCCGTCACAACCTCTAGCCCTGCAACGGTGGCGAACTTCGGTGGCCGCCAGCTCGGCCGCGAGGAGCGCTACAGCCGCGCGGAAGTCTTCGTCGAAACCGTCCGCGCCCTCTGGCTGAGCTGGGGCGAGGGAACGATCATCGCTGACCAGAAATCCGGAGTGTATGCCAATCCGGCTCAGTTCCGGCTACTTGATGAAAAGAAAAATCCGTTCGCTCTCCGCGGGCCGCTCACTCACCCTGGCTCACGACAAGGTCACCCAATCATCGTGCAGGCCGGAGGGTCCGATCCTGGCTTGCGCCTTGCCGCTCGCAGCGCCGACGTTGTGTTCTCCGCCGCTGGCGATCTCGCGACGGCACAGCGTGAAGCGGGGCGCCTGCGCTCCCTCTCGCAGCACTTGGGCCGGCGCTTGGCTCCACTGATCCTTCCTGGGCTCGTCACCTTCATCGGAGGCACCGAACAGGAGGCGCAGCGTCGCAAACAAGATGTCGACGAATTGCTTGATCTGGAGCGGGCCCTGACTGCTCTGGCGCGAAGCATTGAGGTGCCTATCGAAAAGCTCAGCCTGGACAGGCCCATTCCGGAGGAGCTATTGCCCGATCCACATCATGTTGCGTTCTCGGTCGGTCATCACCGCACGATCGAGACCTTGGCACGGCAAGGCCGCACGGTTCGCGAAATCATCGGCAGTGTTCAAGCCTTTGGCCATCGCCTGCTGGTGGGCACTCCCGAGCAGATTGCCAGTTCGATCGGAGAGTGGTTTCGCGCAGGGGCGGTTGATGGCTTCAACATCATTCCGGACGTGCTCGAAGATGGCACTCCGGCCTTTGTCGACCATGTCGTTCCGATCTTGCAGCGGCGAGGGTTGTTCCGGACCGAATATCGCGGCGAGACGCTGCGCGAACATTTTGGCATCCCCGCAGCCGAGCCTGCAGAACAGCATGCAACTGTCTGATCGGCTGATGCCGCGGTCTTACACCAAACAATGTGGAGCTTGATATGTCTCGATCGGACGAACCCTCGCTGGAACTGTCTAGCCTTCGACCGACAGGTCACAGAATGCGAAAGGCGATGCCCGTTCTGTTATCGGTTGCAAGCCTGTCGCTGACTGCTGTACCGCCTGGCGCCTCTGCAGGAAACGCTTCATCCGACAATCCGAAGCACGGAGGCATCATTCGATACGGCCACTTCCAAGAGCCTCCTTGCCTGTACGGGGGCTGGGTACAGCAATGGTACCTTCAGCGGCAGTTTAGCGACAATCTGGTGCACGCAGCAATGACGGAAAAATACTCCCCTGGCTTGCAACATCCTGGGCAACTTCGGAGGACAGGAAGGTCTATACGTTCGAGATCAAGCCAAATGTGAAATTTACGGACGGCACAGCCCTCGATGCGCAGGCCATTGCTGATAATATCAACGGATGGCTCAGCACTAACCCGGATCTTCGAAATCCCACCGCTGCTCCTTACCTCAGCGATAGCTTTGAATCGGCAACTGCTATTGCACCCCTGAGCTTGCGCATAACGCTCAAAACACCGTTTGAGCCGCTGCTCAATGTCCTCGCCCAATCGTCCCAGGGCATCTTGTCGCCAACCGCACTCAAGCGGGGCCTTGCTGCGAATTGCGAAAGCCCTGTCGGATCGGGGCCGTTCATCGTTGAGAAGTGGTCTCACGGGCGAGAGGTCATATTCCGCCGCAACCCCAACTACAATTCGGCGCCGGCCACCGCAAAGCACCAGGGCCCGGCTTATGTTGATGGTATCGACTGGAAGTTCCTTGCCGATCAGACGGTCCGATACGGCTCACTGCTCACGGATGAGACCGATGCCGCGTATGACATTCCGGCTGTCGCGTGGAAGGACGCCAACTCCCGCTTCAACGTGTTGCGGCACATTACCGGCGGTACCCCGTTGCGCCTCGCGCTTTTTGCTGCACGGCCGCCGTTTGACGACGTGCTTGTCCGCCAGGCATTCGCATATTCGACCGATCGAAAGGCTGCCATTGAATCGTCCTTTCTGGGCTCTTTGCCATTTGAAGGCAATGGCGCGCTCAGCCAGAGCTCGCCGGAATATATCAGCGAGTTTGGGCAATCCTATGCGTACGATGTTGGCAAAGCCAATCGGCTCCTGGACCGGGCTGGTTGGACCGAGCGCAACAAGGGCGGCGTTCGCGTCAAGAACGGTAAGCCACTTCTCATACGGATTTCTTACTCGAGCGCCTTTCTAAAGCCCGATGGCGAGCAGGCTCTGCAGGTACTGCAGAGCCTGGCAAAGGCGGCTGGATTTGACGTGCGCCTTCAGCCGACAAATCAAGCGGATTTCTTTGCCGGGAAGAATCTCGGGCTCAACGATTACGAGATCGTGCTCTTGTATTGGGTTGCGCCGGGTGCTGAGATCTTTCGCATTTCATGGAAGCCGGACCAGGATGGCCAGCGCAACGGCTTTAATCCATCTCGCTATCAGGACCAGGCGTTGTGGGATGTCATTCAGAAGGCGGAACAAAGCTTCGATGATGCGTCGCGCACCGCCCTCTATCAACAGGCCGAGCGCAAAATCATAGATCAAGCGCCTGTGATTGGGTTTACGGTTCTGGACGTCACTGTCGCCACTGCGAGCAATCTTAAAGACGTCTGGTTGGACCGCGGCTCGGTCGGCGAGCCGGTCTTCTATGACGCCCACTTCACTGACAAGAAATGACATTCGTGAACCTTGCAGCCCACAGTCCAGCTGTTTGGTTGGTGCGGCGGTTCCTGTCCGGTGCCGTTGTCGTGTGGGCTGCGGCGAGCTTCACTTTCCTCATTCAGTGCCTGCTGCCGGGCGATCGGGGGCAGATCATCTTCAGTGTGAGGAGTGGCAATGTCGGAGAGGCGCCCGCCGCGGAGCTTGCAGCGATCAATGCGAAATACGGCTTTGATCAGCCGCTTGCTATCCAGTACGCGAAGTACATCTGGGGCATTCTGCATGGAGATCTCGGTCAATCCTACCAGCAGCATCGGCCGGTGCTCGAGATCATCGCAGAACAGATTGGCCCTACAATCGTGCTGGCGATCGCAGCACTCGTGGCTGCATGGGTTATCGCCATCCTAACCACCTTGTTTGCTGCCGGTAGAGACAATATCGGGGCTAAGCTGCTCAGTGGGATGCAAGTTTTTTTAGCAACCTTGCCGCCTTACTGGCTGGCGACCATCCTACTCGTCGTCTTCGCAGTCCAATTGCGCGTTTTTCCGGTTGTTGGGGGCAACTCCGCCATGGGCCTCGTTCTTCCAACGCTCGCACTGGCTTTGGAGTTGTCAGGCTTTTTCGGGCAGGTGGTCCTGCATGAGTTCACGCGTGTGCTCGACCAACCGTTCGTAACGTCGGCGCGAGCACGAGGCATGGGAGATCTTGGCGTCAGATTCCGCCATGTCCTGCGTCATGCGGCTTTGCCTGGCATCACGTTGTCGGGGTGGGCGCTTGGCAAGCTGCTATCTGGAGCAATCTTGATCGAGGCGGTTTTTGCGCGCCAGGGGCTCGGCGGCGTCCTTGTCGCCGCAACGTCTTCACGAGACGTACCAGTGGTCTCAGGGGCGGTTTTGATTTCCGCCGGTCTGTTCGTCGTTGCCAGCTTGGTCGTCGATCTCACCTACCGGCTGGTTGATCCGAGGATCAAACTGACATGAGCACGTTTGCCGAAGCCACCCTGTCTTCGCTGTTCGGCGGAGGGCGGGCGACCGCCCGCACTATTCCCGCACGGGTCTACGGTGCTGCCATTACAGCGGCGTTCTTTATCATCGCGGCGATCGCGCCTAAACTGCTGCAGACACATGATCCGCTGGCGATAGATTTAGCCGCCTCGCTGCGAGCCCCTTCGGTCGCGCACTGGCTAGGGACAGACCAATCCGGCCGTGATCTCTACTCCCGGATTGTGGAGGGAGCAGGTCAGTCCCTGGCCATCGGCTTTGGGGCAACCGGCTTAAGCATGTCTATTGCATTGATCCTCGGGGTTACGGCCGGACTCGCAGGGGGCGCGCTCGACAACATTCTCAGTCGTCTCCTGGACGTGCTCTTCGCACTTCCCACGCTGTTCCTCGCGCTTCTCTTCGTCAGCGTCTTGGGGCCATCGCTCTCGACCGAAATCATAGCGGTCGGAATCGGCACGGCGCCGGGTTATGGGCGCATGATCAGGGGCCAGATCCTTGCCGTCAAAGGAGCGGCCTATGTGGAGGCGGCCAAGGCGATCGGGCATCCTTATCCGCGTATTGTTTTGAAGCACATTCTTCCAAACGCAATGAGCCCACTAATGGTGATGATGACGCTGGGCGTTGGCCAAGCCATTATCTGGGCCTCGGGCCTTGCATTTCTCGGCCTTGGCGTTGCTCCACCGGCGCCTGAATGGGGCGCGCTGCTCAACGCCGGACGCAACTATGTGATCTATGCGTGGTGGCTGGAGATCATGCCGGGCTTAGCCGTCGTGGTATTTGCCCTCAGCGTCACTATTCTCGGAAGCTATTTTCAAGATCGTCTGGAAGGAAAGGCCTGACATGCTGCACGTTGCTCCGAAGCTTGTCTCCCAGCAGACAGACCTCCTCAACGTCGATTCGCTGCGGGTCTCGTTCGGGCGCAATGTTCCTGAGGGCACAGCTGTGCGCGGCGTGTCCTTCTCACTTCGGCCGGGGCGGTGCCTCGCCATTGTCGGCGAGTCCGGCTCAGGCAAGAGCGTGACCTCTCGCGCTCTCGTGGGGCTTGCCGGCCGGCGCGCGCATGTCCATGCGCGCCAACTGAGCTTTGCCGGGATGGACCTGGCATCACTCGACGATCGCGCCTGGCGGCGGATCCGTGGCAAGGAAATCGGCTTCGTTCTACAGGATGCACTGGTCTCCCTTGATCCGCTCCGGGAGGTCGGCAAAGAGATTGGGGAGGGATTGCTTCTTCATCGTGCGGTCACTTCCCGCGAGGAGCTCGATGAGCGTGTGCTTGAGCTCCTCAAACTCGTCGGTGTTCCTGATCCCGAGATCAAAGCCCGGCAACTCCCGCATCAATTATCCGGTGGCCAGCGCCAGCGCGCGCTCATCGCTGCGGCACTTGCGCTCGATCCACGCCTCCTGATCGCGGACGAGCCAACTACCGCCCTGGACGTGACCGTGCAAGCTCAGGTGCTGGCACTGCTTGGGGGGGCCAAGGCGCGCGGCAAGGCCCTTATCCTGATCAGCCATGACCTTGCGGTGGCCTTGCGCCTTGCGGACGACGTCATGGTCATGCGCGAGGGCGAAGTTGTCGAGCGTGGATCGGCAGACCACGTTTTCCATGATCCGCAACACCCCTATACTCGCCAGCTCCTCGACGCAGTGCCGTCGAACCGTCCGCGCGGCTCGCGCCTGTCTCGAACGCCGGCAACCCGGCTGTCGATCTCGGCGCCAAAGCCGCCGCAGCTGCCCTCCGCCGATGCAAGTCGAGTTGTGCTCGGCGCGACTAACCTCGTGAAGCGCTTCAAGGGTCCGGACGGCATCTTGCGAACCGTCGTTAACGACGTATCCTTCGAGCTGCGATCTGGTGAGACATTGGGCATTGTCGGTGAGTCCGGATCAGGCAAGTCCACAACCGCTCGGATGGTGCTGGCCCTGGACCTGCCAGATGAGGGAGCTGTTCAGTTTGATGGGCAGCCCTGGACCGCGCTCAGGGAGCGCGAGCGCAGGGCGAGGCGCCGTTCCATCTCGATCATCTACCAGGATCCTTTGAGCTCGTTTGATCCTCGCTGGACGGTTGAGCGCATCATATCCGACAGCCTTTCCCGGGACATCGGACCGAAGCAGGAGCGGCGCAGGCGCGTGATTAAGCTGCTGGATCTGGTCGGGTTAGCGCCTGTCTTCTTGGGGCGCCGCCCGCTCGAGCTCTCTGGGGGGCAACGTCAGCGGGTCGCCATCGCGCGCGCGATTGCCCCAGGGCCGTCGGTGATCGTCTGTGACGAACCAGTGTCTGCCCTCGACGTGTCAATTCAGGCGCAAATTCTGGATCTCCTCAGCGACCTGAAAGCCCAGCTTGGCATGAGCTATCTCTTCATCTCGCATGATCTTGGGGTCGTGCGTCATCTCAGCGACCGCGTGATGGTCATGCGCAATGGTCGTGTTGTCGAAAGCGGCGAGACAGAGCAGATATTTGTCAATCCACGCGCAGACTACACCAGGCGCTTGATCTCTGCCGTGCCGCGCCTTGTCGAACCTGATACAGGCAATCGCGTCTCCAGCGTTTTCCCTTAGTCGTCCGTTAAGAACGTGAGCGCGCACTGACCTCGCGCGAGAGTGCTGCCACGAACGGTTGGGGTGATGGCAAAGCCGGCGAGCGCAGGCCGTGGCGCTGCAGGATGCCGCTCTGGCGAGTGTTGGCCTCGCTGAAGAAAAAGCTCGCGGCCTAGCAATGAAACCATGTTCTAGCCTCATTTGAGACTGGAATCGCAGATTAATACCTCCCGCGCGCTAGAGCGGGGGGCAGCGAGACGTGGCGAACGGGCGGCGACGTAGTGTCTATGCTGCGCAGATATTGGTCGACGGCAGTCCTGTGCGGTGCAAGGTCCGCCACCTCACGGATTCCTCTGCGATCGTCCAAATCGATAGCGCGCCTTTCGTGCCCGCGGCTTTCGGCCTGCGCGTTCCAGGTGCTGGCTTAGATATTGATTGCTCGGTTGTATGGCGTGATGAGCGCCGTCTCGCCGTGAAGTTTCTGAGCTGACCGCCAATCTCTTTGTCGACGTGCGTCCCTACCCTGAACTCGGACCGTATAGAGTTGTAGGAATGCTGATCCAGACGTAACGTGCAAACTGGCGCGCCGGCTTGACCGGCGTCGCCCTTTTTCCGGCCATTGAGTCGTGATGCCGCTGCGAGCGGCTTATTTCACACCCACCTGGTCGACACTTTCGAAAAAGGAAACCGAGAATTGGCAAAACTTACCGATGTTCTCGCGGCAGTCGATGCCCTTGACTTTGATCCCGCGAGAGGTAAACGCGTGGCGCGCCGCCTGAGCGAGGCTGGCAGATTCCTTCTGGCGGTTCGTCTCGGGCATCCGACTTGGCGAGGACGATGTCCTGCGCTTGATCATGGCAGTGGCGACCTGGCCAAAACTTCGCCAAGCAGAAACGTTTGTCGAGACTTGCGGAGCGTTGACGCCCGAGGGCGCTCATATTGCTGACGATGTGCCAGACTGCGTTCCCCGGAATGCATCCGATGCGATCGCGGCAGAAGTCGAATGGCCCGTAGAGGCGACGTCGAGGCGCGGAATTCAACCTTCGTCCGATCGTGGCCAGACATGGTGATTGAGGGCCGTAATACCCTCTGTCGCGCGTTTTCGCCAGGCGGGCGCCGATGCTGGACACTGAGCATACGATGGACACCGGGCGGCGACCACGATTCCGGTCGCCGCTGTTGCTGACATTCTTTTGCATTCGCCCCCGGCAGAGAATCTTTCATGCAACAAGCTGGGGGATTTCCTGTTCGACCAATCGCAATAATCGGGTGTTGCGTGTCCAGAATTTGAACCTACTCGCGGACCATTTCTCGCCGACATCAGCTTGCCACGGATTGAATTTGGGCAACTTATCCAACTGATGATAGGTGTGACTCAACCCTGCGCGCCTCCCTTGATCGGCATTACCTTCTTGGGATCGAGCCAGTGGTCGATCCGATCAGCCCAATGCTGCATCAGCTTCGTACGCGAGCCGATCAGTGCGAGCGGTCCGTGCTTCTTGTAGAGACCTTCCACGGTAGAGTTATCGAGATGCGCGAGCTGCAGCTCGACGACATCGCCATCCCAAGCCTTGGCATCCTTGATCTCTTCGTGGTGAGACAGGGTCGAGAAGGTGGTCCGGAATCCGTGGGCGCAATGATCAGTCTTGGTGTCAATGCCAAGCAGCCGCAAGCGTTTGTTGAGCGTGTTGTTCGATAGCGGGGCATCCTTCGAGCAGGAGAACGCGTACCGGCGATGGCCGGTCAGTTTCTGAACGCTGCGGAGGATTGCGAGTGCCTGCCGTGACAAAGGCACGACATGGTCCCAACCGGTCTTCATCTTGACGGCTGGAATAGTCCAGCGTTCGGCGTCCCAATCGACCTCGCTCCACTCCATTTCATTGACCATGCCGGGGCGGGGAATGGTCAGTGCATCGAAGCGCAAGGCAAGGCCAACAACGTCACTAAACTTCGCTCTCGTCCACGGTGCGCTGATGAGTTTGAAGACGCGCGTCACGTCGCGTGGTTCGGTGACGCCGGGACGCGGCGTCGAAATGTTGGCAATCATCTGCCCATTCAGGTTGCGAAATGGATTGTAGCCGTCGCCTTCGACATCGGCATAGTCGAAAATTTGCTCACCGATACTGCGCACGCGATCGCGGGTTTCGAGCTTTCCCTCGGCTTCGTATGAACGCATGAATGCGAGCACGTCCGGACGCTTGATGTCCTGCCTGTGCAGCTTGCCGAAGCGATCCTTGACGTAGCCGACGCGGAGCTCAAGCACCTCGATGGTCTTGGGGGCGCGCACCGCGACGATCCTGCCGCGTTTGACTTTCTCCACCTTCTTCTTGGCAAGCCACTCGTCGGCCCATTGCCCGAAAGACCGGGTCGCCGCCTGCCTGTGCTTGGCCAATTGCTTCTCGGTGCTCGGGTCCTTGTCTTCCTTGAGCTGATCTTTGGCCTTGTCGCGCTCGCGCCGCGCGTCGGCAAGCGAGAACGTGCCATCGCTACCATTGCCGTAAGGACCGATGGAGTAGGTTTTCTGACGGCCGTGGAAGCGATAGCCCATCCGCCAGAGTTTGGAAGCAGAGTTGCCGGGCCTGCTCACGTCCGGTGTGACGAAGAGATAGAGGCCGCCGCCGGTCACGTCGGAAATCTTGACCGGGCTCCAGGTGCCCCGGCAAAATTTCGGTCGGGCGGCGCGGCAGTCGACGTCCGTCTTGATCCGCTTTGGGTTGGCGTGCGCGCCGTCGTTCTTGCGGGCCATCTGCTCAATTCCTTGATTCGGAATAGCGAAAGTCAGCGTGAACGTTTGTTCTCCCGATACCAACTCGATACCAACAAAAATACCAACAAATCAGGCGGCTGGGAGCGAACGAGAACAAACGGTGATGAGCACCGATGTACGCGGAAGTCCTAACTTTTCAAGGGGTTGGAGCGCTGCGTGGACGGCTGCGAACGTTCACGAACGAGCACGAACAATCTAGTTGGTGCCCCTGGCCGGAATCGAACCAGCACTCCTTGCGGAACTCGATTTTGAGTCGAGCGCGTCTACCAGTTCCGCCACAGGGGCCCTCGGTCGGCCCCCAAAGCGGGCGTCGCGAAGCCGGCGGACTATAGCCATGGACAAAGCGGGGTCAACCCGCGCCAAAGTGATCCCGGCTGTTCTCGACAGCCGCTTGGGCCGGGGTTAGAGGCTAAGGAAAGCGACCGACCGGAAGAGGCTGCCGTGACGACCCAGAGTGCCGCAATACCTGCATTCAAGCCGGCGGCCACGAGCCCCGCCCTGATCGCCTCGCTGCTCGTCACGCTGATTGCGGCAGCCACGATCGCGGGCGCCTGGTTCTTCCAGCTCGTGCTGGGGATTGTGCCTTGTCCGCTCTGCCTGGAGCAGCGCTACGCCTATTATCTCGCGATCCCGCTCGGCGCGCTGACCGCGCTTGCGGCGAGGAGCGGCGCGCCGCGACCGCTGCTGCTCGCGGGGCTTGCGATCCTCGCGCTGGCGACGCTCGCCAATGCCGGGCTCGGCACTTACCATTCCGGCGTCGAATGGGGGTTTTGGAAGGGGCCGACCGACTGCTCCGGCCCGGTCGTCAATCTCGGCAGCGCCAATGATCTGCTCTCGCGGCTCGACACCGTGAAGGTGGTGCGCTGCGACGAGGTGCAGTGGCGCTTCCTCGGCCTTTCGCTCGCCGGCTACAACGTGCTGATCTCGCTGCTGATGGCCGCCATCGCCGCCTGGGGATTTGCAGCGACGGCGAAGCGTACGTAGCTGCCGTAGGGTGGGCAAAGGTGCGCTCCTTACGCGCCGTGCCCACCATTCATCAACATTCACGCCAGTCGTTGGTGGGCACGCAGCGCTTTGCCCACCCTACGCGAGCTGCGTCCGCTCAATCGTCCACGTCGTCCTGCGTGCGCCCGAACAGGTGCACGATGCCGGGCGTCGCGATCGTCACGAACACGAAGCGCGACAGGTGATGGGCGCCGACGAAGATCGGGTCGATGTGCAGCGTCAGGGCCAGGGCCAGCATGGCGTCCATCGCGCCCGGCGCGAAGGCGACGACGACGTCCGAGAACTTCACCTGCGTGGTGAGGGCGACGATGCCGACGAAGATCGCCGAGACGGCGATTGCCACGGCAAATGATCCCAGCGCCGCGTTGATGTGGCCGGCGAGGGTCTTGATTCGCATCCGCGCGAAACGGCTGCCGATCAGGGCGCCGATGCCGATCAGCGCCACGCCGCGCACCCAGTTCGGCAGGCCGCCCTCGACCCAGCCGGCGCCATGCAGCACGCTGGAGGCGATCATCGCGCCGAACATCCAGCTCGCCGGAAACCTGATCAGCCGCAGGACGAGCGCCGCGGCCAGCGAGGCCGCGACCAGCTCCACGAGATCGAGCGGCGAGGCAATGGCCGTCGTCAGGGACGGCGCAGCGGAAGGCGCCACGCCCGCGAGCGCCAGCACCATCGGCAGCGCGGCGGTGAGGATGATGACGCGCATGGTCTGCACCACCGCGATGCCCGGCAGGTCGGCGCCGCGCTCGACCGCCAAAATCGTGATCTGCGACAGCGCGCCGGGGCTGCCGGCGAGGAAGGCCGAGGTGCGATCCCAGCCATGGACGCGCTGGAGGTAATAGCTCGAGCCGAAGGTGGAGCAGAAGGTCGCAAGTGCGAGCAGGCCGATGGTGAGGGGATAGGCGCTGACTTGCTGGATCAGGTGGCGCGAGACGACCGAGCCCAGCGAGATGCCGAGCAGCACCAGCACGGTCTGGGTCAGGATCGGCGGCAGCGTCAGCTGGCGGCCGGCGATCGCGGCGATACCGACCGCGATCATCGAGCCCGAGATCAGCCCGCCGGGGAGATTGGCGACGAGAAACACGAGGCCGCCGGCAGTGCCGATGACGAGTGTCTCCACCGTGCTCAAGATCTTGGCACGGCTCGGCCATTCGAACGGCAGGGAGGCGGTGATTTGCTTCACGCCACCTTATCGCAAATCAGCGAGAAGCGCACAATTGCGGCTAGGTCATGCCGCAATGCGCACGCGTCTCGCCGAAGCCGGGGGGTGACTGATTTACTTCTTGTCCGCGGCAGCCGGCGCGGCCGAGCCGGCCTTGGCGGTCTTGATGCATTCGGAGCGGAATTTCTTGCGCTCCTTGCCATGCAGCCCCTTGGCATCCGCCTGCTTGGAGCATTCGAGCGACTCGGCCGAGTGCTCCTTTGGTGCCTTCTTGTCCGTGGGCGCGGCGGTTGTGGTCTTGGTGTCGGTCTTGGCGGCCGGCGCGGCGGTCTGCGCAAAGGCGGTGCCGGTGGCGAGCAGGGAGGCGAGGGCGACGGCGGCGAGGCGAGAGGCGAGGGTCATGGTGTTGCACTCTTCTTGGGAAAATGGCGAAGGGCTGGAACGTCGGCTCGCGTTGCTGAACGCGACATGAATGAGCTGCGTGACGGGATCACTATATTTTGGCGGCGAAAGTCATCGCATCCTTGTCGCAAGCGACCGGCACGCTAGGATAGCAATCCTCGTTTAACTTCCGTCGGGCAAGACCAAGGAGGAGACCTAGGGATGACCATTCAGGCAAAATTGTTGTGTGCGATCGTGGCGTCGGGTGTCGCGGCATTGGTGGCCGCCGCGCCGGCACAGGCGCTGACCTCGCAGGAGTGCAGCGCGAAATATCAGGCGGCCAAGAAGGACGGCTCGCTCGGCACCATGAAGTGGAATGACTTCCGCAAGGCCCAGTGCGGTGCGGACGCGACGCCTGCCGCCGCGCCGACCGCGGCTGCTCCGGCTGCGCCCGCCGCTCCTGCAGAGCCGAAACAGGCGAAGAAGGAGGCTGCCCCCGCTGCGGCTCCGGCGCCGAGCCTGCCTGCCGGTCCCGCGATCTATCCGAACGCGATCGATCCGAAATACGCCAAGGAAACTGCCGGCAAGGCCCGCCTGCACACCTGCGTCGACCAGTACAATGCCAACAAGACCACCAACGGCAATGGCGGCATGAAGTGGATCGAGAAGGGCGGCGGCTATTACAGCGAATGCAACAAGAAGCTGAAGGGCGCCGCCTGAGCTTCGACTTGACGCGATGGCCGGAGCGAGGCTCCGGCCATTTCGGCTGAGGCATGATCCGGAAAACTACACAGCGGTTTTCCGGAAAGATCATGCTCAAACAATGGTCTAAAGCGCGATGGCGATTCGTCCTGATCGCATCGCGCTTTAGATCAGCAGCTTCTCGGCCGATTTCGCCACGAGCTGCGATCGCTTGCGCGGGCCGCGCTCGACGAACAGCAGGCTCTGGCCGAAGATGAAGCAGTAGAACAGGAAGGCCTGCGCCTCGGCCTCCTCGGCCTCGAGGCCGGTCGCGCGATAGAGCTCGGCGACGTGCTTGAGCCGCGCCGCATCCACGCTCGCCACCGCCGCCGCGGCGTTCTCGTCCGAACGGGCCCATTGCCGGATCGCCAGCTCGATCGCCATGCCTTCCGGGTTGAGCCGCTCGGAGTAGAGCTGGATCACCGCCTTCAGCCGTTCGCGGGGCGCCTGCCCGTCGAGGCTCGTCTGCTGCGCGATCGCCGCCGTGCGCCCCTCGCGCCAGCGCTCCAGCATGGCCGCGAGCAACGCGGCGCGGTCGGCGAAGCGGCGGTAGAAGCCGCCCTTGGTGACGCCGAGGTTCTTGGCGAGCACCTCGACCCGCACCCCCTCGACCCCCGAGCGGGCGAGCTCGGTAAATCCCGCCTCGACCCAGACATCGCCCTTTCCGTCGCTCATGAAGAAAGCCCATCCGGTTCTTGATACGGTACCGTATTGCTAACGCGGCGAGGCCCTGATACGCTACCGTATCAACAATCAAGGGGCAGAAAAGCGCAGGGAGAAATTGCGATGGAGCAGGAGGCAACCTATCGCGGCACGGTCTATCCGTGGCAATGCGATCATGTCGGCCACATGAACATCATGTGGTATGTCGGCAAATTCGACGAGGCCAACTGGAATCTGTTCGCCCGCCTTGGGCTGACGCCGAGCTACTTGCGCAGCTCCGGTCGCGGCATGGCCGCCGTGCAGCAGAACATCACCTACAAGCGTGAGCTGCTGGCCGGCGACATCGTCGAGATCCGCAGCCACCTGCTCGAGGTTCGCGACAAGTCGATCCGCTTCCGGCACGACATGACGAACGCCGAGACCGGCGAGATCGCTGCGTTCTGCGAGATCACGGGCGTGCATATGGACCGTGAGCTGCGAAGGTCCGCGCCGTTCACCGATGCCATCCGCGACGCCGCTTTGAGGCATCTTGCCGAACCGGCCGAGGCTTGAGCCATGACCGCGTTCGAGCCGAAAAACCCGGGCTATCGCGCCGCGGCCATCGCCATGTTCGACGGCCAGCCGGCGATGCGCACGCTCGGCATCACGATCGTCCGCCTTGGGCCGGGCGAGGTCGAGCTGGCGATGCTGCATTCGCCTGAATTCACGCAGCAGAACGGATTTATCCATGCCGGCATCATCACGGCCGGGCTCGACAATGCCTGCGGCGTTGCCGCCTTCACCCTGATGCCGCACAAGGCCGATATCCTCACCGTCGAGTTCAAGACCACGCTGCTCGCACCCGCCCGCGGCACGCGCTTCGTCTTCAGGGCCGAGGTGGTCAAGCCCGGCCGCACGCTGACCTTCTGCGAGGCCAGGGCCTTTGCCGAGCACGAGGGCAAGACCACGCTGATCGCCACCATGACCGGCACCCTGATGGCGATGCTG
The DNA here is from genome assembly GCF_009931255.1 of Bradyrhizobium sp. LCT2. Taxonomy (NCBI): domain Bacteria; kingdom Pseudomonadati; phylum Pseudomonadota; class Alphaproteobacteria; order Hyphomicrobiales; family Nitrobacteraceae; genus Bradyrhizobium; species Bradyrhizobium sp. LCT2. The sequence continues at coordinate 8,905,523 of NZ_CP034432.1, read as the reverse complement.
CCCCGCGTTGCGGCTTCGCCCGAGGTGCGTGCGTCCCGCGCATAGCGGCGATTGACAAGCCTGCCGGCGCATCCCTTGATGCGTTCGTCATGCTCGCAAGCCTCGGCCTCATCCTGCTCTGCCAGTTGATCGGCGAAGCCGTCGTGCGCGGCCTCGGCCTGCCGCTGCCGGGACCCGTGCTCGGCCTGCTGCTGCTGCTGCTGATCCTGCTGCTCGCGCGCGACCGCCTTGCGCTGTTGGCGCGCGGGCCGTTGCGCAACGGCGGCGTGGAGACTGCTGGCAAGGGATTGCTGGCTCATCTGTCGCTGCTGTTCGTGCCGGCCGGCGTCGGCGTCGTCCAGGAGCTCGATCTGCTCGCATCGCACGGCGTCGCCATCATCCTCGTGCTCGCGCTCTCTGTGGTTGTCACGCTGCTTGCGACGGTGCTCACCTTCCGCCTCGTCAGCCGCCTCCTGAGGCAACAGGACGCCCGATGAAGGACAACCCGTTCTCGCTCTGGGTCTATCTCTCGCAGTCCCCGCTGCTGTGGCTGACCGTGACCCTGCTGGTCTATGCGAGCACGGATGCGGTGTCGCTGGCGAGCCGGCGCCATCCGCTCGCCAATCCCGTGCTGCACGCGATGTGGATCATCGGTGTGTTCCTGCTCGTAACGGGCACCTCCTACACTACCTATTTCGCCGGTGCGCAGTTCGTGCATTTCCTGCTGGGGCCCGCCACCGTCGCGCTCGCCGTGCCGCTCTACGAGAACCGCAAGCGCGTGGTCTCATCTATCGTGCCGATGCTGGTAGCGCTCGTTGCCGGCTCGGTCACGGCGGTGGTGTCGGTGGTGCTGCTGGCCGAGCTCGCCGGGCTGCCGCGCGACGTCGTGCTGTCGCTGGCGCCGAAATCGGTCACGGCCGGCGTTGCCATGGGCATCGCCGAATCCCTGCACGCCGATCCCTCGCTGGCGGCGGTTGCGGTCATCCTCACCGGCATCATGGGTGCGATCATCGTGACGCCGCTGATGAACCGCACCGGCGTCACCGATTTTCGGGCGCGCGGATTTGCCGCCGGCCTTGCCGCGCACGGCATCGGCACCGCGCGCGCGTTCCAGGTCGACGAGATCGCCGGCGTCTTTTCCGGCATCGCCATGAGCCTGAACGCTTTGGTGACCTCGTTCCTGGTCCCGCTGGCGGTCACGCTGCTGGTGCGATGACATCGCCGCCGCAACACTCTATATGACCTGTAACAATTCCCGGTCTCGATCCGTATCGACGGGGATGGGACCGAAACGGGACGAGATATGGCTGGATTCAGGAATAAGGGCCTTGTGCCGACGCGGCGCGCCGCGCTGACGCTGATCGGGGCGGGCGCCCTCGCGGCGGGCGGCATCACCTCGGCGCTGGCAGCCGCCGCCGATGACGAGGTGCTGACCGAAACCAAGGTGCTGCGCGATCCGGACACGCCCGTCGCCGGCAATCCCGAGGGCAATATCACCATCGTCGAATGGTCCGACTACAATTGCCCCTATTGCCGCAAGCTCGAGCCCGAACTGCGCCAGGTCGTCCAGGACGACGGCAAGGTGAGGCTGGTGATGAAGGACTGGCCGATCCTCGGGCCGGTGTCGGTCACGGCGGCGCGGATCGCGCTCGCGGCGAAATTCCAAGACAAGTACCATCAGGCCCATGACGCCATGATGGGCGTCAGCTCGCGCCTGACCGAGCCGCGCATCAATGAGCTTCTGGCGGCTGCCGGCGTCGACATGGACCGGCTGAAGCGCGATCTCACCGACCACGCCAAGGACATCGACGCCATCCTCAAGCGCAACAACGAGCAGGCCGAAGCCTTCGGCTTCCGCGGCACCCCGGCCTTCATTGTCGGCAAGTACCGCGTGCCCGGCGTGCTCAGCATAACCGAATTCGAGCAGGTCATCGCCGACGCGCGCAAGGCCAAGATGAACTAAGGCGCTCGCCGCAACTGACACGCCCAATACGAAGGCGCCGCCGCGGACCGCGACGGCGCCTTGTTCATGATGTCAGCGACGTTACTTCGACGAGATGCGGACCCAGTCCTTGTGCGCGCGATCGCGCAGAGCATCCCAGTCGGCCTTTGCGACATCCCAGTTCACAATGGTGCGATTGGTGGTCGCGACCTCGCCATTGGCGACGGATGAGGTCTGCATGGAGTCATAGACATAGACGCCGCCCGCGAGAAGCAGCGCGCCCAAAATCATTCCGAAAAAAGTCTTCATAGCGAACCTCCGGTGTCGCGCCGATAACGTCGGCACGGCGCGATGGTTCCGCGGCCATGCGGCGCATCTAAGGAGAGGTTGTTCATTATCCGTTCAGCCACGCCAGCAGCTCCGCATTGATCTCGCGCGGATAGGTGTGGCTGAGATCGTCGATCTCGCGATAAACGACGTCGGCGCCGGCGGCGGAGAGCGCCGCTTGCGTCTGTCGCGCGGTCTGCACAGGAAACATCCAGTCGAGCTTGCCGTGGGTGATGAAGATCGGCAGGCGCTGCAGGCGCGCAGCATCCGCCATCTCCGCCATCAGCGGGTGGAAGGTCGCCGACACCGGCGCGAGATGCGTAAAGGGCGATGCGCCATCGAGCCCGCTGACGTAGCAGAAGGTGCCTCCGTCGCTCATGCCGGTCAGCAGCATGCGCGAGCCGTCGATGGACCAGCGGCTGCGCACAGTCTCAAGGATGCGCATGAGGTTGGGCGTATCAGTGTCGTCGCCCATCAGCGCCCAGGTTTGACCGGTTGCAGTCGGCGCCACCAGGATCGCACCCAAGCTGCGGGCATCGCGGAGCCAGCTCCACAGGAATCCACGGCCATTGCCGCTGCCGCCATGCAGCGCCATCACCAGCGGCATCGCGCGCTCCGGCGAATAATATTCGGGGACATAGACCGAGAAGCCGCCGCGGCTGCCGGGCTCGTTGTGATCGTGGAAGATGCCACTGTGCTCGCCCGCGCCAGCCTCGAGCCGTGCCAGCAGAATTTCGTCCTCGCGCCTCGCGGCGTTGAGGAAGAAGCTGCTGACCGGCGGAAATTGCACGGCAAGCGGATAAAGCGCCTCCAGCGCGCGCGGTACGTGGCGCAGTGCGCGGAAGACGGCGACGAGATCGCCGTTGCCGCGCTCGACCTCGCGAATGCCGGCAAAGGCGGCGAGCGTCTCGTTGCAGGCACCATCGAGCCGGTCGCGCAAGCCGGCGAATTGTTCAGGCCAGGTGCCGATCGCCGAATGTGCGGCTTGCAGTGCGTCGTCCGGCGCGCCGATCGCGTTCATCACGGACGCGAAGGCTGGCGGATGCAGGTGACGGGTGAAGAAGCCGAGCGCCTCCAGCGCGTTCAGCAGCGGCGGCAGCACGGCCACGATGTCGTCAACGACGGCCTCGGTCATCGCCGCTTCCTTGCTTCAGTTCGGCCGGTCAGTGCAGCTTCGGCGCCTTCAACAGCTTGAAGCGGTCGGTCGAAGTCACCGTGACGTCGAAGGTGACGCCTTCATGATGCACGGTGAGCGGGACGTCGACGCCGGCGGCGCCGAGCGCCCACATCTTCTTGTAGAAGGCGGTCTGGCTGATGATCTTCTCGCCGTCGACGGCGAGGATGACGTCGCCGGTCTTGAGCTCGGCGCGGGCGGCCGGCCCGTTGGCGGAGATCCCGATCACCACCACGCGGTTGTCGATCTCGGTTGAATAGAGCCCGAGCCAGGGCCGCGACGGCTTGTTGACGCGGCCGAACTTGCGCAGATCCTCCAGGATCGGCTTCAACAGGTCGATCGGCACGATCATGTTGACGTGCTCGGCCTTGCCGTCGCGTTCGCGCTCGAGCTGGAGCGAGCCGATGCCGATCAACTCGCCGCGCTCGTTGAGCAAGCCGGTGCCGCCCCAGTTCGGGTGCGCGGGATGTGTGAAGACGGCCTCATCCAGCAGATATTCCCAGTAACCGGCGAATTCCTGCTTGGCCACGATCTGGCTCGCAACCGATCGCGTGCGGCCGCCGGCGCCGCCGACCACGACGCGGTCGCCGACCCGGGTCTCCGCCGAGCTGCCGAGCGGCAAGGGTTCGACGTCGAGCTCACCCAGCGCCTGCACGAGGCCGAAGCCGGTGACCGAATCGAAACCGAGGGCATGTCCCTCGACGACGCGCCCGTCGGCGAGGTGCAGCCACACCGATTCCGCCTCGGTGATGAGATAGCCGATGGTCAGCACCAGCCCGTCGTCGATGACGACGCCGTTGCCGGCGCGCTCGGTGCCCAGCGTCTCGGCGCTGAACGCGTCCGGCGGGATGATGGCGTGCAGGCCGACGACGGACGCGAGCGCGCGGTCGAGATCGAAACCGTATTCGCTCGCACGCGGCTGATTGGCCGGCGGCACTCTCCATTCGGTCAGGGCGGGCATGGAGTTCTCCTGGCTGAGTGCATCGCCCCGCCGTGGCTAGCGGAACGACGCGCGAAGCATGGATAATTTAGGCCGGAGAAGGCCGTCTTGAAAGCCTCGTTTCCCAACTATTCCGCAGAACGCCGCGTGAAATCTTCGAAAGGCGCGGGACCGTTTCGCGCGCGGTCGGCGGCCCGGCGGTCCTTCGATCCGGCATCCGCCGCATGGCTGCTGTCCGGCGAGGTGCTAGGCGCCGTGTAATGAAGCTGCTAACCATTGCCGCTTCGTTTGACCAAGAGATCACGGACCGAAACATGGACAACCGCAGCGACATCTGGCGTGGCGTCGACACGATCAAGGCGCGTTTCATCGACCTCAGCGACAAGGTCTGGGGCATGCCGGAGGTTTGTTACACCGAGGCGCGGTCCGCCGCCGAGCATCTCGCCGAACTGCGCCATCAGGGCTTCCGTATCACCGAGAACGTCGCCGGCATCCCGACCGCGCTGATGGGCGAATGGGGCGAGGGCGGACCGATCATCGCCTTCATGGGGGAATATGACGCGCTGCCGGGTCTCAGCCAGGAGGCGGGCGTGGCGGAACATCGTCCGGTCGAGACCGGCGGCCATGGCCATGGCTGCGGTCACAATCTGCTCGGTTCTGCGGCACTGCTCGCCGCGACCGCGGTGAAGGACTGGCTCGCCGAGAACAAGGTGCCGGGCCGCGTGCGCTACTATGGCTGCCCGGCTGAAGAAGGCGGCGCGGCAAAGGCGTTCATGGTGCGCTCCGGCGCGTTCGAGGATGCCGACGTCGCCATCACCTGGCATCCGCACAGCTTCTGGGAAGTGGCGGTGACGCCGTCGCTCGCGAACACGCGCGCCGACTTCATTTTCACAGGCCGCACCTCGCATGCGGCCGCCTCGCCGCATCTCGGCCGTTCCGCGCTCGATGCGGTGGAGCTGATGAATGTCGGCGTGAATTACATGCGCGAGCACATGCCGAGCGACGCGCGGGTGCATTACGCGCTGCTCGACACCGGCGGCATTGCGCCCAACGTGGTGCAGGCGCATGCGCGCGTGCGCTACTCGATCCGCGCCCGCGATCTGCCCGGCATGAACGAGCTGGTCGGCCGCGTGAGCAAGATCGCGGACGGCGCGGCGCTGATGACCGAAACCATGGTGGAGATGAAGATTATCTCCGCGGTCTCCAACATTCTGCCGAATACGCCGCTGGAGCAGGCGCTGCATCGGGTCATGGAAGAGCTCGGACCGCCGCATTTCGACGACGCGGACAAGGGGTTTGCCACCCAGATCCGATCGACGCTGACCGACAAGGACATTGCCTCGGTCTACTACGCGATCGGGATGGAGCCGACCGATCGGCCGCTGGCCGACTTCCTGGTGCCGCTCGATGCCAAGCGCAACCCGCTGGTCGGCTCGACCGACGTTGGCGACGTGAGCTGGGTGGTGCCGACCGTGCAGGTTCACGCACCGACGGTTGCAATCGGCACGCCGTTCCACACCTGGCAGGTGGTGGCGCAGGGCAAGAGCCCGCATGCCCACAAGGCCATGGTGCAGGCGGCCAAGGCGATGGCGGGTATCGGCATCAAGGCGCTCACGGAACCGGAGCTGATCAAGGCCGCGAAAGCCGACCTTGCGAGGCGAACAGCCAAGACACCTTACGTCTGTCCGCTGCCGGACCACGTCGCGCCGCCACTGGATATGTCCGTGGTGTAGAATTTCGTCTCGATACTTCGTCTGATCCGGCGAACAAATTTTCTGCAGTGCAACGTGGATTCCGGCTTGTTTTGACGCCGGATTGCCGAACGCTTGGGCTGCGGAACGCAGTTTTGCCCAACGGACAGCCAGAACACCGTTTGCATACACACAGTCGCAGTTGACGGGCGGCCTATTCGGTGTGCCATCTACGGCCAGACAAAACCCGGCGGTCGCATCGCGGCCGCCTGCATCCATTCGGGAACCAGACGGGGGACAAACCATGCTGGATAAAGAACTGCGTTCGATGATCGGCCAAGTGAAGGACGGACGGATGGATCGCCGTGCCTTCATCCAGCGTCTTGCCGCTGTCGGTTTGACCGCACCGCTGGCCAACCAGATCCTCGCGCTGGGCGGCGTCGCCATGGCGGAAGGCGTTTCGACCTACAAGCCGACCAAGCGCGGCGGCGGCGGCGCACTGAAGCTGCTGTGGTGGCAGGGGCCGACCCTGCTCAATCCGCATTTCGCCACCGGCACCAAGGACCAGGACGGTTCGCGCCTGTTCTACGAGCCGCTTGCCTGTTGGGATCCGGACGGCAACATGAAGCTGGTTCTGGCCGCCGAAATCCCGTCGATCCAGAACGGCGGCCTCGCCGCCGACGGCAAGTCGGTGACCTGGAAGCTCAAGCCCGGCGTCAAATGGCACGACGGCAAGCCGTTCACCGCCGACGACGTCGTGTTCAACTGGGAATACGCCAAGGATCCCGCGACCTCCGCGGTCACCATTGCGACCTATCGCGACATCGTCGTCGAGAAGGTGGATGACCTCACCGTCCGCATCCTTTTCAACAAGCCGACGCCGTTCTGGGCCGATGCTTTCGTCGGGGCTCCGAACACCATCATCCCCAAGCATCTGTTCGCGGATTACAAAGGCGCGAAGTCCCGCGAGGCGCCGAACAACCTCTCGCCGGTCGGCACCGGCCCGTACAAATTCCTCGAGTTCAAGCCGGGCGATCTCGTCCGCGGTGAGCTCAATCCCGACTATCACATGCAGAACCGTCCGTATTTCGACACGCTCGAAATGAAGGGCGGCGGCGATGCCGTCTCGGCGGCGCGCGCGGTGATCCAGACCGGCGAATACGATTTCGGCTATAACATCCAGGTGGAAGACGACGTGCTGTTGCGCCTGGAGAAGGGCGGCAAGGGCAAGGCCATCTACGCCGTGGGCGGAGACACCGAGTTCATCGCGCTGAATTTCACCGACCCGAACACCGAGGTCGATGGCGAGCGCTCTTCGATGAAGACGAAGCACCCGCTGTTCTCCGATCCCGCCGTACGCAAGGCGCTGGCGATGCTGGTCGATCGTGAAGCGGTGAAGAAGGTGATCTACGGCCGCGCAGGCCGCACCACGGCGAACTTCCTCAACGGCCCCGAAAAGTTCGTCTCCAAGAACACGAGCTGGGAATTCAGCATCGAGAAGGCGTCGAAGATGCTGGATGACGCCGGCTGGAAACCGGGTGCGGACGGCATCCGCGAGAAGGACGGCAAGAAGCTGAAGCTTCTGTACCAGACGTCGATCAACGGCCCGCGCCAGAAGACCCAGGCCATCGTCAAGCAGGCCTGCCAGAAGGCTGGCATCGACGTCGAGCTGAAGTCGGTCGTCGCCTCGGTGTTCTTCTCCTCCGACGCCGGCAATCCCGACATCTACCCGAAGTTCTATGCCGACATGGAGATGTTCCAGATCCCGATGAGCCAGCCGGATCCGTCCCAGCACATGCGGCGCTATATGTCGGCCAATGTGGCGACCAAGGAGAACAAGTGGCAGGGACAGAATTTCCCGCGCTACGTCAACAAGGAGTATGACGACGCGATCCTGGCCGCGGAAGGCGAGATGGACCCGGTCAAGCGCGCGGCGCTCTACATCAAGGCTAACGATATCCTGATCGGGGACACCGTGTTCATCCCGGTGCAGCATCGCCTCAAGGTGGAGGCCGCTGCTAACAACCTGGTTTGCGTGGTCAGCGGTTGGGCGAACGAGACCGACAACCTGTTCGACTGGTACCGGGAGGTATGATCGCGCAGGCCTAGGCGGGGTCTTTCCCTATGAGTCAATATGTCCTGCGTCGCCTGCTGATCGCCATTCCGAGCCTGCTCGGCATTTCGCTCGTGCTGTTCGTCGTGCTGGCGCTCGCCCCCGGCGATCCGTTTTCGGAACTGGCGACCAATCCGAACGTACCGCCCGAAGTCGCTGCCGCGCTTCGGGCGAAGTTCGGCCTCGACGATCCGATCTATCTGCGCTACCTGCACTGGCTCTCCGCCATGGCGCATGGCGATTGGGGGTTTTCCTTCGTCAGCCGGATGAACGTCGATGCGCTCATCCTCCAGCGCCTGCCGGCGACGCTCTATGTGATCGGCTCGGCGCAGATCCTGGCGCTCCTGATCGCGATTCCGGTCGGCGTCTACGCGGCGACCAAGCCGTATTCACTGTTTGACCAGATCGCCAACGTGCTGGCCTTCGTCGGTTTCTCGCTGCCCACCTTCTTCACCGGCATCCTCTTCATCCTGATCTTCTCGGTCACGCTGGACTGGCTGCCCTTCGTCTATTCCAGCGACATCAAGGCCACCGGCATCCGCTGGGTGCTCGAGATGATCCGGCAGGCGATCATGCCGGTGGCGGTGCTCGGCCTGTTCCAGGCGGCGTCGATGACGCGCTTCGTGCGCTCGGCGATGCTGGATGTGATCCGGCTCGACTACGTCACCACGGCGCGCGCGAAGGGACTCGGGCAGGCCAAGGTCATCGTCAAGCATGTGATGCGCAATGCGATGATCCCGGTCGTCACGCTGATCGCGCTCCAGATGCCGGCGGTGTTCGGTGGCGCCATCGTCACCGAGCAGATCTTCCGCATCCCCGGCATCGGCTCGCTGCTGATCTCCTCCATCCTTTCCAACGACACGCCGGTGGTGATGGCCGTCACCTTCGTCTTCGCGTGCCTTGTGGTCCTGTTCAATCTCATCGCGGACGTCCTGTATGGCTGGCTTGACCCTCGCATCTCCCTCCGCTGAGCGGCGCGTCTACTCGCCCTGGCGCGAGACGTGGCGGCGCTATAGCCGCCACAAGCTTGCCGTGGTCAGTGCGTTCCTGCTCCTCATTCTGGTGCTGGCGGTGGTCGCCGGCCCCTTCGTCTGGCGGGTCAAGATCGACGACATCGACATCGTGGCGGGCATGCAGGGGCCCTCGCTCGCCCATCCCTTCGGCACCGACGATCTCGGGCAGGACATCCTCGCCCGCATGATCTATGGCGGGCGCATCTCGCTCGCGGTCGGCCTTGCCGCGATGCTGGTCTCGGTGTTCGTCGGCACGCTGATCGGCGCGCTTGCCGGCATGTCGCGCGGTGCGGTCGGTCACGGGCTGATGTGGCTCACCGATCTGTTCTTGTCGCTGCCGCAGCTGCCGCTGCTGCTGCTGCTGATCTATCTGTTCCGCGACGGGCTCAAGGCCGCGTTCGGCCCCGAGGGCGGCATCTTCATCCTGATCGTGCTCGTGATCGGGGGCCTGCGCTGGATGCCGGTCGCCCGCCTCGTGCGCGCGCAGTTCCTGTCGATCCGCGAGAAGGAGTTCGTCGAGGCCGCGCGCGCGCTCGGCGCCAGCCCGGTGCGGCAGGTGGTGCGCCACATCCTGCCCAATGCGCTCGGTCCGGTGATCATCGCCGGCACCATCGACGTCGCCGCCGCCATCATCGCGGAATCGACATTGTCCTTCCTCGGCCTCGGCTTTCCGCCGGACACCCCGACTTGGGGGCGGCTGCTGTACGACGCCAAGGACTTCCTCGATATCGGTCCGCACTGGGCGCTGTTTCCGGGCGGCGCGATCTTCATCGCGGTGGTCGCCATCAACTTCATCGGCGACGGCCTGCGTGACGCGCTCGATGCGCGACGGGTGATCTGATGGCGCCGCTGCTCGAGATCAAGGGCCTGAAAACCCATTTCTCCACCGACGACGGCATCCTGCAGGCCGTCGACGGCGTCGACATCTCCATCAACCGCGGCGAGACGCTCTGTGTCGTCGGCGAGTCCGGCTGCGGCAAGACCGTGACGGCGATGTCGATCCTGAAACTGATCGCGATGCCGCCCGGCCGCATCGCCGCCGGCCAGATCATCTTCGAAGGCCGCGATCTCGTGCCGCTGACGAGCAATCAGCTCGACGAGATCCGCGCCAAGGAGATCGGCTTCATCTTTCAGGAGCCGATGACCTCGCTCAACCCGGTGCTCACCGTCGGCGAGCAGATCGCCGAGAGCCTGCGCCGGCATGAAGCGGTGACGAAGAAGCAGGCGCTCGAGCGCACCATCGAGATGCTCAAGCTGGTGCAGATCCCCAACGCCGAAGGCCGCGTGCACAACTACCCGCACCAGTTCTCCGGCGGCATGCGCCAGCGCGTGATGATCGCGATGGCGCTCGCCTGCAAGCCGAAGCTGATCATCGCCGACGAGCCCACCACCGCGCTCGACGTCACCATCCAGGCCCAGATCCTCGACCTCTTGCAGGACATGAAGGAGCGCTTCGGCATGGCGGTGATGCTGATCACCCATGCCATGGGCGTCGTCGCCGAGACCGCGCAGCGCGTCGTCGTGATGTATGCCGGCAAGGTGGTGGAGGAGGCGAGCGTCGACGATCTCTTCGCCGATCCCCGCCATCCCTATACGCAAGGCCTGATCCGCTCGATCCCGCGCATCGACCTCGACAGCGAGCACAAGACGCGGCTGGAGGCGATCGGCGGCTCGGTGCCGATCCTGATCAATCCGCCGGTCGGCTGCCGCTTCGCGCCGCGCTGCAAGTTCGCGATGAACGTCTGCACCGAGAAGGAGCCGCTGCTCCGCGAGGTCTCGCCCGGCCACCGCATGGCCTGTCACCTGGGGGATACGCAGTTGGGAGCCGCGTCATGAGCGAACCCTTGCTCCGCGTCAGCGGTCTGAAGAAACATTTCCCCGTTCTCGGCGGCTTGCTGTCGCGCCAGGTCGGCAGCGTCTATGCGGTCGACGGCGTGTCGTTCTCGGTCAATCGCGGCGAGACGCTCGGTCTCGTCGGTGAATCCGGCTGCGGCAAGTCGACGACGGGGCGCTGCGTGCTGCGCCTGATCGAGCCGACCGACGGCGAGGTCACCTTCGACGGCCAGGACGTGCGCCAGCTCGGCGGCAACGATCTGCGCGCGATGCGGCGGAACATGCAGCTCGTGTTCCAGGATCCGTTTGCCTCGCTCAATCCGCGCATGACGGTGGGTACGATTCTCGGCGAGGCGCTCGTCATCCACAAGCTCGGCTCATCGGCCAAGGAGCGGGAGGAGCGCGTCGCGAGCCTGCTGGTCAAGGTCGGCCTCAAGGCCGAGCACATGCGCCGCTACCCGCACGAGTTCTCCGGCGGCCAGCGCCAGCGCATCGTGATCGCGCGGGCGCTCGCGGTCGAGCCGAAGCTGATCGTCTGCGACGAGCCGGTGTCCGCGCTCGACGTGTCGATCCAGGCGCAGGTCATCAATCTGCTGGAAGACCTCCAGGCCGAGCTGAACCTCACCTATCTCTTCGTCGCGCATGACCTCTCTGTGGTCGAGCACATCTCCGACCGCGTCGCGGTGATGTATCTCGGCCGCATCGTCGAGCTGGCGAAAGCCAGCGACCTCTACCGCAACCCGCAGCACCCCTACACCAGGGCGCTGTTGTCAGCGGTGCCGGTGCCCGATCCCAAGCTCAAGCGTGAGCGCATCCGCCTCAAGGGCGACGTGCCGAGCCCGATGAAGCCGCCGTCAGGCTGCCACTTCCACACCCGCTGTCCGATCGCCCAGCCGCGCTGCGCGGAGAGCGCGCCCGAGCTGAAGGAGGGCGCTGGCGGTCACTTCGTGGCGTGCCATCTCGCCTGAGGCCGGGCAAAGCGGAAGGCGTATTCATTCGCCCTGAAGCAGGCCGTGCGCCGAGAGGGCCTGCCTGAAAGCCTCCACCGACGTGTGGTGATGCGCGAACAGGCCCGCCTCGCGCGCGCCGGCAACATTGGCCGGGAGATCATCGACGAACAGCACGGTCTGCGGCATCACGTCGAGCTCGGCCAGGCAGCGGCGATAGCAGCGCGGGTCCGGCTTTGCCGTCTTGAACTGGGCCGAAGTGTAGATCCGGGAGCCGAACAGCGGCCGCAAGTCCGGCAGCAGCGTGTCGATGTGGTCGGCGACCAGCGTGGTATTGTTGGTCAGGACGGCAATATCGACGGTCTTGCGCAGACTTCGGGCAATCTCCAGCATCGCGTGATCGGGCTGCATCGAGCGGCGCCGCGCCTCCACCCACTCGTCGAGCGACAGCGGATAGCCCATGCGTTCGCCAAAGCCCCGCAGATAGTCAGGGGCGTCGAGAGCGCCGGAATCGCCGAGCAGCTCGAATCCGCTGTCCCAGATTGCCTTGTGGACGAGCTCGCTGGTCGATCCCGCGAGCTCCGCCAGGCATGCCACACGCTGTCCCCTGTCGTAGTTGCACAGGACATTGTCCATGTCGAAGAGGACGAGCTTGATCGCGTCAGTCACGGTAGCACTCTCGGATTGGCTTAAATGTCCGGTCGATTCGTAGTCATATCCCGCTGGAACGTGGACGACAAATCCAGGCCGGGCCGAGCTCCGAGATGAGCGCGACACCTCTACGATCGTGATGCGCGGCGGCGGGCCAGCTGGTGCAACACTGTATCGAAAGCCGGGATCGCTCCGGTCTCGCGGAGCCACGTGTCGGTCAGCTCCCTGAGCTCGCCCGGCGTCAGGCCGAACTTGCGGCGAAACGCCCGGATGAAGGTGGAGTCGCTGCTGAACCGCAAGCCGACAGCGAGGTCGATTAGACGTTTGTCCTGCGCCGCCGGCGACAACAGCCGCTGAAAGGCGAGATTGAGCCGCTGCTCTCTCACGTAATGCGCCAGCCCGCCATCTGCCTCGAACAGCCGGTAAAGCGTCGCGCGCGAAATCTGGAAATGGCGGCAGAGCTCGCTTACGCCGAGCGCGTCGGTCTCGAGATTGTCCGCGATGCGGCGCTTGATCATTGCCAGATAAAGATGTCGCTCGGCCCGCTCGACGCCTTCGGCGATGTCGGCCGTACCGCCCGCAGCCGCGGCAACGATGTCGGCGATGGCCTCGATCGTGGCCTCGACGCTGCCCGCCTCTGGCTCAGGCGGCAGCGCAAGCGCTGCGTAATGGCTTGCGAGCAGGCGCGCGTGAGGGTGGTCTGACGGCAACAGGGTAGCCGTCGCCGAATCCGGATGCGCGAGCCGTGGCGCCAGCATCGACCGTTGCACGATGATTGCCATCAGGTGGGTGCGTCCGCTACCGCCGCGAAACACCGTCCGGTTCGGCTGCGCCATGTCGAGCAGGCAAATGTCACCGGGCCGCAACGTCACCTCGCGGCGACCGGAGCTGAACCGCATCTCGCCTTCGATGCAGAGGGTCATCTGATAGTGGTCGAGGCCGCCGCGTGCGATGTGCGCAGGCGTCCGGTCGTATTCGAGGTCAGTGGCGCGAGAATCGACCAGCAATGCGTTGCCGGCCATCACTGTCGTGGTGGTGATGTGGAAATCGTTCTCGTCGGTGAGCGCAATGACATCGCAGATGTCCACGGTCATCGCGCGCAACTGTCTCAGCGCGCTCGGCCCGTGTTCGGGGTCGTCCGCCAGCATCGTCTTGTTCACCGCCGTCTCGTCCGCATCACGCCTCGACGAGGTCGCGCGCCTTAATGTTCTGAGCCCGGCAGCAGACCAGCATCGCCCCCGCATGTAGCGGTTCGGCAACGAGGACGCAAGCGACGTCGGACGATGAGGGCGTTCGACGAGGCTGCGGGCGCGCGGCCTCGATGTGCCGCACATGCATCACTGTTCACCGAAATCCACGCCTGAGACACCGGGCACATTGTGCAGGTGTCCAGTCTGCTAACGACGCGTCGAGATCACCAGCGTTGCCACGCAGCTTGCGTCCGAGGCTCTTCATGACGACCAGATTGCGTCCGCCCTCGTGCCTGTCGATCGGGCAGACGAGCCTTCGGCTTGGTGCACGCCGGTGTGCAACGCTCGCAAGTGTTGCGGTCATGGCATCGTTCTTCGGCCTGTCCGGTGCGGCGCGCGCAGCGACGCTGGTGGTGACCTCTACGGCCGACAGCGGCGCCGGCAGCCTGCGGGGGGCGATCGCCAGCGCCACGAGCGGCGACACCATCCTGTTTCAGGTCAGCGGTACCATCACGCTCCTGAGCGCGCTGCCGATCATCACCAAGAACATCACCATTGACGGCAATGGTAACAACCCGACCATCAGCGGCGCCGGCACCTACCGGCCGTTCTTCATCGGCGATGCCGGGACCACCGGCTCGACCTATTCGGTGACACTGAAGAGCCTGACCATCGCCAATGCGGTGGCGCAGGGCGGAGCCGGTTTGGGCTCCGGTGCCGGCGCCGGACTCGGCGGCGCGATCTTCGTTTCCAGCAACGGCGCATTGACCTTGTCGAACGTCGCCGTCTCGAACACGCAGGCCAAGGGCGGCGGCGTCGTGGACAACTTCGGAGAGGTGGGCGGCGGGGGCGGCGTGGGCGGCAAGTCCTATCCTCTGACTCCGGCTGGAGCCGGTGGACTATTCGTCGGCTCGGACGCCAACAGCTCGGGCACTGCCGGCGGTCCGAGCGGTGGGGTGCATAACGGCGGTAGTGGTCCCCAGACCGGAGGCGCCGGTGGTTTCGCCAGCGGTGGCGGCGGTGGTTCGTCCGGCGGGGGGCCCGTGGCTGGAGGCGCGGGCGGTTTTGGCGGTGGCGGTGGCGGTGCCAATGCGGGCGGAGCAACAACGGGCGGTTCGGGCGGCTACGGCGGCGGAGGTGGCTCGGCAGCCGGATTGTCCACCTCGACCGGCGGTGCCGGCGGCTTCGGGGGAGGCGGCGGCGGGATCACGGCTGCCGGGCGCGGCGGCTTTGGCGCCGGCAATGGCGGCAGTGGTGGGACCGGATCCAACTCCGGTGGTGGTGGCCTCGGTGCCGGCGGTGCCATCTTCGTGCAGAGCGGCGGGACGGTGGCCGTCCAGGGCGATCTTTCAAACGCGCTGACGCATTCGCGATGATGACAAAAGCCCCGCCGCAGACCTTTGCGCAACGCTGGAGCGTGTGGGCCGCGGGCTTCGGCGGGTCGCAGTGGACCGACGGCAACGCGGCGGGCGGTTCAAATGCAGCGACCAGCCGCATCGTTGGCACCGTGGTCGGAGCCGACTATCGGCTCTCACCGTACACGTTGCTTGGCTTCGCGCTCGCCGGTGGTGGCACCAGCTTCGGTGTGAACGGCCTCGGCTCGGGCCGCTCCGACCTGTTCCAGGCCGCCGCCTATCTGCGACACACGAGCGGGTCGGCTTATCTGTCGGCGGCGCTGGCCTATGGCTGGCAGGCCATCACGACCGACCGCACTGCAACGATCGCAGGCGCCGATCACCTGCGCGCCGAGTTCGACGCCAATGCGTATTCCGGTCGTCTCGAAGGCGGCTATCGCCATGTCGCGCCGTGGATCGGCGGGATCGGCATCACACCCTATGGCGCGCTACAGTTCACGACGCTCGATCTGCCGGCCTATGCCGAGCAGGCCGTTGCCGGCTCCGCCGCATTCGCCTTGCGCTATGCCGCCAGGACCGTCACGGACACCCGCAGCGAGCTGGGCCTGCGCACCGACAGATCCTTCGCCATGCAGGCCGGCGTGCTGACGCTGCGCGGCCGCCTCGCATGGGCGCATGATTTCAATCCGGACCGCTCCGATTGCCGCGACCTTCCAGGCGCTGCCGGGCGCGAGCTTCGTCGTCAACGGCGCTGCGCAGGCTCGCGACTCCGCGCTCACCACGGCTTCCGTGGAGATGAGCTGGCTGAGTGGCTGGTCCGCGGCGGCGAGCTTCGAAGGCGAGTTCTCGAACGTCACCCGCAGCTACGCCGGCAAGGGCAGCGTTCGCTACGCCTGGTAGGCCGGCGACTGCGTCACGCGCTCCTCGCGGGCCAGGGCACGACCTGTCCCGACATCACCAGCCGGTCGCGGCCGCTGTCCTTGGCGGCATAGAGCGCGCGGTCGGCGGCCGCCACCAGCGCGCTGGAGTCGGTCGTGGTCTCGGATGGAAACGCCGTCGCGCCGCCCACACTCGCGGTGACGAGCCGCGAGGGCGGATTCTGTGCATGCAGCATGGCGAGGTCGCGCAACGCACCGCGAATCTCCTCGCCGACCCTGGCGCAGCCGTCGGCGTCGGTGTTCGGCAACAGCACGGCGAACTCCTCGCCGCCGTAGCGCGCCGCGAAGTCGGCCGGCCGCCGGGGATGAGCGGACAGGATCCGCCCCAGCGCACGCAGGCAGCCGTCGCCGGCCAAATGCCCGTAATGGTCGTTGAACGCCTTGAAATGATCGACGTCGATCAGCAGGAGCGAGAGTTGGGTGCCATCGCGGCGGGCGCGGGCCCATTCGTCCGCGAGGCGCTCATCGAATGCGCGCCGGTTGGCGAGCCCGGTGAGGCCGTCGGTCGCCGCGAGCGAGGCGAGCTTGTTCTGCAAGTCCTTCTGCTCGGTCATGTCGCGCACCACCGCGACGACGCCGTCGATCTCGCCGCTGTCGGACGCCCGGGTCACGTGCAGGGCCGACTCGGCCCAGATCTCGCCCTTGTCGCGATGGCGCTGACGGTAGACGAACCTCGCCTCCTCGGCCTCGCCATTCTTCAGCGCGGCAATGGCCTGCTCGACCCGTTCCATGTCCTCCGCGTGAACCCCGGCCACGGCCGACGTCCCCAGGAGTTCGTCGGAAGACCATCCGATGATGCGCGCGCATGACGGAGAAACGTAGATCAGCCGGTTGTCCAGTCCGATCCGGGTCACCATGTCGCTGGATTGCTCGGCCAGCAGGCGGAAATGGGCTTCCTTGGCGATCAGAGCCTGTGCCATGCGCTGCCGCTGCAAGAGCTGACGGACCAGGTAAAAGCCGATCGCCGCGATCAGCAGGACGAGGCCGACGACAACGGTCATGCGTGCACCCGCCGCGCGGCGCCAAGGGGCCAGCACGTCGTCCTGCGACTTGCTCGCCAGCACCATCAGGGGATAGCGGCTGCTGCGCTGGTAGTAGCTGAGCCGCTGCACGTTATCCAGCGGCGACTTGAAATAGTAGACTGCCGCAGCCGGACGGCTTTTCCATTGCTTGAACAACGGCGCGTTGGACAGGTCGCGTCCGACGAAGGCGCCGCTCTCGTCGTGGCTGCGCGCCAGCATGATGCCGTCGTTGTTCAGCAGCGACGCCGAGCTGTGCGGACCGAGGTCGAAGCGCTCGTAGAACTTGACGAAATAGCTGACGTCGATCGTGAGCAGGGCAACGCCGGCGAAGCTGCCGTCGGGATGGTTGACCCGGCGCGACGCAGTGATGATCCACTGGCCCCCGGCCCGGCTCTTGACGGGGCGTCCGATCAGTGTGCCCGGATCCGGCGAGTCGCGATGACGCTGGAAATATTCGCGGTCGCTGTTGTTGAATTTGGAGAAGTCGACCTGCTCGGTCGTGGCAAGCCAGCGGCCGGTCTCGTCATAGACGAAGATGCCGCGGATGCGGTCCGATGATTTGCGGGTCGGCAGATAGGTCTGGAGCTTTGCGATGGTGTCCGGACCCGTTCCATCGAGCTCGAGCCGATGGACCAGCCCGACGAGGATGGTATCGACGAGTTCGAACGTGTCGTCCGCATGCTGGATCAGCGATTGCGCGAGGTTGGTCACGTCGATTTCGGCGGTCCTGAGCTCGGCATTGCGCGTTTCCCATTCGCGCCAGCCGCTCAGGCCCAGGATGGCGAAGCAAGTCAGCATGACGAAACCCGCCGCCCAGAGCGGAAGACGCGTTTTCCCGAGGTCGCGGCCCGTATTCATCAGGCTTGCTCCATTTCGGTGCAAACCTCTCACTTTCGCCTTAACGGCCTGTTGCGTCATCCGCGCTGATTGTGCGAATCCCGTATTCGGCCGGAACCGGTCCTCGATGTTTCGACGGGTTATCGTCGGCTGATGTTAACCACGCTGACCTCACGCCGGATCCGCCCGGCGTTCCTGCCTCACTCCTCCAGCGTAAACCCGACGCGCAGCGTCACCTGGTAATGGCGCACGGCGTTGTTCTCGATGTGGCCGCGCGTCTGCACCACCTCGAACCATTTCATCTCGCGGATGGTCTTGGCGGCGCGGCTGACCGCGTTCTTGATCGCATCCTCGATCGAGGTCTCGGACGATCCGACCAGTTCCAGGATCTTGTAGACGTGATCTTTCTCGGCTGTGGGCATGGCGCGTCTTCCCCTGTGCTTTGACGGGCCCGGATACCGCTCCCGCAGTGTATTCGAGAGCGTTGGGCCTCCAGATTGAACGGACGCCCGCGCTTCGGGTTCCGTGCTCCGTGATGGCCCGCATGCGCCAGCCAAGGTGGAGCAGGCCGCGCCCGCGAGTGTTGCCGCGGTGAAGAAGAGATAGCCGATGCCGACCGACAGAAATGCGAGCGGCGCCGTCAGCAGTCGTATTGCGGTGGATTGGTCCAGGGCCTGAAGCCATATGCCGCCGGCGACCTCGAACCTGACGGAGCGCCGGCCCGCCCACCGCTGGTTCCCGGTTTGTGCAAGTGCACGAAAATATGGCTCCCGCCTGCGGGCGGTACCCTCAAATTCGTGCGCCGCCGCATGGCCGCTCTTGCTCGCGCCAATGCGGGCGCGTTAGCCTCAATCCGCTTCCTTATACCTTCGATGTGCAGCGATGATCGGCCGTTGGACGAAGAGCGCTTTGGTCGCAATCAGTCTGTCCGCCGTGCCCGCGATCGGCGCAGTGCAGGACGATCTCGACGGCGCGCCCGGCACCATGTCGCTGCAAGTGACGACCGATCCGTCGATGATCGAATGCCGCAAGCTCGAAACGGTCAATCCTGCCTCGCTGATGTTCCTGCCGTTGCGGCGGACGTTCAACGAGGATTTCGACGAGCACCCGCTGTCGGGCGGACGCTGGGTGCCGCACTATGCCGGCGGTGCGGCGTGGCCGGAGGCGCGCTATTGGGGCGGCGACGGCTCCGACTTCAAGCGCAAGACCAGCGCCAATGGCGAGCAGCAGATCTATGTCGATCCGCGCTACACCGGGCGCGCATCGGCGCCGCTCGGGCTTGATCCGTTCAAGGTGAAGGACGGCGTGCTCTCGATCGTCGCGAGCCGCACGCCGCAGGAATTGAAGTCCGTTCTGTTCAACAACGAGTACATCTCCGGGATCCTGACCACGCAGGGCAGGTTCGCGCAGAAGCACGGCTATTTCGAAATCCGCGCCAAGGTCCCGGTCGGCCATGCGGTGTGGCCTGCGTTCTGGATGCTGGCGGACGACGGCGGCTGGCCGCCGGAGGTCGATGTGCTGGAAGGCCGCGGCGAGCGGCCTGGCGATCTCGTGATGACGACGCATTGGCGGATTCCGTCGACCCAGAAGATCCAGTCCTGCGGCTTCGACTTCGCGGTCGGCGACGCTTCGAGCACATTCCACAATTACGGTGTGCTGTGGGAGGAGGATCGCCTGGTCTACTTCATCGACCGCGAGCCGGTCTCCGACATCAAGGTGCCGATCGGCTTTGACGATCCCATGTACCTGATCGTCAATCTCGCGATCGGATCGAAGTTCTTCGTCGGCGTCGGTCCCGTCGATGCGGAATCGCCGCCGAGCGTCGCATTCGAGATCGACCGGATTTCCGCCTATCAGATCGACATGGAGCAGGCGCGGAGATAGATATGTCGGCGGATTTCTCGCGGCGTCGTTTTGCCAAACTGGCGGGCCTTGCCGCGCTGGGAGCCGCGACGGGCGTTCGCGCTGCGGAGAGCGAAACGCCATCGGCCGGGCGCGGTGCACCCTTCCCGAAGGATTTCCTGTGGGGCACGGCGACCTCGGCCTACCAGATCGAAGGCGCCGTCAACGAGGATGGCCGCGGCAAATCGATCTGGGACATTTTCAGCCACACGCCCGGCAAGATCGAGGACGGCTCCACCGGCGACCGCGCCAACGAGCACTATCACCGCTACAAGGAGGACGTCGCGCTGATCAAGGCGCTCGGCGTCAAGGCCTACCGCTTCTCGATCGCATGGCCGCGGGTGTTTCCTGATGGGACGGGTCAACCCAATCCCAAGGGGCTCGATTTCTACAACCGCCTCGTCGACGAGCTGCTTGCGAGCGGCATCGAGCCTTATGCGACGCTCTATCACTGGGACCTGCCGCAGGCGCTCCAGGACCGCGTCGGCGGCTGGCAGTCGAGCGACACCTCGAAGGCCTTTGCCGACTACGCTGCGTACGTCGCCGCACGCCTGACCGATCGCGTCAAGAACGTCTTCACCGTGAACGAGGTCGGGCGCTTCGTGAATTTCGGCTATGGCTGGGGCATCGACGCGCCCGGCCTCAGGCTGCCGGCCGCGCAGCTCAATCAGGCCCGCCATCACGTCGCGCTGGCGCACGGGCTTGCCGTGCAGGCGATTCGCGCCTCGGGGCGCGCCGGCACAAGGGTCGGCGCAGCCGAGAATATCGCGGCCTGCGTGCCGGTGATCGCAACGCCCGAAAACATCCGTGCCGCCGAGATCGCCACGCGCGAGCTCAATGCCGGCTTCCTCGGCGTGGTGCTGGAGGGCAAGTATACCGACGGCTTCCTCGCCTATGCCGGCGCGGACGCGCCGAAATTCACGGCCGAGGAATTGAAGATCATCGGTACGCCGAACGACTTCGTCGGCCTCAACATCTACGCGCCGCAATTCTATGTCACCGCCTCCGACCGCGCGCCCGGCTTCCATGTGCTGCCGTTCCCCACCTCGTTCCCGCACATGAATTCGGAATGGCTGCGGGTCGGCCCCGAAGTGATCTACTGGGCGCCGCGCCTTGCCGCGAAGATCTGGAACATCGAGACCATCTACATCAGCGAGAACGGCACCTCGTCCGAGGATAGGATCGCCGCCGACGGTCAGGTCTACGACCTCGACCGCATCATGTTCCTGCGCAACTATCTGACCCAGATGCAGCGCGCCGTCGCTGAGGGCGTGCCGATCCGCGGTTATTTCCTCTGGAGCCTGATGGACAATTTCGAGTGGATTTTTGGTTACGGCAAACGCTTCGGCCTCTACCGGGTCGACTTCGAGACGCAGGCGAGGGTCGCGAAACTGAGCGCGGCGTTCTATCGCGACGTGGTGGCGAGGAACGCGATCGGGGTTTGAGGAGCTATTGCCTATTGACGCTTGCGGATCGGGTATTCGTGCTCCAGCCGCGCGATTTCTTCGGGGGGCGTGGAAATCAGTTTCAATTCGAGCGGCGAAAGAACCCCGCCGCCGCATGGACCAAACTGGCCGTCGATCCGCCCGCTTTTGATCCGGCCCACGCTCATTTTGTCCGCCGCGTTAGCCGCGGCCGCAACTCCAATTGTGAGCAATGCGCCTGGGTGCCACCGCTGCTGCTCCTCGGTACAGCCTCCATCGCACCACTCGTAACTCGCGATGACTGCCCTGCGATCGATCCTGCTCCGAGGTAAATCGCCACGCAGAATCTTGACGTCTACGAATGTCAGCAGTTCGGTTGGCAGGTTTGTCCCCGGACCGGGCAGCGGGCGAACCTTGGCAAGGCGGCCACTCAGGACGATTGGACTTAGATTGGCCAGAGCCTCGCGGGCCCGAAGGTCCTCGGCCCTCTTGGCCTGATCGACATGGTTATCGAAGGATTCGAAGTTGGCAATTCTCGCGCAATCGAGAGCGTAGACGGAGGTAGGCCATCCAAATCCGAGTGCAATTGAAACCGCCGCTGACAGCACGCGGTGAGGGAAGCCCGGCTGCATCATCCGTAGCTCCTACGGATCCAGTTCGGTATCCCAGTAGAGATAGTCCAGCCAGCTGTCGTGCAGGTAATTCGGCGGGAACATGCGGCCGTTGCGGTGGAGCTGGTGCACGGTCGGCGCGAAGGCGCTCTGGCGCGGAAACATCTTGGCCTGCGCCGGGGTGAGATTGCCCTTGCGCAGATTACAGGGCGAGCACGCCGCGACCACGTTTTCCCAGGTGGTCTGGCCGCCCTTGCTGCGCGGGATGATGTGATCGAAGGTGAGGTCTTCGGGCGAGCCGCAATATTGGCAGGCGAAACGATCGCGCAGGAAGACGTTGAACCGGGTGAAGGCGGGGTGGGTGGTCGGCTTGACGAAGGATTTGAGCGAGACCACGCTTGGCAGCTGCATTTCCAGCGTGGGACTTCGGACCGCCTGATCGTAATGCGCGACGATGTTGACGCGGTCGAGGAACACCGCCTTGATCGCGTCCTGCCACGACCACAGAGACAGTGGGTAGTAACTCAGCGGCCGGAAGTCCGCATTCAGCACCAACACCGGCCAACTGCCTTGCGAGACATGTGCGTTCAAGTAACGCTCCCGGCCTCCATGTACGCTGCGAAGCAGCATGTATTGACATACTACATGCAGCGTGACGGGATTGTGAAGCCCGTTGAGCGACTTATTCAGGCGCAGGCAATGCGGCGGCGGGGTGGCAAAAGCGCTCAAAAACGCCGCGATTCGGGGCGGGGCCGGCAACTGGCGCGGAACCGCCTTTGGCGGCGCGTCGTGGCTTGCCGCGGCGGCTACTCCCGTACCCGTTCCAGCTTCTGCAAGCACCGGGTCGCGCGCACCACGGCCGGCATCTCCTGGTCTGGGAAGCTTGTCGCCCAGTTGGTGACACCGACCTCGCCGACGTAGATGTCGCCCTTCGAGTCCAGCGCGATGCCGTGGGGGGCCAGGAATTTGCCGCTGGCCACACCCGGACCTTCCTCGCCGCCGAGCCGCGCGATGCGATTTCCCTTGGCGTCCACGATCGACAGCCGCGGGCCGAGATTGGGCACATTGCGGTTGATATCGAGGCCGGGGCCCAGCTCGCCGATCACGAAGGTCGGGCTCCTGCCGCCGCAGCAGCACAGCGCGCAGGGCCGGTGCAGGTTGTTCCACTGCGTCTCGTATTTGCCCTCGCCATTGAACACCTGCACGCGATGGTTCTCGCGGTCGGCGACGTAGACCCAGCCATCGGAATCGGTGGCGATGTTGTGCACGATGTTGAACTGGCCGGGGTCGGAGCCGGGCTCGCCCCAGCTCTTGATCAGCTTGCCGTCCGGCGTGAACTTGTGCACGCGCGCATTGCCATAGCCGTCGGAGACATAGATCTCGCCTTTCGGCGACAATGCGGTGTGGGTGCAGCGGTGGAACGGCTCGCCGCTCATGAACGGCGCCGGCTTTGCGGGGATCCCGATCGTCAGCAGCACCTTGCCGTCGCTGGTGCATTTGCGCACGGTATGGTCGCCGTCGTCGGTGCAGTAGAGATTGTCGTCGGCATCGATGTGAAGGCCGTGCGCGCGCGAGAACAGGCCCTCGCCCCAACTGCGCAGGAAATTGCCCTCGCGGTCGAGCACCACCATCGGATGGGCGCCGCGGTTGAAGACGTAGATTCGGTCCTTGCTGTCGACCGCGACTGCGGCGACGTCGGTGAGCTGCCAGCCGTCCGGAAGTTTCGCGAAGTTTTCGACGACGCGGTAGCGGTGCTCGCCGGTGCCGAGAATGGCTGGCATTGGGTTTCTCCTCTTGTCATTCCGGGGCACGCGTAGCGTGAACCCGGAATCCATCGGGCCGCATATCCCGGGGGGTAGATGGATTCCGGGCTCGCGCTACGCGCGCCCCGGAATGACGTGTGTGTTACCTTGTACCCACCTCACGCCCCAAAATCCCCTCCTCGATGGACTTGATCTGGAGCGCGAGATATTTCGAGTTGATCCGGCACTGCGCGAGGCTGCCGGCGATGAACCAGAGGCCGGGCTGCTTCGTGCGCGCATACATGTTGCGCAGCTCGAAGCCTTCGCCAAATCCCCAGACCGGGCCGACGCGATCGGCGACGCCATCGCCGAACAGCTTTCGCACCAGATATTCCTGCGGCTTGTAGCCGGTCGAGAGCACGATCAGGTCGGCCGGAATGGTCGTGCCGTCCTTCATCCGAACGCCCTCGGCGACGAAGCTTTCGATGTCGGAAAACTGCCTGAGCTTGATCGCCCCCTCGGCGATGAGGTTGGAGCAGCCGACGTTGAAATAATAACCGCCGCCGCGGGTGAGGTATTTGAACTGCCAGCCGGTGCCGGCCTCGCCGAAGTCGAGCTTGAAGCCGACGCGGGAGAGGCCGTCGAGCAGCTCCCTGTCGAGCTCCTTCGACTGCTCCGTCAGCATCACATGGGTCTTCTTCGCCAGCGGCGTCGGCATCGAGGTCGCGATCAGATCGTTGTCCTCGAGCGTGCCCTCATTGTAGGTCGCATAGGCCAACTGCGCAGACGGCTCGATATTGGTGACCAGCGTCGGCGAGCGCTGCACCAGGGTCACCTCGGCGCCGCTGGAATAAAGATCCTGCGCGATGTCGTGGCCGCTGTTGCCGGTGCCGATGACGATGGCGCGCTTGCCTGTCCAGTTTTCGCCGTCCTCGTAGCGGCTGGAATGCACCAGCGTACCCCTGAAATTCTCGAGCGTTGGGATGTGAGGAACATTGGCGATGCCGCTGACGCCGGTCGCCATCACCACATGGCGCGGATGCATGGTGCGCTTGCCGCCGTCGGCACGGCGCAGCGTGACGGTCCAGCGGCCCTTTGCCTCGTCGTAAGCGCCGCCCTCGAACTCGGTGCCGGTCCAGAAGTTCAGCTCCATCGCGTCGACGTAAGCTTCGAACCAGTTGGCGAGCTTGTCCTTGGGGATATAGACCGGCCAGTTCGCCGGGAACAGCATGTAGGGCAGGTGATTGACCTGCACCTGGTTGTGCAGCGTCAGCGCGTGATAGCGCTTGCGCCAATTGTCGCCGATCCGCGCCTCGCGATCGACGATCAAGGTATCGACCTTCAACTGCTTCAGCCGTGCCGCGATGGCGAGCCCGGCCTGGCCGCCGCCGACCACCAGCACGGCCGGGTCGCGATCGGCGTAGTCGCGCGACGTGTTGCGCTGGTCGAGCCAGTTCGGCCCGCGGAAATCGCGCGAATAGGCCTGGCCGCGCGGCGTGACGTGCCGAGCTGTTCCTCGAAGCCTTTGAGCTCGTCGAGCGCGGTGAGCAGCGTCCACGCCTTCAACCGGTCGCCGTCGGTGCTATCGGGCACGAGCCGCAGGATGCCGCTGCCGCGTCCGAGCGCGGTCTCGAAATTGAAGATGGCTTCGATGTTGCTGGTGCCGGCGCGCGTCACCCAGCGCGGTGGCGCACGGTTCGGTGCGATCTCGAAATGGGTCGGCGCAGCCCTTGACGCGAGCGCGGCCAACGCCTGCGCGATTGCGCTGCGGCCGGCCAGCGTTTGCAAGTTCCAGCTCAGCGCCAGCACATCGCGCCAAAAGCTGTCGGGGAGGAAGAGGAGGTCCAGCGCGGTGGCGGGTTCCGGGTTGCCTAGCGCGCCCGCGAATTCATCGAGCCAGGCCTGCGCGGCGACGGAAATATCCTTCGTCCTGTCCAGCATTCGCGACCTCGTGGCCGTCTTCGCGGCGTTTCCTCTGGAGCATGATCCGGAAAAGCGTGTAGCGGTTTTCCGAAGAGATCATGCTCCGATAATAATAGAGGTCGAACGCTATACTGGATCAGCCGATGTCAAAAGCGCTTTACCCGAGCAGCGAGAGCATATGGCCCTGCTCGGGCGGAATGCGCCCCTTCAACGTGTCGAGATAAATGCTCTGCACCGCCTCCGGTCCGCGGCTCTCGATCACACGCAGGCATTTCTCCAGCAGCGGCGCGAAGCCCGACCATGCCGCGCCAAAGCGCTGCTCGATGCCGCCAGGCCCCCAATCCTTCGTCCGCTTGCGAATATGGTCCGGCGCGAAGAACCAGCGCGGTTTTGCGCCGGGCAGGGCTCCTTCGTCGGCCTCGGTGGCGCGATGTGTCAAACCGACGCGCACCGAGCATTTCATCTGGTCGCCAAAATGCCGGTGCAGTTCGGCGCGCAGGGCGCTGCTGCCGGCCATGTCGACGAAGGCGACCGGCGCATTCGATGGCAAGGACGTCACGCGGTCATAGGTGACGACCTCGTCGTAACATCCGAGCGACGTCACGAAGCCGGTATTGCCGGCTGAGGTCAGGCCGATCACCTTGCGGCCGCGTGTGTGCAACAGATGCGCAAGGCCGAACGCGGTCTTGCTCGAGGCGCTCGACAGCAGCACGGTTCGCGCGCCAAAATCATCGTTCTCGGCGAGGAAGTCGTCGACCAGGAACGACAGCATGAACAGCGGTCGCAGCAGCGCCTGGTAGTCGCCCTGCCGGCCTGCGTAGGCGGGGTCGCCGGTGACGCGTGAGTAGAGATTGTAGACCGGCGCCACGCCTTGCCGATTTGCAGCCCCGTCGCGCAAGCCGCGCTTGCTGACGTCCGTGGCTTCGATGACGAGATGTGTCGCCATCGGAAAATAGCCGAACAACCGCTCGCCGGCTGCGACGCCGGGATGTTTCGAGGCGATCACCTCGCCAAAACCCCACACCGGAATGTTGCCGAAGCCCTGCGGCGCCGGAAAGATCTGCCAGTATTTCAGCTCGTCGCCCATCACGGCATAGGTGATGTTGTTGGCGGTGAGCGCGAAGCGCTCGACCTTCACCAGCAGCGCATCCTGCGGCAGCGCGGCTGCATCCGGAATGGCGGTCTCGATCAGCTTGCACTGCTCGAGTTCGTTGCGCGCAACGACGAAGTCGGTCGAGGTCATGGCGAAGGTCCCGGCTTTTTTCGTGCCGGCATCTTCTCTTTCACCTGTGAGGGCTTTGCAACAGCAACATTGTTTAAAACGGCGTTCGCCTCGCCCGCGAGCACGCCCTCGCGTTTCTTCACCGCGCGGTAATAGCTCCACCACAGATGCGCCGCCGCGCCGCGCAGCGGACGCCAGGGTTCGGCGAGCGGCACCATCTGCTTCTCCGTCGGCCGTGCCTGAAGGCCGAGGCCGATCTTGATGCCCTCCTGCACCGCGAGGTCGCCGGCCGGCCAGGCATCGCCATGGCCGAGGCAAAACAGGAGATAGACGTCCGCGGTCCACGGTCCGATGCCGGGCAGCGAGATCAGCGTGTGATGCGCGGCGTCGGCATCTTCCTCGGCGAGCACGTCGAGGTTCAGCCGCTCCGCCGTGATCTCGCGCGCAAGATGTTTCAGCGTCTTGATCTTGGCGGCGGACAGGCCAAGCCGTCCCAGCCGGTCGGTGCGCGCGCGGCCCACCGCCTCATGATCGAACGGATCTAACGCGGCCGACAGCCGTCCCCAGATCGCCGCGGCGCTGGCGGTCGAGAGCTGCTGCCCGCAGACGATATGCGCGAGCCCGGGGAAGCCCGGTTCGCGTCGCCGCAAGGCCGGCATGCCCGCAGCCGCAAGCACGGGCTTGAGCCGAGGATCGCGCTTCACCAGCGCGTGGACGGCCTCTTCGAGATCGGACTGGGTTTCGAGGTGGATGGTCATTGTGGCCTAACTCGTCATGCGCGGGCTTGCCGTCTCTGCTAAAGCTGCGCTGGCCCAATACCGAAAAGCCCGTTGATGCCTTCGGCGTAGGCGGGACCCGCGCATCCATCTCCCATCGTAACAGAGTCATGGAAGATGGATGGCCGGGTCAAGCCCGGCCATCACGAGATCCTGTCATATGTCGCCACCCGTTTTCCGATTTGCTCCGAGCCCGAACGGCTTCCTGCATCTCGGCCACGCCTATTCGGCGTTGCTCAACTTCGACCACGCGCGGGAGGCCGGCGGGCGGCTGTTGCTGCGGATCGAGGACATCGATGCGACGCGCTGCCGGCCTGAGTTCGAGGCGGCGATCTACGAGGATCTCGCCTGGCTCGGCATTGCCTGGGAAACACCGGTGCGCCGGCAGTCGGAGCATCTTTCCGATTACCGCGCCGCGCTGGAAAAGCTCTCTGCGCTCGGCCTCGTCTATCCCGCCTTCGAAAGCCGCGCCGAGATCGCAAGACTTGTGGCCGCGCGCGAGGCCGATGGGCCGTGGCCGCGCGATCCCGACGGCGCGCCGCTGTATCCCGGAGACGCCAAGTCGCTGTCCGCCGGCGAGCAGGCGCGGTTGATCGCATCCGGCGCGCCCTATGCGCTCCGGCTCGACATGGCGGCCGCCTGCCGGCGCGTTGCCAGTCTGGCCTGGAATGAGCTCGGCGAGGGGCCGGAGGGCGAGAGGGGCGTCGTTCCCGCGCGGCCGGAGGCCTGGGGAGACGTGATCCTGGCTCGCAAGGAGACGCCGACCAGCTACCATTTGTCCGTGGTCGTCGACGACGGCCTCCAGAGGATCAGCGAGGTGGTGCGCGGCCAGGACCTGTTTCACGCCACCTCCGTCCACCGCCTGCTGCAAGCCCTGCTTGGCCTGCCGGAACCCGCCTACCGCCACCACGACCTGATTCGGGATGAAGCCGGGCGGAAGCTGTCGAAATCGAGCCGCTCGACCGGCTTGCGGGAGTTACGCGACGCCGGTGCATCGCCCGCTGGCATCCGCGCTCTGGTGGGATTAGGTGAAGTTTCTCTGGGGTTTAGCCAAACACCGCCGTGACTCCAGGGGTTCCGCCGTGCCATGCTCGACTGACGGCCCGGGGGTTCGAAGGGGATACTTCGAAGGGGAATTATGGCGGCGAAAACGCGCCCAGCGCGCACTACGCGGACGTCGAGGCGACTGCCTCGGAAGCGGTCCGGGGCGGCCGGAAAGGTGCGCAAGCGTAGCACCAAAGTGGTCGCGCCGGACGTGGTCCAGGCGGCGCTTGCCGCCTTTGCCCATGAGGTCCGCACTCCCCTGACCGGCATTCTCGCGATCAGCGACCTGCTCGCGACCTCGGATCTCGGGGAGCGGGAGCGGCGCTGGGCTGACACCATCAAGGCCGGTGCCGAGCATCTGGCGAGCCTCGCCACCCTGTTCGTGGACGCCGCCCGAACCGGCAAGGGGGCCGGGAAGGGTGGCGGCGCGCTGCGGCAGGATCTGTTCGACCTGCGGGCGCTGGCCCGCAGCGCCGGCGATTCGCTCGCCGGGCGCGCCGCGGCCAAGGGCCTCCAGGCCCAGGTCGAGCTCTCCGAAAAGCTGCCAGGGCTGGTGGTCGGCGATCCCGTCCGCCTGCGCGCTGCACTCGAGAACCTCATCGACAATGCGGTGAAGTTTACCGACCAGGGCGGCGTGGCGCTCGTGGTCGCGCCTTGGCGTCCGGCCAAAGGCAAGAAAAACGACAAGATGAAGGGCAGGGTCGGCGTCGCCTTCGCGGTGTCCGACAGCGGCATCGGCCTGACCATGGCTGAGATCAAGCGGCTGTTCCGCCCGTTCACCCAGGCCAATGTCACCATCGCCTCGCGCTTCGGCGGCGCGGGCTTGGGGCTATCCTCGGTGAAGCAGCTGGCGCGCGGGATGGGTGGCGACATCTCGGTCGCACCGCGGCGCGGCGGCGGCGCCACCTTCACATTGACCGTGTCGCTGGACGCGGCGGGACCGGCCAGGTCCCGCAAGGCGAAGGGCGAAGCCGAGGCCGATGCGGCGGCCGCGCTGCGCGTGCTCAGCGTCGAGGACAATCCGTTCGGTCGCGTCGTGCTCAACACCATTTTGACCGAGCTCGGCCATCATGCCGAGTTCATTGGGCGCGGCGAGGACGCGGTGAACCGGCTCGCGCAGGGGGCCTTCGACGCGGTGCTGATGGACATGGTGCTGCCGGGCATCGACGGCGTCGAGGCCATCCGGCGGATCCGCACCATGCCGGCGCCGCTCGCTCAAATACCCATCATCGGCGTCTCCGGGCGCGGCGAGGACGAGGCGGCCTCGCGCGAGGCGGGCGCCGACGCCTTCCTGGTCAAGCCCGTGTCTCCGCGTGCTTTAGCGACTGCGCTGCTTGAAGCGACACGCCGTGAGGTAGCCGCGACTTGATGATCGCGGCGTTGAGCTCGCCGCCGTAGACGAAGATCGCGGCGATGAAATACAGAAACACCAGCGCGATGATCACCGAGGCCAGCCCCGCATACATCGTCACGTAATTGTTGGCGAAGCGCGCCAGATATTGCCCGAACACGATGCCCGAGATCAGCGACGCCACCATGGTGAAGACGATGCCGGGCAGGATCTGGAGGAAGCTGCGCCGCCCCGCCGGCACCCACGCATGCAGGATGATCAGCGCCACCACCAGCGCGCCGATGGTGATGCCGTAGCGCAGCCAGGTGAGGATGCTCTCGTTGGACTCGACGAACAGCGGGATGTGGCGTCGCGTCGCCTCGATGATGAGTGGGCCGAGCACGATCAGGAACGCCATGGCAAGCGCGGTGAAGGCCGCAACCAGCGTATAGCCGATCGACTCCAGCCGCAGCCAATACCAGCGCCGCATCTCCACCACCGCATAGGCGCGGTTGAGCGCGACGCGGAGCGCCTCGACTCCGTTCGAGGCGAAATAGACCGACAGCGCCGCGCCGATGGTCAGCACGCCGGTGCGGGTCGTGGTCAGCACGTCGTGGATCTCGCCGGAAAGGCTGTCGGCGACCTGCTTGGGCCAGACCTCGAGCATCAGGCTGGCGGCCTGGTCGGCGAGCTCCTTGGAACCGAAGAAGCCGGCGAGCGAGGTCAGCACGATCAGGAACGGGAACAGCGCCATCAATGTCGACAGCGCGATGTGGCTCGCGATCGCCCAGCCGTCGTCGGCCAGGAACGTGTAGAACGCATCCATCACGACGACGTAGATGTAGCGGATGGCTTTCACGGCTTGCCCCGGCGCATACCATCCCCCCGCTTGCCGGGAGAGGCAAAGAAGACAGGCGACCTATGCTGATCAGAAATCATCCAGCTAGCTTCTGATATTATTGGCTTAAAAGCCAGATCGCCGACCAAGCCAGTTGTCATTCCGGGGCGATGTGACGGGACCGCGCAAAGCGCGACCCGGAGCATCGAGCCCGGAATCCATTTCGCCGCGCGTGACGCTGCTTGATGGATTCCGGGCTCGCGCCACCGGGCCGCGTTGCCGACCCGTTGGCGCGCCCCGGAATGACGGGTGGGGGGAGATAGCGGACCGGCGCGCACGGTGTTATCTACCCCCGATGGCATCTATCCTGAGTACTTTCATTCTGCCGGCGGCGGCCGGTGCCGTGGCGTTGGTGCTGCTGCTCGGTCTCGTCAACATGATGCGCGGCGGCTCGCCCAACACCTCGCAGAAGCTGATGCGCTGGCGCGTGCTGCTGCAGTTCGTGGCGATTGTCATTGCCATGATCGCGGTCTGGGCGATGGGGCGTTGAACATGGTTGTGCTGAATCGCATCTATACGAAGACTGGTGACGACGGCACGACAGCGCTCGGCTCGGGCGAACGCCGTCCGAAGTATGATTTGCGCATCGAGGCCTATGGCACGGTGGACGAGACCAATGCCGCGATCGGCGTCGTGCGTCTCCATACCCATGATGCGCCCGAGTTCGATGCGATGCTCGGCCGCATCCAGAACGACCTGTTCGATCTCGGTGCCGACCTCGCCGTGCCCGAGCGTGAGGGCAAGGTGGAACGGCTGCGGGTGGTGGCAAGCCAGGTCGAGCGGCTCGAGCACGACATCGACGCGCTCAACGACAAGCTCGCGCCGCTCACTTCCTTCGTGCTGCCGGGGGGAACGCCCGCTGCCGCCTACCTCCATGTCGCACGCACGATATGCCGCAGGGCGGAACGCGTGATGGTGGAACTGGCGGCCCAGCCAGGCGAGCCGGTCGGCGCTGCTGGTATCCAGTATATGAATCGCCTGTCGGACTTCCTGTTCGTGGCCAGCCGCGCCGCCAACCATAACGGCGCCGGCGACGTGCTCTGGGTTCCAGGCCAGAACCGCTGACCCATTGGGGCGGCGCATTTCTAAGGTCTAAAATTTGGCCCCTTCGCGCGTTGACCGGGCCGGGTCAGGCCTTTAGGTTCCGCGCCAGTTGATAACCCCCCTCCCAAATTGAGTGAAAGAGGATCGATGAAGGTCTTAGTGCCGGTAAAGCGGGTGGTCGATTACAACGTCAAGGTCCGCGTCAAGGGCGATGGATCGGGCGTTGAACTCGCCAACGTCAAGATGTCGATGAACCCGTTCGACGAAATCGCGGTCGAGGAAGCGCTGCGCCTGAAGGAAGGTGGCAAGGC
The DNA here is from genome assembly GCF_009931255.1 of Bradyrhizobium sp. LCT2. Taxonomy (NCBI): domain Bacteria; kingdom Pseudomonadati; phylum Pseudomonadota; class Alphaproteobacteria; order Hyphomicrobiales; family Nitrobacteraceae; genus Bradyrhizobium; species Bradyrhizobium sp. LCT2. The sequence continues at coordinate 8,873,344 of NZ_CP034432.1, read as the reverse complement.
CACCGAGGTCGTGGTGGTTTCCATTGGACCGGCGCAGGCGTCGGAGACGATCCGCACCGGTCTTGCCATGGGCGCCGATCGCGGCATCCTGGTGAAGGCCGAGGGCACCGTCGAGCCGCTCGCCGTCGCCAAGATCCTGAAGAAGGTCGCTGAGGAAGAGCAGCCGGGCCTTATCATTCTCGGCAAGCAGGCGATCGACGACGACAGCAACCAGACTGGCCAGATGCTGGCCGCGCTGCTCGGCTGGTCGCAGGCGACGTTCGCCTCGAAGCTCGAGGTCGAAGGAAGCGACTTCAAGGTCACCCGCGAAGTCGACGGGGGCTTGCAGACCGTCAAGCTGAAGGGACCGGCGATCGTCACCACCGACCTGCGTCTCAACGAGCCGCGCTACGCCTCGCTGCCCAACATCATGAAGGCGAAGAAGAAGCCGATCGCGGAGAAGACCGTCGCCGATTACGGCGTCGACGTCACCGCGCGCCTCGAGGTTCTCAAGACGACCGAGCCGGCGGGCCGCAAGGCCGGCGTCAAGGTCAAGGACGTCGCCGAGCTGGTGTCGAAACTCAAGAACGAAGCCGGGGTGCTCTGATGACGACGCTTCTGATTGCCGAACACGACAACGCGTCGTTGAAGGATGCGACCAACAAGGCCCTGACCGCGGCCGCCGCGCTCGGCGCGGACGTCGAGGTCCTGGTGGCCGGCGAGGGTGCCAAGGCCGCGGCGGACGCCGCCGCCAAGCTCGCAGGCGTGAAGAAGGTGCTGCTCGCCGATGGCGCGCTTTACGCGCACGATCTTGCCGAGCCGCTGGCCGCGCTGATCGTCTCGCTGGCCCCGTCCTATGACGCGATCGTCGCGCCCGCGACCTCGCGCTTCAAGAACGTGATGCCGCGAGTCGCAGCCCTGCTCGACGTCATGCAGGTCTCGGAGATCATCAAGGTGGTCGCCCCCGATACTTACGAGCGTCCGATCTATGCCGGCAACGCCATCCAGACGGTGAAGTCGAAGGACGCCAAGAAGGTCATCACGGTGCGGACCTCCACCTTCGCCGCAGCGGGCGAGGGCGGCAGCGCGCCGGTCGAGAGCGTTCAGGCTGCGGCCGATCCGGGCCTGTCGTCGTTCGTTGGCGAGGAGGTCGCCAAGAGCGACCGTCCCGAGCTGACCTCGGCGAAGATCATCGTCTCCGGTGGCCGTGCCATGCAGAGCCGCGAGAATTTCGCCAAATACATCGAGCCCCTCGCCGACAAGCTCGGCGCCGGCGTCGGTGCCTCGCGCGCGGCGGTGGACGCCGGCTATGCGCCGAACGACTGGCAGGTTGGGCAGACCGGCAAGGTCGTGGCCCCCGAGCTCTATGTCGCGGTGGGCATTTCCGGCGCGATCCAGCATCTGGCCGGCATGAAGGACTCCAAGGTGATCGTGGCGATCAACAAGGACGAGGACGCGCCGATCTTCCAGGTCGCCGATTACGGCCTGGTCGCCGACCTCTACCAGGCGGTTCCGGAGCTGACAGCCGAACTCGGCAAGCTCGGCAAGTAAAAGCCGTTCAAAACACCGGCCGGAGGTATACACTCCGGCCGGTGTTTCATTTTTGAGGCGTTTTCTTTGGCGTGGGGCACGCCGGGGGAGCGATCCAATCTAGGTTTCGAGCCAAGGTTCTGATTAAATCAAGGCTCTGATCAATCAGACCTCCCGGCTTGGGGGATAGGCAGGCGCGATATGCGCGCCGTTCCGGTGGATGACATTATGGCGGCAGTGATCAAGAAGGTCGGCGTGATCGGCGCGGGGCAGATGGGCAATGGCATCGCGCATGTTGCGGCGCTGGCTGGCTTCGACGTGGTGCTCAACGACGTTTCGGCCGATCGCCTCAAGTCGGGCATGGCCACCATCAACGGCAATCTGGCCCGCCAGGTCTCCAAGAAGGTCGTCACCGAGGAGGCCAAGACCAAGGCGCTGTCGCGCATCGTGGCCGCCGAGAAGCTCGACGATCTCGCCGACTGCGATTTCGTGATCGAGACCGCAGTCGAGAAGGAGGAGGTCAAGCGCAAGATCTTCCACGAGCTCTGCGCCGTGTTGAAGCCCGAGGCGATCGTCGCCTCGGATACGTCCTCGATCTCGATCACGCGCCTTGCCGCCGCCACCGACCGGCCCGAGCGCTTCATCGGCATTCACTTCATGAATCCGGTGCCGCTGATGGAGCTGGTGGAGCTGATCCGCGGCATCGCCACCGACGATGCGACCTTCGAGGCATCCAAGGAATTCGTCGCCAAGCTCGGCAAGCAGGTCGCGGTCTCCGAGGATTTCCCGGCCTTCATCGTCAACCGCATCCTGCTGCCGATGATCAACGAGGCGATCTACACGCTGTACGAAGGTGTCGGCAACGTCGAGGCGATCGACGCGGCGATGAAGCTCGGGGCGCACCATCCGATGGGTCCGCTCGAGCTTGCCGATTTCATCGGCCTCGATACCTGCCTGTCGATCATGCAGGTGCTGCACGAGGGCCTCGCCGACTCCAAGTACCGTCCGTGCCCGCTCCTGGTGAAATACGTCGAGGCCGGCTGGCTCGGCCGCAAGACCCAGCGCGGCTTCTACGATTATCGCGGCGCCAAGCCGGTTCCGACGCGCTGACGTCGTGGGGTGGGCAAAGGCGCAAAGCGCCGTGCCCACCATGTCTCCGCAACTAGGATGCTGATTGGTGGGCACGCTTTGCTTTGCCCACCCTACGGCTCCGTGACAATTCATGTCGCGTTAACCCCTCGCGCCTAGGTTACGGCCGGTACGAGGGTTCGCGTAATGGACATGATGGCAATGGTCAGCACCATGCTGGCTGCTCAGCAAGGCGCGTTGCAGTCGAATATCGCGGCGACGCTGACCAAGCAGAACATGGATATGGAGAAATCCACCATCCTGACGCTGATGGGCGCCGGTCAGCCCTCGCTCGCCAATGTCGGCCCCGGCGTCGGCGGCAATCTCAACGTTACGGCCTGAAACTCTTAAAGCGCCGCGGCGGCCTTGCCCGTCGCAGCCCGGATCAGCTTGAGCGCGTCCTCGCTCGCCCATTCCGCCGGTCCCGCGATCGTCGCGATCTCGCAGCCCTGCGGGTCGACCAGCACCGAGGTCGGCATGCCGAGCGCCCGGCCTATGGCCTTAAGATCCTGGAAAACCTTGGCTTTCTGATCGTTGAAATAGCCGAGCCGGGTCAAATTGGCCTCTTTCAGGAAGGTCTTGGGCTTCTCGGGGTCGCGGGTGTCGATATTGATCGCGACCACCTCGAAATTCGGGCCCGAAAGCTTGCCCTGGAGCTCGTCCAGCGCCGGCATTTCCTTCCGACAGGGTACGCACCAGGTGGCCCAGAGGTTCACCAGCAGCGTCTTGCCGCGGAAATCGGACAGCTTTTTCGGCTTGCCGTCGGCGTCCTCGAAAGCGAGGTCGGGCAGCTTCAGGGGCGCGCTCGCCATGGTCAGCGCCGCCACCTCGCCATGGGCGAGCGGGGCGATCTTTTGCGCCGTAGCCACTGCCGCCCCGCAGGCCGGATCGCCGGTAGGCGCCCGGCTCAGGCCCAGCCCGTACAACGCAGCGAAGCCGGCCAGCCCGCCGACCGCCACGGTGGCGATGACGAGGGGGATCCGGCGCGTGGCGGAGGGCTTCGTGTCGAGCATATCGTTTGTCATCCGGTCGCAGATATGGCTATCAGGGGCCTCTTAATACGGCTGGCGGCGGCCAGCAAACGTGACCAGCGACAAGCAAGGCGTGAGCAGGGGATCATGAGCAACAAGATGTGGGGCGGCCGGTTCTCGGAACGTCCCGATGAGATCATGGAAGAGATCAACGTCTCCATCGACGTTGATCGTCACCTCTATGCCCAGGACATTGCCGCGTCCAAGGCCCACGCCGCGATGCTTGCCACGCAGGGCATCATCACGGCCTCTGATGCGAAAAATATCGGCAAGGGTCTAGACACGATTTTGTCAGAGATCGGCAAGGGCGGCTTCACGTTCAAGCGCGCGCTCGAGGACATTCACATGAATGTCGAGAGCCGCCTGTCCGAGCTGATCGGCCCCGCCGCCGGCCGGCTGCACACCGCGCGCTCGCGCAACGACCAGGTCGCCACCGACTTCCGGCTCTATGTCCGCGACGTTCTCGACGAGACCGATGCCGCGCTCGCCGCGTTCCAGCAGGCTCTGGTGGAACGCGCGCTGGAGCATGCCGGCACCGTGATGCCCGGCTTCACGCATCTGCAGACAGCGCAGCCCGTGACCTTCGGCCATCATTTGCTCGCCTATGTCGAGATGGCCGCGCGCGACCGCGGCCGTTTCCAGGACGCCCGCAAGCGGCTCAACGAATCGCCGCTCGGCGCCGCCGCGCTTGCCGGCACCTCGTTCCCGATCGACCGCCACGCGACCGCAAAGGCGCTTCTGTTCGACCGGCCGATGGCGAACTCGCTCGACGCGGTCTCCGACCGCGACTTCGTGCTGGAGACGCTGTCGGCGGCTTCCATCTGCGCCGTGCACATGTCGCGCTTTGCCGAGGAGATCGTGATCTGGACCTCGCCGCTGGTCGGCCTCATCCGCCTCAGCGACAAGTTCACCACCGGCTCCTCGATCATGCCGCAGAAGCGCAACCCGGATGCCGCCGAGCTCGTACGCGCCAAGACCGGCCGCGTCATCGGTGCGCTCAACGGTCTCCTGATCGTGATGAAGGGCCTGCCGCTCGCCTACCAAAAGGACATGCAGGAGGACAAGCAGGGCGCGATGGAGGGCTTTGCCGCGCTGTCGCTCGCCATCCGCGCCATGACCGGCATGGTCCGCGACCTCGCGCCCGATGAGGCCAAGATGAAGGCCGCCGCCGGCGAGGGCTATGCCACCGCGACGGATCTGGCCGACTGGCTGGTGCGGACGCTGAAGATGCCGTTCCGCGAGGCCCACCACGTCACCGGCCGCATCGTGGCCAAGGCCGCCGAGGGCGGCGTGGCGCTGCACGAGCTGCCGCTGAAGGAGATGCAGGCGATCGAGCCCAGGATCACCAAGGACGTGCTCGGCGTGCTCTCGGTCGAATCGTCGGTGAAGAGCCGGACCAGCTTCGGCGGTACCGCGCCGAAGAACGTGGCGTCGCAGGCAAAGAGCTGGGCGAAGCGGCTGGAAAAAGAGCGAAAATTGGGCTGAGGGGCAAAATTTCGCTTATGTTTCATGGTCATCCGGCTCTCGCCAGAGCGCGCCAATCTCTGTATGGTGCGCCCCGCGTAGTGGGGAATTCGTCGTGACGTCAAAGTTTCGCCCGGCCGGCTCGGGGTGGGCCATCATTGTCTTGAGCCTGACGGCGCTCGCGCTTGCCGGCTGCGGCCGCAAAGGTCCCCTCGACCTGCCGCCGACCGCCTCCGGCGCGTCCACGGCCAACGTCGCAGCTCCAACCGACACCGAGACCGCAGCCCAAAAGACGCCGAGCCTGTTCAACCCCAGCTCCGCCGCCGACGCCGCCCCCGCGGCGTCCAAGGGCAAGAAGAAACCGTTTATTCTCGACCCGCTCCTGGACGACCAACCCAGCAAATAGGCTGGGGCAACTGAGCCAACGCCATGAACCATTTCGACTACCGCAACGGCGTGCTGCACGCCGAGGCGGTGAACCTGTCCGAGCTGGCCGCAACCGTCGGCACGCCGTTCTATTGCTATTCGACCGCGACGCTGGAGCGGCATTACCGCGTCTTCGCCGATGCTTTCGCCGGCGAGAAGGTGCTGGTCTGCTACGCCATGAAGGCGAACTCCAACCAGTCGGTGCTGCGTACGCTCGCCAGGCTTGGCGCCGGCGCCGACGTGGTCTCCGGCGGTGAATTGAAGCGTGCTCTGGCCGCGGGTATCCCCGCACGCAAGATCCTGTTCTCCGGCGTCGGCAAGACGGAAGACGAGCTGCGCGCTGCGCTCGCCGCCGACATCCTCTGCCTCAACGTCGAATCCGAGCCGGAGCTCGAGCTGTTGTCGCGCCTTGCGACCGAGATGGGCAAGACCGCGCGGATTTCCGTGCGCGTCAATCCCGATGTCGACGCCGGCACGCATGCCAAGATCTCCACCGGCAAGTCCGAGAACAAGTTCGGCATCCCGATCGCGCATGCTCGCGAGGTCTATGCGCGCGCGGCGAAGCTGCCCGGGATCCAGGTGACCGGCACCGACGTGCATATCGGCAGCCAGATCACCGATCTGTCGAAGATGGAGACGGCGTTTCGCATCCTCTCCGAATTCGTGCAGACGCTGCGCGCCGACGGCCACGACATCTCGCATGTCGATTTCGGCGGCGGCCTCGGCATTCCCTATTACATGGATCGCGAGGCGCCGCCGGCGCCCGATGCCTATGCCGCCATGGTCAAGCGCGTCAGCCATAATCTCGGCTGCACGCTGATGTTCGAGCCGGGCCGCATGATCGTCGGCAATGCCGGCATCCTGGTTGCCAAGGTGATCTATGTGAAGCACGGCGACGGCAAGAATTTCGTCATCATCGACGCTGCGATGAACGATCTGATCCGCCCGACGCTGTATGAAGCCCATCACGATATCCTGCCGGTAACGCAGCCGGCCCGGGACGCGGCCACGATGGTGGCCGATGTCGTCGGGCCGGTCTGCGAGACCGGCGACTATCTCGCGCTCGACCGCACGCTGCCGACGCCGAAGGCGGGCGATCTCCTCGCCATCATGACCGCCGGCGCCTATGGCGCGGTGCAGGCCGGCACCTACAACACGCGGCCGCTGGTGCCCGAGGTGCTGGTGAAGGACGACCAATACGCCGTGGTTCGCCCGCGCATCGATGTCGAGCAACTGATCGCGATGGACACGCCGGCGCCGTGGCTGTGAGGCGTGTCGTGATCTCATCGTGAGACGCGACGTAACCTCGACAATTTCGGTGTCGTCCTGGCGAAAGCCAGGACCCATTACCCCAGGGAGTACTTTGGCGGGAGGCTGGTAACCACGAGTCTTCGCCAAACCTCGCCCTGTGGTAATGGGTCCTGGATCAGCGCTTGCTACGCTCGCTTGTCCAGGACGACCTGGAAAGGGGATGCGCGAGAAAACTACTTCCCCGCTAAACCACCTGTCTTCCCCCCAACCACGACCCCCGCCTTCTTCTCGATCGGCTTGATCGCCGCGGTGAAATCGGAATCGGCGCCTTCCGCGCTGATCACGGTCTCCCACAGGCGCCCCACGGCGTCCGCGACCTCCATCGACAGGCCGAGCTGCTTCATTTCCTCCAGCGCGAGGCGCACGTCCTTCACCATCAGCCCCGTGGCGAAGCCGAAATCGAACGTGCGCGGCAGCACCGAGCGCGGAAACTTGTCGCGGCTCGCGGTGTTCATGCCCGAGCCGGCATTGATGACGTCGATCATCACGGCGGGATCGAGCCCGGCCTTCACACCCATGACGACCGCCTCCGACGTTGCCACGATCGCGGTGGCCGAGAGGAAATTGTTGGCGAGCTTCATGGTCTGCGCGGCGCCCGGCTTCTCGCCGATGAAGAACACTTTTCCGATCACATCGAGCGCCGGCTTGAGCAGTTCGAACTCCGCCTTCGGCCCCGACACCATTACCGCCAGCGTGCCCTTCTCGGCGCCGCCGACGCCGCCGGAGACGGGGCAGTCGATCTGTACGATGTCGCGCTTGGCGAGCAGGCCGTGAATCTTCGAAGCCATCGTCGAGCCGACGGTGGACAGATCGATGAAGCGCTTGACGCGGCTTCCCTCGATCACGCCGTTCGTCCCCGTTGCAACTTCGAGCGAAGCCTGCAGCGAGGGCAGGCTCGCCATCACGGTCTCGACCTGATCGGCAACGTCCTTTGGCGACGTCGCCGGCGTCGCACCGCGCGCCACGAGCTTGTCCACGACCTCCTTGCGCGTGTCGAACACGACGAGCCGGTTGCCAGCCTCGATCAGCCGCCGCGCCATCGGGAAACCCATGTTTCCGAGGCCGATGAATCCGATGTCCATGGTGTTTCCTTGTGTTGATTATTCGTTGTTGTCGTGAAAATCCGCGCTCTATCCCCGGTGTCGTCCCGGACAAGCGCGCCTCAAGCGCGCGCAGATCCGGGACCCATAGCCCCAGCGAGGAGTCGCAGCGCGAAAGCGGTCACTCCGAGTCCCGCTAACCACATCCGCCTGCGGTGATGGGTCCCGGATCGGCGCTACGCTTGTCCGGGACGACAGTGGCGAGAGCCTGCCCCCTCACGCCTTCCCATCAATCTCCGCGAACACCTCGCGCGCGATGCGAAAGCTGTCGACTGCGGCCGGCATGCCACCGTAGATCGCGACCTGCATCAGGATCTCGCGGATCTCGTCGCGGGTGACGCCGTTGGTGAGCGCGCCCTTCAGATGCGCACGGAATTCGTGCTGGCGGTTGAGGATCGCGATCATCGCGATGTTGAGCATGCTGCGGGTCTTGCGCGGCAGCTCCTCGCGGCCCCACACCGTGCCCCAGCAATATTCGTTGAGCATCTCCTGGAACGGACGGTTGAAGTCGTCGACGTTCTTCAGGGCGTTGTTGACATAGGCTTCCCCCAGCACCGCTTTGCGGACTTCCAGGCCCTTGTCGTGCATCTTCTTGTCCATGGCGTTTCCTTCGTTTCCCTTGGATGGCGGCGCGGAAATTACGGGGTTGCGGCGGGCCAGTCACGTCCTCGTGTTATGCGGGAAAAGGGGTGTCTCCCGTACAGGAACGGATGCCTCAGTGCTGCCGTTGTGATACGCTCTTCTCCACCGGGCAACCTGGAGAGCTTATTGAACGGCGTCACCCCTGACCCGTCAGACCCGATCCGCGATGGCGACGCTCTGTCGCGGTTGAAGCTGGCGCAGGCCCTCGATCGGGCGAGATATGCCATCGCGTGGGAGCGTGCCTGGCCGAATCTGGCACGGCTTCTGACCGTCGTCGGCCTGTTCCTGGCGCTGTCCTGGGCCGGTCTCTGGCTGGCGCTGCCGTTCCTTGCCCGCGCCATCGGTCTCGTCGTTTTCGCCGGCATCGCGATTGCCGCCCTGTTCCCGCTGGTTCGCTTCCGCTGGCCGAGCCGCGAGGAGGCTTTGGGCCGGCTCGATCGCGGCTCCGGCATTCGTCACCGCCCGGCCACCACGCTCACGGACACGCTGACCTCGCAGGACCCGGTTGCGAAGGCGCTGTGGCAGGCGCAGCGTGAGCGCACGCTGGCCTCGCTCAAGCGCATCCGCGCCGGTCTGCCGCACCCGCGGCTCGCTCTGCATGATCCCTGGGCGCTGCGTGCGCTGGTCATGGTGATGCTGGTTGCGACCTTCTTCGCCGCCGGCGACGAGCGTGCGATGCGGCTTGGGGCGGCCTTCGACTGGAACGGCGTGCTGGCGCCGACCAATGTTCGCGTCGATGCCTGGGTCACGCCGCCGCTCTACACCGGCAAGCCGCCGGTGATCCTGTCTGCCGCCAACAGGGAGGCCGCGGCGCTGCCCGCCAGCGGTCCGCTCGCCGTTCCCGCCGGCTCGACCCTGATCGTGCGTTCCTCCGGCGGCAGCCTGGATGTCGCCGTCTCCGGCGGCCTCAAGGAGGTCGCCCCCACTGAAGCCACGCCCAAGGGCACCAACGAGAAGCATTTCGCCATCACCGGCGACGGCACCGCGCATGTCCGCGCGCCCTCCGGCCAGCCGCAGTGGGCGTTTGCGGCAACGCCGGACCGCGCGCCGACGATTGCGCTGGCAAAGGATCCGGAGCGCCAGGCGCGCGGCGCGCTTCAGCTCTCCTACAAGATCGAGGACGATTACGGCGTCACCGGCGCCGAGGCGCACATTGGCCTGCGCGCCGCCGATGGCAAGGACGGCGCGAAGGAAGCCACCAAGGACGCCGATACCAAGGCGGCCGCACGGCCGCTGTTCCAGCCGCCGCAATTCCCGCTGGTGCTGCCGAATGCGCGCACCCGCAACGGCGTCGGCCAGACGGTGAAGGACCTCAGCGAGGATCCCTATGCCGGCGCCGACGTCACGCTGACTCTCACCGCCAAGGACGAGGCCGGCAACGAGGCTAGAAGCGAACCCTTCAACATGCGCCTGCCCGAGCGGCTGTTCACGAACTCGCTCGCGCGCGCGCTGATCGAGCAGCGCCGCATCCTCGCGCTCGACGCCAACAAGAATTCCGACGTCTATGCCGCGCTCGACGCGCTGATGATCGCGCCCGAATTGTTCACCCCGGATGCCGGCTGCTATCTCGGTCTCCGCAGCCTCGCGCTCCAGCTCGAGGCGGCCCGCACCGACGACGCGATGCGCGACGTCGTGGCGAGCATGTGGGCGTTCGCGGTCACCATCGAGGACGACGGTGTCGCCGGCAGCGTCAACGCCGCGCTGCGCTCGGCGCAGGACGCGCTCAAGCGGGCGCTGGAGCGCGGTGCCGGCGAGGACGAGATCAGGGTGCTGACGCAGAAGCTCCGCGAGGCCATGGCCGGCAAGGTGCGCGACCTCGCCCGGCGCGCCGAGCAAAATCCGCTGGGACCCCGGCAGCCGTTCCCCGCGGAAGTCCAGCTCATCCTCGACAAGGCCGTCGAGCTGCGACAGAAGACCCAGCACGCGACGCCCGAGCAGCTCGAGGAGCTGGCGCAGCAGCAGGACGCATTGCGTCAGCAGCTTCAGGCCTATCGGAAGTCGGCGAGCAACCGGGCCAAGGCGGGGGACGACGGGGCCAATCAGTTTACGCGGGACCGGAAATGCGGAAGCTAGCGCGCGTGCCAGTCTTGAAGGCGATCTCGATCGCCTGCCTCGCCTTCCTGTTGGGAGGCCTTCCGTCCGTCGCTGCCCAGCAGGATCAGGATCCCGATGCGCTGCTCGATGGCGCGGAAAAGGCGATGCAGGATGCCGGCGATAACCTCCGGCAGAAGGAATCCGGGCGCAGCCTGAACAATCAATCCGATGCCATTCAGAAGCTCGAGGAGTACAAGCGCGCGACGGAAAGGAACCAATCCTCCAATCGCGATCGCTCCGTCATCACGCAGCGGGATCTGGAAGATCTTCTGAAGCAGATCGAGAAGGCGGCGCGCGAAGGCAATCGCGAGGCGGCGCAGCGCATGCTCGAGCAGCTGGCGCAGATCATGGAAAATCTCCAGATGGCGCAGCCCGGGCAATCCGGCGACAGCGACATGGAGCAGGCGCTCAACGAGCTCAGCGACATGATCCGCAAGCAGCAGCAATTGCGCGACAAGACCTACAAGCAGGGCCAGGACTCCCGGCGTGACCGCTCGCGCGGCAAGCAGCAGGGCGATCAGTCGATGTCGGACCTCCAGCAGGACCAGCAGGCGCTGCGCGACCGGCTGAAGAAGCTGCAGGACGAGCTCGCCAAGCGCGGCCTCACGCAGAAGGGACAAAAGGGCCAGAAAGGGCAGCAGGGGCAGAAGGGCCAGCAGGGCGACCAGGGACAGCCCGGTCAGGATGGCGATCAGGACGGTGACGATGACGACGGCAGCCTGGACACCGCCGACGGTGCCATGGGCGATGCCGGCTCAAAGCTCGGCGAGGGCAATGCAGACGGCGCCGTGGACTCGCAGGGCAAGGCTCTCGACGCCTTGCGCAAGGGTGCGCAGAAGATGGCCGAGGCGATGCAGCAGGGGGATGGCGAGGGGCAGGGCGATGGTCCCGGCAACCGGGCCGGCCGCCAGCAGAGCGGCGGCAATCAGACCGATCCGCTCGGTCGCCCGCTTCACGGCCGTGAGTTCGGCGACGACTACACGGTCAAGATCCCCGGCGAGATCGACGCCCAGCGCGTCCGCCGCATCCTCGAAGAGCTCCGCCGCCGCTTAGGGGATACCTCGCGTCCGCAGATCGAGCTCGATTATATCGAGCGGCTGCTGAAGGATTTTTGAGGCGAGAACCCGGTTATCTCCCCAATGTCGTCCTGGCGAAAGCCAGGACCCATTACCCCAGGGAGTGGTTTGGCGAAGACTCGTCGTCCAGTACGGCTATCGATTCCTAAAAGATAGACCTCGCGGTATGGGTCCTGGCCTTCGCCAGGACGACACCGTGTATGAGGGACGAGGATCGCGTAACAGCAGTGCTACAAGTGCGGCGCGCGCTACCTCTTCTTCGCCGCCAGCGCGTCCGCCACCGCGGTGCGGATGTCGGCGACCGAGAACGGTTTTGTCACGACGTCATGCACCAGCGCGTTGAGGTTCGAGGCGCGCTCGCGCTGGTCGGCAAATCCGGTCATCAGCAAAATCGTCAGGTCGGGGAAATCGCGCGCGGCGGAGAGCGCCAGCGCGATGCCGTCCATGACCGGCATCTGGATGTCGGTGAGCAGCAAATCGAAGGCGCCGTCCTCGCGGGTCAGGATCTCCAGCGCCTCGGCGCCGTCCTGCGCGGTCACGGTCTCGTGCCCGTCCATGGCGATGGCGCGCGCCACCAGCTGGCGCATCGAATCCTCGTCGTCGGCGATCAAGATTTTTGGCATGGGACCAACCTTGGGACCAACCTCCCGTGCGGACCTTGCGAGCCTGATTACACGCTGCCGCCGGCAATGTCGCGCCGGTTGAAGAAGCGAACGTCGATATTGCGGCCCTCCGGCGGCGGGGAGGCCAGGCGCGAGCGGAAGAAGGCGCGCTCGCCGGGTCGCAGCACGGTCTGCTCCAGCACCGTATTCCAGGCATAGATCTCCGCGCCCTGCGCGTCGCGCACCGCGAAGCGCAGCCGCGGGATATCGAGCGGCTTCTTGCCCTCGCCGACGATGACGCCCTCGATCACCAGCACCTGCTTACCGTCAACGGTCTCGCTGGAGAGCTTGACGTCCTTGAAGGCCAGCCCGCGCAGGTTAACGTCGAGGCCGACCATCTTGTAGAAGGCCGCGGTCTGCGGCAGCAGCCGAACCATATCGCCGCGCCAGACGATCAGGGCCAGCACCAGCGCGCCCATGGCGGCGCAGGCGGTCGGCAGGCCGAAATGGGACTTTCGCGGCGCCGCGGTGGGGGCCTGACGCCTCACCCGTGCCCCGCGCCGGCTGAACAGGCCGCGGAACCAGGACTGGTGCTGCGCGCCGGCGACCTCGTCCTCGGCGTCCCGGGCCGCCGCCGACCACTCGTCCTCGGTCTCCTTGGCGTCCTCCTCCGGCCAGTCGCTGGCGATGGAGGGGCTGTCGACCACAGGCGTGTCAGTGGCGCCGTCGTCCTTGGCGTAGGAGTTCCACTGCTCGGCGAGGTCGGACTGGTCGTCGGCCTGGCTGGCGGCGGCCATGGCCGGGACGGACGCCTCCTCGATGGCATCCTCGGCATAGGCGACCCAGGTCTGCTTGCACCGGGAGCAGCGGACTGTCCGCCCGTTCGCCCCCAGGCTTGCAAGCTTGATGGCGTAGGATGTCGTACAATGGGGGCAGACGATATGCATGGACGAGCCTTGATGCATGAACGAGTCTTGACGATGCCAAGGTCGCGGAGACCCGGGCGTACTGGATGCTACAGGGCGACCGTTAACGAACCGGAAACCATAACGGTCGCAAAAACCGTTGATCGCGTGTGGCGGAGCGTCGCGTCGCGGCCATCGCCCCCTCTCGAACGGAGCTGAGCTTGGTTCGGTTCGAAAATGTCGGATTGCGTTACGGCCTGGGGCCGGAGATCCTGCGCGACCTCAATTTCCAGATCCCGGCGCACTCCTTCCAGTTCCTCACCGGCCCGTCCGGCGCCGGCAAGACCTCGCTCTTGCGCCTGCTGTTCCTGTCGCACCGGCCGACGCGCGGCCTCGTCAACCTGTTCGGCCACGATATCTCGCAGCTCGGCAAGGACGAGATCGCCGACTTGCGCAAGCGCATCGGCATCGTGCTCCAGGATTTCCGCCTGCTCGACCACATGACGACCTACGAGAACGTCGCGTTGCCGTTTCGCGTCATGGGCCGCAGCGAGTCGAGCTATCGCAAGGAGGTCATCGACCTCTTGCGCTGGGTCGGACTCGGCGAACGCATGGACGCGCTGCCGCCGATCCTGTCCGGCGGCGAGAAGCAGCGTGCGGCGATCGCGCGCGCCGTGATCTCGCGGCCGCAGCTTCTGCTCGCGGACGAGCCGACCGGCAGCGTCGATCCGACGCTCGGCCGCCGCCTGCTGCGCCTTTTCATCGAGCTCAACAAATCGGGCACCGCCGTCATCATTGCGACCCACGACATCGGCCTGATGGATCAGTACGAGGCGCGGCGGCTGGTGCTGCATCAGGGACGGCTGCACGTCTATGAGTAAGCCCGACGAGCGCGGCGTGCTGGTCGATCTCGGACAGGAGCGTCCGCAGCTTCCGGCCAAGGCGCGCAACATGTCGCCGATCGTGCCGCGCGCCTCGATCCACGGCCGCGCGCTGGTCGCCGTCGTCGCCATCATGACCTTCCTCGCCTCGATGACCACGGGCACGGTGCTGCTGGTCAGCGCCTCCGCCGCCGAATGGCAGTCGGACGTCGCGAGCGAAATCACCATCCAGGTTCGCCCGCAGTCCGGGCGCGACCTCGAGCGCGACACCGCCGCGGTGACCGAGGCGATGCGCGCGCAAGCCGGCATTGTCGAAGTCAAGCCGTTCACCAAGGACGAGAGCGGCAAGCTGCTTGAGCCCTGGCTCGGCACCGGACTGTCGATGGACGATCTGCCGGTGCCGCGCATGATCATCGCGCGCGTGCAGCCCGGCACGGCGCTCGATCTCGCCGCCTTGCGCGCCCGCGTGACGCAAGTGGCGCCAAGCGCCAGCGTCGACGATCACCGCGCCTGGATCGAGCGCATGCGCTCGATGACCAACGCCACCGTGCTCGCCGGTCTCGGCATCCTCGCGCTCGTCATCATCGCGACGATCATCTCGGTCTCGTTCGCGACCCGCGGCGCCATGGCGGCGAACCGTCCGATCGTCGAGGTCCTGCATTTCGTCGGCGCCGGCGACCGCTACATCGCCAACCGCTTCCTGCGCCATTTCCTCAGGCTGGGCCTGGAGGGCGGCGTGATCGGCGGCGGCGCCGCCATGCTGGTGTTCGGCTTCTCCGAGTCGATCGCCGGCTGGTTTTCGGGGACGCCCGTCGGCGACCAGTTCGCGGCCCTGCTCGGCACCTTCTCGCTGCGGCCTTCCGGCTATGTCGTGCTCGCGGTGCAGGCGGTGCTGATCGGCGCCATCACCGCCGTCGCCTCGCGCCAGACGCTGTTCTCGACGCTGAATGATGTCGATTGAAATGGCTTCTTCCCTCCCCACAGGGGAGAGGGTGAATAAACCGGACTCCACTTCGCCTCAAAACGTTTTAAAATCATCCGGGAAGGGATTACCGACATCGCATGACCTCGCCGACCGACGATCGATCGCCGAAATTGCCGCGCGGCTGGCTGCGCGCAGCCGTGGTGTCGACGATCGCGTTCGCCTTCGTCGGCGCGGCGGCGGGCTTCATCGCGTTCCTGTCGCAGTTGCGCGGCGCCGAGATCGCGCCGGACCGCAAGGCGGACGGCATCGTGGTCTTGACCGGCGGCTCCTCGCGGGTGTCGGATGCGATGGAGTTGCTGGCTGCCGGCTACGGCAGGCGGCTCCTGATTTCCGGGGTGCATCCGACCTCGACCGCAAGCGACATCTCGCGGACCCTGCCGGAGAACCAGTCCTTCATGACCTGCTGCGTCGACCTCGACCGCACCGCGCTCTCGACCCGCGGCAACGCCGCGGAGGCGCGGCGCTGGGCGCAGGCGCGCCGGTTCAAATCGCTGATCGTGGTGACCTCGAACTATCACATGCCGCGCGCGCTGGTGGAATTCTCGCACGCGATGCCGGAGACGATTCTGATCCCGTTCGCCGTGGTCGGCGACAAATGGCGCGAGGAGCCGTGGTGGGCCTCGGCGTCCACCTTGCGGCTGCTGCTGTCGGAATATGTCAAATATATCGCGGCCGAAGTCAGGGTGCGGCTGGAGGATTTCGGGATTGACCTTTCGCCCGAAGTATCGGAGCAGCCTCCCGGGATGCAGCCGAAGCGGCCCGCCACTGCACAGGCCAATTGATCGGCAATTGATCGGATCGTCGATGTTCTTGATTTTCCTGCGCTCGCTCGTGTTCAACGTGCTGTTCTACGCCGTGCTGGTGTGTCTCGCGATCGTGGCGCTGCCGACCTTTGCAATGCCTCCGCGCGCCATGCTGACGGTCGCGCAATGGTGGGCGAAGGCGACGCTGGTCCTGATGCGGGTGATCTGCAACATCAAGGTGGAATTCCGCGGGCAGGAGAAGATCCCGCAGGGGCCGCTGGTGATCGTGGCAAAGCATCAGTCGTTCTGGGAAACCTTCGTGCTGCCGGGATTCTTCGACCGCCCGATCTTCATCCTCAAGCGTCAGCTCATGCAGATCCCGGTGTTCGGTCAGTTCCTGGTCAAGACCGGGATGATCGCGATCGACCGCAAGGCCGGCGTGAAGGCGCTGCTGGACATGACGCGGCGGGCGCGCGACGCGGTGCGCAGCGGCCGCCAGCTCGTGATCTTTCCGGAAGGCACGCGCCGCGCGCCGGGCGCGCCCTCCGACTACAAGACCGGTTTTGCGCAGATCTATTCGTCCTGCGGCGTGCCGTGTCTGCCGATTGCGCTCAATTCCGGCCTGTTCTGGCCGCGCCGCACCTTCATGCGCTATCCCGGCACGCTGGTGGTGGAGTTTCTCGATCCGCTGCCGCCGGGCCTGCCGAAGGACGAGTATCTCTCCCGCGTGCAAACGGCGATCGAAGAGGCGACCGACCGCCTCGTCGAAGCGGGCCGCAAGGAGCAGGAGCAGCTGATCGGTTCGGCGCCGAGCTACGCGCCGACTGGCAGCTAGCGGCTTTCGCGATCTTCGCTCGGAGCCGGCGCGTGCAGGGAATGCGCTTCCCCATGCAGCATCGTCGCGAGCTGATGCAGTTGCGTGTCGCGAAAGCCTTCGGCCTCGATCGCCTTCACCGTCGCCGTCACGTAGTCGCGGTTGGCCCCGGACTGGCCGTGCCCCTGGAGCACGTGGCGATGCTGATCGGCGAGCGACAGCCGGCCGGCATATTGCACGTGGCCGCGGTCGACGACATAGGCGAGTGCGGAGACGCGCTGCCGCGCATCGTTCTCCAGCCACACCGAGCGCATCACCTCGCGGTAGACCGACGTCACCTGCTCGCGTTCGCGCAAATAGGCGACGACGTCGGCACGGTTCTTTTCGGCGACGCGGAACGCGATGCCGCGACAGGCGCCGCCGCGATCGAGCCCGAGCACCAGGCCCGGCTTCTCCGGCGTGCCGCGATGCACGAAGGAATAGACGCAGAGCGCACGATGCTCGCCGACCAGCCGCGCCGGGACGCGCTCCTCGAATTCGAAGCCCGGCCGCCACATCAGCGAGCCGTAGCCGAACACCCAGAGGTCGCCGTTGGCTGTCGTGACGGAGGGGAGGGTGATTTCCGACATGGCGGGCACGGCTACCAGAACCGCGCCCCCAAGCGAAGCGAATTCTCCGCCTTTCGGAGCAAGCCAACCTCGCTTACATTTGACAAAATCTGAGGCCAAAGGGTCGCCGCATGTCCAATCTGACCGTTGCCGCAGGCCGCCGCCCCCGTTGGGGCCTTTTCATCGCACCCATTCTCCTCCTGATCCTCGCCGTCGCGTGGAGCTGCTTCTGGTTCTACGCCGCTTCGCAGGCCGAAATCGCCGCAGACGCCTGGCGCGCGCAGGAGGCCAAGTCCGGCCGCATCTATGATTGCGCCAAGCGCTCGATCGCGGGCTTCCCGTTCCGCTTCGAGGTCCAGTGCTCCGGCGCCAGCGTCGCCCTGGTCTCGCAGAACGCGAGCAAGACGCCGTTCACGGCGAGGCTCGACAACATCCTGGTCGTCGCCCAGGTCTACGATCCCAAGCGCGTCATCGCCGAATTCTCGGCGCCGGCGACCCTCACCGACGGCGTTACGCAAAACACCTTCGTGGTGAACTGGAGCAAGGGCCGCAGCAGCGTGGTCGGCCTGCCGGCGGTGCCGGACCGCGCCTCCATCGTGTTCGACGATCCCGTCATCAACCGGCTCGACGGCAGCGTGCAGGTGCCGCTCGCGCGCGCCAAGCAGGTCGAGCTGCACGGGCGCCTCGCGGACGGATCGCCGTCCGATCATCCCGTGATCGAGACCGTGCTCCACGTCGCGCAGGGCAGCATCCAGGGTGTTCACCCCTTGCTCGCCGAGCCGTTCGAGGCGGACACGCGCGCCAAGGTCACCGGGCTCTCCGACCTCACCCCAAAGCCATGGCCGCAACGCTTCCGCGAGATCCAGGCCGCCGGCGGCCATATCGAGATCGTGCAGTCGCGGATCCAGCAGGGCGAGATGATCGCGGTCGCGGCCGGCACGCTCGGGCTCTCGGCCAATGGCCGACTCGACGGCGAATTGCAGATGACGGTGACGGGCCTCGAGCGCGTGATCCCGGCGCTGGGTATCGAGAAGATGCTGGAAGAGGGTGTGCCGCAGGCAACCCTCGACCGCGTCGCGCCCGGCGTGAAGTCGCAGGATCTCAACAATCTGTTCGGCGCGCTCGATCGCGCCGTTCCCGGCCTCGGCAAGGTCATCAAGCAGAACGCCAATGCCGGCGTCGCCGCCGGCATCAATTCGATCGGCACCGAGAGCACGCTGGAAGGCAAGAAGGCCCGCAGCTTCCCGCTGAAGTTCGTCGACGGCGCCGTGCTGCTCGGCCCGGTCAAGGTCGGCCAGATTCCGCCGCTGTATTGAAACCTCTCTCGTCATTCCGTGGCGATGCGTAGCATCGAACCCGGAATCCATTTCACCGCGTGCGCTGTGGCCCAATGGATTCCGGGCTCGCCCTTCGGGCGCCCCGGAATGACAGGAGCTACGGCTTCTTCAGCGCCGCATGCGGCCGGCCGAAGTCGGGCGCCGCCGAATCCTGGCCGATCTCGACGATGCCGCGACGGATGGCGCGGGTGCGGGTGAAGTGGTCGAACAGCGCTTCGCCGTCGCCGCGCCGGATCGCGCGGGTGAGTTTTGCCAGATCCTCGGTGAAGGTGCCGAGCATCTCCAGCACGGCTTCCTTGTTGGCGAGGAAGACGTCGCGCCACATCGTCGGGTCGGACGCCGCGATGCGGGTGAAGTCGCGAAAACCGCCGGCGGAGAACTTGATCACTTCCGATTCCGTCACCTGCGCCAGCTCGTCGGCGGTGCCGACGATGGTGTAGGCGATCAGATGCGGCAGATGGCTGGTGATCGCGAGCACGAGATCATGATGATCCGGCGTCATCACCTCGACCTTGGCACCCATCGCCGCCCAGAAGGCGCGCAAGCGATCGGTGGCCGACGCGTCGACGCCTTCCGGCGGGGTGAGGATGCACCAGCGGTTGATGAAGAGCTCGGCAAAGCCGGAATCCGGCCCCGAGTGCTCGGTGCCCGCCACGGGGTGCGCCGGCACGAAATGAACGGTCTTCGGCAGATGCGGCGCCATGTCCCTGACGATCGCGCCCTTCACAGAGCCGACGTCGGAGACGATCGCGCCGGGCTTCAGATGCGCGGCGATCTCCTGCGCCACCGGTCCGCAGGCGCCGACGGGAATGCAGAGGATGACGAGATCGGCATCCTTCACCGCTTCCGCATTGGTCGCCACGACCTGATCGACGATGCCGAGCTCGAGCACGCGCGCGCGCGTCTTCTCCGAGCGCGCGGTGGTGACGATCTCGCCGGCCAGGCCCTGGAGCTTCGCAGCGCGCGCGATCGAGCCGCCGATCAGGCCGAAGCCGATCAGGGCGATGCGCTGGAAGTGCGGCTGTACGCTCATTTGCCGGCCATGAAGTCGCGCAAACCGTCGACGACGAGGCGGTTGGCCTCCTCGGTGCCGATGGTCATGCGCAGGGAATGCGGCAGGCCGTAATTCTTCAATGCCCGCAGCACGAGGCCTCGCTTCGTGAGGAAGGCGTCGGCGTCGTCCGAGGTCCTGCCCCTGTCGGTCGGGAAGTGGATCAGCACGAAATTGGCGACGCTCGGCGTCACCTTCAGGTCGAGCTTGCCGATCTCTTCGGTCAGCCAGTTGCGCCAGGTCTCGGTGAACTGCTTCGACATCGCCTGATGCGCGGTGTCCTCGATCGCGGCGACCGCGGCGTACATTGCCGGCGTCGACACGTTGAACGGACCGCGGATGCGGTTGACCGCGTCGATGATGTGCTCGGGCCCGAACATCCAGCCGATGCGCAGCGCGGCGAGGCCGTGGATCTTGGAGAAGGTGTGCGTCACCACGGTGTTCTCGGTGGTGGCGACGAGCTCGATGCCCATCTCGTAATCGTTGCGCGAGACGTAGTCGCAATAGGCGGCGTCCAGCACCAGCAGCACGTGCGAGGGCAGGCCGGCGCGCAGGCGCTTGACCTCGTCGAACGGAATATAGGTGCCAGTCGGGTTGTTCGGATTGGCGAGCCACACCAGCTTCGTCTTCGGCGTCACAGCCTTGAGGATGGCGTCGACGTCGCAGGTGAGATTCTTCTCCTGTGCAATGACGTTCTTGGCGCCGACTGCCATGGTGGCGATCGGGTAGACCAGGAAGCCGTGCGTGGTCGAGATCGCCTCGTCGCCCTGGCCGAGAAAGGTGTGGGCGAGCAGGTTGAGGATCTCGTCCGAGCCGGCGCCGCAGATGATGCGGTTGGGGTCGAGGCCGAAGCTGCGGCCGATGGCTTCGCGCAGCACTCGCGAGGTGCCTTCCGGATAGTCTTCCAGATGATCAGCCACCTTCTTGAAGGCCTCGATCGCCTTGGGTGAGGGGCCGAACGGCGTCTCGTTGGCCGAGAGCTTGAACACCTTGCGGCCCGGCTCCGGCACCGGGCTCTTGCCGGGCGTGTAGGGCGCAATATCGAGAATGCCGGGGTTCGGCACGGGGCGGGACATCTTCAACTCCGGAATGGCAGGCGGCTCGTAACTTACGATTTCGACCCGGTCGGGGGCACCGTATAGCGCGTCGCGTGGCTGCCGACGAGGGCCGTGGAGCGCACCGAGGCCCCCGCCTCGATCAGGGCAGCCTTGATCTTGTCGATGCTGCTCGCGCTCGTGACCGAGACCAGCAGCGCGGCGCCATCGAAGGCGGTATCGGGCACCGCCACGATGTCGGCGAGCGGCGACAGCGCCCGCGCGATCTCGGCATTCCACCCCGAGACGCGCACGCTGAAAGTCTCCACCTCCGTCACCAGGGCACTGTCGGCGACGCGCGAGATCGCGAACACGGGCAGCGCGGCCGGATGGTCGGCACGCTCGACGAAGGGCAGCCGCGCGATGATCTTCGGTGCGCCTTCTGCTTCCAGCTCCAGCCACCACGGGGTGCGGCTGGAAGTCGCCGAGACCAGCGCCAGATCGCCCTTGGATTTCGCGACCGCCTCGACCGCGGCCTGCGCGCTGAAATGCGCGACGTAAGGCACGGTGAAGCCGAAATGGAATCGCACGGAATCGCGCATCGCGGGCTCGCTCACCGAGATGTCGGCATGCACCGCGAACGGCGCCTGCACGTAAGTGAACGTCGCGATGATGACGCGCCAGATGCTCTCGACCGTGTCGAGCGGCAGGATGCCGCGATGGCGCTCCACGATCCGCCGCATCATGTCGGCCTCGCGCGCAGGCCGGAACGCCGAGCCCACCTCCTGGGTCTGCTTCACCTGGATCAGGCGGTCGATGATGTCGCCGCGCTGCATCAGGAGGCGATGCATGCCCTCGTCGATCGCGTCGATCTCCTTGCGCAATTCCTGCAACGATGGTGGCGCGGGCGGACGTTGGGACATATCTGGCAAGTGCTGTTGAGAGGCGTTCCAATGCGGGTCCATCAGGTCGGACCCGCCGCGGTCGATGTCTTGATTAGGCAGTCGGAGCGGCGAAAGCAAAGAGAAATGCAAAGGGAAATCGGGCCTTTTCGGCTGACGCGACGGGGACGAATTTGGTCAATCAGGACCGTATCTTGACGAAAACCGTCCAAGCCGTTAAGTTTTGCCTGTTCCGTGGTCATTTGAGCCGGCCGGCTTGCAGCCACGTTAAAAAACTCGCTAAACAGGCCGGGGACGCTTCCGATCCCGGCCGAACCTATCGTTCAGGCCGGGTTTTTTATGGCCTGATGCAAGTAGCGGTCTGAAGTCGGATCGCAAACGAGGTCGATGGTCAGATGGTTGGCGTCACGTCGATATCCAGTCCCGCGATCAGTGCCGATGAGCGGTCGCATGAGGTGGATCATCCGAGCTCGCTCGTCGCGCATTTCGGCGCTGATCAGCCGTTGCCGCTCGACTGCGGCATAGATCTCACCCCGTTCCAGATCGCCTACCAGACCTATGGCGAGCTCAACGCCGATCGCTCCAACGCGATCCTGATCTGCCATGCGCTGACCGGCGACCAGCATGTCGCCAATGTGCACCCCGTCACCGGCAAGCCCGGCTGGTGGGAAACCCTCGTCGGTGCGGGCCGTCCGCTCGATCCGAGCCAATACTTCATCATCTGCGCCAATGTGATCGGTGGCTGCATGGGCTCGACCGGGCCGGCCTCGATCAATCCCGCGACCGGCAAAGTGTGGGGCCTGGATTTCCCGGTCATCACCATCCCTGACATGGTTCGCGCGCAGGCGATGCTGATCGACCGGCTCGGCATCGACACGCTGTTCGCGGTGGTCGGCGGCTCGATGGGCGGCATGCAGGTGCTGCAATGGACGGCGGCCTACCCCGAGCGCGTGTATTCCGCGCTGGCAATTGCCTGCTCGACGCGGCACTCGGCGCAGAACATCGCCTTTCACGAGCTCGGTCGCCAGGCTGTGATGGCCGATCCCGACTGGCACAATGGCGGCTACGCCGATCGCGGCATCCATCCGCATCGCGGCCTTGCGGTCGCACGGATGGCGGCGCACATCACCTATCTCTCCGACGCGGCGCTGCATCGCAAGTTCGGCCGGCGCATGCAGGACCGCGACCTGCCGACCTTCTCGTTCGACGCCGACTTCCAGGTCGAGTCCTATCTGCGCTACCAGGGCTCGTCCTTTGTCGAGCGCTTCGACGCCAACTCCTATCTCTATCTGACGCGCGCGATGGACTATTTCGACATCGCCGGCGACCATGGCGGCGTGCTGGCGAAGGCGTTCGCGGGCATCAAGACGCGCTTCTGCGTGGTCTCCTTCACCAGCGACTGGCTGTTCCCGACCTCGGAATCGCGCGCGTTGGTGCATGCGCTGAATGCGTCGAGCGCGCGGGTATCGTTCGCCGAGATCGAGACCGATCGCGGCCATGACGCCTTCCTGCTCGACGTGCCCGAATTCTTCGACATTGCCCGCGCCTTCCTGGAATCGGCCGGCAAGGCGCGCGGACTCAACGGCAGGGGTGGCTAGGATGTCAGTGCAGGAAGTGCTGCCGCTGGGCGGCCTTAGCGCGGAACAGTCCGGTCATTTTCGCGCCGACCATCTGCTCGTCGCCGAGATGGTCAAGCCGGGCTCCAAGGTGCTCGATGTCGGCTGCGGCGACGGTGATCTGCTCCAGCTTCTGGAGACCCGCGGCATCGACGGCCGCGGCATCGAATTGTCGCGCGAGGGCGTCAACCGCTGCGTCGCCAAGGGCCTCGCGGTGGTGCAGGGCGACGCCGATACCGACCTCGTGAACTATCCCGATGATGCCTTCGACTACGTGATCCTGTCGCAGACGCTCCAGGCGACGCGGCAGCCGCGTGTGGTGCTGGAAAATCTCCTGCGCATCGGCCGCCGCGCCATCGTCTCGTTCCCGAACTTCGGCTTCTGGAAGATGCGGCTCCAGCTCCTGATCGGCGGCCACATGCCGCGCACCGAGAACCTGCCCGCGACCTGGTACGACACCGCCAACATCCACTTCTGCACCATCAAGGATTTCGTCGAGCTCTGCGACGAGATCAACGTCAAGATGGAACGCTCGGTGGCGCTCGATCTCTATGGCCGCCCGGTGCCGCTGAACCTGCCCTGGTGGGTGTGGAATATGTTCGGCGAGCAGGGCGTGTTTCTGCTCACGCGCGGGCAGGGGAAGTGACGCCGTAGGCGTCATTCCGGGTTCGCTCTTCGAGCGCCCCGGAATGACAGGGTAAACTATTGCGCCGCCACCGACCTCGGATCGCGCGCCGGCCATCGACCTGCTTCCACCAGCGTGACGAACCGCTCCACGGTCTCGTTGAACAGCGCGGGCTCCTCGAGGTTGAGCACGTGCCCCGACTTCGGAAACATCGCGAGGCCCGCGGCCGGAAGATGCTTCTTCAGGAACAGGCTCGGCCCGACGCAAGGGTCATCCTCGTCGCCACAGATGATCAGCGCCGGCGTCGCGACGCCCCTGATCGCGTCCGTCATGGTGTAGATCGAGGGACGGCCGCCCTGGAAGCCGCGCATCGTGCGCGCCGATCCCCTGGCATCGTGCCGCGCCAGCGCGGCGTAGAAATCGGCGTGGCCGCGTGGGTCCTTGACCAGGAAGGGAATCCGGCTCGGCGCCTCGCGCGTGACTTTCGCCACCTCCGTGGAGCCGAGCGTCTCGAATTGCTCG
Source organism: Bradyrhizobium sp. LCT2 (assembly GCF_009931255.1). Lineage (NCBI taxonomy): Bacteria > Pseudomonadati > Pseudomonadota > Alphaproteobacteria > Hyphomicrobiales > Nitrobacteraceae > Bradyrhizobium > Bradyrhizobium sp. LCT2. Next base: position 8,848,938 of record NZ_CP034432.1, on the reverse strand, counting down.
GCATTGGCGCGGCATTGCCTGCGCCAGGCGTCGAGATTCTCGATCTCCGAACCGGAGCCGACGCCGGCGAGCGTCATCGACAGCGCCCGCTGCGGCGCGTTCAGTCCGATTTGAAGCGACGAATAAGCGCCCATCGAGAGCCCGACGAGATGCGCGCGGTCGATCCTGAGATGATCGAGCACCGCGAGCGCGTCGGTGTAGAAATGCGTGTAGGTGTAGACCTCGCCCTCAGGCACGTCCGACGGCGTGTAGCCGCGCGCCGAATAGGTGATGCAGCGGTGGCCGCGCGAGAAGTAGCGCATCTGCGGCTCCCAATTGGTGTAGTCGGCCGCGAATTCGTGCAGGAAAATAATCGGCGTTCCCTGGCCCGCTTCCTCGAAATAGATGCGGACGTCGTCCCTGGTCGTGGCGTGGGGCATTAACCGTTTCCCTCTCTTCTAGCCGCATGTGAAGGATCGCAGTTAATGCTGTTGTCCGCAATGCGGCAGCGTCAGGCCGGCACCGACACAAAATCAACCCAGCTATTCACCGGCACGGTGTCTTTTTCTCGCCACATGGGGCGGCTTAACGGCCCGAGGGATGTCGGCCGCGCACGGGCCGGCTGGGAAGTGGGGGTGTCAACGAAGGATGACTAATGTTCGAGTTGTTTGCGTCTCGCCTGTCGCGTTGTGTTGTCGCGCTGGCGCTGTTCTTCGCGGCGGTCGCCGCGTTCTCGTCTCCGGCCTCGGCACGGCCGCATCGTCATAGCGCAGAGCGGCACGCTTACGCGCATCACGCCAGCAGATATCATCATTACCGGCACCAGGCCCGCAGCTCGCGCTTCGAGCGCAGCGCGGCGCAGTTGCAGGCCAGCGGATTCATGGACACGCAGGCCAGCTACGATCCGAACGCCAATAGCGGCGGCATGGGTGACACGCGCTATCTGGGCGGCGGTGAAATGGGCATCGGTGGAAACGTGAGCCGCGCCGGCAAAGTGAGCCGCGCCCGTAACATGAGCCACGCTGTCAACAAGAGCAGCGCTGGCGACAATGGCAGCGCCGGCAACATGGGTATGAGCAGCGGCTTCGGCGGCGGATCGGGCCTCGTGTCCGAGGCGCGCCGTTATCTCGGCGGCAACCCGACCGGGCGTGGCAGCCTGTGGTGCGCGCGCTTCATGAACATGGTGCTTGAGAAGACCGGCCACCGGGGCACCGGCTCGGACATGGCGAATTCATTCGCGCGTTACGGCACGCGTGTCTCCGGCCCGCAGGTCGGTGCCATCGCGGTGATGTCGCGCGGCGGCCGGGGCGGCCACGTTGGCATCATCACCGGCGTCGACGCGCAGGGAAATCCGATCATGATCTCCGGCAACAACGGCAACCGCGTCCGCGAGGCGCCGGTCTCGCGCGGCCGCATCTATGCGTATGTGATGCCGAACTGAGGTGAGGGAGCGTAGGGTGGGCAAAGGCGCGTTAGCGCCGTGCCCACCATCTCGCTCCGCAGAGATAAAGTTGGTGGGCACGCTTCGCTTTGCCCACCCTACGAAGCTCACACCAGCTTCGGCTCTTCCACCGCGACCGCATCCCCCACGCCGATCTCGCCATCGGTGATCACCTCGGCATAGATGCCGCAGTCCATATGTCCGAGATGCCGCGAAAGCGTCGGCGGAATCTCGAGGTCGCGCTTTGCCGTCACCGGGTCCACGTTGGTGGCCGGGCAACGGACGATGCGCTTGACCACTTGCAACCGGGCCTGACCGATCGCGAGCGTCTGGCCGACGAGGTCGAGTTCGGACCAGGCCGGCCAGCCCTTCACGTAGAGATTGGCGCGGAAGCGCAGGGGATGCACGGCGGTGCCGCCGAGCATGGCCTCGATCGCGCGGACGCTGTCCAGATTGATGATGGAGACGACCTTGCGGGCGACGTCGGAAAAGCTGTGGTCGCGGCCGGACAGGACTTTTGGCGGGCCCTTCAGCTCCGGCTGAAAGTTTTCGCTGAAGTAGCGCTCGATGGCGGCGCGCCCGGCGGCGGTCTCCAGATCGCCGCCGGCGACGATCTGGCCGTCCTTGCGGATGGTCAGGCGGTTGGTCGCGTCCTCGAACCGGCTGTCGAGCGAAGCCAGCCGCTCATTGCGCGCCAGCATCAGAAACTGGATTTTCGGCTTCCAGGCCGGCGCCTCGGGATCGAACCCGCTCGGGCCGTTCTCGATGGCGTAGCGGCGGTCGGCGGGCAGGGTCTGGCCGACCCGCAAGGCAACGCGGGGCAGGGGTTCCGGGGTGAGGCCCTTGATGGGATAGCGGTAGAGGCCGGTAATCTCGGCGGTCTGGCTGGCTGTCATGGCGCTACTTAGGGGATTCGGCCACGCCGCGCCAAGCGGGCCGATGCGCGCACGAAATTGTGAAGACGCCTCTTTCGCTCCCGCAGCCCGCTTCCCACATCTGCCTCAGGCCGGCGGCAGCGTCGGTAAATAACGACCGTTACCGGTTGAGAAACGTCAATGCGGTAATCGGAAACCCAATGAAGATGCCGTTTGGAGTGCCTTAGAGGGCTCCATGGGCAGGCCGAGGGAAAGAAAAGATGAACATCGAGAAGTATACCGAACGCTCCAGGGGCTTCATCCAGTCCGCGCAGTCGCTTGCGGTGCGCGAGGGGCACCAGCAGTTTTCGACCCTGCACGTTCTGAAAGTGCTGCTGGACGACAATGAGGGGCTCGCTGCCGGTCTGATCGACCGTGCCGGCGGCAATTCCCGCGCAATTTTGAAGGCGACCGAGGACGCCCTGAACAAGGTGCCGAAGGTCTCCGGCGGCGGCGCCGGGCAGATCTATCTGGCGCCAGAGCTCGCGCGCACCTTCGATGCCGCCGAAAAGGCCGGCGAGAAGGCCGGCGACAGTTTTGTCACCGTCGAGCGGCTGCTGCTCGGCCTCACGCTGGAGAAGACCAGCGAGGCCGGCACGATCCTCAGCAAGGGTGGTGTCACCCCGCAAAACCTCAACGCGGCGATCGAGGCCCTGCGCAAGGGCCGCACTGCCGACTCGGCGACCGCCGAGAACGCCTATGACGCGCTGAAGAAATATGCCCGCGACCTGACCCAGGCCGCGCGCGACGGCAAGCTCGACCCGGTCATCGGCCGCGACGAGGAGATCCGCCGCACCATCCAGGTGCTCTCGCGCCGGACCAAGAACAATCCCGTCCTGATCGGTGAGCCCGGCGTCGGCAAGACCGCCATCGCCGAGGGCCTCGCGCTGCGCATCGTCAACGGTGACGTGCCGGAGAGCCTGAAGGACAAGAAGCTGCTCTCGCTCGACTTGGGCGCACTGATCGCCGGCGCGAAATACCGCGGCGAGTTCGAGGAGCGGCTGAAGGCCGTGCTCCAGGAAGTGACCGGGAGCGAGGGCACCTTCATCCTGTTCATCGACGAGATGCACACGCTGATCGGGGCCGGCAAGGGCGACGGCGCGATGGACGCATCGAACCTGCTGAAGCCGGCGCTCGCCCGCGGCGAGCTGCACTGCATCGGCGCGACCACGCTCGACGAGTACCAGAAGCATGTCGAGAAGGATGCGGCGTTGGCGCGGCGCTTCCAGCCGATCTTCGTCAGCGAGCCCTCGGTCGAGGACACCATCTCGATCCTGCGCGGACTGAAGGACAAGTACGAGCAGCACCATGGCGTGCGGATCACCGATTCCGCGCTTGTTGCCTCCGCGACATTGTCCAACCGCTACATCACCGACCGCTTCCTGCCGGACAAGGCGATCGACCTCATGGACGAGGCCGCCGCGCGCCTGAAGATGCAGGTCGATTCGAAGCCGGAGGAGCTCGATTCGATGGATCGGGAAATCATCCGGCTGAAGATCGAACAGGAAGCATTGAAGAAGGAGAGCGACGCCGGTTCGAAGAGCCGCCTGCAGACGCTTGAAAAGGAACTCGTCGAGCTCGAGGAAAAATCCGCGTCGTTGACGGCGCGCTGGAGCGCGGAGAAGAACAAGCTCTCCGATGCGCAGAAGCTCAAGGCCGAGCTCGACGGCTTGCGTGTCGAGCTCGCCAATGCCCAGCGCCGCGGCGAATTCCAGAAGGCCGGCGAGCTGGCCTATGGCCGGATCCCCGAGCTCGAACGGCAGCTCGCGGACATCGAGGCCAAGGAGAACTCCGGCGAGATGATGGAGGAGGCGGTCACCGCCAATCACATCGCGCAGGTGGTCTCGCGCTGGACCGGCGTGCCCGTCGACAAGATGCTGGAGGGCGAGAAGGACAAGCTTCTGAAGATGGAGGACTCCCTCGGCAAGCGCGTCGTCGGCCAGGCCGAAGCCGTCCATGCGGTCGCAACCGCCGTGCGCCGCTCCCGCGCCGGCCTCCAGGACCCGAACCGGCCGATGGGCTCGTTCATGTTCTTGGGCCCCACCGGCGTCGGCAAGACCGAGCTGACCAAGGCCCTGGCGGAGTACCTGTTCAACGACGAGACCGCGATGGTCCGCCTCGACATGTCCGAGTACATGGAGAAGCATTCGGTCTCGCGGCTGATCGGCGCGCCTCCGGGCTATGTCGGCTATGACGAGGGCGGCGCGCTCACCGAAGCGGTGCGGCGCCGGCCCTACCAGGTCGTGCTGTTCGACGAGATCGAGAAGGCGCATCCTGACGTCTTCAACGTCCTGTTGCAGGTGCTCGACGACGGCCGCCTGACCGATGGCCAGGGCCGCACCGTCGATTTCCGCAACACGCTGATCATCATGACCTCGAACCTCGGTTCGGAGTTCTTGGTGAATCAACCCGAGGGCGAAGACACGTCGGCCGTGCGCGAGCAGGTGATGGGAATGGTGCGGGGACATTTCCGCCCCGAATTCCTCAACCGTGTCGACGAGATCATCCTGTTCCATCGCTTGCAGAGGAGCGAGATGGGCCGGATCGTCGAGATCCAGTTCGCCCGGCTGCAGAAGCTGCTGACCGATCGCAAGATCGTGCTGACGCTCGACGGCGCGGCCCGCGACTGGCTCGCCGCCAAGGGCTGGGATCCCGCCTACGGCGCACGGCCGCTCAAGCGGGTGATCCAGCGCTACCTCCAGGACCCGCTCGCCGAGATGATCCTGGCCGGCGACGTCAAGGACGGCGACAACGTCGCGATCTCGTCCGAAGGCAACGTGCTGACCTTCAACGGCAAGGCCCCGCAAACCGCGGAGATCGCCCAGTTCGAGGCGCCGGCGTCGAAGCGGAAGCTGAACTGAGCGTCATCGCTGCCTGAAACGACAGATCGCCCCGGAGAGGTTCACTTCTCCGGGGCGAATTGTTTTGGGCTGATCCTAGCCGACGGCGGACGCGGAGCCGGGCTCGGCCGGTCCAGCCTCGTCGTCTTCTTCTTCAAGCTCGGACAGGATATCGACCAGCTCGCGCACCCGTCCCTGCGCCAGCGGTCGCAAATCGTTGATCAACGGCTCGTCATTGGCGAGCCAGGCCTGGGCTTCGGCGAGCTCCTCGACGGTCGCGCCGGTCCCGATAATCTGGGCAATGGTGACCTCGTCGGCCCGATCCACGGCCTTGACGACATCGTCGCGTGAGAGGCGCGTCATGGGGCGATCCTCCTGCTGGTCGGTCCCGTTAGCCTCTAACCGGGAACCCGCGCGCCGGTTCCCCCGCAGCCGGATTCCGCTGGCAGACGCTACTTCTTCACCGCCTTGTAGATCGCATTCTCGATGTCGGAGGAAAAATAGATGACGCCGGTGGCGCCGATGGCGACGCCGGTCGGGATGTGGGTCGGCAGGCCGCCGGGTGCGCCCGCAAGGCCGATCGGGAGATCGGCCGCGATCTCGGTGATCTTGCCGTCCTCCGGCGTGATCTCGATCAGCCGCCTGGCGCCGACTTCCGCCACGATCAGCTTGCCGTCGCTGGTACGTGCGAGGCCCTCGGGCATCTTCAACTCCTTTACGAGCACGGTCTTCTCGCCGTTTTGCTCGATCTTGGACACGACACCCGCGAAGGCTTCGGTGACATAGACCTCGCCACGCGATCCGGCGACGAGCCCCACCGGACCCTCGAGGTCGCCGATCAGCGTGGTGCGGTCCTTGCCGTGCTCGCCGCTGACGCGGACCAGCGATTTGGTGCCGAGCTCGGCCACCAGGATGCTGCCGTCCTCGAGCACGATCGCATCATGCGGCGCCTTGAAGTCATGCAGCATGTCGCGCGTCGCGCCGGTCTTGTTGTCGATCACCTGCACCGTGCCGGTGAACCAGCTCGACAGGATCACGTCGTTGCCCTTTGCCGTCGCGCTCATCGGATATTCGAGCGTGACGCCGGCGGCATGCATGCGCGCCTTCTCGGTGACCTCGCCGGTCGTACCGTCCACGGTGCGATAGGCGAACACGTCGGCGACGTGGATCGTATCCTTGCCATTCTCCGAGGTGACGCCGATGCCGCCGGGCAACGCGAGCTTGCCGATGATGATTTGCTTGGCCTGGCCGCTGGCCGGATCGACTTCCTGGATGCCGTTGTCGGCCATGTTGGAGACGTAGATGCGGTCCTTCTCGTCGATCGCGAGGTTGTCCAGCGACGGCTTCAGCTGCGCGACCATGGTCTTGGCGCCCGACTTGGGATCGACTCGAACGAGCTGGCCGAGCGCGGTGTCGACCACCCACAGATTGCCCTTGGAATCGAAATTCACCGCGGCCGGGACCTTGAAGCCGTCGGCAACCACCGTCAGCTCGGCCTTGTCGACGTCGACCTTGGCGACCTGTCCCTTGAACCAGAGCGGGCCGTAGAGCTTGTCGTCGGGACCGAACTCGAAGCCGTTGAGGCCGCCCATCTTCTCCATGATCTGACGCGGCGGTTTGACGCCTTCGACGTCGATCTCGTAGAGCGTGTCGCCGAGGAAGACCGTCGTGGCGTAGAGCCTGCCGTCCTTGCGGAAGGCCAGCGAATTGATGCCGGGAAGGCCGGAGGCGAGCTTCTTGATCGGGCCGTCGCCCTTGCGCGAATAGAGATCGCCGGCCAGGAAGCCGGTCCAGGCCATGGTGCCGTCGGGCGCGAATGCGATGTCGTCGGCCATTCCGATCGGAGCCGGGATTGCAACCTTGGCGGTACCGCCGGCGATGTCCACTTCGTAGAGCATGGCGCCGGCGACGCTGCCGACAAACAGATGGCCGGCCTTGTCGATCCCGAGCCCATGCACGCCATGGAACGCCGAGCCGGGGACGAGTTTCGTGACCTCCCAAATCTCCGGTAATTTCTGGGCTGACGCGCTCGTGGTGCAGAAAATCGCAGCAATGACGGCTGTGCAGGCAAGCCTGTTCTTCATGGCGTGACCTCCCATTTTTGGAAAGTATTCGCCCGTCATCCGGCTTTGGCAAACGAAACTTGACGTTGTGTCGGCGTAAGGCGGCGTCGCTTCGAAAGCGTCCCATTCAACCGTGTTGGTGAAGATGTCCGGTCGATGTCGGCCGGTTGCCGGCCTACCGGTTGGTGACCTGCAACGGTCCGCCGGTCGCATCCGAGATACGGGCGATGGCGCCGCCCCGGCCGCTCATCATGCCGTCGAGCCGGTCGCGCTCCTTCTCGAAGCCGGCCAGCATCGGGCCTTCCAGCGATCGGCCGCGCGGCAGTTTCACGCGCAGCGGATCGACGAAGCGGCCGTTCACGAGGATTTCGTAGTGCACGTGCGGGCCGGTCGACGCGCCGGTCGAGCCGACGAAGCCGATGACCTGGCCCTGGCGGACCTTCTTGCCGGCTTCCATGCCCTTGGCGAAGGCCGACATGTGGCCATAGGCCGTCTCGTACCCGTTGTTGTGCTTGATGCGGATGTATTTGCCGTATCCGCCCTCAGTGCCGGCCTTCTCGATCACGCCGTTGCCGGAGGCGAAGATCGGCGTGCCGTAGGCGGTGGCCCAGTCGACGCCGGTGTGCATCTTCACATAGCCGAGGATCGGATGGCGGCGGCCGCCGAAGCCGGAGCGCATGATGGCGTTGTTGACGGGCTTCCTGACCAGGAACTTCTTCGCGCTCTTGCCGCTCTCGTCGTAGTAGTCGACGACGCCGTCGTCGGGACTCTGGTAGCGGTAGTATTTCTTGGTCTCGCCGCCGACCGTGAGGGAAGCGAACAGAACGTCGTTCTTTTCGTTCGACGTCACGCCCTCGTCTTCGCCGGCGTAGAACACGTCGAAGGAATCGCCAGGCTGCACCTTGCGCTGGAAATCGACGTCGTAGGAGTAGATCTTGATCATGTCGTCGATGACCGGCATCGGCACTTTGTTGCGCATCGCGGTCTCGTAGATGCTTTGGTAGAGCCGCACGCCGGTGCCGTCATCGTCGTCATCGTCGTCGCTGTTGGCGTTGGCCGTGGCATCAGCGACGGTGTTCATGCTGGAGACGTCGACCGCGACGTATTTGCCGAGGTCGGACAGCGCCGCGATCGCCTCGACCATGGTGTCGTTTGCAACCACGACGCGATAGGGCTGGAGCCGGGCACCGGGGCTTGCGGGCGCCATCAGGATGCGGAGCTTCTCGCCTTCCTTCAGGCCGCCGTCGCGGCCGCGCGGGCCGAGCGTCGCGGCGATCGCCTTGATCTCGTCCGCCGTGGCGCCGAGATCGCGCAGGACGGAGGCGACGCTGTCGCCCTTCTTGACCAGATGGACGCGCTCGCCGTTGGGATTGCCGCCGGTGATCTGCTCCTTGGTCTTCGGCAGCAGCGTGACGTTTTCCGGCACCACGCGCGTCTCGAAGCCGGCATAGGGATCCGACGGCGACACTTCGGTGGCGTAGGCCATCTTCATGTCGGACGCGCCGGAAACGTCGGCGGTGGCATTGGCGAGCGAGGCGTAGCGCACCCCGCCATTGCCGCGCCAGTTGGCGGCATCGCGGACCCGCATCAGGATGTCGTCGAGCGCCACCACCGCGGAAATCTTGGCCTTCGGCAGCACCGGCGACAGGTCCTTGGTGACGAAGGAGACCTCGGCGTCGGGTTCGACCGCTTCGGGGTTGTTGGGATCGTCGGCGGCGGTCTTCGGATCGGAGCCGACGTCGGTGAGAAGGCGCTGGGCGTTGAACGGCGGAATTTTTGCCGACAGGTCGCTCGTCGTCATCGACAGATTGCCGGCGATCCGGACGAAGGGACGCACCCGCATCACGTCGCGATTGCCGACGCGGGCCACCGTGGAGACGCGCACGATGTTGCGCGATGCGGTGGATTCGTTCGGTGGCGGCAGGCGGTCGCTCTTGTGCAGCGTGGCGGCGCGATCAGCTGCGCCAAACGCGCCACGCAGCGCGCCTTCGACCCGCTCCGGCACCTTGGCGAAGGTCATCTCGCCGTCGAGCGAAGCGAAAACGGCGCCGCCGATCAGGGCTGCGCCGCAAAGTCCGGTCAGAATTGTCCCGCTGAACCATTGGACCGAAACACGACGGCGGTCGATGACGGCGGCTTCGGAACCATCGACGGAAAGCGGCGGCTCGTGGCCGAGATCGATGATCCCGGTCTCACGCCCGTAAGCGCCGCGTGACGTCCTGTGGTTCAACCCAAGTCCCCCAATCAACGACCCAAGAGGCCCATACCAGCCCGGTTTCGAGCCCCTCCCTGGTCGCCCTCTTGGAGGGGCATCGCAGGAAACGGCAAGCCGCACAGGCGCTCGCGGTCAGAAGGCCCTGATGACGGGCCGGCCGAAATTACGAACAGCTAAGCGGAAAAAGATCTCTCGATGTCTCTCGAATGTCTGAAGAAGGCCGCTTCATCGTATGATCGCCTTCCTCTGACCCCACGCAAACCGCCGGCAGCCCCCACTGGCATCCCCGCGATTCAAGCTTGTCTCTTATCAGAACGCCGCGGGATTGTGGCTCTAGTACGGCGCCTAATATGGAAAAAGTTTCCTGAAGGGGCGACCGGCCGAGCCCGTCCGGGGAGGGCGCCCGAAGCCGCTTCCGGAGCCCTTCCGGAGCTCCCTGGGGCGCAAACTTTTTTTGAGATTTTTTGCGGCGCGGCCGCGGTCGGCGCGCTCATGCCCTCTCTAATCGACTGGAATCACTGAATTTTTTTCAACAATCCACTGTGCGACGATTTGTTGACGATTGGCGTTGACAGCCCGGAAGGTGGGGCCTATAACCCCAACCACTGAGCGCGGCGCCGCCGGGTCACTGACCAAGGCGAGCGAACGCGCCACTGATGCTCCTCACCTTGTTGAGTGACACAACAGCCGACACCAGTCGGTTGGAGTTCATCCATCGTCGGTAAGGGTGTCGGAACCCTTCCTCTCAGGAAGGTTGGGGCCTCTCCGGTCCCGGGCTGTTTGACAAGTGAAGATGAAGAAAGAGAAACGTGGACGGCGGAGTCCTTGCGGGTCTCGGCTCTGAAAAGCTTCGGCTTTTCTGATCGAGACCGGACGAAAGACTTCGGCGGTACACGTTTTAAAGGAAACACCATCGTTGCCAGCGATGTGAATCGCAGGCAGCTCGTCGATTTCGGTCGATGAAAAATGGTGGGACCTCGTCAAACGTTGTGATCAGCCGGTTCAAAGTTCAAGTCCAACTTGAGAGTTTGATCCTGGCTCAGAGCGAACGCTGGCGGCAGGCTTAACACATGCAAGTCGAGCGGGCGTAGCAATACGTCAGCGGCAGACGGGTGAGTAACGCGTGGGAACGTACCTTTTGGTTCGGAACAACACAGGGAAACTTGTGCTAATACCGGATAAGCCCTTACGGGGAAAGATTTATCGCCGAAAGATCGGCCCGCGTCTGATTAGCTAGTTGGTAGGGTAACGGCCTACCAAGGCGACGATCAGTAGCTGGTCTGAGAGGATGATCAGCCACATTGGGACTGAGACACGGCCCAAACTCCTACGGGAGGCAGCAGTGGGGAATATTGGACAATGGGGGCAACCCTGATCCAGCCATGCCGCGTGAGTGATGAAGGCCCTAGGGTTGTAAAGCTCTTTTGTGCGGGAAGATAATGACGGTACCGCAAGAATAAGCCCCGGCTAACTTCGTGCCAGCAGCCGCGGTAATACGAAGGGGGCTAGCGTTGCTCGGAATCACTGGGCGTAAAGGGTGCGTAGGCGGGTCTTTAAGTCAGGGGTGAAATCCTGGAGCTCAACTCCAGAACTGCCTTTGATACTGAAGATCTTGAGTTCGGGAGAGGTGAGTGGAACTGCGAGTGTAGAGGTGAAATTCGTAGATATTCGCAAGAACACCAGTGGCGAAGGCGGCTCACTGGCCCGATACTGACGCTGAGGCACGAAAGCGTGGGGAGCAAACAGGATTAGATACCCTGGTAGTCCACGCCGTAAACGATGAATGCCAGCCGTTAGTGGGTTTACTCACTAGTGGCGCAGCTAACGCTTTAAGCATTCCGCCTGGGGAGTACGGTCGCAAGATTAAAACTCAAAGGAATTGACGGGGGCCCGCACAAGCGGTGGAGCATGTGGTTTAATTCGACGCAACGCGCAGAACCTTACCAGCCCTTGACATGTCCAGGACCGGTCGCAGAGATGTGACCTTCTCTTCGGAGCCTGGAACACAGGTGCTGCATGGCTGTCGTCAGCTCGTGTCGTGAGATGTTGGGTTAAGTCCCGCAACGAGCGCAACCCCCGTCCTTAGTTGCTACCATTTAGTTGAGCACTCTAAGGAGACTGCCGGTGATAAGCCGCGAGGAAGGTGGGGATGACGTCAAGTCCTCATGGCCCTTACGGGCTGGGCTACACACGTGCTACAATGGCGGTGACAATGGGATGCTAAGGGGCGACCCTTCGCAAATCTCAAAAAGCCGTCTCAGTTCGGATTGGGCTCTGCAACTCGAGCCCATGAAGTTGGAATCGCTAGTAATCGTGGATCAGCACGCCACGGTGAATACGTTCCCGGGCCTTGTACACACCGCCCGTCACACCATGGGAGTTGGCTTTACCTGAAGACGGTGCGCTAACCAGCAATGGAGGCAGCCGGCCACGGTAGGGTCAGCGACTGGGGTGAAGTCGTAACAAGGTAGCCGTAGGGGAACCTGCGGCTGGATCACCTCCTTTCTAAGGATGATCCTTCAGCGAGCTTCGGCTCACTATCGGATCGTTTTAGAAACATCAGTGGCCAACAGTCGTCAGGATTGTTGAGCTGCATTGGCGGGATTTCGCCGTCTTCGTTTCTCTTTCTTCGCGGACGAACACGCGCCGGGGCTGCGCTGTGCGATTGCATTTGGCGCTAGTCGCCGGTTGCTGCACGCCAAGACCCTAGTCCTTGATAGGATAGCGTTAGGGGCTTGTAGCTCAGTTGGTTAGAGCGCGCGCTTGATAAGCGTGAGGTCGGAAGTTCAAGTCTTCCCAGGCCCACCACTTTCATCGAGTGAGCATTCGTCTTCTGGTTACGGGGCCATAGCTCAGCTGGGAGAGCGCGTGCTTTGCAAGCATGAGGTCGTCGGTTCGATCCCGTCTGGCTCCACCAGATGGTTTGATCATCGACTGATCGTGCACCTAAATCGTCCGCGAAACATCACTTCGCACTTGCTAGTCCGGATGGACAGCAGGCTGCGTGATTTCTGACATCGTAAAGAGGAGATCGATCCGAGTTGGATCGTGCAGAAGATTTCTGCGCGATACTTCATTATCTCCGGATCATTTCGGCGCTCACGCGTCCTTCAAGGTCAAACTTGAAAGACGGGCGAGTTGTAAATGATCCTTTTAGCGAAGCTTGACCGCCTCGCTATCGGAACGATCTTACGAAGCAAGCTGGTCTTTCTAATCATTGTCCGGCTGCAGATAGCGTTCATCGAGGGCGCGTGCCGCAAGGCAGTTCTGCAGACAACATTCTGCCGAGTGTGTGGACATTGATAATGAGAGCAATCAAGTGCCTTAAGGGTGTTCGGTGGATGCCTTGGCGCTGAGAGGCGATGAAGGACGTGCTACGCTGCGATAAGCCGTGGGGAGCTGCGAAGAAGCTTTGATCCGCGGATTTCCGAATGGGGAAACCCACCTTCGATAGCCGGAACTCCAAGACCTTTGTCGAAAGACATCGGTGTGGGGTTCGACCAGATAATGGAAGATGCCTAGGCCTTTAGATTTCGATCGAAGAGGTTTTGGATTTCCGGTTATCAAGAGAAGGTATGAGACTTCTGAATACATAGGAGGTTTCAAGCAAACCCAGGGAACTGAAACATCTAAGTACCTGGAGGAAAGGACATCAACAGAGACTCCGTTAGTAGTGGCGAGCGAACGCGGACCAGGCCAGTGATACATCAAAGACAATCGGAACCAGTCAGGAAAGCTGGGCCTCAGAGGGTGATAGCCCCGTACGAGTAATGCGATGATGTATCCACGAGTAAGGCGGGACACGTGCAATCCTGTCTGAACGCGGGGGGACCACCCTCCAAGCCTAAGTACTCCTCAGCGACCGATAGTGAACCAGTACCGTGAGGGAAAGGTGAAAAGCACCCCGACGAGGGGAGTGAAATAGACCTGAAACCGGACACCTACAAACAGATGGAGCCCAAGATTCGTTCTGGGTGACATCGTACCTTTTGTATTATGGGCCAGCGACTTAATTTAACGAGCAAGCTTAAGCCGATAGGCGAAGGCGTAGCGAAAGCGAGTCTGAATAGGGCGTCAAGTTCGTTGTATTAGACCCGAAACCTAGTGATCTAGCCATGAGCAGGTTGAAGGTGAGGTAACACTCACTGGAGGACCGAACGGGTGCCTGTTGAAAAAGGCTCCGATGACTTGTGGTTAGGGGTGAAAGGCCAATCAAACTGGGAAATAGCTGGTTCTCCGCGAAAGATATTTAGGTATCGCCTCGGATGAATACCTCAGGGGGTAGAGCACTGGATGGGCTAGGGGGACTTACCGTCTTACCAAACCCAACCAAACTCCGAATACCTGAGAGTACTATCCGGGAGTCACACGGCGGGTGCTAACGTCCGTCGTGGAGAGGGAAACAACCCGGACCTACAGCTAAGGCCCCTAATTCGTGGCTAAGTGGGAAAGGATGTGGAAATCCCAAAACAACCAGGAGGTTGGC